>CAKJZJ010000007.1 GCA_918292005.1 Clostridiales bacterium
ATATTAAATATATAAATGTAATTATATTTGATTAATTATTTCTGCTCTCTAGAGCCTTTAGATATATAGACAATACTGCTATATCGGCTGGGCTTACACCACTTATTCTAGATGCGTGTGCTATTGTTTTTGGTTTTATGTCGGATAGTTTTTGTCTAGCCTCTAGTCGCATGCCTTTTATTTTATTATAATTAATATTATCTGGCAGTCTACGTTCTTCTAGTTTTACTGCTTGTTTGATTTGAATGTCTTGTCTTTTCAGATATCCAGAGTATTTGGTCTCTATCTCCCATTCTTTTAAAGCACGAATACTGTATTTGCCTAGAATGTCGCTAAAATATGCCTGCAATTTCTCTGCAGATATATTTGCTCTACGTAATATATCACGCAGACTAATACCGGTATTTTTATTGAGTGTTTCATCACTATCTTCGAATAATTTTTCAGCTTTTTTAGGTGGTATTATTGTGTCCAAAACCTTATCTAATTTATTAATTTCTGCTATATGTCTTTTGTATTTTTTATAACGTTTATTGTCAACTAGTCCATACTTTCTGCCAATTTCTGTTAGTCTAATGTCAGCATTGTCCTGTCTGAGTGTTAATCTGTATTCTGCTCGACTGGTCATCATTCGGTATGGTTCATCCGTTCTTTTGGTTACCAAATCATCTATCAATACACCAATGTATGATTCACTACGTTTGAGTATCATTGGCTCTCTATTTTCTAGTTTCAATCCGGCATTGATACCTGCTACTATTCCCTGTGCTCCTGCTTCTTCGTATCCAGATGTGCCATTGATTTGACCAGCAAAATATAGTCCCGATATATTTTTGCTCTCTAATGTTGGATATAGTGTTGTTGCATCTATACAATCGTATTCTATGGCGTACGCATCACGCATTATAAATGTATTTTCTAGGCCGGGTAGAGTATGCACCATTTTTTCCTGGATGTCTATTGGCATTGATGTACTAAATCCCTGAATGTAGACTTCGTTGGTATCTAGCCCTTCGGGTTCTAGGAATAATTGGTGTCTCTCTTTTTCTGCAAATTTCACTACTTTGCTTTCAATGCTAGGACAGTACCTAGGTCCCACACCCGATATACTACCATTATACATAGGTGCTTTGTCCAGATTTTGATTGATAATATCGTGTGTTTTTTTGTTTGTATATGTTAGGTAACAATCGGCTACATTGCGTGGTTTTTTCTGTGTCATGGTGGAGAATGTTTGGATATTATCTTCTCCCTTTTGTACTTCCATTTTGCTATAGTCTATGGTTGCTCCGTCCACCCTAACTGGTGTGCCTGTTTTAAATCTTCGGAGTTCAAAACCTAGGTCTTTTAGACTACGTGATAGATCGGTTGCATTGGCAAAGCCATTTGGCCCTACATTCTTTTTGTATTTACCTATTATTATTCTACTTTTTAGATATACCCCTGTGCAAATTACACACACTTTACATTTGTATGTAGCACCCTGCTTGGTTTTTATTCCTGTGACCACATTATCTTTTGTGATTATCCTACTTGCTTCGCCCTGCTTGATATCTAAATTTGGCTCGTTTTCTAGGACTTTTTTCATAATCGTATGGTATTTATTTTTGTCTGCCTGTACTCGCAAAGATTGTACTGCATAGCCTTTGGAAGAATTCAGCATTCGGCGTTGAATGGTTGCCATGTCGGCACTTATTCCCATTTGACCACCCAGTGCGTCTATTTCGCATACTAGATGACCTTTGGCTGTGCCACCGATACTAGGATTGCAGGCAAGAAAACCTATGCTGTCTAGGTTGAGTGTAAGTAATAATGTTTTATGTCCTTTTCTAGCGAGAGCCAGGGCTGCTTCTATACCGGCATGTCCCGAGCCCACTACTACTGCTTCATAAAAATTTCTCACAATATAGTCCTTTTTATTATTTATTTGGTGTATCGGTATCACTAGATGTATCGCTAATACTCAGTGAATATCTATTTAATCTGCACGACCATTTTCCCCTAAGTTCTGGTGGAATTTCGGTGGCAGGATGTATTACAAATCTATTTTTCAAAAAAGCCCTTTGGCTAGGCATATTGTTTTTGTCTATATCCACTTCCCAACTACTTATTTTGTCTTTTTGAGCGAACCATTCGGTATTGTGTGTAATAGACTTAATCATTCGTGTGCCTATTCCCATACCCGTAAGTCTAGGATTGACAACTAGATACTCAATAATTGCTCTTTCGGGTGTCATGTAATGTGTGGACACATCTACTATGCCCAGTGGCTTATTTTCTTCGTCTAGAGCAATATAACAGTAACATCCGACTTTGCCTTTATCAGGACCTACTACATAATTAATAAAATAGGTCATAAAGTCTGCTATAGGTGTATCCTGTACTACGTACTGTCGTATGCCCGGGCTGTCCCAATTATTGATAGTATTTATTGCTCCAGATAGAGCCTTTTTATCTTCATCATTTTCCGTTTCATACCAGTGTAGGTCGGTGTCTTTATCATAAAATTTTCTCATAATTTTCCACCTTATTTACCTACACAGAATTTACTGAATATTTCATTGATAATATTTTCGTTATCGCTATTGCCAGTGATATCTCCTAGGCGAAGCCAAGCATCTTTTATATCCATGGTGACTAGGTCTAATTCCTTTACATTATCTATAGCATCTAGCGCATTGTTTATTAAATCTAGCGCATCTTTCAATGCGTCTCTATGTCTAGCATTAGTGATAATAATAGAGCCATTATTTATACTACCAAATTTAGCCATGTCGTAGAGTTTTTCTTTTAGATTATCTACACCTTCTCCAGTTTTGCTAGAGATTTTTATTATAGTATCGAATCCTAGTTTGTCTACATCTACTACTTGCTTTAGGTCGGACTTATTTGCAATAAGAACTGTGTTTTTGACATTTAGTCTAGACATAATGTCATAATCATTATCATCCAATGGTATTGATGTATCTACTACAAATAGCACAATATCTGCATATTTTAGCCCGTCTATGCTTTTTTCTATACCTATAGTTTCCACTAGATTGTCCGATTTTCTGATGCCTGCCGAGTCGATTAGTACGAATTTATATCCTTTGTAAATGTACGTTTCTTCCAGTGTGTCTCTAGTAGTTCCTTCTATATCTGTGACTATTGCACGGTCGTATCCTAGTAGGGCATTGAGTAGGCTAGATTTACCTGCATTTGTTTTGCCGAAAATAAGTATTTTTACACCATCTTTTATTAGTCTGCCAGTGTCTGCTGTAGATAGTATTTTTTCTATCTTTTCTTTGACTGGAAGTAGAGCATTTTTTATGTCAATATATGTTTCTTTTTCTAGGTCTTCTTCGGGGTAGTCTAGGGCTACTTCTATTTTTGCTAGTGTGGTGGTTAGACCATTCTGCATATCTTCCACATCACTTTTTAATTTGCCTAGTGTGAGATCGTATCCTGCTCTAATTTCACTCTCACTCTCGGCATTGATCATGTCGACTACACCCTCGGCTTCGTCCAGGGTGAGTTTGCCATTTAGGAATGCTATTTTGCTAAACTCTCCTTTGGTTGCTGGAGTGCACCCAGACTTGATGAGTGATTCATATATTAAATTGCTAATGGTAATTCCACCGTGACATTGAAATTCTATCACGTCTTCGCCGGTATATGAATAGGGTGCTTTGAAATAAACACACATACATTTGTCGTATACATTTTCGTAGTGGAATGTGCCCAGATACATCTTTCTAGGCTCGAAATTTTTTACATCAATTTTTGGGTGCGAAAAAACTCGTGATGCGATATTCAATACATCATCACCACTCATTCTAATTATTGAAATTCCACCATTGCCCATGGCTGTAGATATTGCTACAATATTTCCCAAAAATTATCTTCCTTTTCTTTAGTAAAAAGTCGTCTCGTAATTGTAAAAATTATCCGTAAAATCATTATAGCACAAATATCAAAAAAGTGAATAGATATTTGCAAAATTTTTGTCGAAATGTAGGTGAATTTGTTTGTATATATATATATAATATGGTAAAATATAAGTGTGAAAATGGATGACCATATCGTTATGGTTTTATAACAAATTTTCGCTGCTATATTTATCCTAATTGCACAAGATAATAATAGCACAGAATGAAACTTGGAAAATGGAAAATTACAATTATATATTCTAGGGGCACTATAGATATGGTCTCCCCATTATAAACTATTATATGAGTTTTTGTTTTTCCAGAGTTTCAGACAGGCTTTGGAATTTTTTATTTCATGGTCCTAAATTCAGAAAAGGTAAAATGAAAAATGGAAAAAAATAAAGACAAGGAATATCTGTTTCATCAGGGTACATACTACCAGGCTTACGAGTATATGGGTGCGCACCCAGAGACACGTGATGGGGTATCTGGATATGTATTTAGGACATGGGCTCCTAATGCAAAAAAGATAATGGTAGTTGGTGATTTCAATAGTTGGGACAATAGAGCAAATCCGATGGAACGTATTTCAAAGGAAGGCATCTGGGAAGCATTCGTCCCTGGGGCAAAAACGTATGACAAATACAAATACGAGATTACCGATAAAACAGGGTACGCTAGACTAAAGGGTGATCCATACGGTAGTATGCAGGAGACATCGGGAAGGACAGCATCTATTCTGTACGATATATCTGGATATGAATGGCACGACCAAGGATTCTTAGACCACCGTGCTTGTAAAAATAATTACACCAGTCCTATGAATATCTACGAAGTAAATTTCACATCGTGGAAAAAGCAGTCGGACTGCAGTTATTATACATACAGAATGCTAGCAGATGAGATGATACCATACGTGGTAGATATGGGATATACTCACATAGAGATAATGCCTATTACCGAATATCCATTTGATGGTTCGTGGGGCTACCAAGTGACTGGATATTTCGCTCCTACATCTAGATTTGGCGAACCAAAAGATTTCATGTATTTCATAGACAAATGTCACGAGAATGGTATTACAGTCATTATGGACTGGGTGCCTGCACATTTCCCAAAAGATGAGCATGGACTGATAGAATATGATGGGACCTGTCTATACGAGAATCAGGGCTGGGATAGGAAAGAACATAAAAGCTGGGGCACTAGAAGATTTGACTATGGCAGACCAGAAGTTCAGACCTTTCTCATTAGTTCGGTTATGTTATTCCTAAAGGAATATCACATAGATGGTATTAGGGTAGATGCAGTGGCATCAATGCTGTATCTAGATTATGATAAAAAACCAGGCGAATGGGTACCTAATGAGCATGGCGACAATAAAAATCTAGAAGCTGTAGCATTCCTGCAGAAACTCAATAAAGCAATATTCAGAGACTTCCCAAATGTGCTAATGATTGCCGAAGAATCGACAGCATGGCCAATGGTAACCAAGCCTACCAATATTGGTGGTTTGGGATTCAATTTCAAATGGAATATAGGCTGGATGAATGACACTCTAGAGTATATCAAAACTGACCCGTATTTCCGTAAATCAATTCATAATAAATTAACGTTCTCCATGTTCTATGCTTTCAGTGAAAATTTCATATTACCTATATCGCATGATGAAGTGGTATATGGCAAATGTTCACTACTAAACAAGATGTTTGGAGACTACTATGATAAATTCAAATCTATGCGAGCATATCTAAGCTATATGTTCGCTCATCCGGGCAAAAAACTTACCTTTATGGGTACAGAATTTGCCCAGTTCAAAGAGTGGGATTATCAGGCAGGCATTGACTTCTGTCTACTCGATTTCGAGACACATGCCAATATGCTGAAATTCAATAAAGCACTCAATCATTTCTATCTAGACCACCCAGCACTTTACGAAGAAGACTTTTCGTGGAAAGGATTTGATTGGTTGGTGCCAGATGATAATACCCAGAATGTACTAGTATTTCGCCGTATGGATACGCACGGTGGTGAGATAATATATGCTGTGAATTTCTCGCCAGTAGCACGTACCGACTACAGCATAGGTGTAGATGGCGATGAATACGAAGAAATCTTCAATACCGATAGCCTAGAATTCGGTGGCACAGGCATGACGAATGGTAGGCTAAAGGCAGAGAAAACTAGATTCAAGGGTAAGAAAAACAAACTTACTATTAAAATACCTGCACTCAGTGGTGTATTCTTGGAAAAAAAATCTGTAGATATAAGGTTGGATTAAAAAATGGATAAGACTTTTAATGACTTAATGGACATAGTGAATCGTACTAAAAAGATGGATAGCAGTGGCAAAACGAGCAGTCGCTCTTCTGCTACTACTAGCATACCTAGGACTGCTCCTAGGACTAGGAATGCTTATGAACCTATAGAAGATGATGTGGTAGAGAGCCCAAAGAAGAAAAGGGCTACCACTTCTTCGCTATTCGGTGATGGTAGTGCTATTGGCAAGGCTTTGAATTCCAAAACCAATAAAAAGCCTACTACTAAAAAATCCACAAAAGCGAAATCTGCCACTACAACCAAGTCCACCAAGAAGACAACCAAAACCACAGCAAAAAATGATAAAACCAAAGAAGCAAAAAGTATTGCAAATAAACTAAGTGCAGTTGCAAAAAAGACACAAAAAACAACAACCAAAAAATCTGCCACAAAGGCTCAAACTGCTAGTCAATCATTTGATGCTAGCGACCCTAAAAATGCCGAACTATATAGCGCACTAAAATCGGCACTATTCGATGGTGGTACAGATATATCTGAATACATGCCAGAAGGTGAAGATAGAAATGAAGAAGCAAAGACTGCTCTAGCAGATTTGCAGGCAAAAAGGGAAGCACAGAAAATAAATAAAGAGATTAGCAAAGAACAACAAGAATACGAACAACTTTTCAATGGCTCATTCTTTATGGAAGACGCTGCTAGAGAAGCAGAAGAAAATGCAACCGATGAGAAGGGTAAAAAGGCACAACAAAAAGACCTATCTGGATTGAGAAGCAAACTGGCTAGTCTAGATAAGAGAAATAGAGAAGAAAATAGAGAAGACAGTGACCAGACCGAGATAAGTGTAGGTAATGCCGAGCTCGACCGAAAGATAGCCGAGTACTACAAAAGAAAACAAGAAAAGATAAACGAACTTATCAAGCAAGAAGCTGAAGAAGAACTCGAAGTAAAACCAGAAAAGGTAGACGAGTATTCACAGAGACAGAGTGAGTACGAAGACATATTCTCGGGCGAGATGATTAGCAGAGCAGACATACTAGGAGATGCACCTATCAATAATGCAGAAGCATCAGTAGAATCAGAAGCACCAGTAGAGACCGAAGACACAGAAGACTCGGCAGAAAAGATGAAAGATGAGACAACTGTAGAAGAAGTAGCAGATGCCGAAGAATCGACCGAGACCGAGACGGAAGAAAATGATGTGGCAGAAGAAGCCGAGACAGATACAGAGCAAACAACCGAGACGGAAGAAAACGAAGAAACACAGACTGCTGAAGAAGATGTAGTAGAAGCTACCGAAGATGAGCAAGAGCCTAGCGACACAATGGAAATCGAGTCGGAAGAAAAGGTAGAAGATGGCGAGATAGACGACTACATAGTTGAGTCGGTAGACAATGCCGATAGCGTACCTGTAGAAGCAGAAGCACCAGCAGAAACCGAAGACACAGAAGAAGTAGCCGAAGTAGCAGAAGCAGAAGAAGTGGCTGATGCTACAGAAGGTGAAGAAGTAACCGACGGATCGGTATTTACCGAGACACTATCCAGTCAGTACGAAAAAGAAGAACAAGAGCGTGAGAAAATTGCTCAAGCCGAAGCTGAAGAAAAGGCTAGACAGGAAGAAGAAGAGAGAGCTGCTGCTCAGGCTAAAGCCGAGCAAGATGCAGAGTATTTCGGAGATATAAATATTGAGCCAAATACCGATGGCGAAGTGGATGACTATATAGTTAGTTCTTCGCTACCAGAAGAAGAGTATCGTCCTAGATACGAGGAGACCGACAATAGCATCATTCTAGATAGTAATGCTGTCAATCCTAAAATAGATATTTTCGGCGAAGAAGAGAAAAATGCTGAAGAAGAAAAGGTAGAAGACACCACTCCTGTAGAAGAAGAAAAAGAAGATACTAGCGATACTATATCCAAAGAAGAATTCTACAACGAGATGAGTAGACTGCAGGAAAATCTAATTAACGAATTGAAAGGTAATAAGGTCGAAGAAAAGTCGGTAGACCTATTCGCAGAGCCAGTAGCACCACAGCCAGAGCAGACATATACTCCTAATGAGAGTGGAACGGGTGCTCCAGTAGAGAATGCTGGCAGCGATGAAGAAGCAGGAAAACTAGTAGAAAATATCATTAGCGATATTAAATCTAGAGAACAGGGCGAGGAGCAAGTCGCACCTAAAGTGGAAGTCGCTCCACTCACTCCAGAAGAGCAAGAAAGATATGACTCTATCGACCTACTAGGCAAAGACAATGCTCTAGGCGAAGAAGACCTGCAATATATTGAGCAGAAGAAGAAAGAAGAACTCGAGCATGAGCCAGAGAAAGATGGATATCTATATGGTAGTGCCGAACATAAAGAAAAAGAAGAAGCATTCAAAGACGAGTATATGAGTGTATATTCGGACGAAAGTGCAGGTGCTACCAGCACAAAAGAAATGGGAGATATCAACCTAAATAAAGATATAGCGAATGCGATATCTAGTAGTCAGATATTGGAAGAATTGGAGAAAAAACCAGAGCCTGCCAAAGAACTAAGCGAAGACGAAGAGATGGAGATGATATACACCTTATTCGGAACACAAAGGAAAAAGGTAAGTAAAATGGAAAATGATTTGAAAGTATTATATGTAGCTAGTGAATGTCAACCATTCATTGCGACCGGTGGTCTAGCCGATGTGGCTGGCTCATTACCTAAGGCAATGGCAAAAGTGGGTGGCGTAGATGTACGTGTAATTATCCCTATGTATGGCAAAATTAAAGAGAAATATAGAGATCAATTTGAGTATCTAGGTAATTTCACAGTACATTTGAGCTGGCGTCAAGAATATTGTGGACTTTTCAGATATTACAAAGATGGCGTTACCTACTATTTCGTAGATAATGAGAGATATTTCAAGAGAGACACCGCATACGGATATTATGATGATGGTGAGAGATTTGCATACTTTAGCAAAGCAGTAGTAGAGTGTCTACCTGTTATAGATTTCTTCCCAGACATTATACATTGCAATGACTGGCAGACAGCACTGGTATCTACATATATCAAGACGGGTAATTGGTCAGACTATAGATACTATCAGATAAAGAATGTCTATACCATTCACAATGTAGAGTATCAGGGTACATACGGTATGGAAAACCTAAAAGACCTATTCGGTATCGACTATAGATTCCGTAATGAGATGGAGTACAATGGCGACATCAATCTAACCAAGGCTGCCGTTCAATTCTGTGATAAATTAACCACTGTATCCAATTCATATTGTGATAACCTAAAACAACCATATTGTTCTAGGGGACTACATCACATTATCATTAGGAATGAGTACAAGCTCTGTGGTATCATCAATGGCGTAGATACAGACTTCTACAATCCTGCTACCGATACTGCAATTTACAAAAATTATACTGTAGATACTATGCAGGATAAGGTAATGAATAAGAAAATCTGGCAGGATGAATTAGGTCTCCCTGTAGATGGCGATACTCCAATGCTAGCGATAGTATCTCGTCTAGTTAGTCATAAAGGTCTAGACCTAGTATCCAAGATGATGGAAGGTATCTTGCAACAAGATGTACAGTTAGTAGTAGTTGGTACTGGTGACCAGAGATTCATTGATTACTTCAAATATCTAGAAGATAAATATCCTACCAAAGTCAGAGCAATGACAGATAAATATAGCAATGAATTGGCACGTAAAGCATATGCTGCTAGTGACATATTCCTAATGCCTAGCAAAATAGAGCCATGTGGTATCAGTCAGATGATATCTAGTCTATATGGTTCGGTACCAATTGTCAGGGAAGTAGGTGGACTGAAAGACACCATTACAGACTTCGGTTGTCCAGGTGGTGGTAATGGATATACATTCACCAATTACAATCCTAATGACCTAGCATATCAAGTAAATAGGGCAATCAATGATTACCACAATAAACCTGAATGGGAGAAAAAGATGCGTATATGTATGACTCAAGATTTCACATGGGCGAAGTCTGCAGTTAAATACATAGAGATGTACAAAAGTTTGAAGAATAGATAAGAGGCAAGAAGTGAATAAAATAAGCGAAGCAAAAGCGACTCAATTATTAGAAGAAAACCTGAAATGGTATAATGAGATTGATATGAAAGAAGCCAATGTAAAAGATGTTTACATGGCTCTTTCGACCATCGCTCATGATATCCTTTTTGACAAACGTGAGAAATTTCACAGCGAAGTAGTGAAAAGCAAGGGTAAAAGGGTACACTATCTATGCATGGAATTTTTGCTAGGTAGAATGCTGAAATCCACACTATTCAATCTACAACTGGACGAAGTTTTTGCCACCGTGCTCAAAAAGAAAGGTATAGATATAGAAGACGTATACGAAGTAGAGAATGACCCGGGACTAGGTAATGGTGGTCTGGGTAGACTGGCTGCCTGCTTTATGGATAGCCTAGCCACCCTAGACTATGCTAGTATGGGGCATTCAATATTGTACGAATACGGACTTTTTAAACAAAAAATAGTAGATGGCGAGCAGATAGAGCTCACAGATAGCTGGCGTAGTACGGGAGATGTATGGCTACAGAAACGTCCCGAGAAAACTGTTACCATAAAATTCGGTGGGAGTGTAGAAGAAAAAAGTATAGATGGCAGACTCATACCAGAGTACCATAATTACGAAGAAGTACAGGCTGTACCATACGATATGCTACTATCTGGATATAATTCCAAAGGTGTGGCAGTATTGCGTCTCTGGGAAGCCAAAAGTGTCAATCACTTTGACCTAGATAGTTTCAGCCAGGGTGCTTATGTACAGGCAGTAGCCGAAGCCAGTCAGATGGAGATGATTAGCAAGGTATTATATCCTGCTGACGACCACAATGAAGGTAAAGCACTGAGACTCAGACAGCAATACTTCCTAGTGTCTGCAGCATTGCAGAATATTGTGGCAACTCATCTAAAAAGGTATAGGTCTCTCAAAACTCTACCACAGATGGTGGCTATCCATATTAATGATACTCACCCAGCACTCAGCATCCCAGAACTCATGAGAATACTTATGGATGAGTATGCATATTCGTGGGAAGAAGCATGGAGTATGGTGGGCAAATGTATCAATTATACCAATCACACTGTCATGGCAGAAGCACTAGAAAAGTGGGACGAAGGACTATTCAAAACCACGCTACCTAGGATATACCAGATAGTGAAAGAGATTAATCGTAGATTTACTGCCGACCTACTAGAGAATCACATAAAAGATTTTGAATTGACACAAATAGATAAGATGGCTATTATCTGTCAGAACCAAGTACGTATGGCCAATCTTTCGGTAGTGGCTAGCAATAAAGTCAATGGTGTATCGGCACTACATTCTAAAATTATTAAGGAAGATGTTTTTGCAGGATTTGCAAAACTCTATCCAAACAAATTTACCAATGTAACGAATGGTATAGCACATCGTAGATGGCTGTGCCAGTCCAATCCTAGGCTGACTGAATACCTGACCAAACTAATTGGCTCATCGTATTATATGGAGCCTGGCAATCTACAGAAACTGAATAAGTATCTAGAAGATAAAACTGTGCTATCTACTCTGTGTCAGATTAAACAGCAGAATAAGAGAGATTTCGCCGAATATCTACAAAAGACCAAAGGCGTGTATGTCAATCCTAATGCTAGATTTGACTTCCAAATCAAACGTATACACGAGTACAAAAGACAACTACTCAATGTATTAAAAATAATCCACCTATATAGCGAACTTCTAGAAGATCCAGAGAAGAGAGTAACCCCACAGGTATTCTTCTTCGGGGGCAAGTCTGCTAGCAAGTATTATATGGCAAAAAGGATAATTAAACTTATCTGCAAATTGGCTAGAGAGATAGATAAAAATCCTGCCATATCGGACAAATTGAAGGTGGTATTCCTAGAGAATTATAATGTAACACTAGCCGAACATGTAATGCCTGCCAGTGATGTTA
Organism: Clostridiales bacterium; assembly: GCA_918292005.1. Lineage (GTDB taxonomy): Bacteria > Bacillota > Clostridia > Christensenellales > UBA1242 > UBA11490. Next base: position 12,162 of record CAKJZJ010000007.1, read on the forward strand.
GCGAACAGATAAGTCTAGCCGGCAAAGAAGCCAGTGGTACATCTAATATGAAATTTATGATGAATGGAGCATTGACACTAGGCACATACGATGGTGCTAATGTCGAGATGTGCGAGTGCGTAGGTAGAGACAATATGTTTATCTTCGGACTAAACTCGGACGAAGTAGATAGTGTATGGAAGGCAGGCTACAATCCTATGGATATGCTGAAAAACAATCCAAGACTCCAGAGAGTAATAGCAATGCTCGAGAAGGGTTTTGACGGAGAGAGCTTTGCAGATATTGCTAGATATCTCACAACAGACAAACGTGCCGATCCATATATGTGTCTAATAGACTTTGACGATTATATGAAAGCATACGAAGAAATGGATAGTACCTATCGTGATCCAGAAGCATGGGCTAGAATGAGCCTAAAAAATATTGCCGAATCGGGATTCTTTGCAGCAGATAGGAGTATCAAAGAATATGCAGAGAATATCTGGAAGATGCAACCAATCAAATAATGAAAAAGGAACAATCGTATTACGATAAAATTACTGCTTACATAGACTAAAAATAAGTGGTGAAAAATGGAAAAATATATTTACAATCCCATCAATAATAAAAGTCCAGGTGGGGCGAGTGTGGTAGGTACTACCATTACGTATTCACTGAAAGTCAGCAAGTTCGAGCATATCGGACAGGCTTACTTTGTTATGCATCAAGATGGTGTCGGCAATACCCGATACCCAATGAATGTAGAGTATGTGGACGAGAGATACATTCACTACTCATATTCACATACGTATAATGAAGTGGGTTTCTACTGGTATCATTTCGAGATGGACAGGGGAGAAGACACCATATTCCTACACAGGACGGACACTCTAGATGCCCGTGAAGGTGAAGTCAATAATGATTATTTACAGCTCATTATTGCATCGGAGAGTGATGTAGATCCTACATTCCGAAAAGGTATTATTTATCACATATTCGTAGATAGATTTTATAAATCGGGAGATGTAAAACCACGTGCAGGACTCAATCTAGTAGACTGGGATAGTCCAATAGTCCTAGAGTACAATAGTATTGGCGAGAGAGTAAATAATAATTGCTATGGTGGTAATATTAGGGGAATAATAGATAAACTGAAATACCTAAAAGGACTGAATGTTGGTACTATATATCTCTCCCCAGTATTCGAAGCAAATAGCAATCACAAATACAATGTAGCAGATTATAGCAAAATAGACAGTATGCTAGGCACTACCGAAGATTTCCAAGAACTCATTACCAAAGCAAAAAGAATGGGTATTAGGGTCATAGTAGATGGTGTATTCAATCACACCGGTAGTGATAGTATATATTTCAATAAATATGGCAGATACAAGACTGTGGGCGCATACCAGAGTCCTAATAGCAAATATTATAATTGGTATGAATTTTACAATTACCCACAAGACTACTCTTGTTGGTGGGGAGTGCTAGATTTGCCACAAACTAGGGAAGATAGTGGCTTCTACGACTACATTTCTGGCAAAAACGGTATCATAGACAAATATATGTCCATGGGGCTGGGTGGATTTAGACTAGATGTGGTAGATGAGCTTACCAATGACTTTTTGCACTCCATCTGTACTGCTATCAAACGTACATACCCACACGCACTAGTTGTAGGAGAAGTATGGGAAGATGCTAGTTGCAAGATATCTTATGACGAACGTAAAAATTATTTCCTAGGTGGCAATCTGGATAGTGTAACCAATTATCCTATGAAAAACGCCATACTAGACTATGTGAAATATGGTAATGTAGATGCATTTGTGTCTACCATTCGTCTCATTCAAGACCAGTATCCAAAGGGCGTTCAAAAGAATCTTATGAATATCCTAGATACCCATGATACCAAACGTGCTATAACATTCCTAGGTGCTGACGTCAATAATATCGAATACTCCGAATCGGGTAATTACACCATGGGAGAAGAAGAATATTCTAGGGGTGTGCAGTTGTTAAAATTGGCAACCATTATGCAATACACTGTAATGGGTGTGCCTACTGTATTCTATGGAGATGAGGCAGGTCTGCAGGGTATGAAAGATCCATATTGCCGAAAGCCATTCCCATGGGGACATGAAGACCAAGACCTAATGGAGTGGTATGTGAAATTGGGTGCACTCAGGAATAACCAAGTATTCGATGGTGGAGATTTAAAAATAATCTATGCTAGTGGTGGTGTTATTATATACGAGAGAGTGAAGGGTGATGACAAGGTAATTATTGCCATCAATCGTAGTGGAGAAGATTTCACATTCACACTAGAGAGAGCATGTCTAGATTATTTGACTGGCGATAGAGTATCTGGCAAAATTTCTTTGGCTCCAGATACTGCCAAGGTATTCATATAGAATAGAAAAAATTATAGAATAAAAAAATCACTCGGAATATCGGGTGGTTTTTTTGAATATCGTATAGCTGAAAAACCCAGGTTTTGTTGGGTTTTTACTATTTATGTTATATAAAAAGTAATTTACTTTCCATCGTTATTTTCTATCGAACTAATGTCGTCAATGGATTGATTCTTTTCTTATTTATAACCTTTTGTATATGGCTTTTTAAATTTGTTGATTGTTATTTAATATCATCTTGTTTGCCACCACATTTGTTACAAAATTTGGCATCTGCATCTATTTCACAACCACAGAAATCACATTTTTTAGTTTTTGACACAGTTTCTTTTGATATAGTGTTTTCGGGTATGGTTTCGGGCGTGTCGTTTGGATTTTGGCAGGTTAGGGCCTTTATAACGTCAATGTTTATTGGATCACAGATAGTACAGCGACCATTCAGTATCTTTAGTTTAGTGCATTTTAATTTTTTAAAATACTCTGCTTCGGCAGAAGTGAATATTTGTGCTGTAGTATAAAAATAATCTTTATTTTTTTTGTCTTTATATTTAAATTTTATCTTTACAACATCTGCGTTTTTCCCTTCTATTAATATTAGTGAGTGGTAATAGGTAACGAATGTTGCCATGATTTCTGTGCCATTATTTATTATTTTCTTTTCTATTGAAGCAGATATGAGTTTGAATATAATATGAATAATAGATGCAACAAATACTATTACTGGTAGTCCCATGAATATAGTGCAAGCAAATATTTTTATTAGACGTGGGATTACATTTTGGGTGGTTATCATAAGACTGACAATCCCAATAAAAACCAGGCAAACGAAGGGTATTGGTGCTATTTGCTCTATATTTCTATAATAATTTTCATACGCATAATATGTGTTTTTCTTTCTCATGTTGTTTTCCTTTGTACACTCTCATTATACCAATATTTTTAGTACCAGACAAGCAGGAAAGGGTAAAAATAAAGTATTGCTTTTTATAATTTTTTGATACAAAAAGGCAACCAGTTGTCTGGTTGCTTTATTACATATTTAGATATTTACGAATAAGGGCAGATATTTCTTTTAGTTTGCTATTTTTATCGTTCTCGTCGTGGAATTCGCCCTCTTCGGTACAAGAGAATGCATACGAGCCTAGGACATTTAGTCCATGACATGCAGAGAATCCCCACATACATGCATCTAGTCTTTTTTTAGTAGTCTCAGGATCGTCTGAGCCGGTATAGATATATATAAATTTTTTATTTTTTAGCAATTTGTGATGATAGCATGGATAGGTTTTATCTATAAAGTTTTTTGTGAGTGAAGAAACATTGTAAAAATAACTAGGGGTGGCTAGTATAACAATCTCGGCATCCATTACTTTGCCCATGAGCAAGTCTAGTTTGTCGGGATATACACATTCGTAGGTGTTTTGTTTTTTACAGCCTTTGCATCCATGACATGGGGTCAGATCAAAATCTCGCAAATAGATTACTTCTGTGCTGTACTCTAGCCAGAAATCTTTCTGTAGGCTCTCTAATATTTCTTTGCAATTACCATTTCTGGCACTGCCCGATATAAATAGTGCTTTTTTCATACAATGTCCTTGTGATTTTTAAAGTGTCTTTATTATAATAATGAATACCAAGAGATTTGTCAAACTATTTATTATTCTAGTTATACATTGTAAAGGTGGCATAAACATTTGAAAAAAAACTCAATTTTTGATAAAATAATTTAATGTTTATAGGGGGAAGGTCTAGTGAAAAAATGCTGGATAAACGGCAAGACAATCATAATAACCGGTGCATCTAGTGGTATAGGTAGAGAAATCACTCGCAAATTCATACAGAATAATGACTGTCATGTCATAGGTGTGGGTAGGTCGGTGGAAAAATTCCAAGCCCTAGCCCAGTCTCTAGGGGAGAAAAGTAATCATCTAGAGTATTACACTTTTGATGTGTCGGAAAAGTCTGCATGGATAGATTTTGCCGATAAAATAAAAGGCAGGAGTATAGATGTTCTTATTAATAATGCAGGAGTACTACCACCCTTTGCTAGTTTCGATAGACTAGTGGAACTCAGCGAAAAAGAGAGTGGAGATAAATGCACCAAACTAGAAGCAGTCATGAAGACCAACTTTATGTCTATACTATATGCATGTACGTATTTACTGCCCATGGTCGAAAAGTCCAGCACGCCTGCACTTATTAATGTATGCTCGTCGGCAGGGTGTTGTGCATTACCAGGAATATCCGTTTATTCGGCTAGCAAGGGTGCAGTGAAAAATTTTACCGAAAGCCTAATGCTAGAGAAGGGATATTATGTGGGTATGATTTGTCCGGGATTTACCAAGACAGATATCTTCCGTAATCAGCGTAGGTCTATGGATAATAAACTCATAGATTTCATTGCAACCAATCTAGATACTATGTCGAGAAAAATCTATCGTGGTATATGTAAAAAACGCAGACGTATGGTATTTGGATTTGATGCCAAAATCATGGACGGCTGGTATAGACATTACCCTAGACGGTCACTAACATTTTTTAGAGATGTGATGCGCAGGTCGCATGCAGAAATTTTTAAAGATATATTTGAATAAAAGAAGGTAAAGAATATGAGACTAGAATATGCCGGAGTCAGCAAAGAATATATAAAAGATGGTGTAAATGTGGATGCTATCCCTGCATCTGCTAGAGAACGTAGAGTAAAGGCGATATATGCTAAAAAGTCTAGCAATATGTTGGACTGGCTGGACCTACCACTAGTAGACCAGGTAGATGTAGATAAAATACTAGACGTGGGCGAAAAGATTGCAGACAAATTTGAGAATTTCGTAGTACTGGGTATCGGTGGTAGCGCACTGGGTGTTAGACTACTAAAAGATGCTTTTGTGGATAGTATCAATAGGGATATTGGCATAAACGTATATGTTTGTGACAATATCGATAGCGATAATTTTGTTACACTACTAGACAAATTGAATCTGAAAAAGACTATGTTTGACGTGATAACAAAGTCCGGTGGGACTAGTGAGACACTCACTCAGATGCTGATGGCTATAGATAGAATGAAGCGTAAAAATATTGATTGGAGCAAACACCTAGTAGTAACAACCACCGAGGGTAATGACCTATGGAAATTCGCTACCGAGAATGATATACCAACATTTGCTATTCCTGTAGGTGTGGGTGGTAGATATAGCGTACTATCTCCAGTAGGACTATTGCCTGCTGCTGTAATGGGTATAGATATTGTATCTCTTTTGAATGGTGCCAATATTAGTCGTGCCAATTCTGCTAGACTGGATAAAACCAATCTTGCCTATACGAGTGCATACATAAATTTCGAAATGCTCAAAAAGGGCATGAATAGTCTGGTAGTTATGCCATACTCGGATAGGCTGAGACTAGTACCAGAATTTTTTGCACAATTGTGGGCAGAGAGTTTGGGCAAAAAGGTAGACAGACATGGTAATGTAGTGTATGCCGGACAGACACCTATCAAAACTCTAGGAGTTACCGACCAGCATAGTCAGTTGCAGATGTATAGCGAAGGTCCTAGGGACAAAGTGATTATGTTTATATCGGTAGACAGGGTATCGTATGATGAAGTCGTAGAGACCGAATTGCCATTCACATCTCACCTGACTGGAGTATCCATGCATACCCTTATCGAGCATGAATACAATTCTACTGCATACTCTCTGACTACACTAGGTAGACCTAATTATACAGTTGCTCTAGATAGAGTGGAAGAAAAAACCATGGGGCAATTAATTTTCTACATGGAGATGATGACTGCATATATGGGTGAGATGCTAGATATAGATGCATACAATCAGCCAGGAGTAGAACTCAGCAAGATATATACCAAGGCTTGCCTGCATATGAAAGGCTATGGCGATTATGCCAAGGCTATAAATGAATTCAAAAAAAATAAAAGCAAATTTACCTTGGAATAAAGCCAAACTTTATACATGGTTAAATTTTATTTGCAAAAAAATGTCATAAAAATTTGCAATTTACACTCTTGACGATGTATACTAGATGTGTAAGTGTAAAAACGGAAAAGGAAATCCCAAATGGAAAAAAATAGTGTATGGGCTAGCGCTCTAGAAAAATTACAAAAAAAGGTAAGCGTAACTAGTTATGCTTTGTGGATACAATCTTTGGAACCAGTAGATTTCAAAGACAATATCTATTATCTTTCCACGACCAGCGAGACTGCTAAAAAAAGGATATTGGATTTACACAAAGAAGATATTTTTCAGGCTCTAACTACCACATCTGATGAGATAAAAGATTTTGTGCTACTAGATCCAGAAGAGAGAGAAGCATACCAGAAAAATCAAGAGATAAAAATCGAGAGTGAACAGCAGAGATTCCCAGGTATGAATACTTTTAATCCTAAATTTACATTTGAGAATTTCGTTGTAGGTAATAGTAATAAATTTGTGTATTTCGCATGTCAGGGTGTAGCAGAAAATCCTGGGTCAAAAATCAATCCACTATTCATCTATGGTAGTAGTGGTCTAGGCAAAACACACCTGCTACATGCTATAGGTAATGCTATCAATAAAAAGCATCCAGAGATGAAAACATTGTATTGTACTTGCGAAAAATTCACCAATGACTATGTGAAATCTTTGCAGGGTAATTTCTCTGCCAAAAATAGTTTCAAAGAGAAATATAGAAACCTAGATGTACTCATTGTTGACGATATCCAGTTTATCGCCAAGGCAGAGAGCACACAAGAAGAATTCTTCCACACATTCAATGATTTGTATGAAAATGGTAGGCAGATAGTTATTGCGAGCGATAGACCACCTAGAGAGATTGCTACTCTACAGGAGAGACTACGTTCTAGGTTTAGTATGGGACTTATACAAGATGTTCAATCTCCCGACTACGAGACTAGACTGGCAATTCTCATGCGTAAAGCGCAAGAAGAGAATTATGTCGTAGCAGATGATGTACAGGAGTATCTAGCAGAGCATTTCGATACCAATATCAGAGAGATGGAAGGGGTATTGTCTAAAGTATGGTTCTACGCTAGTCTAACTGGTAAAAAAGCTGCTACCATGGAAGATGTAAAAGAAGCATTAAAGGATCACGATTTCTCCGATAGGCAGAATCTAACGGCAGATAGAATAATAGACTGTGTCTGCAAATATTTTGCAATTAGAAGGGATGAATTGGTGGGCAAAAAGAAAAATAAAGAGATAGTAGAGCCTAGACAGGTATGTATGTATATCATGTGTACTCTACTGGATATGCCTTTGCTCTCCATCGGTCAGATATTCGGCAAAAAAGACCACACGACCGTGCTATATGCTAGAGATAAAATAGCCAAAATGATAGAAGAAAACCAGCGTATCAAAGTGGCTGTGAATGACATTCGTGCCATGGCTACCAAAAATTAATCGACCGATTTTTACATATAATTAATTATATAAAATTAAAATAAGTTTGGGTAAGAATTTGTTTTTTATCATTTATTGTGTTAAAATAAACATAGAATGTTTATAGACATTCGTGTTTATTTTTCTTTTGTTGGGTAGAAAAGGAGTGGAATTTTGAATAAATTTGTTAGGTTTATCAATTCCAGCAAATTACATTTATGGCTTGCTTTCATAATAAATGTGGCAGGTCTTGTTGTTTGTGAATGCTTTGGCTACGGCTGGGCATACTTCAGTGCAACAGCATTTATGACCATGGTGTCCATCTTTTTCCTTGCCGGCAGAGCAGAGAAAGACTCATACAAAGTTGTTGTATTTTTGACAATGATTATTCTACCCCTATTAGCAATAACTTATGGTTGTGCTTTGAAAGAGAAAAAGGGTAGCAAAAAGATAAGAAAAGACTGGTCGGATATCATATATAGGAATAGAAAAAATGTATTCCAGAGTAATGAGACCATGCAGATACTCAAAAATGAAAACGAAGATGCATACAAGACCTGTAATTATCTAGTAAATTCGGTAGGAATGCCATGCTTCCAGAATGCTAGGGTAAAATATTACAGCTTTGGTGATGCATATTTTACCGACCTTTTTGAAGAATGTAAGAATGCAAAAAGGTTTATACTTTTTGAATGTTACAAGATAGTCCCTGGTAAACTCTGGACAGAATTTTTCGATATACTCAGGCTGAAGGCCAGAGAAGGTGTCCTAGTAAGGCTAATGTATGATGACTCTGTATGCACCAAATATATGTCTAGTGAGACGTATGAAAAAATGCAGAATCATGGTATAGAGACCATACCTTTCAATAGGGTAAAGGGTGGCAAGCAGTCTACCTTTATTAATTGTAGAAATTATAAAAGAATATGTATTGTAGATGGCAATATAGGCTTTTTCGCTGGATATAATATTGATGATGCATACATTACTGGTCAGGATAGGGCTAGCACCAATAAAGACTGTGCATTACGTCTGCAGGGAGATTGTGTAAAAAATCTAACAGTAATGTTCCTAGAAGACTACCAATTCGCTACCAAAAAGATAGTGAATCTACAGGAATATTTCTCCGAGTCTGAGCCTGTCAAGACTAAAGACTGGGTATTGCCTTATTCTACCAATCCTGTATCGCTAGAACATACCAATAAAAATGTGATTCTATCCATGATTAATAATGCGAAAGAATCTATCAATATCACCACGACATATTTAGCACTAGATGACGAATTGAAAAATGCTCTAGTTATCGCTGCGAAATCGGGCATCAAAGTTCGTTTGGTTTTCGCTCCAGACGATACTAGAAAGTACATCAAGGCTCTGGCTAGGTCATATTTCTACGACCTAATCAAAGAGGGTATAGAGGTGTACGAATATAAGAATGGTAGGATGTCTACCAGACTAATCATGATAGACGATAATGCAGCACTAGTATCTACCAATAATCTAGATTGCCTGCGAACCTACAAACATTTCAATGCAGGTGTCTATGTATATGGCGAGTCTATAATACTCATGCACAATGATATGAGAGAGATCATAGCTAGTAGCCAGAGCGTCAGCATCAAAGATTTGCAGAAAAGGAAAATTCCCGAAAAATTTTCTGCTGCATGGCGAAAATTCACATCAATATTCAAATAAAAAACATAAAAAGCATATCCAGAAGATATGCTTTTTCTTTTTATACATTATTTAGATCAATATTTATATCAGATGCATCGAGTATTCCGTGGGTGACGAAATATCTAGCGATGTCTCCCCAATTACGTACTTCGTGTACAATAGGATTATCTATTGGTTTATTGACTAGGTCGCAGTAATATAGACAGGGTATGCCTGCATCGGATATGGACTTTACATTGTCGTATAGGTCGTCTATCATGAGTTCTATACCTTCTTCTTGACAATGTTCTAGTTTGGTGTGTCCGTCGTGTGTATATATTTTGGTGAATACATTTATTCCAGCGTCGTTTAGACGTTCATGGGTAATAACCAATTCTTTGTATGTCTGGTCGCCACGATTGGTGATGACATACAATTCGTGCTTTTTGGCTAGTGTCTGAATGATTTTTACAGCATGTGGCATGATGGGTGCTTTCCTGAGAACACTCTCTAGACAATTTTCGAAAAAGTCGTCGTATTGTTTTTTGGTCCATGCATATCTTTTTTCTGCCAATAATTCTTCTCGGGCTATTTCGCCACTACCACCTATCATCACATCATATATTTGTGCATTCACACGTAGTATATTTTCTGTATCAAATATTACACCATCTAGGTCTATAGCTATTTTCATAAGTCGCTCCTTTGGGGGTAGTATAACACAATATGAAGAAATATGCCAATTAATTGGATATATTGTTGGGTAGATTTTGTTGCACTATAATTCAAACTGAATGTAGACATAAAAAGCGATGAATTTAAGCAGGGTTTCATTGTCGGCATAAAGGTCATGGAAAGTATTTTTATGGATAAGTAATGTGGAAAAAGAAATTTAATAAAAGCACTTGCAAATAAAGTGATTATGGGATATAATATTCTCGTTGTTGGATATATGCTCCCATGGTCAAGCGGTTAAGACGTCGCCCTCTCACGGCGGAATCAGGGGTTCGAGTCCCCTTGGGAGTACCAAAAAAGTACAAGGCATTTTGCCTTGTTTTTTTGTGTCTCCCAGGGGAGAGTGCTAGGGCACTCGGTGTGCGAATTGCACACACTCGAACGGTACTCGCATGCGCGAGATATATTCGCTGAGCTCATATAGACGAGTCCACCTTGTCCTACCAAAAAAGTACAAGGCATTTCGCCTTGTTTTTTTACTTCCATATTTGCAAAAATTTTCTATATGTGCTAGAATGAAAGTGTAGAGGGTTTAGGAAATGAAAGAGACGCTCAAAATCGGCATTATTGGTGCCGGAAAACTAGGTAGAGTACTGGCCACTATGCTTGCTCATCATGGATATGATGTAGAATTGGCAGCGAGAACTGTCAAGTCTGGTATCAAGATAGAGAATATGTACTGTTTCGATATCATTGGAGATTGGGGAGAGTGCTCCCATCTGGTCCCTGTGGTAAAGTCGATAGATAAATTCGCTACGAAAAAGGATATTATTATCATTGCAACCAAGGTCTACGATACAGTGAAACTGTTAGACCAAGTAATGAAATATCTGACCAAGACTGGTACGGTAGTAACATTCCAGAATAGTTATTGTATAGATGCACTACTACGTAAACTTCCCGGCATGGTCTCTGTATGTGCATATAGTGATTTTGCCTGTGTGGAAGAAGGTCAGTCCACTAGGGTTATCGATTCCAATGGCATGACTATAGGTGTTTATGATAAAGGTGCATATACTAGAATGAAAAGAATAGAAAAGATATTCTCTACATTCTGTACCGTTCATACCAATGGTAATATAGTAGGGTATGTGGTAGGTAGGAATATTATTAATTTCGCCATATCTGGACTGGGTGCAATATCTGGTATGAGACTGGGAGACATAATGAATGATAGGAATGGCAGATTCCTTTTCTGCAAACTGGTAGACGAAGGTGTACGTGTATTCAAAAAGTATAGGGTAAAGATACTACCATACAATAATCAATTAGACTATGATTTGTTTACCCAGAATGGCTGGAAAGCAAGTAGATATAGACGTAAAATCATGAATTTACTAGGTAAAAATAATAGATATGTCAAATCATCAGCATTACACTCACTGGAGAGTGGCAAAAAGACAGAATTAGCATACATCATGGACAATTTTATGGCATTTGCAGATAAATTTGGGATATATGCCGAATATACACGTGGTGTGAGTGATATGCTGAAAGATATAGAGTCGGGCATCAGACGAATAAATAATGATGCATTTTATGATGAAAGATTATTAAGTATAGGGAGAAAAGATTATGATTATAGACGATATCAAAAAAGCTAATATAGAAGCAATGAAACAAAAAGACACTAGGGCTAGAGCAATATATAGTGTCATTATGAATAAACATCTGCTAGCTACAGTAGATGCTAGAACTAATGGTAAAGAAGTAGAAGATGCCGACATGGTGAGAATTATCTCAAAGACTATCAAAGAATTGGAAGAAGAAAGAGACAATTATGCCAAAGTAGGCAATAAAGAAGAAGTAGAGAATATTGAATATGAGAGAAAGTTGCTCGAGAAATATTTGCCAAAACTACTCTCACGTGAAGAAATCAAAGCCATCATAATGAAGCTGGATGACAAGACTGTTCCTAGTGTTATGAGATATTTCAAGACTAATTATAATGGTCAAGTAGATATGAAAGAAGTATCCATTGTGCTTAAAGAGATATAATAAATAAAAAAGAACCATTTTAGGTTCTTTTTTTAATATCCGTCAGGATCGTCTTCTGGGTCTTCGATACCTTTGATTTGATTCATTAGAGTGCCTATAGTTTTGGCTTCTCCTGGTCTAGGTTTGCTGAGTTTAGACGATGTCTCATCTATAAGTCCAATAGTGAATTGTGCCTGTGACATAGAGCGAACCAAAGACATGAATACATATTGAATATATTGCATGGTAGTCTCTGAATCGGCTTCACTATGGCTATTTATCCACTCATGAATATTGTCTAGTACACAGGATATAGCGGGTAGTGATAACATAACATCATAAAATCTAGTGGTTAATCCTTTCTCGAAATATACGTCTTCTGGTCTAAGTCTAATGAATTTATTATCGTCTAGTGATTTTTTAGCGCCATTAGGTCTATAAGACGCCCTGCCACGATTAGCATTTTCTTTCGTCACATCGGCCTTTAGTTCTCTCACTATAGCATCTAATACATGGTGTAGTCGAGACCTATTTGCTGCTACGTGGTCGTATATCCAGTCTAATTTTTCATTTATAAGTTTAGGTGATTTATTTGCATGTAGTAGGTCGGGTAGGTGTCCTATACCATAGCCAGCTAGTGCCATGCATTGTAGTAATGTACTCATAAGAAGTGTCTCGTCGTGTCCGAAATTGGCATCAGCTACCATATTTATGGTGTCATCGAACATCGCTTTTACTTTAGATGGACTTATTTTCATTCCACGTCTAGGCTCTAGGGTAGGATATATGCTGGCTTCCATCACATGTTGTGGTGGATAATAGTGTGGTGTGTGTCCCTGTTCGGCGCAGATATTATCGTATATATTTCTATATAGAGCGTCTTTGAAAGTACGTAGTTCTTTTAGACGTTCCCTTTTTTCTTTTTCATTTGCTCGAGCATTTCGATCTAGGTGCAAGTCGGTAGGATGATTTTTCTCATCATAAAAGCGTAGTGCTGTCTGATTGCTATACTCGGGTAGTCTAATTAGACTAGCTTTGCAAAAAGGGCTCATAATGGCTAACGTTGTTAGTCTAGCTTTTTCTTTTTCTATCTCTATATCTATATCTCTAGATGTGTCTGCTGGATAACTATCAAATGATGGGCGCATACCTTCAAAATACGATGTACTGCCGTAAGTACATCCAGACTCTATCTGTTCTTTTACATCATCTGCAGTAAAATCTTCCGAGCTATAATCGTGCGTGATGGCATAATTGATTTTGTCTATTAGGAAGCTTGCACCATACAGTGCATGCAATTCTCTGCTAGGCTTGTCTGCATTGTCGAAAAATGTATCCAGCTGATAATTGACTTTCTGTATTTGGTCTAGCACATCATCTCCCGTGCCATTTATAATATCTGCTATGTATCTATTCACTATTTTGGATACGCGTTTATATATCTCTACATCTAGGACGGCAGATCTGCTTTCTCTAGGTAGTGGACTTTCGCCCAATCCCATTTCATCTATGTATATATAATTTAGTACATCTATGAGTGCTCTTTTATCTTTTGCAATAGTAGCAGATGTGGCAGGTCTATGGTCGTGAGTAAAAGATACCGATGTGTCTAAATTGCCATCTTTGCTACTGAGAGCATACATTGCAGAATTGCATGCTTTAGGTATTCTAATGTTGGTTATATCTATATTTTCTGACAATATACCCAGTAGTAATGTCAGAGACCTAATACTATCTCTAGTATATAGTGGATTTCTATTCTCTGTATTTTCTCCCATAATATTTTTCCCCATTAAGATAAAGGCCATGTTGCCATGGTCTTTTTTTATTTATTAATTATCTGTGTCCATGCCACCTTGACCATCGGTATAAATGGTAGGTAGTAAAGTATTGAATACATCCTGAATGGTGTGTTTGTATCTAGACTCTATGGTGCCTGGAGTATTATACGCATTTTGTATACTGCCACCCATCCATTCAAGCACTGCTGCAGGATCATAGTCAGCTTCTAGATGTTTCCTAGCATCTTCTATTGCTGCCTCGAGTTTCACATAGAATTCAGCACGTGCATCCAGATTTGTACTACCTGGATACTCTCTTCTGTATTTCTGTATCATCGTGTCGAATGTGAGTATACCATGGTCATTTATTCTGACTTTCATGAATGGTGTGTTTTTACCATTCTCAAAGAAAAAGTCGTCACGTATAAATGTAGGGTCTTTCTTGATAGTTGTTTGTGTAGTATTATTGTTGTGTTTTTTCTCTACATAATTTTTCAATTTTTTAAACATAATTTTTTCCCCCAAATAGTGCTCCCAAACACTTTTAATTATAAGTATTATATCATAGTGAAATATCAATTTCAATAGGGTTGTGAAAAAAAGACACCCCGGTCGGAGTGTCGAAATATTATATATTATTCATTTTCTGCTTTGTCAGGGTCGTATGGTGGGAGTGCTGCCAGGACTTCGGCTATAGCATTGATAGCCCTATCTAGTTGCTCATGAGTATGTGTAGCAGTATATGATGTACGTAGCAGGCTCTGTCCTACTGGTACTGCAGGGGATACACAAGGATTTACGTATACACCCCTGTCTTGTAACATTTTGCATGCTAGGAATGTACGTTCATTGGTATATGTGTATATAGGTATAATAGGAGTGGTGGCTTCGATTATCTTTACGCCTTTAGCCTTTAGACCTTTACGCATATAGTCGCTTACTTCTCTGAGTGCAGCCACTCTCTCTGGATGTTCACGCAGTATTTTCAGTGATGCTCTAGCACATGCTACACTAGCAGGGGTGATAGATGCAGAGAATATAAATGGTCTACTATTATTACGGATAAATTCGATTACTTCGTGGCTAGCAGCACAATATCCACCTAGAGATGCTAGGGATTTACTGAAAGTACCCATATAGATATCTACTTCTTTCTCTAGTCCGAAATGCTCGGCAGTACCACGACCGTGCGCGCCTAGTACTCCTAGGCCGTGTGCATCGTCTACCATGACTCTAGCACCATATTTTTTAGCCAAGGCACATATTTCTGGGAGTTTAGCTATGTCTCCACCCATACTGAATACGCCGTCG
Organism: Clostridiales bacterium; assembly: GCA_918292005.1. GTDB lineage: Bacteria > Bacillota > Clostridia > Christensenellales > UBA1242 > UBA11490. The sequence continues at coordinate 27,408 of CAKJZJ010000007.1, forward strand.
GTAACGATTAAAATTCCTTTATCTTCGCCAACAGACTTTAATTGTCTCTCTAGGTCTTCCATATCTGCATGGTTGTAACGTAGCAATTTGGCATAACTGAGTCTGCAAGCATCATAGATACTAGCATGGTTTTCTTTATCTCCGATGATTACATCATTTCTACCAGCGATACAGCTGATAATACCTAGATTGCTCTGGAATCCTGTAGAGAATGTTACGCAGTCTTCTTTCTGTAGGAATTCTGCTAGTTCTTTTTCTAGGGCTAGGTGTTGGTCTAGTGTACCATTTAAAAATCTACTACCACTACAACCAGTACCATATTTCTCTAGGGCTTCTACACCGGCCTTGATTACATCGGGATGACTAGTGAGTCCTAGGTAATTATTAGAGCCTATCATTACGGTATTTTTACCATTCATTATTACTTCGGTATCCTGACCAGATGTGAGTGGGGTAAAATACGGATACATATTGTTACTTTTCAATTCTCCTACATACTGCATCAGTTCGCCGTGACACTTTTCAAATAAGTCCATTTATTATCTCCTAAAAATGTAAACGTTGATTAATTGTAGCATAATGCGAGAGATTTCACAAATAAATTGAATAAAAAATAGACCATACTTATTTACATATATTTGATTGTCGATAGGGTGGTTTTTACGCCTGCCCAAAAACCAGTTTCGAAATTGTAACTATCCACACTTTGTGAGATATGGCAGTTCATTCTGGGATATTTATTCGTAGTAGAGTAAAATTGTAATAAAAAAACACCTAATTTTAGGTGTTTTTCCTTTTTACTTTGTTGCTTCTTCTTCGGTAGTTTCTAGATCTTTGCAAATTCTAGTATTGGTGGCTGCTGCAGCGATGCCTGTAACTATACCAGATAGCATCATAATGCTACCAATCGTGCTACTGGTACCAGTCGCATTTTTGGTACGGACCTTGTCTTCTAGATCTGCTCTAGTTTCTGCAGGGGTATGCTTATTGTTGATTATATGCTGAATGATTGCATCCGTAGTAGACATTTCTTCTACCTGTTTATCGTAGTCGTCGCTAGATATCAAACCTTTGCTCACGTCCACACCCAGTCTCTCTAGGGCTTCATTACGCTCTTTTTGATATGTTTCATTGGTAGCAGCGTATACCCCAGCTGCAGTGTCTAGCTTGCCACATGTATCGTGGTAGGCAGCCGATGTTGTTATTGATACTATTCCACCAGATAGTGTGGTTATGACTGCTAGTATTTCCGACCATGTGAGACCTTTCGATACCCATTCCAAAAGTTTTTTCTCTGTATTTTCCATAATATTTTCCCCCATCAATTCGTGTATATTCTACCACACCGATTTTAGCAAAGTCAATACCCAAATTTATACTTTTACGAGTATTTTTTACATCTTATTAGCTATTATTTAATATAATATAGTCTATTATATAAATATTTGTGTGATTTGCTTGTGGATAAATGGAGTTTATGATATACTTTATTCGTATAAATGCAAGTATTTTACATAATTTTTTAGGAGTTTGTACACATGGAAGAAAATAACGAACACATTTTGGCCAAATCAGAGAAATATGATGAAGGAGATATCCAGGTTTTAGAGGGGCTAGAGCCTGTCAGAAAGAGACCTGGTATGTATATAGGTAGTACAGATGTTAGAGGTCTACACCATCTAGTACAGGAGATAGTAGACAATAGTATAGATGAGGCATTGGCAGGATATTGTAATCACATAAAAGTAATTATCAATAAGGATGGCTCTTGTACCGTTATCGATAATGGTAGGGGTATTCCTTGTGGTATTCATAAAACAGAAGGCAAAAGTGCTGTAGAAGTAGTTTTGACCAAACTGCATGCCGGTGGTAAATTTGGTGGCGAAGGCTACAAAATCAGTGGTGGATTGCACGGAGTAGGTTTGTCCTGTGTAAATGCACTCAGTGAGTGGCTAGAAGTCATAGTGGAGCAGTCTGGCAAAATTCATAAACAATTATACAAACGTGGCGTTCCACAAGAGCCACTCAAGGTAGTGGGAGATACTGCACAGACCGGAACTACCGTTACATTTATGCCAGATAGTGAGATATTCGAGACATTACATTTCGATTATGAAGAACTCAAATCTAGATTCAGAGAAATAGCTTTCCTAAATAAAGGATTGACTATATCTATCGAAGACAGACGTGGAGACGAGCCTGTAGGCGAGACATATAGGTATGATGGTGGTATTGTAGAATTCGTAGACTACCTAAACAAAACCAAAGAAACACTATTCCCAGAGCCTGTATATGTGGACGTAGTGAATAAAACCAATGAAGTAGAAATAGCATTCCAATTCAATAATGGATACAATGAATTCATCAATTCATACGCCAATAATATCAATACCGAAGAAGGTGGTACTCACCTAGTAGGATTCAAGAATGCTCTAACTAAAATAATTAATGACTATGGCAAACAGAATAAAATACTCAAAGATAGCGAAAAACTATCTGGTGATGATGTCAGAGAAGGTATCACTGCGATAGTATCTGTTAAATTAACCGAGCCACAATTCGAGGGTCAGACCAAAACAAAACTAGGTAATTCCGAGATGAAGAAAATAGTAGAAGATGCTATGGAAGAGAAATTCGGCGCATACCTAGAAGAAAATCCTACAGTGGCTAGAGATTTGATTTTGAAATCCATTACAGCCAAACGTGCACGTGATGCTGCTAGGAATGCTAGAGATCTCACTCGTAGAAAGGGAATTCTCGAGTCTACCACACTTCCAGGCAAACTAGCCGATTGTACTAGCAAAGATAGGGCTAGTAGTGAAATATACCTAGTAGAGGGTGATAGCGCTGGTGGTACTGCTAAACAGGGCAGAGATAGAAAATTCCAGGCAATACTACCTTTGCGTGGTAAAATCATCAATGTAGAGAAGGCTACTCTACACAAAGTATTAGAGTCACAGATCATCAAAGATATGATTACAGCATTTGGTTGTGGCATATCTAGCGAATTCAATGAAGAGAAATTACGTTATAACAAAATCATCATCATGACCGATGCCGATGTCGATGGTTCGCATATTAGAATATTGCTACTCACATTCTTCTTCAGATTTATGCAACCACTTATTGAGCATGGACATGTATATATTGCTCAACCACCTTTGTACAAGATTGTGAATGGCAAATCGACTTACTATGCATATAGTGATGAAGAATTAGATGCCAAACTCGAAGAAATCGGCAGACCTAAGGTAGATATTCAGAGATACAAAGGTCTAGGAGAGATGAATGCCGATCAATTGTGGGAGACCACTATGAATCCAGAAAATAGAATACTCCTAAAGGTAACTATGGAAGATGCTTTCGAAGCAGATGAGACATTCTCCAAACTTATGGGCGAAGATGTAGAATTGCGTAGAAAGTTTATCGAAGAAAATGCAACACTAGTTACAGATTTGGATGTATAAGGCAAGGTTAGGGACTTATGGATAGAGAAGAAATAGAAGAAATTTTAGATAAAATAGATGCTAGCAAGGTGCTAGATGTCAAAGTTAAAGAAGAACTAGAAAAATCATTCATTGCATATGCAATGGCAGTAAATGTAAGCCGTGCCATTCCAGATGTAAGAGATGGTCTAAAACCAGTGCATAGAAGAATAGTATATGCTATGGGTAGCAATCTAGGATTATTTAATGATAAGCCTTTTAGAAAATGTGCGACTATTGTCGGTGAAGTAATGGGTAAATTTCACCCACATGGCGATGCAGCCATCTATGATGCGCTAGTTCGTTTGGCACAGGATTTCACCATTAATTGTCCACTCGTTGAAGGTCACGGAAACTTCGGTTCGGTAGATGGAGACCCTCCAGCAGCATCACGTTATACCGAGGCGAGACTCAGCAAGATTGCTAGTGAAATGTTGAATGGTATCAATCAAGAAACAGTTGATTTTTATCCGAACTTCGATGGTAGAGAGATGCAACCAGTAGTATTGCCTAGTAGATTCCCAAATCTGCTAGTCAATGGTAGTGATGGTATAGCAGTAGGTATGGCTACCAATGTTCCACCACACAATCTATGTGAAGTATGTAATGCTGTTATTGCTCTTATTGACAATCCAGACATGACCATAGATGACCTAATGCAATATATTCCTGCACCAGACTTCCCAACTAAAGGTATAGTTATCGGTGGCAAGGGCATTAGGGAAATGTATGAGACTGGTAAAGGTACATTCTTTATACGTGCCAAAACCGAGATAGAAGAAGAGCATGATAGAGAAAAAATTGTTATTACCGAGATACCATATCAGGTAAACAAAGCCAAACTAATCATGCAGATAGCCGACCTAGTTAAATCAAAAAGGATAGAAGGCATATCCGATATTAGAGAAGAAAGTGACAGAGAAGGTATGAGAATTGTCGTAGACGTAAAGCGTGATGCCAATGCACAGGTAGTTCTCAATAATCTACTCAAACATACCCAACTCCAAGTATCTTTCGGTGCAATCAATCTAGCACTAGTAGATGGCACACCTAAGATACTGAATCTGAAAGAAATTTTAGTTAATTATTTGCAATTCCAGAAAGAAGTTATTATTAGACGTACCAAGTTTGAGCTTGATAAAGCCGAAGCTAGAGCACACATATTGCGTGGACTAGTTATAGCGCAAGCCAATATTGATGAAGTAATACGTCAGATCAAACTATCTGATGATAAGCCAGATGCAGTAGTAAGGCTAACTAAACTATTCAATCTAGATGAGATACAAGCAAATGCAATACTAGATATGAGACTACAGAAACTCACCGGACTAGAAGTAGAGAAGCTAAAAGCCGAACTAGAAGAAGTAGAGCTGACCATCAAAAATCTAAAAGAAATACTAGCTAGTGATGCTAGAGTATTCGAGATTATCAAAGGCGATTTAATCGAAATTAAAGGTAAATATGGTGTACCTAGAAAGACCGAAATTAGCTTCGATTATACCAGCCTAGATATCGGCGACCTAATCCCTAGACAGACTGTAGTACTATCTCTCACTCATGGTGGATATATCAAACGTATGCCTGTTAGCGAGTATAAGGCACAACATCGTGGTGGCATGGGAATAGTAGCACATAAGACCAAAGAAGAAGATTTCGTAGAGAATATCTACATCACATCTTCACATGATGACCTGCTATGCTTCTCTAGTAGTGGTAGGGTGTATGTAATCAAAGCATACGAAGTACCAGAAGCAGTCAGACAGTCTAAAGGTAGAGCAATGGTAAATCTATTGCAGGTGGATAAAGATGAGAGAATCACAACCATTATCCCAGTCAATAGAAAAGAATCCAGTGGTGCTCTAATCATGGCCACCAAGCAAGGTCTCATCAAAAAGACCAAACTCGAAGAATTCGATAGTATCAGAAAAGGTGGCAAAATAGCCATAAAACTAAATGAAGGCGACGAACTAATATCTGTATATCTAGCACAAGATAATGATGAAGTAATCGTGGCTAGTAGCACGGGTAAATGTATAAGATTTGCAGTAAACCAAGTAAGAAACCTAGGCAGAGATACTATGGGTGTGAAGTCTATGAAACTAGACGAAAATGAATATATCGTAGATATGACACTCATTACTCCGGGAGCAGACATGTTGACCATATCCGAGAATGGCTATGGCAAGAGATCTAGCGAAGATGAGTATAGACTGCAGGGTAGAAATGGTAAGGGTGTAAAAGCAGGAATATTCAATGAAGAAACTGGACGACTAGTTAATCTAAAACAAGTAACTCCAGACGACGATATCATGCTAATAGCAGATGATGGAGTAATTATCAGAGTAAGTGCTGATGAGATTAGCAAAATTAGCCGTAATACAAAGGGCGTCCGTATCATGAAAATGAAAGGTGATGCAAAGATAGTCTGTGTAGCAATTACCAAATCTGAAAAAGCCGAAGAAGATATGGCAGAACAGATGGTAGAAGAAGAACCAGAAATGGTAGAGCCAGAGATGGCGGAGATATCCGAAGACTACGAAGGCGAAACAAAACCACAGGAAGATAGCGACCTTGTATAGAAATAGTGCGAAAATATTTGGCAAAACAAAAAGAATTTGTTAATATATTTACGCAAAAACACGTATATAGAATAGAATGGAAAATAAGGAAAACTAATTGTAGTGAGATAACTATGGTTAGTTTTCTTTTGTAAACTACCTAATTAGGAAGGATAAAAGTATGAAAAAATTAGATACAATTAAAACAAAAGAGAAGTTTCTGTCTTCTATAGAGAGTGTGGAAAAAGAGCAGGTTTTCGAAGCTATCCAGAATAATACCGAAGACCTAGACTTGTACACATATTTCATTACCATGGGTGCGCATAATACTGGTAGCATTGATGAGAATGAATTGTATGATTATATGCTGAAAGTCTATAGCGATTGGTATTTCTTGACTAAAAATACCGGCAAAGCCAATGTACTTACAGTTAAACTTTTCTCTGATGAAAATATGTCTCCAGCCAAGATGACTGGCAAACAATGTTTTGAATTATTCAATAGCAAAAAATATGATAATATTATTCCAATAGAAATACGACATGTAAATAAACTAGACGAAAAATTCTTTGTGAATATTGATGTCAATGCTCTGTATCAAAAGAATGACAAATATGATACTAATTGCAGACTATACATCAATCTACCTGCAAACAAAATTATCGGATTTGTAAAAGAGTTTACCGACAGAGCATATCTAGAGAATATGCCATGCAATATCAAATTTTTAAGTTGTGACGATAGATGTGATACAGTCATCATCTATACCGACTACGACAATGTAGAGAATATTGTACATGAGATAGAGAATATCAAAAAAGAATATCCTACCATAATGAAAGGTGTGGGTGGGGTAAATGTACTACTCGGCAAATATAATGACTATATAGGATTTGGTGAACGTCCAGATGATGGTGGTACATATTTCCATTCACGTGCACGTGCATTGGAGTCTATCAAAAGTGTGGCTAGTCTAGATATAGTAAAAGAGAATTTCGTAGGTAAAGAAAATAAAATAATATTTAGGTCGGATGGCAAAAATTATACACCTACCGAATACCTAACATTCCTAATTGAAAAGATGGCAACCAAACTAGTGGAAGAAAAAATAGAAACTCTAGAAAAAGCAAAAGCAGAATCCGAGCAAAAAGCTGATACTAAGCAGACAGAAGAAAACAAAGAAGAAAAAACAGATACTACCGAAGATACACAAGATAATAAAAAAGATAATAAGACCAAGACAGAAGAAACAACCGTAGATGTCGAAAGTGAAGAAGAACCAAAAGAAAAAGATGAACTCGCAAGGCTATATGAAATCAGGGAGAATATTCAGTCCGAACTCAATTTGGATGAACAAGTAAAAGCACTGAAAAAATCTCTAACTACTAGAAGTGAATATAGAATGGATCTGGGCGACCTAGGTCAAGTGGACTACAATTTCCTAGGTAAATTGTATTCAATATTTACAGTGAGCAGTGGTGCCAAGTATGGCAAATCTGTAGAAGAACAGAAACGTGTAGTTGCGAGCAAAATATTCAGAACTACCGACACTGTGTGTGGTGTAAATACTAGAGATTTCTTATGTGTATATTTTAGACAAGTATTGACAGACTTTTTAAAGGAAATATTGGATAGAGATATGGAGTCTTGCAAGCAAACCAAACAGTCTTCTATGCTCAATAATCTCAAGACCAAAAAGGCTCAAAAATTAAAATTGATTATCAGCAAAATACTAGATGAAGATGATGATGAAGGCAAGGAATATATATCTGATTGTATCAATGATTACATAAGGATACTATCCACCGATGCTAGCGATAATGTAGAAGTATATGTAGATGATGAGAAGGTTGTACTAGATACAGATATCAATGCAGACATGCTTTACAATTTCCCAGACCTACAGACAGAGTATATGAATTTGTCAAAAAGTAATGAGTTTATTGACAAAACCCTACAAGATTTTGGCATACAGCCAGAAAATCTAGCATTGAGCAGTGGTACAAAAAATGTATCTAAAACTAGAGTAAAAGATGTAGAAGAGACTAGAACGTACTACTACGATCCAGAAGGATATTTGGGTAAATAATATAGAGAAATAAAAAAAGACGAACGTGTAGTCCGTCTTTTTATTTTATTCTTTATCCCTTTGGTCTTCGGTCTCAGGTAGTCTATTATTCTCATTACCACCACCCGAGCCACTGGTACCTGTACTACCAGATCCAGTTGTGCCACCAGTGGTGTCTCCGTGATAGTCTTTTATTACTGTAATACCACCAGATGTGTCGCCAGTTTCATTTAATTTCTTTGCTTTCTTTTTTGCTTTGGCGCTAGTTTTATGATGGGTGGATTTGCCACCTTTGCGATGTTTCAGGTAGGTAATAAATGTGATGATGAGTATTATTGCTACGATAACAATGGCTATAGCCAAAAGGAGTGATTGATTGTCTGTAAATCCTGCTTCGGCTGTTACTTCTTTTTTGCTTTCTACTTCGATTTCGGTATTATCGGATACCTGCTTGGCTGTGAGTACTACTTTTATTTCGTGCACGCCTAGTTTATCTAGAATGACTGTTGTGCTAGTCTTTTTCGATATATTATCTATAGGGTCTGTGGTACGGAATTGTACACCATCTAGATACCATACGTATTTGTAATCTTTGTATTTATCCAGTGGGGTGCCATCGCCCGGTTCGGCTATTATTTCTATTTCTTTATTAATAGCAATTTTTGTATCATTGATACGTATGTCTACCGTGTCTAGTACATTCTCTAGTATAATTACCGTCCTTACGACCGGAATAGATACATTACCAGCCAAATCGCTTACTACATATCTTATCTTTTTCGTTCCTAGGCTTCCGGTATTTATGCCTGCTATTTCTATGCCTGTATCGTCATCGTATAGTCTAACTTTGTACCCTAGGTCTTCGCCATCGGTTGCTGTATCGGATATTGGATCGTATGCTTTATATCCTGGATCTACAAATGTTTTCCCACGGCTAATATACATTAGTGCTTTGCCACGTAAATCTATTTTTGGTTTTATAGTGTCTCTAATTACGAAGTCCACAAACATTTCTTTGGTTATTCCGTCTCCGGTAACTGTGATTTTACATTTGTTTATGAAATGTTCAGTTGTAATATTTTTGGTAGAAACATCTTCATAATAAAAGTCGGTGATGTGGTCGAAACCTTTTATAATAATTTTATTCTCTGTGCTAGCCCAGTTGTTTAGATTGGTTAGATTAAATGGTATTACGAATGGATTGCCACGTTCTATAAAGAAATCGTTTGCAAATGCTACGGATATATGTTTGAAACTTCCACTCTCATCTCCCAGAGTATCATTATATCCATAAAAGTAACTATATTGTGATTTTGTGAGAGACGAAACATTGACTTTATATGTACCGAATGTTGTATTATCTATTAGCCTTTCTGGATCTCCACCAGTAGTGACAGATGTATATCCTGATGTTTCCACCCCCGTACGATAATCGGTAAATCTAATATTGTAGGATAGATAGGTTGCGTCATTTGTCCTGATGTAGTGCAGTACATTGGTGGCTGTTTCTTCATCTATGGCTTTGTCTTCTGGTACATTCTGAATACCGAAAAGGAATTTTGCATTGTCTCGGAATGTTGCACTTAATTGGTTTAATGATATATTATTGAAATTTAGGTTTATTTTTAGCAGGGTAGTGCTAATGTCACTCACACATTTAAAAGTATTGCCGTGGTATTCTATATCTGTGTCGGCAGTAAGTCCGGTAAATGCTAGTAGAGCATTCATATCTTCATTAGTAATATTGTTTCTTGCTAGAGATACACCAGATAGAGTCGACGGCCATTCAAATTTCGCTAGTTCTATAATATTATGTATATCTAATCCGTCTAGGTTTAGATATCTAATATTGGCCGTAGGTAGATGTGTGTATGTATCTTCGGTAACTTTGTAGTCATCATGAGTAACGAAATCATTTACATATAGTTTATCTGTATCGGCTTTGCCTAGTAGGGTATATAGCCTATTTTTCAGTGCTGTATTCTCTATAGTGACTTCGTTGGTGTCTGCATGTACTACCTGTGTGTGTACTGGCATGGAGTGATTGTACACTGCATATCCACCTGCTAGTGCCAGCACAATAGCCGATGCAACTAGCCATTTTTTAAATTTATTTCCCATTTTATATCCTTTATATTCAGAGTTTTAGTACACAAATATTTCTTTATTTACCAGTAGTTTATCACAAAGTCTACATTTTCACTAATATTATGACACACTTTCTTTTTTAATAAAAAAGAAAAAGGTTTTTCATAATTTTTTACAAAAGGCCAGCATGTCCATTTTTATGGTCATAATGTGAGTTAGAGTATCTAAAAGGAGATGGAAAAATGATTGTAATTAGAGATTTGTCCGAGATAGAAAAATACAAAAGTATGGAAGCTGAGATTGTGGACGATTACATATACAAAGATTATCTCTATGAATTTAAGGAAGGTAATGAATATGCAGATGTGATTTTTGATGTATATGTACCTTTTGGCATTGATGATGTGACCGAAGAAAGTGATTATTTACCGAGATATTATTTCTGTGCAAATAGTTTCACTTTTAATATTGGCGGTGGATGCCACAGTATTGCTTGTAATAGTCTAAAAAGTGGAGATTGTTTATTGGTGGAGAATACCAACGTCTATGGCGATGTGGATGTGCAGACATTATGTGCCGAAAAGGTCGTAGCCAATAATGTGAATTGTAGTGAAGATTTGATGGTAAATATTAGTATGGAGTGTGGACATCTGAGTGTAAAAGAAGAATGTGTTTTGGGTAGATTTAAATTCAAATCGGGCATAGATACATATGTTCAAAAGAACTTTTATAGAAGACGTGAAGAGAATCTGGTCACAGCATCGGGTTTTCTGCCGTTCTAAAAAATACTACAACAAGGGAGATTTATGATGATAAGCATTAAAAATATAGAAGATATAGAGAAATATAAATCAAAAGAATATTATTCGAGAGACGAGAATGTGTATAAAGAATTAATATACGAATTCACAGAAAATGGGGAACTCACTGATGTAGTATTTGATGTAGATGTGCCATACTCTGCAGATAGACTCTGGGCATCAGATACACTAATTAATAATTACTACTTCATTGCTAACAATATCACCTTTAATAAAGGTGGTGGGTGCCATATAGTTAATTGCGAAAATTTTGTGTCAAAAGAATGGTGCGCTATAGACGAAATATTAGCTCAAGGGAATGTAGAAATGGGAAAGGGGCTCATGTGTCAGAGAATATATGCAAAAAATATTATTTGCGATGGTGATCTTTATGTAGAGCAGGACATTCAGTGTGAACATCTCAAAGTGACCGATGAATGTATACTAGGTAAATATATTTTTCAGCAAGGGATTGATGTGGATATGATTGTGGGTTATGGTATTCCAAAAAGTGATTTGGGTAAAATTCATTTGACTGGATATTATCCATTTTAGTACAATCGAGGAGAACAATATGGAATACGAAATAAGAAATTGTAGTGTGCTAGATGTTGGTGCTGATGTAATTGTAAATGCAGCGAATAATAATCTAACTGCGGGTGGCGGAGTATGTGGTGCTATTTTTAGCAAAGCAGGCTGGTATCAATTAAACAAAGAATGTAGCAAATATGTATATGTCGAGACGGGTAGCGCAGTTATAACTAAAGGTTGCAATAGTGGTGCTCGTTACATAGTCCATGCCGTAGGACCCAATTATGCCGAAGATACTACCGACTGGCAGGAAAAATTGGAATCGACATATAGAAATGCGCTAAAAGTGGGGGATATTGATGGAGTAACTACCATAGCATTTCCCTGTATATCTGTGGGTATTTATGCTTGTCCAATAGACAAAGCCACCAAAATTGCAATAGATGTAGTCAGTAATTATGAACCAAAAAATCTTACCAAATGCATCTTATGTTGTTACACAGGGCATGAGTATCTAGTCTACAAAAAAGAAGAAGGAAGAAGAGGGTAAATATGGGAAAAATAAAACCAGACAAAACAAAATGCTGTTATAAGGGTGTTTCGTTGCCAGACCCAAGCAAACAAGAAGTCAGATACTGGAATGATGTGTGGGATAAATATAATTTTACAGGCACTAAATATGATCATGATAAAGCGTTGGATAGTTTGTTTAGTATTGAAGATTTAAGCAAACCAACTACTCCTCAAAAAGAATATGTAAAGTGTTGTACTCTCAATCATTTATATAGTACAAACATTAAATATATGGATGGTTTGGTATATAAAATATTTAAAAACTGGAAAAAATATAAAGTCAGAATAAAAAAACCTGCAGATATAAAACTTATTGATGATATGAAAAAAATAGGGAATTATAAAATAAATCGTAAGGTGTATTCAATAAAAACAAAGAATAAAGACAGTATTGATTATATATCTTTTTGTAGTAAATATTGTAGAAGATATAATCCTAAAGATTTTCCAATTTATGACGGGGATGTGAATGGTATATTAAAAGCATATAATAATGGCCACGGTTTTAACAAGGATGGTGAATATGTCGACAATAATTGGGAGAATAATTATGAGAAATTTGTTGCTGTTGTTGATGCTTTTATAAAGTGGTGTAATAAGAAAGGCAATATAATAAATGAAAAGAATAAATATGTTAAACTTGACCATTGGCTGTGGGCTATGGCAAAAGCAATCAAAGAATATATAGAAGATAATAAAAAACAAAACAAAACAACCAAAATTAAAATTGAGGATGTATATGATTTTGTAAAAGATAAATTTAGTATAGAACACATAAATAATGTGTGAAAGATGTCCGTTTTTATGGACATCTTTTTTGTTACGATAGGGGTATCAAATGAAAAGGAGAAAAAGATTATGGATAAATTTGATGAGGCATTCGCTGGGGTGGTAGGATATGCACCAATCAAAGTGGAATTAAAAAGGATAGTGGATACTATAGTAAATCCCGACAAATATAAGGGGCTAGGTGTAAATACTCCCAATGGTATACTCATTCATGGAAATCCGGGGCTAGGGAAAACATTGATTGCTAATTGTTTTGTAAAAGCGTGTGGACTTAAAGCTTTCGTTATCAGGAAAGATAAACCCGATGGGGAATTTGTAAAAGCAATCAAGAGTGTATATGATCAGGCTCTGACAGAGGCACCTAGTATAGTAATGCTAGACGATATGGATAAATTTGTGTCTAGTCAGGATAGTAGGAATACTGTGGATAACGCAGAAGAAATGGTGGCTGTGCAGACATGTATAGATGATATGAAGGGTAAAGGTGTGTTTACTATTGCAACAGCTAATTCTATACGAAATATGCCCGAATCTCTCATTCGTGTGGGAAGATTTGATAAAGTGTATGAGATACATTCGCCAGATAATGAAGACGCAGAGAAGATTATTAATTTTTATTTGCAAAAGAAGTCATTGTCTAAAGAACTCGACATATCTATGGTGTCCAAACTACTAGTGGGACATTCGTGTGCAGAGATAGAGACTATTGTTAATGAAGCTGGTATATATGCTGGCTACGATAATAGGCTGGCTATCAACAATGATGATGTGGTCAAGGCACTAATGAGAGAGGGGTTTAATGCTCCCGAGGCAATGTCTGACAAACGTAAAAAAAGGATAAGAGAAATCGCTTATCATGAGGCTGGACATACTGTTGTGGCAGAGACATTATCTCCCGGTATAGTGACCCTAGTATCGGTAAAACAATTTGATGGTGATATTGGTGGAGTTACTACCGAGTATAGCAAAGAAGAATATCTCTCATCTAAGACTATGATGGAGAACAGAGTAATAACATTGCTGGGTGGTAGGGCAGCAACTGAATTGGTATATGGCGATATAGACATCGGTGCCTGTTCGGATATTAGGAGATCTAGAGAAATCGTCAATAGATTTGTTACGCAGTATTGTGCTTTGGGATTTGATAAATACATGGAGTCGCCATATCACGCATCTGAAAATATAAAGCGTGTGATAGAAGATGCTGTTGGTATGGAAATAAATAAATATTATCAGAGAGCAAAAAATATATTGGCACAGAATAGAAAGTTGCTAGATACATTGGCGGATGCATTGGTACAAAAAGAAACCCTATTATTCAATGAAATATCTGAAATAAAAAAATCAATTAAAAAATAATAGTGCAGGGGATTATGATTTTTTATATAATGAATTTGGCAAATATGTGTCTGCATGATATAATTACAGTAATAGTTTCTGTCAAAAGGAGTACTTTATGCCATCAAAAGGTAGTCGTTCAGAATATAGTGGGCAGTCCAAACGATATGCACTAGTTAGGGTGTATGAAATATTGAAAGAGTATACCGACGAAGATCATCATATGAAGCAATCTGAATTGGTTGATAAATTGTGTGAACTATACGATCTAAATGTCAATAGAAAATTGATTGCCGAGAAAATAGAAGACATTAATTATCTAGGCAAAGATTACGGGCTAGAAGTTTCCAGCGAAAAAGGTAGTGGTACTTATCTATTAGGTAGAATGTTTGAAAAAAGTGAAATTAGATTTTTAATTGATGCTGTATTTTCCAGTCGCAGTATTGGTCAAAAGCAGGCTCTAGAGATTACTAATAAATTGCAAAAGTTTTTGAGCAAATATGAGAGAAAAAGTTTCAAATATGTAGCGAAGTCGGGAGAGATAACTAGAACGGATAGCAAGTCGGTATTGTATAATATTGACACATTACTTACTGCTATAGAGGGTGGTAAAAAAATTTCATTTAATTACAATAGAGAATATCTAGACCAAGAGAAAAATGAAAAAAAGAAAAACCAAATTAAAACTGCCAGTCCATATTATCTGGTGAATAATCAAGGGAAATATTATCTGGTATGTAATATCGATTGGTTCAATGACATCACTAATCTGCGTGTAGAGAGAATGTCCAATATTGTAATACTCGATGAAGATGTGCGTGATGTAAAAACAATTCCAGGACTAGAAAAAGGTCTAGATATTAGCAAATATGCTAATGCAAATATTTACATGTTTGCTACCGATACAATTAATGCAAATATTCGAATAGACAGTGATTATTCTGTAGCATATGTTCTTGACTGGTTTGGCGATAATGCTAGGGTATATAAAGGTGATGATGGTCGAATATATGCTAGAATCACTGCTAGTGAATGGGCACTTATATATTGGTGTCTACAATATGGAGAAACAATTGAATTATTAGAGCCACACACTACTCGTGAAAAAATAAAAGAAATAGTCGATAAAATGCACAATAATTACAAAGATTAAATAAAAAAAGGACGTTGCAAAATGTCCTTTTTTGGTATTATTTTTTGAATGGGGTGATTACCTTTTTGCCACCCATGTATTTTTGCAATGCTACTGGGATATTCACTGAGCCATCGGCATTGTAATTATTCTCAAGTAGGGCAATAAGCGCACGTGTGCTAGCAAGCACGGTATTATTGAGTGTATGCAGATAGTAATTGCCCTTTTCGCCTTTTGCTCTGATATTTAGACGTCTGGCTTGAGCATCGCCGAGTGTAGAGCAAGAGCATACTTCAAAATACTTTTTCTGTCTAGGTGACCATGCTTCTATATCGCAAGATTTTACCTTTAGGTCGGCTAGGTCTCCACTACAACATTCCAAAGTTCTAACAGGGATATCTAGACTGCGGAATAATTCTACCGAGTATGACCACATTTTGTTATACCAGTCCATACTTTCTTCTGGTTTACATAATACTACCATCTCTTGTTTTTCGAATTGGTGTACTCTATATATACCACGTTCTTCAATACCATGCGCACCCACTTCTTTTCTAAAGCATGGAGAGTATGATGTCATGGTAATAGGGAGTGCATTTTCATTGATTATTTGACCTTTGAATTTGCCTATCATGGAATGTTCAGATGTACCTATTAGATATAGGTCTTCGCCTTCGATTTTGTACATCATGGCATCCATCTCTGCAAAACTCATTACGCCATTGACTACGTCGCCCCTTATCATAAAAGGTGGTAGGCAGTATGTGAATCCTTTGTCTATCATAAAGTCCCTAGCATAAGATATCATGGCAGATACTAGTCTCGCACCATCACCTATTAGATAATAGAATCCATTACCACTAGTCCTACCTGCGCTCTCTTTATCTAGAGCGTCGAATGTAGCAAGTATGTCTGCATGATATGGTATCTCATATTCTGGCACCCTTGGCTCGCCAAATTTCTCTATCTCTACATTCTCGCTATCATCTTTTCCGATAGGTACAGACTTGTCTATAATATTAGGAATGGTTAGCATTATTTTTCTTATTTTTTCTACCAATTCTTCTTCGTTCTTTTCTATCTCTTTTATTCTATCATTGATAGCAGATACTTCGGCTTTTATCTTATTTGCTTCGTCTATTTTTTTCTCTTTCATGAGACCACCGATGGTAGTAGATAGAGTATTCCTTTTGGCTCTTAGAGTGTCACCCTCGCTCTTTAGATTTCTATTCTCGGTGTCTAGTTTTAGTACTTCATCGACCAGGGGTAGTTTGCTATCCTGATATTTCTTTTTGATATTTTCTCTGACCAAATCGGGATTTGTTCTGATTAAATTTATGTCTATCATAATAATCTCCTTGATGTAATTTTTGACAATTATATTTGGTTTTGTGTCATAAAGTATATATGTTATGACATTTTATTGTTGGTTTTTGTGGTGTGTGAGTCGGTGTAAAAATAAAAAAATTCACCACAGAAAAACAAATTTTTCTAGAGGTGAAATGTAAATATCTATTCCACGGTGCCACTCTAATTGGATACGAGTCCCACTCAATTATTGACATTCTGGTACACGTCATATGTGGTGCTTTCACACCAGTCTTTTAGGGTGGAAAATGTAGTACTATTTGATTCACCCTTTCAGCGTAGACCAAGTGAACTCTCTGGCAAATGTAATGTACATTATTCCCTAATGCTATCGACTACCTATTTAATTGTCATACACTTATTATATCCCAAAATTTTGTTTTGTCAATGTTTTGATAAATGTTTTTACGACTATGTTTAAAGGTGTGAGTATTTGTGCATAATTGGTATATGGAAAATAACGGAGGTGGAGCAAGTGGTAGATTTTAAAGAATCCAAAACGAGAGAAAATCTGGCTAGGGCATTTGCAGGAGAATGTCAAGATGGTGCTAGGTACCAGTTTTTAGCGATGCAGGCAGAACAGGAGGGGTATGCATTCCTGCAGACAATATTCAAAATTCATGCAAAAAATGAAATGGCACATGCCAAAAGATTTTATGACCTAATATCCGAGCATAGCATAGTAAGTGAAAAAAATATTGATATATGTGGTGGGTATCCATTCACCCATGGCACACTGCTAGAGCAGATGAAAGCGACCATGGAGACAGAGAAATCCCAGAGTGATGTGGTGTATCCCGATTTTGCTAATGTTGCTAGGGATGAGGGGTATGATGATGTTGCGTATGCATTTGAATGTGCAGGACTGGTAGAAGATCAT
Source organism: Clostridiales bacterium (assembly GCA_918292005.1). Taxonomy (GTDB): domain Bacteria; phylum Bacillota; class Clostridia; order Christensenellales; family UBA1242; genus UBA11490. The sequence continues at coordinate 45,018 of CAKJZJ010000007.1, forward strand.
CATAGGCAGGTGGTCGCAGATCTATATACCAAACTCAAGGCAGGCAAACTCTACAAAAGTGGTGCTGTGAATCTATGGAAATGCTCATATTGTGGGTATATGGAAAGATCCAAACAAGCATGGCAGACCTGTCCTAGTTGTCTAAAACCACAGGGGTACTGTGAAGTGCATTGTGAAGAATAAAAAAAGTCGCATATTTTGCGACTCTTTTTTTATCTATCTAATGTGTAACAATGACTTTCAAAGATTATAACTGTATGGTCTTTATCTGCGTATAATTCGGTAGGGGCGTATCCACTAGATGTGTAGCCTGTGAGACTGGTCATTAGTTTGCCTTCGATATTGTAGAAATCATAGTCGTAAAGACCATTACTTTCCTTTATTCTTAAAACAAGGGTAAGATGCTCGGTAAATACTGTTCTAGCGAAAGTGTAATCTATATCATTGTAGGTGTGTGCTTGATTGCCATTTACAATTATTCTATATGGATTTTTCTCCCTAATTCCTAGGTTTTCTAGGTAATATGATGTGGTCGTATTCGCTCCATCTATTACCGTTTCTTTTACCGAATAATACTTTGTGCTATATGTATTTTCTATTTCAGTTTTTAGATACTTTTTGATAATATCGCCATTATGATTACATACGTATGCGTATGTGTCGGTTGCACTCTTGAGTACTATTGCATTTTCGGTGGTGAAATATTCATTATAATCGCTAAAATCTGCTAGTTTTTTATAGTTATTACCTATTAATGTGATATCGCCAGTAGCAGATGTTGCTATGTAATGATTTTTGGATATTTTGGTAATGCTGTCAAATTTGTAATCAATGGCCTGGGTTTGTAATCGGTCGTTTACTACATAGTAACTCTCGACATCTGCCCTTTTACCTTTAATTTTTACTAGTTTTAATAGCGCTGTTTCGTTATTAAAATCTGTATTGGTTTCGACAACAACGTATTTAAACTTTGCTTTGCTGATGTCACCCGTCTTTAGATTGATTTTGTATGTGTCTACATTGTAGTAGTATGATTTGTCTGCTACAGTGGTCTGCAGGTCGTATTTTTTACTATCTGTAGGTACCAAACATTGTACAAAGAATTTGTCGCCTATCTGGAAATATTTGTTTATATTTTCTGCCTGAATATCGTTGATTTCTGCAGTTCCTAATTTGTGATAATTGATGTCATATACGACGAATTTATTGTATGTACTGTGTGTTCCTGTATTCTGTAGATTTACTAGTCTTGGTGTTCCATTTTTGGTGAAGAATAATTGCAAATCTTTTTCTTCTGGTTTTAAACCAATATCGTTGTTGATGGTTTGTATGAGTTCATGCTGTCCACGTTTGATTTTGTATAGATTGGTGTAGTGCATATCATCTGTTGTGGTGATGTCCCATGTCTCGTACCAGTATTTGTCCACATCATAATATACTTGTAATAGTTCGGCATTCTGCACGTGCACTTCTTTGAGTACAAATTTATTTTTTGCTGTTGCTTTTACGCTACCTGCGCTAGATACTATATTTACAGATTTTTCCTTTATATAGGCAGTATTTGATTCTGAATTTTTGCTGTAATTAACTACGCCTATATCTCTACCATGCTCTTCTAATAGATTGATAATATTATGAGATTCGCCATTGTCTACAGTCTTGTAATATGCATGTCCATCTGCAATATTTTTCTCTACCAATGTGATACTATCGTGTGTCGTAGGTATTACAAAGTCTCTATCTATGTACGAGTAAACACCCACTTTGTCTTGATTGTTTTTGATTATTTTGGTTGCATTGTTGCTAATAGTCGCCGACACTGCAGAATATTCAAATTCATCATAGCCACACTCTATCATCTGGGTGTGATTATTGAGTGTAACGGTGTCGTTTGGCGTAATATTAAATCTTTTGATTGCTACCAGGATTATTGTAATAGCCAGTCCTAAAACGACTAGACCGATACATATTGCACTGGTAATTATTTTCGCTTTTTTGCTCATACTTACTCCTATGTTTTTTTACTTCCATTTTATTATAGTACAGCCTGTAAAAAAAGTCAAAAATTTAGCAAAATTTTAGACAGATTTTAGATATTTTTTATTTGTTTGTACAATCTATAAATATATAGAAAAATATTAATATATATAGCGAATTAGTTTTTTATTTTCGACAAATTGTGCTAGAATGTACTATGTAAGACTATAAATTTTATTTAATAGGTGATTTGAATGAAAAAGGTAAAAACGATTTTAACTAGTATTTTGTTGCTTCTAGCGAGTGCATTTATTACTGCATGTTCGTGCTCGGAAGAGGCAGACATTACACACATCTATGCCCAGAAGATGACCATAGAGTGTGTGGGTGAAGCAGATAAATTTAATCCTAGGGATGAGGGTGGCACTCTCACATTGGACGCCAATGTGGGTGATGTTTTTCAGATTAGGTATAGTCTGACACCAGTAGACACCACCGATACCAAGGTTACCTGGGATGTTAGTGATAAGACTTATCTAGCACCAGAGAATGAGAGTGTATGGAGTTATACCAAAAGTATTAGTGAAGATGTTTCTTTCCGTGTAAAGAATTACTCTACCACCGATGCTACTAAAAATAGGATAACTCTAACCTTCCGTGCTATCAAGGGTGCAAAAGACCTATACTACGAAGAACGTGTAATAGTCAATATTTACCCTAGGGCAGAGAATAAGCCTACTCTTTCTGCACCTGTAGGACTCAAATATGACGGAGCAAAGGGCGAGATTAGTTGGGATCCTATTACCACCGTTATTACATCTACGGGAGAGACGATTCTAGCCGATAGAGAGAATGGTGCAGCAAAAGGACTACTGGGCTACACACTCAAAATCACCAATTATGAAACAAATGAAACCAAGGACGTAACAATAGGTAATCGTACCCAGGTAAAATACAATATTCACGAATTGAAAGATGACAATAATAAAGAATTTATCGTACCTGGCAAAACCTACGGATTTTCTGTACTTGCTAGTGCAGATGGTAGAAATGCCGTTATGGGCGACCGTAGTGCCGAATTCAAATTTCATCAGATACCTATTCCTGAGATAGTAGATACCGATGATAGACATGTATCATCTGGTGTAATTCCTGTTAAAAATGCATCATATAATACTGCCAATAATGCACTAACTATGAAAACGATTGTGTCTTATGGCAAATTCAATAATGAGATACAGAAAAAAGAATTTGATACAACATCTGGTATCTTTAATGTAGACGTAAAGACTTTCTTCAATTATGATAATTTCAATCAGTTCAATATCTCTATGGCCACATATCCTAGTGGATATTTTGAGAATTCTGATAATAATGGTAGAAGATATCAAGACTTAGGCTACATTATAGGCGAGACTACCGGTGGCATCAAAAATGTACACATTTATCCTAGTCTAGAGTGCAAAATGCTCTATGATACCGAAAATCAAAAAGTTGTGACAGGTACTGCTACTAGTGCAACTTTGTTAGAACTTCCTATCGAAAAATTTGAAGTACCTAGCATTGAAATACTCAATAGAGAGGGTACCTGTGCTATCGACTGGAAAGTTTCGGGTAATAATAAACATACAGAATTTGAAGATTCGGCACTATCTAGTGTACTACATTTCAGTAATACTAGGACACCTGCATACAATGCATACCAGACACAATACCTGGTAGAGATATTCAATGACTCTCAGGTAAAGGTATATTCACAGAGAATTGCCGGCGAGAGTGTAGAACTCAATAGCCTACCATTAGATAAAAATGGTGGTAATTATATCGTGAAAGTAAGCAGAGTGGGTAATGAAAGACTAGTTATAGGCAGTGCTGTTAAAGAATTCTCTTTCTATTATCTAGGTGCATTAGGCGCTATAGATGGACAGTGGTATATAGAGAATGGTAATACTCTGGCTATTGCAGATAGTTTTGCAATATCTGGTGTAGAATTGTACTTCCTAGATCAATCGTATGGTATCTATGGAGACACTACAGATGATTCTACCAAAATACGTTTGGGACTTACCAGTAATTACGAGACCAGTCTAGACCTATCTCTAGCAGGTCTACCTGCAGGAACATATCAGGTATTCGGCAGATATTTGGGTATCTATGATGATGACGACAATAATAATATCGTATGTACTGCAACGGGTGGAATTTTAACCGAAGAAAGTTTCAATAGTCCATTATTCACATTTACAGTAACTGCACCTATTGCAGACAATTATGTAGAGTCTAGTGGTAATATCATGTGGAGACCAGTAGAGGGTGTAGAGTACTATGATATTATTTTGGGCTATCGTCGCGATAAGAATGAAGAATTAAAAAAAATTGCTACTATTAGAGTAAGTGTACGTGATGCTGTGGATGACTATCTACATGCACATGCAGTATCTGTAACCAATAGCGAGACACACGTAACTACTATCACAAATTACTACATTAATATTAGCGAACTAGTTGACTTGCTAGTGACCACTCCAGACGAGCCTGCTGGTAGTATTATAGACAAGGCTCTAGGTCTGCAGGGTATCGCTCCTGTAATGATGTTGAATTCGAATGCACAATTCAATTACAGCATTATAGCCAAAGGGGCAGATGCCGTAGGTAATATTCCTATGAGAGTAGATTCTATTGCTACTCGTTCGGTTAAATTTGGTATGGTAGAGCCTACTGGCAATAAATTGCTTGCCAATGCGACATTCAATAAAAGCGAGACGGGTTCGGCACTAGAACCAGATGCATATGTGCTTAGTTTCGAAGTTCCAGAGTCATATAGTGAAAACCAGAGAATTATGCTGGGACTACGTATAGAAGAAAAGCAAGATGGCGAGGTAATCAGTTCTGTCACATACTGGACTGGCTCACTACCACTGAGTGACTATAGAGATGCTATTGATGAGAATATAAGAAAAATTGCTCTCAATAATGAGCAATTAATACTTGGCAATAATAATTATGCATATTTCCATAGAATGATACCTAGGGATAGCGAAAGATACAATGTAGCCATTATCGTGAAAACTATTGGTACTCGTGGTCAGGCAACTCAAGTGGGTTGGCTAGACAATGAGACTTTCACATACTTCAATGCAGTAAGTGAGACTCCGGACACATTGGCAGTAACCAATGAAGGAATACTCACATGGAATACTACAGCAACAGCAACTACAGATGCTCCTAGCGCAGATGTCAAATATCTAGTTAGATTCTATGTAGAAGACGATAATGTTCCTGCCAATCTAGTAGAAGATGTGACTTTGCGTAGAATAGTATCTCAGAGCGAAGATGGCGGTGAATATTCATATAGCCTAGATGTAGGTAGTGCTATTAGTTCTAAATACACGGGTAAAAACGTTACTATCAAAGTACAAGAGATTGTGGATTCAGCCACATTCACAGGACCAGAGTCGGCAGGACTAGTTGTAGTGAAATTGGCAACACCAGTTGTGACTAGAGTTGCTACCGATAAGACATTCACATGGACTGCTATTCCTGGTGCTACCGGATACAGGTATTGTATCATGGGCGAAAATGAGCCAGTAATAGGCGAGACTACCAATACTACATTTACCATAGATGCTGTAATGACACCAGGCGAATATACATTCACAGTAGTTGCTATGTCTGATGTTGCAGGTGTGGTATATAGCGAAGCATCTAGTGCTACATCGGGTGCATTCGTAGTATTGAGTGGAGAAATTACTTGTGTAGTAAATGAGACTAGCCTGGTATGGTCATCTATTGCTACAGGCACATCATATACAGTGAAATACTGGATAGAAGATGATCCTGAGCATGGAATAGACCACCCATGGATAGAAGAACTCGGAGTAGATGTAACAGAACTAAATGTAGACCAATTATTCGAGAATGGTCAGACATATAAAGTTCAGATCACTCCGCATGTGAATTGGCTAAATGGTGCGTATGCTATAGAGAGTGCCATAAGTCTAAGTTCACAATCAATCACTAGAACAGAAGGATTGGGTGTGGGGGCTATAGATACCCATGATGGTGTACTAGTAGTGACAGCCCCATCTACTCAAGAATATACTCTGCAATTATACGAATACAATGCAGGTGCATATGATCCTATAATTATTGATGCAGAGAATGACATTGTACACGAAGATGATTCCAGCGTGTACACTATATACCTGAGAAATATTACTCCAGGCGCACATACTATTCATATTAGACTTGCTCAAGAAAATCTAGTTACTTCTAGACTATCCAATGGTGCTAATATTACCAAAATTGGTCAGGTGGTTGTAACTGGTAATGATAGTGAAAAACTCATTAAAGATGGGGAATATCTATACTGGAATCCAGTAGAATATGCCAATATGTACCTAATCAAATCAATGAATGGCGACACTCTAGTAGGACAGACCAATGTAATGGTAAGATATGATGGTACTACATACGTAGCATACGACTACTGTGATCTAACTACAATGACATTCCTATCGGTTAATCAGACATCATATTTTGACACAGATACTGAGACTCTCAGAGTACCAGTGCCTGGTGTTGATGATGATTTAGGTGAACATGAAATCATCATATACAATATCGTTGACTATGTAAATGGTAGAATCAAATTCTATTTTGACGAAGACATATTTATTGATGATTGTACTGGTGTATTTACCATATCTATTACTCCTACAGTTATAGACGATTTGAATATAGCATATCCTAGTCTCAAACTAATCAATGGTCAGCCTGCCACTATGGATAATACTATTACCAAATTGAATGCAAACCTAACTGCAGGTGTGGAAAATGGTAGAGTAGTATTCTATACTATGGCGAATGATCCAGAAACAAATGAGTCAGTCAAAGTATATAATTATGTTGCTGATACTACCGAAAGTGGTGAAGCAGCTAGCCCAGTTGCAATATACTACGAGATACGTAGATATACTATAGAAGAAGTTCAACCAGAAGATCCAGAGGCTGATCCTGTCAGCACTAGAGTGTACGATGATAATAATACTATCACTGGTGTATACTCCAATTCTGCTACATGGACATCACTAAATGTAACTAATGTAAATACCATTGATGGAGACCTAGTTGCTATATCTCTGAATACTAATGGCTCCGACCTAGATGTTGGTATGTACGAAGTTCGTTGGGTGGTTGCCGGAGATGGCAATTATATACTCGCTGCCAGTGGAAATCCAATAGGAGCATTGATATTGGGTGGTGTCAATAGATACAACACACTTAATGATCCAGTAGAAAAATTGGAGACGGTAGTCATCAATACATACCAGGGAGAAATCTCATGGTCCAGCGCAAATGAATTAAACAATAATAACGTATATATCGTGAATATCACTAGCAGTGATGAGAGTGAAAATTACACCATATACGTACCTGCTACTAATGTAGATAGTGAAGAAATAGAGGGAGAACAGGAGGGCGATCCTAGTACCTATAGATTCACTCTAACAGAAGACAAATTAGTATATATGGACGAGAATGAAGACGAACAATTATTCGTATTCGAGCCAAACAAACTATATACTATCAAAGTTATGGTAACTGCTACCGGCAAGATTAATTCTCAATGGTCACAGAATTTCAATGTAAAGAAATTATTGGCACCTACCAATACTAGAATAACTCTATTGGACTGGGATACCAATGATACCAATAGCATGAATGTAGTACCAGTTGTCCTATATACCAATAGCAATACGGTGGCTACTCCACTGAAATTGCAGGTATTGTATGGTACAGACAGTTTGAGACCTGCACTAGGTTTCGATAGGTCTAATGCTAGTTACAAGATGAAACTAGATACCACATTGGATCTAGGTAATACAACAATCAAACTAAGATATTTGGGTAATACCACCGTTGGTACCAATAATGTAGGTTTGCTAACATCTAGTTTTACTCAAGGTGAAGATCTTACCTATGTGGCAGATGTAGCCAGCGTAGTAGTAAATAACGGCATGATTAGTTGGGAAGAAGTAGACGGTGCATATAGTTATAGAGTAACCGTTTATACCAAAGCACAGTATTCGGCATACATTAGTTATCTCTCTGGTGGTGCTAAACCTGTAGCAAAACTCGAGAAATATACTACAGGTACTACATACGATTTGACTGCCGATGGTATAGCAACATCTCTAAATGAGAGTGGTGGATATTTCATAGTAATCAATGCTATTACCAATCCACAGGCTGCTATAGTATCAACTAGTCCAACACTTGTGGCAGAATATACCAATACAACCAATTTCTTTAAACCTTTGACAGTAACCAATTACAAAGTCATAGATGGTATGTTGTCTTGGACAATCGCAAAATCTGAAATACAGGCATTCGTAGATGCTGTAGGCGAGATGATAGATGGCGAGACTCCTAGATTTGAATTCCCAGAAGAAATTGATGCCGACACCACAGTAGGCAAAATAATGAATTTCGTTCACAATCATATAAATCTAGATGTTGGCGATAGCAAACTAGAATCGCAGTTGGCACACCTGCTCAGATTTAGAATGATAGTTAATGGCGAAGAAGTGGTAGATTGTGCACCAGATGGTGTAGAATTATTGGATAGTAATGGTTTGGTTGTAGCGGCTAATAGCTTTAATGCCAATGCTATCAGATACTACTACAATGTAGGAGTAGATCCAGAAGTAGAGTCGGTAGACGAAAACGAAGTTGGCGCTCATGCCGGTTTCTACAATATTCAAGTAGGAACACAGGGCAATAGTGATAATACTGCTCCTGTTATCAATAGTACATATAGTACATCACTTCAAGCATACAAACCACTCACTCCAAAGACTTGGCTCAGTGATGGTGCAGATATTAGAAAGGGTAGTGTACAATGGGGACTAGTAGCAACAACATTCAATGACGTTACACAGAATTGGAATTACTACCACAATTATAGAATTACTGCTATTGCACAAGAAGGCGACGATAGAGCAGTAAAACTAGTAGACATTGCAGATACAGTAATAGATCCACTATTAGATCCAGCATTAGCAGACAATAATACCAATTTAACTGGTGACTATACATATAAAAGAGCAATACTTGGCGACCTATTCACAATGAGTGGCAATGCAGGTAATGTTCTCAGATACAATACAATGTACTCTATCTGGATCAATACCGTAGGTACTGCCGATTCCGATTTATTGGGTGCTAATGAGACCATTTATCTCAATAGTAACTATTGCTCTTATGAAGAAGACGTGGACGTATTGCAAGTATCTCAAGGTGTGGCTGTTAGAGATAGCAAACTTACTTGGGAGACAGCATACGGCTCTACATCTACCAAAGTATTTATCTATGGACCATTCGATTATTTATTGAATCAAAATGGTAGTGATTATTACATTGATGGCGAAAATAAAGTCATATTCAAAGATGGTAGAGATGACGAGTCGGAGATCAATGCTAAATATAATCTAACAGAGATATACAATGCATACTTTACCGAAGCAAACAATCTAAATAATGAATTAATAGAAAAAGCAAAATTATTGCACATTGTAGATTTCCCTGTTGACGAGACGGGCGAGAGATCTACCGAGTACACCATATCCGATTTAATCAATCGTGGTGAAAATGTATATGGTGCAGGTGGTTATGTCATTCGTCTACAAGAGATGGGTAATGACAGGGGTATCATAGATAGTGTAATTTCCCAGAATTATATCGCAAATAAACTAGATATGATGACTCAGGTAACCAATGGTATTTGGCTAAATGCTAATGGACAATTCGCATGGAATGCCGTACCATATGCCAATAGATATAAAGTTGTATATTGTTCAGTTCCTGTGGAAGTTGGCGAAGATGAAGAGCCTACAGTACAAGAATTATCCGAAGAGATTGTAAGCACTACATACTATGAGCCACAGAGTGGAACTAGATTCAATCAAGATGGATATAATTATTACATTACAGTATATGCATATAGATATACCACATCTGGTGGTACAGAAGCACCAGAAGATTGGTTCTTCTATGGAGACCATAGAGACACTATTGCATATCCTAGACTATTTATTCCTGCCGATCTAACTATATACAATAATGGTAGAATCACATGGAATAATGCTACCGATTACGATAAGATCAGGGGATACATGGTACAATTCAACTGGATTGTAGAAGAAGTACTAGATAGTACATCGGATAGAGAGATATTCGAATTGCGTACCGAATCCAATGTATCCAAATACAATGCTGCACATGGTGATCAGGCTGGCTCTATTAGAATCAGAGTAAAAGCCCTACCTAGCATGCCAGATTACAAATATATCGTAAGTAGTTATACAGATGCTATGGATGTAACTAGACTATCCGATCCATACGCTAGACTGGTAAATGGTGTATTCAGTTGGGGACTAGTATCTACCGATGGTAACGAAACCATTGATGTAGACCCTATTACAAATTCATTACTATACATCAATGATAGTGCAGATCCTATTGAGATAGTTCATACCATACATGCTACAGGCGAGAGTGGAGAAGAAACGGGTGAAATTATCAAAATTCCTGCTAATTATCCATTATTTACTCGTCCAGAAGATCTAGATGATCTATATGATTATAGCGATGAGATGAATACATATCCTACAGGCGAATATACATTCAGAGTTCAATTCGAAGGTTCTGGTGGTCCTGTTGGAACGGCTCTTAATAATACTGATGCATTCTATATCGCATCTAATGAAAAGGGACTCACAGCAACCAAACTCCATGCTCCAAATGTATTGCAGGAGAATAGTACGAGTGAATTTGCAAATCATGATACAAACTTCATTTACTGGGCTCCAGTAAATCATGCTTGTGGTTATAGAGTATATGTAGTAAGTACCGATCAAGAAGGTAATGTAACTACTACAACCGAAGAAATATTCGCAGAATTGCTAGCAGAGGTTAGACTCGGTCAGATACCAGAAGGCTGTAACTTCTACTACTTGCCAGGGGCAACCGAGTATATCGGATTTAGACTAGACGATAGTATTAGTAATACCGTTCAAGAGAATGGTGGTGTAGTAAAAGTATACGTACAGACCATAGGTAGTATGGATACACCTACATTCAATGCTCAAGGACAACAAACCAATACATTGTATTTGAGTAGTAGTTATTCTAATGCAAAAGTATTCGAGACTCCACCTAAAGTACAGGCTATTAGATTTAATGAAAGTACTGGTGTATTCTCATGGACATGGAATGAAGAAAGAGACGAGTACGAAGATTACTATGTATCTAGCGACTATGATATCAGAATCGCTATGAATTATAGAGTATCTGCTGTTACAACTGCAGAAATGGCATATTGGATTGATTCGGCCGACAGTATTACTGGTGCAAATGCAGTAGGTGGTGGTAATCATCCATATCCAAGTATTGCAAAACGTACAGTCAATGCAACTGAGACCAGCGCAGGTAGTGGTATCTACAATCTACAAGTAGAAGATATCGTAATACTATTCCACGACGATCTTGGCAATACATACACTTCATCATTCAGTAATGACATATTGTGGTATAATTATACTCTAACATCTGTTGGATCCAACTACACATTCACAATCTATGCATTTGCTGGTGGGTATTCTTCCGATCATTATACCAATAATGTATCATATCACTTCATGCCATTTACTTCGGGTGATGGCTCTGAGAATAATCCATATCATGTAGATAGTTATGCACAACTCAATAATGTAAGACTATTCCCAGATAGAGATTATTTGATTACATCAGATATCGACTTTAAGCGTGATGAGACACAAAATTACTTCCGTGCGATCGAAGCATTCTCTGGTAATATTACAGGTGCCGAATTGCCTGACGGAAATGGTGGTACTAGACCAGTTAAATTCAAAAATGTTGCTTATGCAATAGTAACATATGGTACTGGTGTCAATACTCAGCCAGTCAGTGCATTCATCTATGAGAATACAGGTAATATTACAGGTATCGACTTTGAGATGAATCACACTATTACATCTTCTAATTCTAGTTATCCAGGATTTGAGATATATGTAGCAACAGTTGCTGCACTCAACTATGGAGAGATTAGTAATATCAATATTAAAGGCGCAGATGTAGGCGTAGGTATGATAGTCAATCCAGGTGCTGGTAGAATAGTACTAGGTGGTGTAGTTGCTATCAACCATGCAAATATCATGAATGTTACAGTAAAAGATATTGTTATCACAGCAATGGATAATAATAGCAGTGCTACATATGCCGGTGGTATCGTAGCATACATGGAAAGTGGTATTATTCAAGATGTTACATTCGACGGCTCTATTAGATCCAATTTCGTAGCAGGTATTGCTACAGAAGTACGTGATGGTATGATAGACAGAGCAGTAGTAGGTGGTAATGCTGTTATTACTACTACAGACAAGTCTGGCTCAGGCTCATTCAAATCTATTGCTCCATCTGTGGGTGGTATGGTTGCTAGAGCTACTGCAGGTAGTGGCAAGACTATCATTATTGAGAATTCATACTCTCAAGCACATATTGTGGTAGAACAACACAAGAAAGGCAACGTAAATAAGGCTGTATTCACTGTAGGTGGTCTAGCTGGATACGTAAATGCAGTTGGTTCGGTTGTTATCGACAATATTTACATAGTACTCAATATTACAATCAATCAGATAGATGATGGTAGTGCAAATGTATTCAAAGATGATGTATATGTATATAATCTATTCTCACAGGGTAGCAATGCTCCTACTGTAGGAGATGTATACTATTACGTATTATCAACATCTCAAGAAGGAACAGACAATACAAATCGTCAAATTGTTCCACAGTCGGGCTCAACAGCCGATTTCAATTTGGCATGGGAGAGCACAGTAATGTTGATAACCGAAGCAGGTGAAAATGTGTTTAAATGGGAAAAAGACCAGACAAATACATATTATCTAACACCATATCCTGTACTTAATGATATTGTATAAAAACGCATAAAACCAGGGGAGATAGTGCAAAACTATCCCCCTAGGTGAAATGCAAAAATGAATGAAAAAAATGGAAAAACCTTTAAAATGTAAACACTTATTCAAAGGACAAAAATATATGATAATTTTGGTAATAATAGTTCTTTACTATTGCTTCATATAAAAAATAAAACAAGGGAAAACAAATGAGATTTTTTAGACTGGAAAAAACTAATTATTTCAAAAGATTTGCTCTCGCAACCCTAAGGGGACTGCTCGTAGGTCTAATGGTTACGATAGCACTTATGCTCATTATGGGCTACAAATTTATGATAGTATCATCTACATCTATGGAGCCAACATTACCTGTAGGTAGCATGGTCATAGTAACACCTATCAAATACGAAGACATTCATACTGGCGATATCGTAACCATGGATCTGAATGGCATCTATTTGACCCACAGAATTATGGGAAAAGTGAAAGTGGTAGACGATACAGAGATATTTGTAACTGATGATAAAACTAGTGAGTATTACAACGAAGAAAATTACAATCTATATTGGAATGACCCTACATGTAGGTGGTTCACTAGGGGAGATGCTAGCAATATATCTAGCAATCCACTAGACAATCGAGATCCTACACACAATGCAGATAGGACTATCGGCAGAGTGGAAGAGAGACATTGTTTCACATGGCTAGGGGATTTCGTGCGTTATGCCAAAGCTAATTATGTAGTACTAGTGGTATTCGGCATACTAGTAATAGTAGCCGTAGAGACGGCATTGTATCTACGTAAAAGACTTTTAAAAGACGATATAGAATGCTATGAAACGGAAGAAGAGGACGAATAATGAGAATAGAAGGAAGAAGGCACAATAGAGCATGGATCATGTATGTGGTAGCGATTTCGCTAGTACTGGTTCTTTTTAGTGGCATCTTCCTGACATACGCTTGGTTAAAAACTAGTATCACCGTTACCAATGACTCTTCTGGTGCAAATCCTATCACCGATCCTACCACTCATCTAGGTAGTGTAGATGTGGAAATATGGTATGGTGGTAACAAGGTAAGTAGAGAAGATAATAATTCTATTACCATTACTTGCTCGGGATCGACGGCTACTAGGACTATGAATCTAGCAGTAAGGAATATGGGTACAGTAGATGCACTTGTTAGAGCCACTATATCCATATATTACCTAGATGCAAATAATAATAAGGTAACATACCTACTTTTGAATAGTCCAACTGCCGAAAATCAATGTGCAATAACCAATACTGGTTGGGTAAATAATCTAGCAGGAAATAATGTTGTGGTTAGTGGATACATGTTCTACAATGATAGAGTGCATCCATATAAAGAAAAAGATGTAGACCATACGGCTAATGGTGGTGTAGTAAATGCTGCACACGAAGTAACAATAATATCGCAGGTGGTATTGGATAGTGGGAGTGCTACAAAGACATTCTATATAGATGTAAAAGTAGATGCTTGTGCTTATGCCGGTAATATATACCAAAAAATCGAAGCAAACGAGACTAATTCTAGTCAGATACCTGTGTCTGCCTATCCATTTGGACCAAAGGAAAACTTGCCAGTAGCATGGACTGCATGGCAAAGGGGAGCTAGTCAAGGTGACCATACTTTAAATACATAGGGGAATTACAATATGAGAAGGAAAAAGGATACAATATGGGGGTTAATATTTAGAACGACATTCGTGTCGTTACTCTTTGTTGCTGTCATATCGCTATTCGTCAATCCTACATCATCGTGGTTTAGAGATATCACTGTAACGTCTAATGAGCCTACCTTACTGGTTGTGGGTACTATTAGACTTGAGACTGTTACCAATTTCAATTATTACAATCTTACTCTTGCCCCAGATACAATATATACTAGGGACAATAGCAATTCCGATATAGCCACTTATGTGCGAACACACTCCGACAATGATATTTTGGATGTATTCGTTCGTATCAAATTTATTACCAATAGGTCGGAACTTACACTATATTTTGCCGATGGACAAACCACGACAGCGAGTTCCTATTCGTCGGCTTGTAATAATAAATGGTACTACAATAGTGCCGATCAATATTGGTACTATATAGGGACTATCAATCAAACATATACCAAATTTAATGCTGGTTACGCAGTAGATAATACACTGACTAATGCAAAGGCAAATGCGCCAGTAGAAATAACATTTATATTTGAAGGTCTGCAAAAACCATACGGGGCATACCATACAGAATGGCCAAATGCTCCTGCTGTATTTACAGGCTATGCAAGTACTGTCACTGGTGCGTAAAGGAGAATAATATGCAAAAGAAAAGTAGCATCGAACTTAAGAAAAAGATACAAGTACAAAATATGATAATTATGGCACTTGCGATAATAATTGTAGTACTAATGGCAATATCTGGTACTGCTGCCTGGTATATTCGTACCAAGTCAGACTCGGCAGATATTATTCTTTCCAATCCAGTCAATATCTACATAACCGAATTTGAAGAAATGACAGATGGTTCTGGGCATCAGATACTAGATAGCAATGGCAATCCAGTACTCAATCACGTAACTACCGAAGATATACTCGAAGGGTACAATTCTAGGATATATCCCGGGGATAATATAAAATTGAAATTGGGTATGCAATTAGGCTCTAGACAGGAGCCATCATCTCCAGCATACGTCAGAGTAAAACTATCTATCGCATGGACGAAAATAAGTACCGGTGAACAATTACAACTCAGCGACCTGGCTCAAGACAATATGATTACTTATAAAGATAAACCTAATGAAGAAAATTGGAAATTGCTAGATTTCAATAAATATTCTACCGAAGAAGATGCTACACCAGACTACTGGTATGTATATAAGACAATTACCAATGGTCAGGAAACGGCTAGAATAGCGAGATCTCTAGAGCAAATAGAATTCCTAAATGGATTTATCAATCTAAACAAACAAGAAATAACAAATGCACAAGCAAATTGTAAATTAACAATTAATTATATAGTAGAAGCAATCCAGGTGCCTAATGTACCCGATCCAATCGCTGAAGAAGGCAAAGGACCATGGTGGCATTATGCACTAGGAGACACCGACTAAAAAGAATAATAGCATAGCAAAAATAATAAAATAAAGGAGGTAAAACTTTTGGCAGATTACGATCCATATCATAATAATGGCAATAATAATGTTAATAATAGCAACAATAATGGCAGTAATAATCAATATAGACCACCAGATAGGTCTATAAATGTAACACAGCCGAGACGTGAATCCTCCATAGATGCTAGCCGTGTCAGTGCCTATACCATGCGTGAGCAACAGGCACTAGAACGACTAAAAAAGACGGTGGGCAATCCTAATCAAAGAGAAAATAGGATGTCTCATCTAAAGACAATTATAGCAATTATACTCATTCTACTATTGCTAGCACTGGCCGTAGTATTTATATTCCTAATAGGCAAAGCCGATCCTAATAGGATATTGCAGTATGATATACGTATCAGTATGCAGATAGAGAATAAATCGGCATTGAGTGTGCTAACCAGTGATGGTAGAGAGCAATTAAGAGAAATCAATCCAGGGGATACGGTGCCACTACGTGCATCTATCCGTAATGCTAATGAATTCTATGGTGATGAGAATACCGATGATGGTACACCACCACCAATATTTGTTAGATTTAAACTAGTACTAGTGCTAGACTATGAAGAGCGCTATGATGTGCTAATACCTGCTATGAATGAGACTCTGTGGTATAGTTATCCTTATGACGATCCTAGGAGTGATCATTACTATTACTATGCAGGTACAGTATATTTCCAACAATCAGAAGAATTATTCTCAGCCATCACATTCGATGGGGAGTCGCTATTCTGTGAAGATGGTGGCAAGTATGGTCAGATACAAGTAATGGTAGAATCCATAGAAGCGAATATCAACTCAATTATGAGTGAAGGTATATGGCAGTCTGCTCCTAATGAGTGGAGAAACGTAATGTACAATCTAGAGTATTAAAAGGTAAAATATGACGAAGCTGAAAAAATATGTAGTTTTAATATTCATACTAGTTGTGAGTCTGGTCACACCTATTTTTGCTGGGTGCGATTTTGATTTTAGTTTCGCTACTGGTGGACTAGACACCCCGGTACTAAATATTAATGAGACTACATACACACTCAGTTGGACCAGTATTGCTAGAGCAAAAAGTTATACTGTATACTGTAATGATGAAGTATTAGAATCGGATATCAAAGATAGAACATATAATTACGAAGACACACTCACAGAGTCGGGTGTATATACATTCTATGTCAAAGCAATACCATATCTGAGTAGCATACCAGAGAGTGCCAATAGCAATACAGTATCATGTGTGTATAATGTAGAGCCTATCATCTGGGCAGACGATATTACTATTGATCGCACACAAAATATTCCTATTAGAAAAAATGGTTTGCGTGGTGTGTCATTCGATAGAACAATAGAAAATGTAGAATACGAATTGTATTTGTATTCAGCACATACCGGACTCAATGTCTATCCTGTAGATGCAGGAATCAATACTATCAATCTCAATCTATACAATCTCAGGAATGAAATTTATGCTGTACGTATGGGCTATATTGATGGCGAAGACCATTATGTAGCAAGTAATGTAATATATATCAATCCTGACAATTCAGATGGGTTTACTGACAATATCTACCTATTTGACGGACAAATTAACGACTTTTATATAGAGAATGTAATGGAATTGAGAAATCTAGTTTACTACGCATTCATATATAGAATGTCTAGTGTAGAGATGCAATTATCTAGGGCATTCGCTACGGCTATAGATGGCTCGTCAGAAGCAGGCACCATGGTAGATAAAGTAAATCAGGCTGTGGTAGATGCATTCGGATATTTATTCGAGACGTGCGATTCGTACGACATCTCTACCGAGCAGGATAGTGCAGTCAATCGTATATATACCACCACTATTGGTTGGGGAGACACTGCTGTCAATAATCAATTATACCCAACTAGTTCTATAGTGGGTGCTGGGGATTTTGTATATCCACAAGTCAATATGGACGGATATTATGATGTGTGTGGATACACCATGCTCAAAGATGCATATGCCGAGCCGTATGACGAATTTGTATCAGACAATAGATTTCTATACACTACAGTTAGAACTAGCGAAGAACTATATTGGGCTGTAGAAAATCATGTTACACCAATATTCGCCAGTACCACCTGTCCTGCGTATGTCATTTACGCCAAGGCTAAAAATGTTCTGCGTGAAATAATATCTGAAGATATGACCGACTATGAGAAGGCACTATGTATATTCGACTGGATAGCCATTAATACACAGTATGACTACTATTCATTGACCAGTAGGTCATATTATGGATATCCTATTACCACTGTACCATGCTACTATCTAGAAGGAGTATTCAATACACACTTTGCCGTATGTGATGGCTTCTCAAAAGCATATAGTCTAATGTGTAATATGCTAGGCATAGATGCTATAAGAGTGGTGGGTACAGCACAGTCGGGTTCTTCTTCGGGTGGTCATGCTTGGAATAAAGTTTATCTAGATATGGACACTACCGACGATACTCCTGCCCAATGGTATATCTGTGATATTACCTGGACGGAGATTACATCTCAGCACGAAGAAGCAACCACACATATGTATTTTATGTTATCAGATAGTGATGTAAGTAGTACTCATATACCATTCAATCGTAGGTCGGAATTTTTCATTATGCCAGCAGATACACACTACGATTATTACGATAATAGTACTTTCAATTATCTGGATATTGATTACGATTATGTCATCAATAGCGAAGACGAATTGGAAGCAATGTTCTATTATATGTTAATATACCAACGTAAAACTATTGAAGTAGTTATTACCAAAAATCTAGTAGAAAGGGCATATCGCCAATACGAGTCCCAGACCACACTCACTGCGGATAGATTTACACGCATGGAGCAGGCACTGCAACTCATGATGAAAAAGAAAAAATTCGCCGAACAGTATTTATTCATTAATAGGACAGAATTCTCTAATGATTGGTTTGAGTATAATAGTAATGGGGATAAAGGTGTGCTATATATATTCGAGCAACACTTCCTAATAGATAGTGCCAATGAAGAAGGTCATTTGATTACCAATCTTGCTCACTACGGACTCTATGGAACGTATAGCCTGTGGGTAGAGAGAGATATACTAGATACTATTGTACTAAATGATAGCGAAATGGCTGGTAAAGATGATTTGCAATTAGACCTACTCAGAGTACAGAAATTATTTGAGAATACTCTAAATGCAAATAATATTGATGCCACATTTGAGATTTTGACCATTGGTATTGCTGACGATCCTAGATATCTATCTCAGTCGCACTATACCATGACCATATCGCCCAAAGAGTAAATAAAAAACACAGACTGTATCTGTGTTTTTTTATTTTTCTTTTGCTATTTTATTGGCTTTGGTTTTTAATGTTTTGGATTTTGGTTTTTCGGTTTCTTCTTTTGGCTGTTTTTCGGTATTGAGTGGATTTGGAGTGTCCTTTTTTACTTCTATATTCTCATCATTGGGTGCGTTCTTTAGTTCTTTTTTTAGATTTTTCAGATACCTTTTGGTCGCTTTCTCTAGTACACGGATTATATCTGGATTGTGTGCTCCCAGGAAGCTAGTGGCTATATCTCCACTATTTTTCAGAATAATAGATATTGTGGTGCATCCCGTTTCATCTAGTACCGTCTGTTTATCGTCCACCTTGACTACGGTGTGAATGTCATTGGGTGTTTTGAATACGGGCTTTTTTTCGTCGTTATTTTCCATATTTCTCCTGGTATACGCTATTAATATTTTGTATTGTATATATTATTTTTTGCTATGTCTAGTATGGTGTCGAAATTATCGTCTTCGGCAGCCTTGTTTTTCTTTATTTCTCCACATTTGGCACATTTGTAGATAATAATATATCCCTTTTTGGCATTGGTCTCTACTGCTATAGGTACTAGGTCTCCATGGCACTCATTGGCTCTATCTCCCGGTACATTGTCTACGTGTAGGGAGTGTAGACAATATGGGCAGTGGTCTCTACTGGTGTAGCCTAGTTTTTCTACTTGTTTGCCACAATTATGGCAGACAAAAGCATTATCATTTTTCAGCATGGCACACCCCACTAGCATCTATTTTGTAATGGTATGGTGCTTCATTCTGTGCAACTTTCTCCACAATGAGTGGATTGCCGAAAAGTATAGATGCTTCTTCTTTATATCTATCTATGCCACCACTGACTCTATAACTATAGAATTCCTTATTATTATCGCCAATAATAATGTGGTCCATTAGATTACAGCCATTCAGCATTAATGATGTTACTAGGGCTTTTGTAAATCTATTATCTTCGGCAGATGGCTGTATATTGCCTTTAGGGTGATTGTGACCAATTAGCACATTATTGGCTTTGTTTTTGGATATAATGTCGGTGATGAGTCGAATGGTAACACTGGCTTCTGCCTGGCTACCCTGAGACACTCTATCAAATCGAATAACTTTAGATTTCGGTGTAAGGGTAACGATATATACTTCTTCGACCAGTTTTCCACCTAGCAGTTTGTACATATAATTAAATGTGTCGTCTGGGCTAATAATGATGGTCTTGTCTTTGACCTTTTCCATCTCGTATTTATTGTGGATTTTGAGTAGGCTGCTTATAAAAGTGGCAGATACTTCACCCATGCCTTCTACTTGCTGTAGGTCTTCTGGACTGGCTTCTAATACATTGGTTAGAGAGCCGAAATAGTCTATCAGAGCGTGTGCCAAAGGATTGACATCTTTGTAGGGAATAACAAAGGATAGTGCATATTCTAGCACTTCATGGTCGGCGAAATTCTCCAGCCCTTCATTTTTTACTCTATCTCTCAGTCTCTGACGATGACCTTCGTGTGTATTTGCCATTCTTTTTCTCCAAATATATATTATACTATATTACGGAGTTTGGCAACCAAACGAGCCAATCCATTTCCTTGACAAAAAAATATATATCTAATATACTACTCATGTGATGTAAGTTTATAGGCATATTTGCCCATGAAAATAGACTATAATAGGAGAGGGTAATGGGATTTAAGGTAACATGTGAGAGTAGTGCAGATCTGAATCAAGATATGTATAAAAAACTAGGTGTGGCTGTATTGCCATTTACGATTAGTATTGGTGGCAAAGACTACAAAGATGGTATAGATATAGACAATGCTAAACTCTATGCAGAAGTAGATAGGACTGGTACTCTGCCTAAAACATCAGCATTAAACGAAATGGACTACGAAGACTTTTTCCGTGCTAATGTGAATGACGACGGACTAATACATATATGCCTATCTAGCAAGATTTCTTCCACATACAATAATGCAGTGAATGCTAGCAAAAAATTTAATAATGTGTATGTGGTAGATAGTGAGTCTCTATCCAGTGGTATGGGACTACAGGTAATGTATGCTAGCGAGATGAGTGGCAAAAATGTGCCAGTAGAATTGGCTGTGAAAAAACTAGAAGAGAGACGACCACACATGCAGATAAGTTTCGTAGTGGATACTCTCAAATATTTGCATAAAGGTGGCAGATGTTCGGCACTAGCATTATTGGGTGCAAATCTGCTCAGTATCAAACCACAGATACTGCTAAAAGATGGCAAGATGGCTGTGGGTAAAAAGTATAGGGGTAAAATACACAAAGTACTCAAAGAGTATGTGATAGACACTCTAAATGAGTTTAATCAGCCAGATAGAGACCTGTGCCTCATCACATATAGTAGTGCTACACCAGAGATGCTAGAGACGGTGCATGCTACTCTAGACGAACTCAATGCTTTTGATAATATCATAGAGACTACAGCAGGTGCTACCGTTGCCACCCACTGTGGCCCTAATACTCTAGGCATTATCTACTACAATGATGGCGGAGCAGATAAATACGAATATCTATAAAAAAATACACATCATACCTATGGTATGGTGTTTTTTTTGGTGCTATTGACAAATGCTGTATTTGTGATACAATATACTAAATAATATGTGTCAAATGCACTCTGTGGGGGAATGCGACACGAATATATTGGTGGAATATATGGAAGATATTGTTAGGGATAAATATGTCTCCTGGATAAAGCCAGAGACGGAGAAAGTACTACTCGATGAATTGTCTAGACACGAATATGTGGCAGATGGTGGCGAATATGATGTGGCGCATCTTTTCGGCATTTTTTCCACATTTGAGATAAAAAAGAAGTCGGACCTGTGTGGCGCACAAAAGAAATTCCGACATTTCGTAAATATTAATATTGGAATGTTTAAAGCATCTACTCCCGAAGAAGTAGAACGTATCAATCACTCGGCTAGATTTTGTACCGAGAATATTACGGCATATTCGTATTCGGGCAGGTATAGAAGGGCTCTAGAGAATTATCTAAAAGTAATAAAGGCAGTAGTGCCAGAGAAAAAAGACAGCATGCTAGATGTGGGCAGTGGTACAATACCATTTTTAGCCATACTTCTCAGCGAAGAAGGCTACAATGTAACTGCTATGGACCAATTCGTCCTGTCTAATGAGTGCCTGCGAAACTTGGGAGTGAAATCTCTCAGAGAATTTTTTACATCTAGGACTAGAGTGGGCGACTACGATATCGTTACTGGACGTAGACCATGTACTGCCATTCCACATATTGTATCTAGATGTTCTTCGGAGAAAAAACCATATATGGTGAAACTATGCACCTGCAATTCTCCTAATAATAAAATTTCCGGCTGGAGAAATTTGCTCAGGGATATTGATCCAGATATTCAGTATGTGGGTGACTATATATACAATTTTAAATTTGGCGATGGCAAATATGACATTGGTAGTACCGAAGATAAAATAGTGAATAATGACGAGACCTACGAAGAAGAATTACGTGCCGACAATGGCTGTTATCCATTCGATCCAGAAATGTATGATGAATTATGAAAATGGGTAATATTTTTAGGCTATTACAATTTGCAAAAAGATTAGCGATCTCGCTAATCTTTTTTCGTATATATTACTAATATATATTTTTGAGAAATTATTGTTTTTTTTGATACGAATATTATAAAAGTATGTTATAATGCACTTGTAAGGAAATTATACGGGTTTAATAACTTTAGTTTAGTTGGAGGATTTTATGAAGAAAACTAAAAGGAATTGGCTTATAACTGGAATACTTGCTGTTGCAATGATATTTAGTTGTATGCTAGGACTTAATATAAACAATCAAGTCAAAACTGCTTATGCAACTGGACCAGATTATCTTGCCGGCTCAGAACTAAAAATAGAGACAATTATAGGAGGGAAACACTCCACAACATTTGCAGGTGGCAAATATTTGCACCTTGACCCAATTGATAAAAATCATTACACAAATAGTGTCAGTGCAGGTGCTGATATGGAGTATGATGAAACAACTGGCGTTCTCAAAATTTTTAACACAGATAACACATATGACAATTTTGATAGATACATATCTATTATTGCAACCAACACAACCGACAAAAAACTTACAATAAAAACTTATGTAGGTATAGTTTTGTATGTTTTAGATTTTCCTCATGGAGACCTGACAATAACAAATGGTGAAGATTGTCATAATGTTTGGCTTGATTGTCAAAACAAAATATCAATAACGGGCAAACTGACAATTTGTGGAGAAATTAAATGTTCTTTTGAATCATCAAGTGTTGTGGGATTATATCCTGATTCAAATTCGTGGGTTTCAGCCAATGAATTGGAAATTTTAGATTCTGCTGCTTTGAGAGTTGCGCCTTATAGCAGTAACAATACTTATACCTGTGCTGTTAATGTAGGATATCTTACTCTAAATACTGATGGATATTTAATAATAAATGCTAATGGCAATACTAACAATTCATTTACATATGTTTTATATGTTGCATATCAGTTGAACTTTACAAAATGTTTACAACTCGCTCTTTGTTCACCACTTGACACAGTGTCATCTCTCACAAATTCAACATATTTAAAAAATGCTGTTGATACTGCACCAATTGAAGGATATGATGCTGTAATCAATCGTGTTAAAACCGGAAAATATGGTGATTACGGCGAAGATTTGTATCGAAGAGAATATGATTTATCTAGACTATTGAATGTTACATATAATTCAAATGGTGGCACTGGAACAATGAACAGTGAAGATGTGAGATATAATGGTAAACTAACACTTCCTGCTTGCACATTCACAGCCCCTATAAGCAAACAATTTGCTGGTTGGGCAGTTGGTAGTGCTGATGCAACACCACTAAGAACTCCTAGTATGCAGATTCAAATTAAGGAACCAACAGTGATTTATGCTGTTTGGGAAGATGTGCCAAGAGAATTTACAAGTGTGCCATCAAATGCAACAAAACAAGTTGGACAAACCTTTACTGCAACTTGGGCAGTAAATTTTGATGCAGTTGAATATGCTGTTTGTATTTGGAATGGCTCTGCTTGGCAAGAACTATATCATTATGATACTCAAGCAACACCTGCAGGCACTCAAATGAGTTACGATATTACAAGCAATGTTACTGGAGAAAAGAGATACACCATTGATTGTTATTATGATGAATTCCACTGCGAAACAAGTAATGAATTTGTTATTACTTGGGAAGATGCACCAGCAGACGAACTCACAGGAACGGTTGCAATAAATGGAAATCTCAAATTTGGTGCGACACTTACAGCAAGTTTGACAAACACAAATAACACTGGAACATTATCTTATCAGTGGCGTAGAAATGGCGAAAACATTGTAGGAGCAACAAATAACACATATCAAGTTGTTGCAGACGATATTGGTTATACAATGAGTGTTGTGGTAACGAGCAGTATTGAAACTGGTTCTCTTACAGCAACAGCAACATCAACAATTGACAAAGCAGATGGACCAGATGCACCAACAGGAATTACAGCAACTGCTTGCACCACAAATGCAAATAATGATGGAACAATTACAGGCTTGACAAATGTAATGCAGTATAAGTTAAGCACAAGTGAAATTTGGCTAGATATTGAAAATACAACAATCACAGGACTAACAAACGGAACATACAATATTCGTTATAAAGAAACAGCAACACACCATGCAGGAGCAAGTGCAAATGTTGTTGTAAATGCTTACAATGCGCCTTTGCAATATGGAATTACAGTAAACAAAGGTACATCAAGTATAAATACAGCGGTTGCAGAAACTATTATCACTATCACAGCAAATGCTCCAGAAACTGGCTATGTGTTTGACAAATGGACTTCGACAGATGGCATTACATTTGCAGATGAAAATAGTGCAACGACAACATTCAATATGCCAAGCAAAAATGTAACAATCACAGCAACATACAAACTTGCAGAAATTGCACCAGAGCCTGAGCCAAAAGAAACACCAAGAGGTGGACTGGGTGCCGGTGCAGTGGTAGGAATTGTCCTTGCAAGTTTAATCGTTGCAGGTATTGGTGGATTTGCAGTTTACTTCTTCGCAATCAAAAAGAAAACCTGGGCTGACTTTGTAAAACTATTTAAGAAAAAATAATATAATTAAAACAAAAATGGCTTAGCAAATTGCTAAACCATTTTTTTATCGTTAGTTTCAAAAGTCTTTAACCTACATGCTGGTTCTTTATAGGGGAAATGTAGATATTACAATGGTATATTGCACAAAAGACAATAATGTTGCGAATACCACTCGCTAGACTTTACTTATTGGGCTTTTTATGAGATAATATTTAGTAGAGATTTTGTCGAAAATTGTAGACAAAAAAACAATAGGTTTTAGAAATATTTGTCGAAAAAAGTAGAAAACTAAAGTATGCATAGAATGACACAAAAAAAATGTACCAATATACTGCACATTGGTCTAGTAATGCTGGGCTGTTTTTTGCTAATGTGTGGCATACTATGTATTTATTCGCCTAGTGTAATAGTGCAAGCCAAGTCTGGTGGGGGTAGAACTCCTAGTAGACGGATAGGCGATCCCGCAGATCCTATTACTATAGAAATGGATATCTCTACCGTGCAGTACGATAGAGATGGCAATTACTCATTTGCACCATATTATATGGATGGTAGTACTAGGGTGCCTGTAGACTATACTCTACCTACCATTAGTGGCATTGGGGATTATCTATTACACGTAGAAGACATAGCAGGACATACAATATCCAATCAAGATATAGACATACATATTATCGCAAAGGAGATTACTGCCACGTACGAAAATTTGCAGGTGGCATACAATCGCAATCCACAGACGGTGGTGGCTACCACCCCGTATGAGTATATAAGCATCAGTATAGACGATCCTACGCATACCTATCCAGGCTCTTATCCAATACATGCAACTATGCAAGTGGACGGGGTAGTAAATAATAATTATGTGCTAGTCAATCGAGACGTAACTATGATTATCTCTAAAGGTACTATAAATGAGTCTCAATATACCACTCATGATGTGACTGTGAGATATCTAGATGATATAAACAATCTAGACAATCTAGACTTTGTAACAACTACGGCAGAAGATAATATAGTCTACTGGATAATATCTAGATATACTAGTGATGTAACAGTAGGCACATATGATGTGGAGATTTCTTTTCACATTATACAATCGGAACGTTCGTATTACAATCCATTCACTTATGACTTTTCTATTCAGACTGTACACCTAATCATTTTACCGAAAATATTACACATCTCCGATTACACTTTTGATAATAACACTATTGTCTATGACGGCAATGACCATGCAGAATTGGTTATCCTAGCACAGGGACATATTAGATACAATATTGAAGATAAAGATGGTAATATTATACAAGAAAATATGTCTACATATTCACTAGTAAATGTCGATAATTACACAATTACTGTCAATATGTATATAGATGATGACAATTATATACTAGATGAGTACTCGTTCACTCGTACTATATCTATTACTCCTGCAGACTATAATCAGGATCTGCTACCGGTATATGTAGATGAATATGTGGTGTACGATTCTCTAGAGCATAGGTATGATCTCACGCCATATACATTACCTACAGGAGTGAGTATATCTACAGCGGGATATGAGTATTACATTCATGCTGGGGATTATCCTATTACCATTACGTATGACCTAGGTATTAATTACAATCCATTACCTAGTCTCACTAGATATTTGCGTATCACACCTAAGCCTATTACTGCTATTCTAGATGTAGATACATTCTCGTACAATACCGAGCCACATACTATTACAGCACATGCTATAGGACTATGTGATGGGGACACTGGTGTCATTACTCTGGCTGGTAATATTGAGACGGACGAAGGAAGGTATGATGCTACCATTATTGGTATAGACAATCCCGACTATCATGTGTCTACCGAGACATTACCTTTTACCATACTACCTACTTATCCTAGTCTCAATTCTCTAGTTTTTGTGAATCAGACATTTGTATATGATGGCGAGAGACATTTACCTACATTTAGTATTGACCTGCCTACTGGTGTGAGTGCTAGGGTGGTAAGTATGGCGAATTGTACTCACGTGGGTAGACATCTGACCTATCTGGTGTTTACTTCGGAGAATCACAATTACCTAGCACCTAATTCACTCTATGCATATACTATCATTGAGCCTAAGCCTGTAACCATTACTTTCGGCAATAGTACTTTTATATACACTGGTACCGAGAAAAGTGTGGACTACTCCATATCTGGTGTACTAGATGGCGATACTTGTGGTAGTAGCATTGAATATAATGGTACACTCATTGCTCCGGGTGACTATCTGGGTATAGTGAGACTGGATACACCTACAGATTATGTAATATCTGGAGATGACTCCATTATTGTCACTATTTTGGCTACCCATAAAGCTGTAGCGAGTGGGGATTATGCTTTTGACCTAAAGGGAGATAGTTTCCGTATAGATATGCCAGTGAATATTATCGTAGCTGATGCCGAGTATGTAGACTATTTCGAAAAGGGTGAGTGTGTGAGATGTTCTACACTGGATATTTCGATCGGTGTAGACGATACATATACTTTAAGTCTAGCACCTAATGACACATATACCAGCTTTAATAATGTGTCGGTATATAGAATAAATGCAAACGGTTCGCTCACTATGCTAGAAAAGTCTGTATGGGGCGACAAGATACATTTTGAAGTACATGATGGAGATAAAATACTCATGGTGGAATACAAACCTAATAGTATTTTGCCAGCGGTGCTCATTATAGCGAGCATACTAATAGTATCACTCCTTGTAGCACTTCCATACATTTGGGAGAATAGAAGATTGTCTAAAATGCTGAAAAATAAGCAATAAATAATTATGTCTTGCATTGTGGTAGTGCCATATTCTCCACTAACCAGTGGTTATCTACTAGACGAGGGGACTATAGTAGATCTCGCTAGAAGCAAAGGCATATCCAAAGCCTAGGCATGTCTAGCCTATGCTGGTCAGAAACATTCCACCACACATGTAAATAAAAACAGCCAACATGTAAATAAAAAACAGCCAACATGTAAATAAAAAACAGCCTATCATAGCTGTTTTTTTGTTTCATTCTCCATACTGGTCAATATCTCCATTGTGTATCTGGTAATACACTCCGTGCATAGAGACTACGCCATTCTCTATTTTTATGTACGAGTAATTAGGTAGTCCCAGTAGTGTGCGATGATGGGACAGGGGTAATACATGGTCCTTTACCACGTCTATATCTTCGCATGGTATCTGGTATATACGGTTTTTACCATCGAAATGGGGGATAATAATGTCTCTGCATACACCGATGCCCTGTAGCCATAGTGGCTGACCTAGGTCGGATAATTCTTCTGGGAAATTCGCCACCGTCTCGCACATATTCATAGCACCTGCAGATACTCCTACACATACACCATTGCCACTCTCTAGTATATCTAATAGGTGTATTTTATGGCAAAATTCATTCTGCACTATACATTTGCCACCTGTGAGTAGAATAAAGTCTGCACCATCTAGTATCTCTCTAGCACTAGATATATTTCTATCGTCTAGCACATAATACTCTTTAAAGCCCAAATTCGTCATTTCTAGACACTTTTGGTAGAAGGTAAGTTTACTATCATTCTCATCGTAATTGGCCGTGTCATTGGCTATTAAAACGAATTTGTTTAGAGCTGGGAGGCTATCTACAATATTTTTAGATAGGTCGTTTTCCGTAAGCATTGGGCAGGGCAGGCGATTGCCGTCTTCGTCGAAAATTCTATTAAAAAGTATAGAAACTAGATAATATACCATATTTACCTCGCATTTTTAGTATTGTATATCAAAGCAATTTTTTTGTAAAACAAAATGTCTTTCCTACACTGTGAGATTGACAATACCACCATGCTATGCTATACTACACGTAGTTTTTGCTTCCGTAGTTAAATGGATATAACAGCCCCCTCCTAAGGGGCCGTTGTGGGTTCGATTCCCGCCGGGAGTACCATAAAAAAGCACCCATGCTTGGGTGCCTTTTTTACCAACTCGGCGAACTCTTTCCCAAGTGTTCGCCACTAGCCCCTACAATGCCCATAAACACTAGCAAAAACGCTAGTGTTTTTTCTTAAGGTGTCAAGAAAATTTCAATTTTGACACCTTTGCCGCCTTAACTCCCATTTTTAATCATACTCGACTACAAAAAACTGTGGAAAATTGTGTGAATTTTTATAAAATTATTAAAAAAGATATTTTCAAACGATGATAAAAGATAAATAGTATGCTATAATGAGTGTGGAGTAATTAAAATGAATATTGGAGAAGTTGTATCAAAAGCAATAAAAGAAGGTAAATGGTTAAACATCTCATATATCAATAAAAACGATGAGAATACTTTTTATTGGGTTGCTATTAAGGATATTGATTTTAATAAAAAGACTTTTTATGTTTCTATGTTCAATGATAAAAAATCAATGAATACTTTTGATACGTGGATTTACTTTAACAATATTCAAAATGCAGAAGTTATTGAGTTTTCATCGTATGAGAGACCGGATGAATTAATTAGTAAAATCGAAAAGAACTTAAATAAATGTGCATGGTTAAACTATGACCATTTTAATCATAATGTTTTGAATTATTATGCAGAATGTAATATTTTGGACAATGATCCTGCACAAAAAGAATATGCAAGTATTCCTGGGATAGATTTGTCAATACTTCGCAAAAATAAAAAGTTCGAATTAAACGAAGAACAAATTAAAAGGATTATTTCAGACATATATCACTACGATATAAAAAATAATACAAACTCATATTACACACTTGCTATAAATAATTTTTCTATTGACGAAGGTAAAAATAAATTTGTTATTGCATATTATTGCCTTACATTTGATCCACAGCAAAAATCTTTAATACTTGATAAACATCTTAGGTTTAATCAAGCATTTATGGTTGATGGAAGAAGACATTCATTATTTAATTACATTAATATGGATACTGATTACTTTGCCAAAACTTTTGAATCTAATTATAAAGAATATCAACAAATCATTCAAAGTAATTTAAGACCTGGCGAATATATAAATACAAGGCCGGATATAATGCTTATTCAGCGAGATGTGTCGATTGATTTATCAGAAACATATAGTGCAATTGAAGAAAGATATTTAACAAACAATTTAACTGTACCACTCAAATCTTTCTTTGGTAATATAACTAAGAAAAACAATTTGAGAAAGAAAGAGCCGTCATTGATTATATATGATAATCGAATTAACATAAACCAAATGCGTGTTTTGTATAACGCAATGAAATATCCAGTTACATATGTTCAAGGACCTCCAGGAACTGGGAAAACACAGACAATTATTAATGTTACTTTAAGTGCTTTTTATAATGATAAAACAATGTTAATTTGTTCATCAAACAATAAACCTGTTGATGGAATAGTTGAAAAGCTTAAATTTGAATATAAAGGCGAGTTTGTAAATTTTCCTTATCTTAGACTTGGAAATTATGAAGATGTGAAAAAAGCGACTTTAAGGATAAAAGAATTATACAACTACACGACCAACAAAACGCCTAAAGATGAGCTATTAAATAAAATAAAGGTTTCAACTGATGATCATAATGCAAAACTTATTGAATTGTTAAATATTCAAGAAAAAAGGGTAGATATACAAAACTGCCTTGATAGTTCTAACAAATTAATAAAATCATTTGGAAATAATACAAGTAAAATTATAGATGTTGTTAAAGAGAAGATTTATCAACTTAAAGAAGACTTAAAGTCGTTACCAGAAGTATCTAATGATGATTTAACGTCTTTATTCATACCATTAAATCAAAACTACCAACTCTCTCAATTTTTGTATTTCAAGTCTTTACAGTATATAAGCAAGCTTAAAAAACCTCGTTATTCAGAGCTTATACAAATATGTAGTATTGAAGATGATGATACAAGAGTAAATGATTTTAATAAATGGACACAGGAAGACGCCAATATGAAATTGCTTACAGAAGTGTTTCCAATCATTTTTTCTACAAACATATCTTCTAGACGGCTAGGTACACCGAATTTCATGTTTGATTTAGTTGTAATGGATGAAGCAGGTCAATGTAATGTTGCGACTTCGCTTATCCCTATTACCAAGGCAGAATCGTTATTACTTGTTGGAGATCCGAACCAACTCAAACCCGTTATTATTCTGGAAGAAGATGTAAATACACAATTATTAGAAAAGTACAATATTCCAGAAAAGTATAATTACAAAGACCATTCAATTCTTGATGTTATGATTGAAAATGATAATATTTCAAAATATATTCTTCTTGAGTATCATTATAGATGTGGAAGAAAGATTATAAATTTTTCCAATCAAAGATACTACAATAACTCCCTTAACTTGTCATATATTGCAAATGAAGGCGATCTGCAATTATTGGATGTTAGAAATCAAAATGTAAAGCAAAAAAACGAAGCTTTTGATGAGGTGTGCGAAATTGTAGAATATATCAAAAGAAATGATATCCATAATGCATTTATAATAACACCTTTTGTAAATCAAAAAGAGTTGATGAATAGAATGCTAAAAGAAGCTAATATTACAGATGTCGATTGTGGAACAATTCATTCTTTGCAAGGGGCAGAAAGAGATACAATTATATTTTCTTCAGCTATCTCTCCTAAGACAAGTAAGAAGACTTTTGAATGGATCAAAGACAATTATGAATTAATCAATGTTGCTGTAACAAGAGCAAAATCAAAATTAGTAATTGCTGCTGACACTGAAGTAGTTGATAAATTGTCCGATAAAAGTGATGACTTATACAACTTGATACAATATGCAAAAAACAATGGTAACATAATTATTCCTGCAAATGAATCAATCAAATTAGAAATTGGCAAATCAAATGGAAGTGTAAATGAAGATGAGTTTTTCAAAACGGTATCACATTTTTGTTCTTGTCATAAAACTTTTGAAGCTGAAAGGAATGTTAAAATATCAAGGTTGTTGAAAAATGAAAATGCAAACGACGGAATGGAATTTGATCTTGTTTTATATGAAAAGAATATGTTTGGCAAAAAACCGGTAATAGCATTTGAGGTTAATGGCGGAGAACATTTTGGCGTATTGTCTAGAGAAAAATCTGACAGAAAGAAAATGGATATTTGCTCTAGACACGGTATTAAGTTGATTTTCATTCCAAATACATTTGTGAAGGCTTATGAATATATTGCAGATATAATATTATCTTCAAAAAACAGGAATACAACAATTCAACAATCTTTATTTGAAGAATAAACAAGAGGCAAATTTTTGGTTACTCTGGACCAAATGATGAGATGGTTCAACAACAATATATTCCAACTCAAGAACCTGTCGAAGAACAAACAAAACAAGAACCAGCAAAAGAAAGCTCTCTAACAGATGAAGACTACGATTAAATCCTTGAAAAGCTAATTCGTGATAGACAACGAAGAAAGAGAAAAGAGAAAGATTTTGAGATGTAGCAAATTGCCTTTTTCGCAAAAATATGATATGATATAACCATTGAGGAAACACAATGGAAATAGAAGTATTAATCAATAAAAAAACAGAAGAAGATATAAAGGGATTTTCCACCAAAGATGTGAAGTGTAATATATCTAAAATTAAAGGTAAAGATAATTATATAATATTGATATCTGCGAGTAAAGATAATAGGTCTAATATTATTTCTTGTTTTGATATAATGAAAACAATCAAGCAGAAATTAAAGGCGAAAGAAATAGATTGTTTTGAAATCAAGAATGAATATAGTTTATTATTTCAAGCAAAACTATATCCTAAGGTACAGTTGTTTGAAAATAATTTAAGAAAGTTGTTACAAATTGCGCTATGCGACGCTGAAGAAATGTTAAAAGATGCCTACAAATCTATGCAAGAAAAGTTAGAGAAGGATAAAAAAGAAATTGTTGAAACTTACGGATTGCTTAACGCAACAGATTTGCAAGATATTTTTGAGTTTTTATTTGTCGATAGAAAAGGATTGCAATCTATTAAAGAAAAAGTTAAGGAAAACAATTGGCACTTAATGAATGATTTAAAAGAAATTAAAATTAATTCATTATGGAATAATCTTTTTAAAGATAAGTTTGAAGGGTTTGAATTAGATAAATATTGTGAAAAAATATATTACATCAGAAATGATATTATGCATTTTCATTGTCTAGATTACTACTCATATATAGATGCCAATAAGTTATTAAATAAACTTAATAATCAATTAGAAAAACAGATTAACAAGAATATAGTGCTTGTGCCTGCAGATTATAAAAATACAACTCTGATTGAAGAAAATATTGCATTAAATTTAAGAAACTATTACACGCATAATTTTGATTGGATAAGTAGCACTGCAGAAGTTATGAAGCAATTATCAAAAACATCTTCAGAACTTGTTAAAAGTTTAAAAACCTTTCAAATCGATACGACATTTTTAAATAATTTTTATAAAAGCATAAGTTTGCCAGAGATTAAATCGCTATCTGAAATTATTAGCTCTTTTAAAGAGCCAACTCTAAATTTTAAAGAGTATTATTTTAATGAATTTGTGCACAAAAAAGAAGAAGACAAATCAGAAAAAACTCCGCATGATGACGTGAAACAATAAAAAATAAAATAAAAGTGAAACATTTTTGCCAAAATTCAGCAATTTTGTTTCACATTTTTTTGTATTATCTTTTATAAATGTGTAATAATAAGACAGGAAATCAGAAATATTTTTGCAAAATTTGTATTAATTTCTCAAAAATGGCAAAAATATTCTCAATACCGGTTGACATTATGGTTCGTTCTGAATATAATATCAGTAAGAGGAGAAAGGATTATGTTAATAGATTTTAAATTAAAAAATTTTAAGTCTTACTTAAACGAAAGCAATTTTTCTATGGTTGCTAATGCTGATAAATCACATTTAGACAATTTGGAAAGTTTTGGAAAAGAAAACTTATCTAAAGTTAGAATTATGTACGGAGCTAATGCTTCGGGTAAAACATCATTTGTCAATGCTGTACGTTTCATGCAAGAGTTTGTATTAATGTCTAATCATCTTGTTGAAGGGAATAGAATAGCTGTTACTCCTTATAAATTTACCAATGAATACTGGAATAAAGAATCGGAATTCTCAATTACTTTTGAAAAATATGGTATAAAGTATAATTATAGTTTTTCTTGTACGCACGAAAAAGTAATCAATGAAAAATTGGATATCTATAATTCAGCTAAACCTACGAATATTTTTACACGAACAAATACTGATGAATATAAATTCAACTCTGATGTTAGAGCATTGAATGAAATAAAAAGTAAAAATACTAAAAACAAATTATTTTTGATTACTGCAGCTACTTGGAACTATGAAAAGGTAAAACCAGTTGTAGAATATTTAATGAATGATATTGTTGTTTTATTTGATGTTTCTCAAGCTACAAAGTATAACATGAATTATATTTTAACCCATAACGATTTTGAAGATTATAAAAAGTTTTGCTTAGAGTTTTTAAATAGCGCGGACTTAAGCATCAGTGATTTTGAAGTTGATACTAAAAAAATAAAGGATCTTGGAAAGACTGCAGAAATTATTTCAAATATTATGAACATTGTTGTGAATAATGACCCTGAAAAAATGAACAATTTTATTAATTCAGATATCTATAAAATAAAGACTCATCATACAATATCTGATGGCAATATTGACAAGGATTTTACCTTAGAATTGATTGAAGAGTCTATTGGAACTCAGCAGTTGTTTTATTTAGCTCCAGTTTTGTATTATGTATTTAAAGAAGGTAAGACTTTATTTATCGATGAGATAGATAGAAGTTTGCACCCAATGTTAGTTGAATATATAATTAAGAAATTTTTAAATAAAGAAATAAACAAAAAGAATGCACAGCTTATTTGTAATACCCATGATACTAATTTGTTAAATCTTGAATTGTTTAGGAGAGATGAAATTTGGTTTACTGAAAGAGATAATAAGACGGGAATATCTGACCTATATGCATTGGCAGACTTTTCGCCAAGAAAAGACGAAAATATAGAAAAAGCATATCTTTTAGGAAGATTTGGAGCGGTCCCTTTTATTAAGGAGGATTAATGGCTAAAAGAACAAAAGATATTTATACCAGGAAAAGAAAACCTGTAATAGCATTAATCTGTGAAGGGAGAAATCAAACAGAAACTAAATATTTTAAGCATTTTAATAAAAGAGAAAATCCGTATACATTAAAAATTATTTCATCTGAAGCTACTGACCCTAAGAGTATGATAAAAAAAGCAAAACAAAAGATAGCGGAAATGGATTTAGATAACTCAATTGGTGACAGAGTTTTTTGCTTGATAGATTTGGATTTATCAAAAGATCAGTTAAATAAGATAGAAGAAGAAAAATCGAGTAAAAGTAAAAAGAAATGTTGTGTTGAATTTATCTTGTCTAATCCATGTTTTGAAGTTTGGTTACTCTATTATTTTGTGGAATTTCCAAAAGTTGTCAATTCTTCACAAAAAGTTAAAGAACAATTAAAAAAGTATGTTCCAAACTATAGTGAGAGTTTTGATATAGTTAAAGAATGTGGGTTGGAAGAAAAATATGCAATTGCAATAAATAGAGCAGAAAAATCTAGGCAGCTAAAGAATGAGAACAGCATATTGGACAAAAATCCATATACAGAAGTACCGGATTTATTAGTACTTTTGTTAGATTGTCCAGGAGAACAACAATAATTTGATGAGGAATTATTATGAACATAGAAGATAAAGATGTAGAATTATTACACAAAATTAAGAGCGCAGATGATGATGTAAAAGAGGGTAAACATCTTGCAAATTTTTTATCAACGACAATGTATAAGAAAGCTGAAAAGTATTTTATAAAATGTCGTACAAATATTGATTATCAACCCTATATAGAGTTAGGATTAAGAAAATCAAATTTGTATGGAAATTCACAATTTAAAGATGCTGACCATGAAACAAAACGAAAGATTTTAAGAGTTGTTTCTGAGGCTATCGAGTTTTATAAAAAGAAAGAGTTATTGAAAGAAATATTAGATAACTAGTGCTCAACTCTTGGGTAAGAAAATGTGGTCAGATTTAGGGTAGTGGAAAGAGGTAAAAGGCGTCCGGGTGCCATTACCATATAAACACCTTTTAATAATAGGTGTTTTTTATTCGCATATTGCTTTGTTTAAAAAACTCTAAAAACTTTTTACAAAAAAGGATTTGGGCTAGTTTTGTCCGTATGTATTGTTATAATATAAATGAAGGGAGTATATCAAAGATGATTGCGAAAAAGACAATAATACTATATGTTTTGCAAGCTTTCGAGTATTCTAACGAACCTATTAATTTACTTAACCTTACCAAAGCACTCAATGCAAGAGGTATCGTGTGTGATAGAAAAACAGTTGGTCGAAATGTGAAATATTTAATAGAATTTGGTGTGCCAATTGTGAAAGAGAAAAGGGGCTATTACTATTTAAAAAATGAAGACGAGCAATATCAGTATCTATTGAAAAGATAATTAAGCGATTATTAGTCTTTAAAATATAAATGGGAGAAGAAAATATGAATTGTCAATGTACTTTAGATGAAGAAAAATTTTTAAATGATAAAATAAAAGAAGAATATGTGTATTGGGTAAAGAATGTAGTATTTCAAAGAGATTCGCTAGACATAATACAGGCTCATATAACTGCAGTAGAACAATACATGAAAATGCACAATTTGGATTATGTGTCTATGTGTAGTGATATCTATAACATTTTGTATCGCGAAGAGACAAGAGGGAAATTGGGCAGCAGAGCTATTGTTATGATACTTCGTACGTATAGAGAATTTATAAATAAGAACAATAAGAAAATAAATGAGATTCTGAGACGTGTTGTAGAAACGCATAAAACATCCGATAATAAACTAATCATACAACCTGTCACTCAGCATGCAGATAGCATTAAAGGCTTGGATTTAAAAAGTGAATATCGAAAGTGGTTGATTGTACACGGTTATAAAGAGCTCACTCCATCGGGTTATCCTAGCACAATTCCGCAATATATAAACAGTATTGAAATTGTAAAAATGAAAGAATGTTTTGACAATTGGATAGATGTTTGTGACAATATCGACAGATTAGTAATTGATTATAGCCTTGGTGGCAGAGAAGAAAAATATGGATTGTCTGGTCATAGAACTCCAATTAATGCACTGCATAGATTTAAAGAGTTTATAGATTTTTGTCGTTGTAAATAATGGGAAGGCAGTAAGTAATATGATAAAAAAACATAATTATTATAAAGATGTAGAGGCATATATGTTGCCACATTTTTTAGACATGTCTCATGACACAATTAAAAATGTTTGGGGATCGATAGAATTTCTAGGTCTAATAGGACTAAGACCAATTCTTGTGGAGTGTAAATGTTTAGGAAGAAATTGTTGTAAAG
Source organism: Clostridiales bacterium (assembly GCA_918292005.1). Taxonomy (GTDB): domain Bacteria; phylum Bacillota; class Clostridia; order Christensenellales; family UBA1242; genus UBA11490. The sequence goes on from CAKJZJ010000007.1 coordinate 83,078, forward strand.
ATGAAATTACAATAAATGGTCGCTATAGATATTATATGAAACCCTTCAATATTAATGGCAAGTATTATCACATATATTCAAACTGGAAAAATGGTGAGTATAAAAAAATATTTAATGGATTCAAAGAACTATGGAATTCTGGACTACATCCATTTATTGAGTGTGGTCCAAAAATTCATATTGAAAACACAGGATCACATACATTTAATGGAAGGATAATTTAATGGAAAAAAAATTAGAGGATTGTATGCCTAAGCTTATACAGGTTACAATGGATAATATCAATAATATTTCATATGAGGATATTGTAGCTGTAGTATATGCTAGTGGTGGTGCGATGGGAAATGGTGGGGAATTGACCATTGTGCAAAAAAGAAATACTACGACATTTTATACCACCAATTTAGTATATTCCGCTGATAAAACTTTGGTGGAAAAAATAACAAACACTTATTTTAAACCTTTTATAGAAGCGTTTAGAGATGAACAAATACCCGAATTTGATAGTTACGAATTGAAAAGTATAGACTGGATAGAGATAATGATGGGATTTACAGGCAACTATATTTTTGTCAAAAAAAATTATTATCATAAATTCAAATTCGTTGTTGAAATGTTCCCTAATACTTATATTTCCGATAAATATCGATTGGATAATTATCTGGACATATATGTGAACAGGTATTCAATATTATATTTGGCTTTTGAATATGATCTTACATATTACAGTGAAATATATTATAAAGTAAAGCGTATGATTGGGTATTATTTCGTATCTAAAATGAAATTATATGATAAATTAACAGGTAAACCCATCCCAGCATCTTTATGCGATGAAATTTATAAAGATATTGTGAGTAGATTTTCGGATTGTTGTGGTTCGACAACAACTCAGCTGAATAATCTGTCTATGTCAGATTTTGTAGCGTTTTTTAATCATGCAAAAACAAAAGATTTTTATTGCCAAATGTTGACGGCTAATAATTTCAATAATCTTTTCAACGATACGCCTCTAGATTCAGATATGTTGGTAGATATATCGGTAAAAGGCGAAAATTGTAAGAATGCTTTGGATATTGTTTATGATGTTATCAAAAATATTAATTTTGGTCGTAATAATGATGTGATATTTTTGATATCTCAAAACAAAAAATTGTATTTTAAATTTAGTATTAAATTGTTTTATGGTAAATATAATTCTTAACATAAACAAAATTTACATTCTAAATAAAGGGAATTTATGCAATACGAAATAAAACATTGTAGTGTATTAGAAGCAGAGACTGAGGCGATAGTTAATGCCGCTAATAAGTATCTAGAATGTGGTGGAAGTTTATGTGGTGCAATATTTGCAGCTGCAGGTGGTGAACAATTAGCAAAGGAATGCAGAAAATATGGATTTGTGGAAACAGGTTCGGCTGTGGTCACTCCAGGGTTTAAAACTGGTGCTAAATATATAATTCATGCTGTTGGTCCGAACATATGGCACAACAAGGATGATTGGCAAGAAAAATTGAAAGAAGTATATAATAATGCTCTAGCTGTGGCAGATTTTAGAGGGGTAAAAAGTATTGCGTTGCCTTGTATATCTACCGGAGTATATTCGTGTCCATTAGAAGAAGCGACGCAAATAGCAATAGATGTTGTTAAAAATTTTAAGCCAAAATTTATTGAAAAGTGTCTATTTTGTTGCTACACTGCTGAAGAATATGAAGCATATTTACAAATAGAAAAAAGAATAAAATTGAGTTAGTATTTCCCTTTTTCTTTGCATATTTCCAAGCATGTTTTGCACTACTATAGTCACCGCCTTTTGAAACTAGTCAAATAATTAACACTTTAACTTGAAAAAGTTAGAGTGTTATTTCATTCTCTCTTGACCAAGCGCACGTGTGAGTGCCAAATTAAATTTCTTCAATGCCTATTTGTTTTAAATAGTTATAAGTTTTATCATAAAAATCGTTAGGTCTAGTTTTATCTTCTGGGTTACCTTCTGGAATATAAATAATCATACCTTGTCTAGCTCTTGTTAATAATACTCTATAAGCATTTTTAAGATATAGCTTATTACTTTCATTATTTACTTTGTTCCACTTAGAACCATTGAATCTATTATACGTCCATTCGGTACCATTATATCTATAATCCGCATCCCATGCTACAATAGACCAATCTAACTCTAAACCTTGCACATCAAATTCTGTAGCACAATCTTCTAAATAATAAGATGAGCGAACATTGTCTTTATCGTCTAGAAAATAGTTTGGTGCAGATAATTCGTTTTTTACAAAGATGCCAACCGGTTTTAATCTTAATGCGCCACTACTAGCCAATAATCCATATCTTTCAGTTCCTCTAGCTTTATTCTTTACCCATTTTTTAGCTATTTCTAAATTTCGTGTAATTTTAATAGGATATTGGTTTAAATTTAATAAAGTTTCATTTGCTTTTATAGGATTGTTGTCCAAAAGTTGTTTTACAAAAGCAGATACATTTTCGCTTCTAAATGAGCGAATTGATGTTGCTAAATGCAACTCTGTTTCAATATGTACGTTAAGCCCTTCTGTTAGTTCTTCAACTCTGCGTCCTCTTGTATATTCATCATCTGTAATCTTATTAGATACATATATATCCCAATGACTAAAAGAACGCCTTAAAGAATCAAACCACTCAATTAATCCTGATTCACCAGTATTAATTTCTTGTCCGCCACCAATTAAGCAAACAATCACAGCCCAATCTTTATGTCTATCTAATGTGCTAATCAAAAATTCCGGCTCGCTGTATTCAAAATCAAATACACCTTTCTTTCTTGACATAAAATTAGCAATTTGTTCTTTTGTCCAAGCTCTTTGCGCTTCATCAAATATTGCTACTTTTTCTGTCGGGATGTCTTCATTTCCTACGTACGCATCTCTATAATGATGAATTATTTGAATAAAAGATTTTACTTTTCTTAACGCATCGCCTTTTGTTGTTTTACTTCTTTCTTTTTCGTTCCTTGCCAAAGCTTCTTGCAATACGTCAACAAGAGGGAGGTTTCCAGATAAAAACACTGCGTGTTCGTTTTCTTCAAATTTGTGTCTTTCGTTTGCAATATTTATTCCTGCCAGTGTTTTACCTGCGCCAGGAACACCTGTAATAAAGCAAATTGACTTTTTATTATTCGCTTTCGAATATTCAATAATATCATTAATTTTTTGTGTTGTAACGCTTAAATTATATGCACCAGCATCAGAACGTGAAATTTCTTCTACGTTATGGTTAGAATACAAAGCTTGTGCAGCTTCAATAATTGTTGGTGTTGGCAAATATGTTGAATTTTCCCAATCGTCATAATTGAAACTATTTTCGTTGTAGTTTTCTAATATTTTTAAAATCGTTTCTTGTAAATTTTGAAAATTACATAAAAGTGGTTTTATGATTTTGTCTTCATAAGAAGAAATGTTGTTTTCTCTGCTAGTTGCTGCGCTACAAACTAATATTGGAACAATTAGTTTATCATGACTTTCTTTGTGAAAGTTTTTAAGGTCAAGAGCATAGTCTAAAACCTGGTCAATTTCATTTCTGTTATACGCTGTTTCTCCAACCTTAAATTCCAATAAGAAAACAATATTGTTTATAAGCAAAACGTTGTCTATACGTTTCCCAATACGAGGTATTGTATATTCAAATAATATTTTACTGTTTTTATCAAAACAATTTAAAATATCTTTTAATAGTTTAATTTCATATAGCCATGTATTTTTCTGTAAATCATTTAAATCAAATCCATTATTAGTTGCCAACGTTCCTAATATTTCAGTTGCGCTATCGTTAAAAAACTTTTCGAAATTACTACTGTAAAAAGACCTCATTACACTTCCTCCATTAGTTTATTAATAATTGGTTTATCTGCTGGCGCCCAATCTAAAGTATTTATCTCATCATTTCGTAACCATTTATAATCTTTGTGTACCAATAATTCAATATTATCTGTTTGTGTATTACAAAGATAAGTCAATATTGCAGGTTCGAGTCCTGCTGGGGGTCACCATAACTATATTTAGCGATTTTTTGTTGTTTAATACAGGAAAAGACAGTTTGAATTTAACTGCCTTTAAGAATTTATTATAAATGCTGATTTTTTAGCATTTTCATACAGAATATACAGGTTGTGTTTAGCCCTTGTTAAAGCTACATAATACAATCTCTCTTCATCTTCAATAGTGTCTAAAGTGGTGTGACCAAATATTTCAAACAAATCATTATTAGAATTAAAAACCGGAAAAACACTTTCGTTGACATTCAATATTATAACCACATCTGCTTCTTCACCCTTTGCTTTATGTACGGTCTTCATAAATACGTATTTGTTATATTCGTCTATTGAAACAAACTCTGAACATATTTTTCTAAGAGTTAAATTAAATTCATCTAATTCTTTACCAAGTATTTGATTGCTACGGTTTAATATCATAATTTTTTCATTTTGATGTTTCTTTATTATATCAGCACACATTTTCAGGTATTTTGCTTTTTCTATTTTGTGGGGTTCTTCGTCTGTCAAATATTTTAAATAAACATTATTAACATCATCAAATTTACCTATGTATGTGTTTTGGACATCAATTTCTTTGCTTTCGCCTTTGTTAATTACTATTCCATTTGGTTTTGGACCTGTAAAGCCGCATTTGCTCATAAATTGATTTGCGAACCAGACTATGTGTTTTTCGCTCCTATAGTTATTCTTGATACTCAACAAATTTGTATTTGAATATCTAACAGCAAAATTTGTGTAGTATTTTAAATCTGATCCAGCGAATCTATTTATTGCCTGCCAATCATCTCCGACACAAAACAACTTGATATTATTGTTTCTATCTATTATTGAATCAATTAAATAATCAAATAATCTGCTGAAGTCCTGGTATTCATCTATAAGAATCCATTTTAAATTTTTTATTTTGTCATCCAGTTTTTTATCTTTTATTGCTTTACAGCATTCAAATATTATTTGATTAAAATCATATGCATAATCATTGTATGGTGTGTAATCGCCAGTATTGTCTGTTTTTGATAAAATTTCAATATACTTTTTATATACTATAAATCCTAATCTATAATACATTTTTGTTCTTTCGTCAGTTATATCTTTTGCTTTTTCCACAAAAAGTTCAATGTTATCAAAGTAATTTTGTTGTAGTTTGTTTATAAACTGATCAATTAGTATTGTAAAACCATCTATACTTTTTGACCACACCTTGTCAATTAAAATATTGTCTGGCAGTTTATTTGCAAAAACATTATGATTATTTAATACGTGTTGTATTTTATCTTCAATAAGTTCGCGGCTGTCATCAGAGAGGTCTTTATGTGTAGTTTCTATTAATAATTTAACCTCTTTTATAGCTGTATTATATTTGTTAATATTAGCAAGTTTTTCTCTCCATGCTTTATTCCAAAATTTTTGTTTCCATTCTTTTTTATCAATATACTCTTGATATGGGCAAACAATTTTTGTAAATTCATCTTTTTCTTGTTGGTTTTCTGTTCCATCAACAGCCCAATGTTCCCAAACAATATTGTATTTTGGTAAATAAAAATCCGGCACAGTTTCTTTAAATTGATCTAAGAATTTAATGCATCTTTCCAGCTCGCTTTTTGTGAAATTTGCTTTTTCTAGACTAATTTTATACGGGTAATAGCTTTTTTCATATACATAATCTATACCATGTTCAAACAAATAGTCGGCTATATATTTTTCAATTTTTGATTTTACTTTTTCACCATTTAATGTAATATACTCACAATTTCTAATGTATTTATAGTATGATTCTGTGTCTACGAAATTTTTTCTATCTATTCTTAGTGTTGCTGCTCTAAAAAATTGATACATATTTCTTGCGAAATCTTGATTGGAAGTTCTCAAATCATTTATTATAAGTTTTAACAACTTTGTTCTATCCGTTAATATTTTATTACCTATGTCAATTGACTGTTTAGAAAAAGAGTGGAAAGTTTTTGCAACATCAAAATCTTTGTATTTTAACTCATGATTGATTTCACATTTATTGTTTAATCTGTCGTTTATTTCTACACTAGCATCGTGGTTAAAGCAAAATGCTAAAACATTGTTGTCTTTTATTTTTTCTTTTTCAAACAAATAAATGAGTTTTCCAATTATGGTTCTTGTTTTACCAGAGCCGGCACGCGCTGTTGTTAATGAGTTTTGGGTAGATAATATGGCATTTAGTTGTTCATCATCAAAATAAAATGGTTGATTTTCATATAGCACATTATCAATGAAGAATTTACGTAGACTGCTTCTTTGTTCTTTTAATGGATCAATTTTAATTTGTGGCTCACTTATGGTTTTTTGTTTGTAGTTCGGAATTATTATTTTCCCATTTGTTATTGCATATTCTGCCATCCATAAGACTGGGCGTCCGAACTTTGTAATTGTTTTGCCAGTTTTTTTATCTTTAGCATTAAAGTATGTTCCGTTATGATCAGAATGAACATTGTATAGAATAATTTCTTGCATGGTTTTACCACCAGTATATATGGCACTCATTCCATCTTCTAGTTCTGTGTTCATTAGTTCTCCTAAATATTTATTACTTCAATTATATCTTATTTTAGTTCATTTGTATATGCATTAAGACTAAATGTTGTTAATTTCTAAGCACTCGGAAGAGTGTTGTTTTGATATGACTTTATTTTTTATTGTGTTATAATGAAAATACATTAAAAATTTTCAGGGGTGCGATAGTGAAAAAGTGTCCTAAGATTGTTAGGGGAATTAAGAACAAAATGAAATGGTTGTATATAGTTCTGAAGAACTAAGAGAAAAGATAAAGCAAATTGGAACATTCGAAAGGTTCAATGGGGGAATATTCAAACAACTAGTAGAAAAGATACTAGTAGATGGAAACAAAGCAACATCTGTATTCAATGATATGATAAAAGAAACAAAAATAGTAAAATAAAATTAATAACCACTTATCATGAAAGATAGGTGGTCTTTTTTTGTTCTGCCAACTTGACAATGGGGTTATATTATGTTATAATAAACATGTACGAATAAATGAATTGGAGTGTTAATCCCTTTCGTACAAATTTGGGTGGAGCTCTCCGAACTGGACTAGTTAATAGTTCAGTTTTTTTATTTTTTTTGACAAAACCACTTGACAAACAATTTTTCACTATGTTATAGTACAGGCGTACGAAAGGGATCTAATTCATTTAGATTGACACTCCAAAAAGGTCATGCAAATGGTCTGAGTAGGGTTTTTTCTGATACAGTTAAGTATCAACACTTGAGAAGGATTTTAACTTAATAATAATTAATGCGCAGGTTAGAATTAGGTATTTTTTGCGTGGCTCTATAAAAATTTATATTTTTAAGGAGTTTTATTTATGGCAAATTTTATTTATTCAAGAACAACAGACAAAGACAAACAAACATTTTATTTGGTTAGCCAGGACAGAGAGTACTATCTTTTTACACAAAAATTTAGAAGAGGTGTAAAGGAATACTTTCATAACAAAGTTTTATTGAGAGATGCATTAGATGTATCTAAGAGTCGAAGAGATACAGCATTAATTAGAACAATGACCAAATTTCCTATGTATATAAGGTATATAGAGAAAGAATATGGTATTACGGTTCTAGAATCAACATTAAAGAAGCAATCTAAAACGAGAAACAACCCATGTGGCAGGTATGGGTTAATAAATGATTCTTGTGATTATGCGGTTGCGTAAAAGGAGTTAAAATGAAAAATTTCAAATTAGGGTTTTATCCAGACATAAAAAATAAAGAGATGTTAGATTTGGTAAATGATGGCGAAGGTCATGATGTTTTATTATCAACTAATAGACTTAATATTGAATTCGATAATAGAGATCAAAGGCTTGTAAAAACAATAAAAGAAGTCAAACTTATTTATGAATTAGAAGATAAAGGCTGTCTTATATTGCTCGGAAATTTGGGCTGTGATTTTCGACAACCAATGGGTGGTATGTTCTTTTGTAAAAGGGTATACATTGACCAAAATGTTGACTATCATGCAATAAAAGGCGTTGAAATGAATATCTGTTTTTCAAATTATCCACTTAGTATTGAAAGCACACAATCAGTACTTGCTAGATTAGTAGCAGATGAAAACTTTGAGTTTAACTTGTCTCAATTCGATGAGTTTATGGATATTTTCACATTTTATAAGAAATTATCTAGTGAATTAAACAATAATACAGCATTTTCAATTAGGTCAATTTCAGATTCTTACTATTATGTTCCTGTAGACGTGAAAGACATTGACATTGATGAAGCAAACCAAATAACAAACCTTAATGGAATTGTGACTGGTTATAAGATTGAAAGATATAAATACGACATGCTTTCAAGTGAAAACCAGGATAAAGTAAGAGAATTGGTTGATATAAAAATAGAGGTGGGAGAAGAAGATGGAGATGCAGATAGAGCCATAAAAAAGGTAAAGAAATTTGCTGACAATCTATATCTTACACCAACTCAAGAAATTGATGAGAATATGACAAGAAATCTTGTTGGTTTTGATTTGGTCAATATTCAAAAAGATAAAACTGATGTGGTAGTATCTGGAGAAGCCAGTCTAAGAAAAGATGAAAAGTATAATTATTTAAACCTATATGATATGGGGCAGAAAGTAAAACTTGAATCAATAGATAATTCTTTAAGATTAATAAAGCAAGGTGCAGCAGGTTCGGCATGTGAATTGTTAGAATACATCATAGGCTCTAAACAAATGCCATCTAATAATTCAGCAAGACAAGATGGAGATAATAAAGATAATTATATAGAAAACTTGGATGAATCACAAAAGAAAGCATTCTTAATGGCAACAGATGGTTCACCAGTAAGTCTTATTAAAGGCCCACCAGGAACAGGAAAAACCTATGTAATCAATGCAATTGTGCAATATATTACAAAGGAATTAAAACAAAAAGTTGTTATTTCTTCTCAAACACACGTTGCGATTGACAATGTCCTTGATGAGTTAATGGAGAACTATGACCTTATTATTCCTAACAGAATAACAAATCGTAGAAACCGTTATTCAGGAGAGGAAATTGACTCAACATTGTATAAAACCTGGGCAAAGAAATTCGAAAGCCACAATCAAAGAGCAACTGATAAAAAGTTGGCAAAAGCCATTTTGGGAGATATGAGCAACTTTACAGGTAGTCAATTGTTTAGATTCTCTCAAGATACAACATTAGCAGATTACTCAGTTCTTGGAGCAACAACAACAACGAGTGCAATAGGTGGAAAAAAAGGACTTGAATTGCTAGAAGGATATGATTGGCTTATTATTGATGAAGTTTCAAAATGTCCTATAACAGAAGTATTAAGATATTTGCCTTATGTTGATAAGATAATAATGGTGGGAGATGACTTCCAGCTAGCACCATTATTGGAATTTACTAAGGCAGATGTTGAAGGGTTACCATCATATGATGAAGATAAGTTTAACAAACTAGAATCAATCTATGAAAAATCAGTTTTTGCAAACACGCTAGAAAAAGCGAGGGAAGCTGGCAGAATGATTGAATTGAATGTTAACTATCGTTCAGTAAAAGCAGTTTTGAATGCTTATAACATTTTCTATGATGGCAGATTGCAGAACATGAGAGAAATTGTAAAACCTACAAAAGTTCAATTTAATGATTTCAAAAAATATGAAGATAAAGATATTTTCTTTGTAGAAGTTAAGAATGGAAAAGAAGCTAAAGATGGAACATCAAGATACAATATTGAAGAGTTGGAAGCAACGGCTGACATATTGAAAGATTTGATGAAGACAGTAGAAAATCCAATTGGGGTAACGGTTTCAGCAATATTCCCATATGCGGCACAAATTGAAAAATTCCAAAAGAAATATAAAGAACTTATCAATGATGCTAAGAAACACTTTAAAAGTTTTGAAATTGATACAGTGGATGCATTCCAAGGGAAAGAAACAGACATTGTCTTAGTTAATACTGTTGTGACTATGGAAAAAGGGAACTTCTTGAGTGAGTTTAGAAGAATCAATGTCTCAATGTCTAGAGCGAGAGATAAGTTGTTTATCTTTGGAAACTCAATAACATTAAGCAAAATTGAAATGAGAATCAATGGTGGAAATAAGAGAACTTATTTCAGAGAAATAATTGATGATATAAGAAGATTTGGCAAGATGATTGAATATAATGGAGGGTTAGAGTATGGTTCAAATAAATCTGAAATTAAGCTTAAGAAAGATTAAGTATATAATTAAAGTGTCATATAACACTTTTGAAAAAGCGACATATGATCAATATTTAATGGCTAGCCTTGCATTAAGAAGCAAGGATGAACAAAGTGCTTACAAATATATTGATGACATAACGGGTTCGGGCAGTTTAAATGCACATTTTAAACAATTATACGATAAAGCTCATAAACTTGATGAAAATCAGTTAAAAAATATCATGGGAAACTCAATGTATCCCATGCTTAAAATCGACAAAAGTAATTCTTATGATTACTATCCAGAATTAAATGTTTCTGTATTTAACAATAAATTATATGAAGGAGATTTTGGCAAATATGAAGATTTGATACAAAGACTCTATATCCAAGAAGAAGTAATCGAATCAGAACTAATTGAGAAAAAGAATACTTCTCTTCCAGAACCATATTCAATTAGATTTGATGAAAGCAAGATTCTAGTAAAGATTGCAGAAGAATGGGTAGATTTACCAGAAGAAATATTCCAAGAAGTATTTGAGAATAATTTAACTAGCATTGATAAGATTAAAAGTGAGATACATAATGTGGCAGATGGCAGTGGCTGGTTTGCACTCACAAATGCAGTAATTAACAATATGTATGCAAACAATAATTATTTCTACGATAATGGAGATCATTGTTTAATTAGAAACGATGATGTAAGAAAAACAATTATTTCACAATTGGCAGGTTTCTATATTTACAAAGAAGAAATTATTCCATATGCAGGTAATAAAGATCTATGCGAAAAGGTATTGAATCTTCTATTAGAGAACAAATCAATCAATGAATTTAAAACAAGGTCAGTAATCACTTTATTAACTTATTCTGATGACTTACTTGCACAAAGTGTAATTAACTACATCTTGGCAAGAAAAGACTCAAAAGAATTGGCTTTAATGGGTATTGAATTACTTGTTAGGGGAATTGAAAAGAACTGGGAAAACGAAGCTTTGAAGAGTTTCATGATACATGCTGACAGTTCAAAATATAGTTATATCTATAAGGCAAATCCAAGACTTGTAACTGATATTCAAATGTTGTCAATGATAAATCCTGATTTCTTAACACCTACACACAGGAAAAAAGTGGAAGAGTATAAGAATAATAGACAGGCTATACGTGACAGCATTGACAAAATGGTTGGAGAAATCGCAACAAGTGGAATGAGAGAAAGGGCAAAACAATTAAAGTCAACTGATAAAACTAAGAGATTCCATACATTGGTTAAAAGATATGATGCACATAGTAAAGTTGACTATGAGCAAGCAACACTAAAAGAACTTGAAAAATATTTGAAAGAAGTTACCGAAATGTATGACCTTATGAAAGAGCTTCAAAAAGAAGTTAATAAAGAGAAATAAGGGGGTTGGTGCTAATGAAAAAGTATGTATTTTATGATTCTGAATCTATAGACATAAAACATAAATATTCTTTTACTTTTGGATATGTGGTTACAGATGAAAAATTCAATGTAATAATGCCAAGAGAAGATATCGTGTTTAATCCTGATATACCAAAACAAGATTGGGATTGGTGGGCATATAGAAATATGTTAATAGAATCATATCCACAAAAACAAATATTGTCAGCAAAGACATTCCCACATTTTTACAAGAAAATAAGTAAATTATTTCAAGGGGATGATGTAATTTGTATAGGCTTTGAAATTAATGAAGATGTAAAGTACCTTTTATCAAATTGCGAAAGGTACAACTTAGAGCCTATTAATTTCAAGTATGTTGATCTTAGAGAAATACTGAGATACTTGACAGGAAAAAAACCTAATTCTTTGTCTTATGAATATATAAGATACTTGCATGTTCCAGATTATCGTGCTCACAGAAGTGATGTTGATGCTGGAATGACGATGCTGGTATTGAAAGAAGCTTTGAGAAAAAGTAAAAAGACATTAGATGATATTCTTAAAGATAAAGAAGATTTGCTTGGCGAATGTAATGGTTTCTGTTATGGGTTCAAAAATAATATCTTTGACATAAAGAATCCAAGGGAATCAAGTCACGAGAATGTTGGAGGAATCAGAGCAAGAAAACTCAAGGAAGGCAAAGAAGATTGGATACTAAGAGGCTCAGTAAATAATATAATGTTTACTAGATTCCTTGACTATGTGCAACCAGTGAACGAAATAGAGCAATTTCTCAAAGGAAAGAAAGTGAACTTTAGTTTAAATTATGAAATGTATCATTATCAAAATATGTTGAAACTTATTCAGATTATAACCGATGCAGGTGGTACATATGTGAAAAAAGGTAGTCTTGCAGACATCTTCGTAAAGAACTATGAAGAAAGTTTTGATGAAGAAGGAAACCCAAAACCATGCACTAGATACAATAATGTAATGAGAGCAATAGAACAAGATGGCAAGGGAATAGAGATACTTGAGTTCGATGAATTCTTGGCTATGTTTAATTTAGATAGAGAAAAGCTAGATGCAATGCCACAACTTGATATTGAATACTTAAAAGAAAAAAAATACTTTAGGGCAGGTTAAAATAATAGGTTATATAAGGGGCCGTTGTGGGTTCGATTCCCGCCGGGAGTACCATAAAAAGCACCCATGCTTGGGTGCCTTTTTGTTTTCTATAAAGGTGAATATATTTTTCTAAAATTTGCTCCAAAACCCCAGAATAACCATAAAAAAGAACGGATTTAATTATCCGTTCCCTTTAGCCAACCAAAGTCTTTTTGCGTTATACAATATTTTTTAAACACATTTGGAACTTTAAAAACATCTCCGACCATATATAATTCAAACTCAGCTGTAAAATGTTTATCGCCGATATCAAAAGTAAATGATTTTGGTTTATCGTTTTCTTCAAATAAAGATTGATATCCCTGAATTTTAAATTGGTAATCAGTATTTTGGAATCCTTTAGGATCAATAAAAATAATTTTGTATTTGTTATCAGTCTTTATCCAAAAAATGAAATCAGGATAAAATTTATCATATTTGTTATTGCTTTCGTTAAAGTACCAAATAAAAATATTGTCCAGCGTTTGGTCTATTTTAGAAAACATCCATTCCTTTGATGTGTTTTTGGTTTTAATAAAATCATTTAGATTGTTTACAAAAATAATTTCGGATTCTACGTTTATTATATGTTTTAAATAATTTATTTTATCATTAACTGAAACGATAATAGGCGAGTAGTAATGTTCTGCAATATTCAAAAATTCCACTTCATTTTTATAATGTATTTTTTCTTGTGTTTGAATTGAAGAAGAAATCTTTAAAAGTTCATCTAAATCAATTTTACCAGACTCATAGTCTTTTTTTGCTTGTTTTATAGGATCTGTTTTATTTTGCTGAGCTAAACTTATTAATTGTTGAATTTTTTTACACTCTTCTTCATTTAGCATTGCTTTTATATGTTTAAAATGAATTATATCGTCTTCGTTAATTAACCTAATTTTATCAACGACTCTTTCTTTTTTATTTACATGTTCTACAAGCCTACACAGTGTGTTTTTTATATCTTTATAATTATGCTTATCAGTAATGTGGAATATAGACTTATCGATTAGAGCCTGTTTTAAGAATTCATAATCATCATTTGTTATCCTAAATAAAAGCATAAACAAAGTTTTATCATAAGCATTAAAATACTTTTTAATTTCTTCCAAACAATCTTCAGATATAAAGAACTTAGCTTTTGTCCTTTGCTTTTCGTTTATTTTATAATCAGGTATAACCAAATCGAAAACTGTTTGATTTTTCTTTAATGGTTCTATAAACAGTTCCTCATCATTTTTTTGTTCTGCCAGTGTGTCAAGAATTGATTTTACAGCCAACTTGTTTGTGGCGTAAATAAACAATGTTTCAAATAACTCATTTTTAAATGATTCATTATTTGCGGCTCTTTTTCTTTTGTTAATATTATCTGCTTCAGGTTGAATTCTTACACCTCTACCAATACTCTGCAAAACAAATTTTTTAGCATCACCAGAGCCAATATTGATAAAATTCATCACATTAGGTCGATTACTATCCCAACCTTCATAGAAAGCTCTACTTCCAAGTAATATATTAATTTTGCTATCTGGATTGTTAAGAGAATTAAAATAGTTAATTTTAGAATAATTTTTGCCTATAACATAACCATCGCTTAATTTATCTCTTCTAAATTTGTTTGCATCACCAATTTTGATTAATAAAAATGGGGACTCTGATGTTTGTAATTGTAAGGCAATTTCTTTTGATGATTCACCCATTTTTATGTCTATTTTTCCATGAGTATTTGAATTGAACACATAAAATAGAACATCTTTAATTGTGATTGAATCAATATAACTTTTATAATTTTTTTGTAACTTTTCTTTACCAATTGCAAATGGGGAACCAGCATACATTTCATTGCTTAATTCTTCCTTGGCACTTTCAAAAGATAAATTATCAACATCTCCAGTAGCAATTTTTTCTATTTCTTTAAAAAACATGTAAAGATCAGAATCTTCTTCGTTAACTGTATCTACTAGAGTTACTATTAAAGGATTGTGATAGTATCCTTCCCTTTTAAACTTTTTAATTAATGTGCTTGTAATCAATGACTTTAGAACTTGCTTTTGTTTCGCAAGATCATTTAACTCATCTTTTTTATGGCTGAAAGTGAAATATGAATTGCTTACAAAAATATTCTTTCCATAACCATCCTCTATAAACTTTTCTAAATTGTAATTATAAACCGTTGTAACATAGTCAATTGAATCAGTAAAAGTTGCTGAAAAATTAAATAAAAATCCATTTCTTGTCCATTGCGTTATATAGTTTTGACGCTTAGAATCACCACTTTTATCACCTTTATGTGCTTCATCTAAGAATACAAACCATTTACCATAGTTATCATAGGCATTTATGTTAATTTTTTTAGCTTTTTCTTCATCAGAAAGAAGATCGCTTCTATACGAAAATACATTAATTTCATCTAACAGAGTAAAAGCATTTTTTACTTCATCGAAATCTTTTAAACTGTGAATTCTTATTTGTCTATTTTTACCGTTGTTATATTTCCTAACAGCATTTTTAAATTGTGATTCTATGCTTGCATCAGGGAATAATACCATAAATTCATTGTTTGGTATTAGCTTTGCTCTTTTTAAAGTATCTAATATTTCAATAAGTTTTATTAAAACAATAGTTTTTCCACTTGCAGTTGCCATCCAAAAGCAAGCTCTATTAAAAAGATTATAAGCATCAATAAATTTTTCATTTTCTTTTGTTTTAACATCATAGTACTGACTTAAAATTTCAAATAGCTCATTTTTCTTTTTTCTTTCAAATTCATTAATATTATAATTGTTTTTATCCAACCCTAAAGCTACACATTTATCCATTAGTAATTCTTTTGATTCTTTATTAGAGTAATACAAGTTTAACAGTTTTAGCACATTTTTTAATGCGTTAACTTGATAGGGGAATAACTCTTTGATTTCATTAGAAAAATCTACAATATTATCAATTCGCCACGATTGATCCATCGATTCATAATTTATATCATCAAGGAATGATTCATAATATATCTTCATACTATTCACCCCACCATAGTAGAGGTTTTAATATGTCAAAGAAATGTTGTTTTTCTTTGTCTGTCATATTTTGATAGTCATATTTTTCAATTATTTCTTTGTCTCCATCTCCTAAAACGACACTATCAGCCGTGATTTTTTTGATAGGTAATCCTAAGACATTTGAAATTGTTTCAGGCAAATCTATGTTTTTATATAGTTTATCTAATTCTATTTTTATATCTCCGTTGTTTTCAACACTAAAATTGGAAGTTAGTTTTTTATCAGCAAAGAACGTGTACTGATCATAAATATTATCATTAAATAATGATGGTGAATTTGGTGAATAATTGGCATTTCTTAACGTATCTTCGTATTGTTCTAGTTCAAAATATTTAAAAAATCCACCCCCAGAAAATTTTGTAGGTACTGTTATTCCACAAGGCTCATGTCTTCCAGTTTGAGAAATAACTTCTTTCATTCTTCCCAACAAACCAACTTTATTCACTTTGGCGATAATATATTTATCATTTTCTTCTTTTTCTATTACATCAAAATCTTTATATAAGTTAATTTGATTTGCAGGTGATTGTTTTAATTTAACTTCAGATATGTATGTATCATTAAAATGGTCACCAAGTTCGACACCAATAAATTTTCTTCCCATTTTCTTTGCCACACAAATAGAAGTTCCACTTCCTGCGAAATAGTCTATAAAATATTTGTTTTCAGGAATATTAACTAATGATTCTAATAAATGAATTAATCCTTCGGGCTTTTGAGAGTTGCTGAAAGAGAAAAATTCATCAGAAAGATTTAGTACCTTTCGGACATTGTATTCGATGTTTGTGTTGGGATCTTTTATGACACCTTCAAAAACATCTCTAAGAAGAGTATCTGTATAATATCTACCTTCTGCATCTTTTTGCGCACCCATGAAAGATTTTTCCATATATTGTCTTTCTGTTATTGGATTTAATATGAATTTATCTTTGTTTTTTGAGTAAAACAAAATACTGTCATGTTTATAAGGCATTGTTTTTGAGTCGGATGCACCACCAGATCTATAAGCCCAAGCAATATTGTTAATAAAGTTTTCTTTCCCAAAAATAGAATCTAATAATTCTCTACCTTTATGTTCTGCAAAATGATCCAAATGCATAAATATTGATCCCTCTGGATTTAATAAATTATAGGATAGATCCAATCTATCATACATTAGAGAAAGCCATGAGGAATCTTGATACGCATCAACATATTCGAAATCACTACCCGTATTAAAAGGTGGATCTATATATACTGAATAAATATTATTCTTAAACTTATTTGTTAAACTATTTAAAGCTTGATAGTTTTCACTGTGTATTAATCTGCCATCTAAAGCATTATCTAAATTGTCAAAAATACTTAAAATTTCAATTTCTAAATCTTTAAAATATTTAGTATCAAAAGGTAAGTGCTTATATTTGTCATCATTTAAACTTTCAACAGAGAAATTATCTTCAACTAATTTTAATTTTTTCCATTCTTTTATTTGATCTTCAAATCCAGTGTTTGCTTTTAGTTTTGAAATCAAGTCGGTTGTCAATTTATCTTTACTTATAACATAATTTGAATTTTTAACAAATTTTGGTTTATTCCAAATCCTAACCAATTCATCTTCAAACCCAGAAATGAACTGAATCAGTTTCTGTGCATATTTTTTTATTACTTTAATCTGGTCTAATCTTTTTTGGTCAAAAACATTTTCGTCTGCAAGAAGTATTTGATTCAAATATAGATCAAGCTGTTCGTTTAAAAATTGTTTTGCATTTTTATTAATAAAAAAGTCAACACTTGTTTGTTTTTCAAATTGACGAATTGCCTTACTAATAATATCTTCATTTACATTTAATTCTTTAGACAATTCTTCAACTTTTGTTTTTGATCTTGATTCATAGTCAACAGATAGCACAAAAGTAACATCTCCACTTGTAGCATCATGTAAAGATGTTTTTGTTTTTAGTATTTCTTTTACAGTATATAAAAATCCTTTCTTTTCATTGTTTTGTTTTTGAGTTGCTTGAGTGGTATCAAACCTAAAAACATATGAAAGACCAGCATCTTTATCTTCAACTTTTATATCTGTAGTATTTAAAAGCTTGTCAGATTTTACATAATAAAGCATATTTGTCTTCCAAAATAGAACGACATCTTTATTATCCGTATATATTTTTTCATAAACTTTTTGCCAATTTGCAGATTGGACAAAATAAATACTTCCTGACTCGCTAAAATATTTGTCAAAAAAGTTACAAAGTTTATCAAAAAACTCCTCTTTAAAGTTGGCATCAATAATGCTATCGTGATCCACTTCATTTTTAAACTCGTCAATAACTGATTTGTAATATTTTTCTTTAATTCTTAACAGGTTAACAAATCCACCTTGTCCATCCATTTTTGCACCTTCAAAAATCCCCTTAAGTGCATTGTAAAAACGTTTTTCTTTTACCATAAAATCACTCCTAGTTTACTGATAATTTCATTATATCATACTTTTTGTCATTTTGTATGGATTTTATCAGAAAAATAATATTTACTATAAATATAAACTTAAATTACTAGAAAGATCGAATAATAACTTGGCTTTTTGATAAAAACGATTTATAGTGTCACACAACGCAAGGAGGTGTAGTGTGAAAGCAAGGTTTGTTTATAAAAAGACAGATGCACGACTTGTGCGCAATGCTATTGATCGCAAAGAAGGACAAATTCACGAGTATGTTGTTGAAAGAACGATATTTCTTCCAAAAGAAAAGTTTATTCATTTTAGAAGACACTTGCTGGAAGATAATGATGCGATAGTGGCCTACAAAAATGAAAAGTACGTTGACGATAATAAAGTATGGCACGTGTGGATGTTCTGTTCAATGATCGCCGATATTATGATCCTTGTTGACAGCGAAGGATTTAATTATGCGCGCTACTGCTCAATAGTTTGCAATGGAGGTGAACAAGTTGAAAAAAGATTTACAATTAAAGAAAGATATTAATTATTTAATCTCTTCTATTGAATTGGCAGTATAAGTATATATAGGAATTTGCTTTGATGTATGATCGTCAAGTTCAAAACTAACATCATTATATTTACAATCAAAGAAAAGTTGGAATAGGTATTCATTACCAATAGTATCCAAAATAGAAATTACCATATCAAACTCTTTAGCATAAATATAATTTAATAGTTTAATATGAAAGACTTGCCCCTTTTCAATAAAATTATAACAACTAATATTAATAACATTTTCGTTTATAATAATTTTATCAACAATTATATTTGAGTTGTTTGAATTCTTAATATATATATCATCTATCTTATAAAAATCGAAACCTAATTCTTTTTTTATATCTATTATTTCATTTTGTGACTTAAAGTCTATGCTTTTGTTTTGATTTTCGTCTATAGAAAATAACAAACTTTTATTTGTCTTATTAGAAATATTGACAAATGGCTTAAATGCCATTTTATTTTCTTTTTGTTTGGTTGTTTCTTGATTTTTAATAGTCCAAGCAACACCACCCAACGTTAATCCACCTCCACACAAGGAAGCATATAAAACTATAACGTTCGTAAAGATGTTAGAATCATAAGCAAATATTCTATATAAAGTAAAGAAGCCTAAACCAATTGTAAACAAAATTTCAAAAACAACTGCTAAATAAGACATTACATTTCTGTTGTTATTTTGTATAATTAGACAATTTTTAATTATAGATACCATCCAGATAAGGGAAGTTATGACTAGCAATATATTTATTACATACGAAGGAATTGGCATATAACTTCCAAAACTTTCTTCCAAAATAAAAAGCAATAATGATACTGAAAATGCAAGTGCAAGTATATTAAAAGTACCGTTAGTTAATTTCAATGATTTGATTGCTGAGCCAATTCCAAAGGTAATAACTGACACATTTAAAACCAAAGATATATAAAACACAAAATTTTTTTCAAGTAAAACGATATTGTACAACGGCATTATACAAATAAATTCAATAAACAAGCACCACACAATATAACATATTGGTTGCCAATAATCAAAAAAATTCCCGTCGTTATTAATACCCTTGACTTTAATGCGTATATACGTATATATAAAATAAAAATTAACTACACTTAAAATAACAGTATATACAATTGAAACGGGAAGTGATTTAAACGCATAGATTATTGCAGTGGAGAAAAAACTCAACAATGGAACTAAAATGTTAATCCAAAAAAATATTATTGATTTTTTTTTGTTTGCTATTCTATTATTAGACATTTCTAATTCATTCTTCAACTCTTTAAAAGCAACGTCTTTAATTTTTTGTTTTTCATTGTTTAATGAGACAAATAGATCTTCAATTAAAACTTTTTGATTTTGTAGTTCATCTTTTAGTTTTTCTCTTGTATCAAAATTTTTAGACAATTCTTTTAAATTTTCATCATCTAATTTGTCATAATTATTTAATACCAAATTAATTAATTTAAGATAGTTTTCTAATTTTTTATAGTTAGAATCTTTATATTTTGCATCTAAGTCATCTTCGCATTTTTTTATTGTTTCAATTACAGATTTGTTTAATAATTTTGAATCACGATCCTTTATTAATTTTATCAATTCTTTTTTATCCATAGTAACCTCGAATAAATTATAGCACAGTTTTTATTTAATTGCTATACTTCGACTGAAAAATGCTCAAAATGCACCCAAGCCATAAAATCTCACAAAAGTTCACCATTTGTGCACCGTAGATTTGAAAGGGGTTGCGTTAAAGATACAAAAGTTAGCCGTTTTGATTAAGATATTGCACAATTTTGAGTGTAATTTTCAAAATAATTGTGATTTTTGATATGAAATAAGTTAAAATTATATTTTTCCATTGCTCCTAAGCGGAAGGTCTGCAGTTCAAATCCGCATACTCACACCAATTTAAACAGCTAAATGATGCTGTTTTTTTATTTAACATATATACATTTGAAAATTTTTATGTTATAATAAGAAAGTGAGGTATCTATGTTAAAAACTGATGAACTAAAATCATTTATAAAAACCACTTGTACAACAATTAAAGATAAACCAATTGATAATATGCAAATGGCTATTTATGCTTTTTCTCAAAAATATGATGAAAACCAAAATATCTTTAATTATCCTAGTTATAAAATAAATGTCACGGCGGACCAGATAAAATCTTACGCCCAAAATCTCTTATCAAAAGCAGCGTCCATTATAAATAAGTCCAGTGAAGTAAAAAACTTCAATTACAACAATAGTAAAACAGCAATCGATTTTATTGATCTAGATAATTCACCATATTCTACCAAAATTGATGATTGTATATCAAAAATCTCAAATGCAGGCATTGTACGATTTTCTGACATTAAAAACATGGCAAATTGCATCGCTATACATATCAAATATGATGATCAAGATATTTATTTGTTCGCTAAAGGGACCCCTTATGTAAAGACACCAAAATTTATATTTATGGTTGATGAAGATGAAGAATTAACAACACCAATATCTTATAATTTAAAATTTCCGATGTCTTTATCTGCATGTATTTTAAATAAAGATGTCTATCTTTTTGGAAGTTTGGTAGAATCAATATTTGGTTTTGAAAATAGCTTAAAAGAACAAATGAATGAAGCAATGGAAGAAATTTCGTCTGCAAATATATTTGACGATGAGTCTTTTTCTTTACTTAAGGAATTATCTTCTAAAGGTAAAAATTATTATTGCTATAATAATTTTGACAAAACAAAGTTAGATTCATTAAAAAACGGGAATTCGTATGCAAAGAAATTTTTAGAAAAATACAATATTGAAAAAAACAGTCAAGGACAATTAATCCTTGACAGCGAAGAAAAACAAAAAATAATGAACAAATTTCTTTGTAATGATTTAAAAAGAGATTACGTTAACATAGATCAAGTTTACGATGCTCCAGGAAACGATATTATTGATTAAAAACATATATCATCTTCAAATTCTCTAACCTTCATTGTTGAATTTAGAGCTATAGGAATATTTGTTAGATAGGTTTTGGAAACCACGCTATCAGTGGTTTCCTTTTTTAATTCAATATTATAAATTTTCCAACCAAAAATTTCGATGAAAGGATTAAACAAGTATAAATTATTTTTAAAAAATAAGACAGCAATAATGAATATCATGATCACTGTAAAAACAATAAGTCCAATATTGTCAAAGCTAAAAGCTATCAAAGGAAATATATTAGTTACTATAAAATTCAGAGAAGAAGTCCTATCTCTTGTTATTCTTACAATTGTGTATTTATTATCATCAAATGAGTATTTTTTTGATGTCTTTTTTATAATAGTAGTTAAAATTAACCCTGAAACAACTTGTAAACAAACAACCCCTATTAAAATGCCACGTAATATCCATGAATATGAATCAATAAGACTTAAAATTAAAATATATACACCAAACGGTAAAAAATTGCTTAGAAAAGAAAATAATTTACTCCAAAACATAGTTTACTCCTATAAAAATATTATAACATAAAAAATTTAAAATTGCACTACTTACTCAAAGATTTTATTTGTCTTTTCACTGGCATGAATATCACTATTCTTTAAGAAGTGGCTATAGAAGTCGCTGGTGGTTGAAGCTTTGCTGTGACCAGCTCTAGCTGATACAGTTTTCATATCTACACCAGCCATTAGTTGCAAAGTTATGTTTGTGTGGCGAAGATTTATAATTGCTATGATAAAACAAAAAACCACCAGGGTATGGTGGTTTTTATTGGGTGAAGGACAGGGTGGCAGATGGGATTGGGAAAAGGTAGGTGGCGTCTAGCAGGCTAATATATTGTGGTGCAGATGGAGTAATAATAGGAAATGCTAATGTGGTGGAGATGCAGGTGGTATTATGGGGTAAAAATAATTTTTGGTATATGGTGGTATTGCCATAATGTGCGATCAATAGCAATTCGCACGAATGCACACATATGCACATTCTATACCGATGTGTCTTTACCCTGCATCTAGATATTATTTCGTGGCAATTCTCATATACTATTATTTCATACGGGATTTTATTGGATAATATCTCAAAGTTTATTAATTGTGTTTTACACATATTTTATCCATTAACTATTGTTTGTTTCGTTTTCATCGTTTTCTGGTTCAAATTTCAGTACAGCATCTTTGACAGGGAGTCCTGTATATGTGGCGTCGGTGAGAGTAAATGTCTGCTCGGTGGTATTCAGGTTGTTTAAAATATATTCTGTCTGCGTTTCATCTCCCATTCCTACAGTGAATACATCTGGATAGATGTCGTGAGAGCTATCCGAAGTCAGTTGTTTGAAATACAGGGTGTATGGGTTCTCTGGTGATCCATAGGGAACTTTAGTGAATGTGGCTGTACCACTAGAGTCGATAGTCGCTGGAGAGCCGTACTGTGTTTCTCCAGTAGAGTCGGTCATTACGACACTACCACTGGTGATAGGTGTGCCACCAGCTGCTCCCGTTTCATTGAAAATGATGGTGAGTGTGCCAGATGCTTCTAGAGTAAAGGTGCCAGAGCCTGATGGTGATTGTGCTGTATATGTGGTTGGAGACAGGGTGGTGCTGTCATAACCTGGTGCGTATGTCGCAGAAACGGTATAATTCCCGGGTGCCATATTTCCTGTGCCAGAGCCATTGGTGATGGTGATATTATAATTACTCATAATTAATCCTTTTGGATAGAATAGTCTACCCATCCCATGATATTCTAGCAATTATTATTTTGTGCATGGTGTTTGGGTGAAAATATTTAAAAAACTCGCTTTATTTAGCATACAAATAAAAATGTATGTGGTATAATGTGGGTATGGAAAACGAGAATAGAAGAAAAATAGAGGTGGTGGCAGCCATCATAATAGAGAATGGTAAACTTTTTGCAACACAAAGGGGCTATGGAGACTTTAAAGATGGCTGGGAATTCCCTGGTGGCAAAATGGAGCCAGGGGAAACCAAGGAGCAGGCATTGGCTAGAGAACTTAGGGAAGAGTTGGAAATAAAAGTGGAGGTAGGAAAACTCATAAAAACCATTGAATATGATTATCCTAAATTTCATCTAACCATGCATTGTATGCTCACAAAAATACTAGACGGAGTACCTAAACTACTAGAACATGAAGATGCTACATGGGTAGATAAAAACACCATAGATACACTTGCTTGGCTACCTGCAGATATTGGTATTATTCCAGACATAAAAAGGCTTTTATGATAAATATATACAAAAGTCTATATGTTTTATTACACACGCTTTAGGCGTGTTGTTTTTATGCTTTGTGTTAGTTTTTGGTTGTATATGTGTGTTTTGTGGCAATTACATAATACTTTATGCCATTAATTGTGATATTTGAATTGTGGCTGGTATTGAATAAAATGCTAAAATATTTTGCGTCTAGTATTTACTTTTGCTGTATTTTATGATATAATATGGACGATCTAAATATGTTTTGTGTGCGTATGCATGCATAAAAACTATTACAATCTTCTGTGATAAAACATTATGGAGAAGGTGAGAATTATGGATAAGAGTTTGTGGAAACAATTCGGAGAACTTAATAGAAAATACCACGATGCCAGAGATAATAGAGTGGGCAGAGGAGAATGGTGTAGATCTGAATCTTCTAAGCTCAAAGCTGATTATGATAGACAGATTGCCGATCTAGAATCGGAGTATAAAAAGAAACTACACGATCTAGAAGTAGAGAAGGCCAATGCTCTAAAAACTGTTACACGTTCTAGTGATTATTATGGCGCTATTGAATCTGAAGAGAGTAGCAAAAAAGCACTACAAAGTGTTGCTAGTGAATTGGTAGCAAATGAGTTTATATCCAATAAGGATATGTGTGATATTTTATCTTCTACTACCGGTAGGCTGTGGAAAATTTTGAATATTTCTGGTCCAGCAATTTATGATGCTGTGACTCGTTCTTTGGAAGATAGGGTTGGTATAGTGTGTGTTAATCATGAAGATCCACAATTTAGTCGTAAGGTGTATCTAACTAAGACAGACGCTACTCCTAATACAGTAAATTGCAAAGTGCTACTAGAGGGTGGCATTGAGGATTCTGAAGGCTTTGTGGAGAAAACAAACAATTTGAACTGGACTGCAATTTTAATTGATTATATGAGTGGTGCTACAGATTTTCAGAGAACTGTCAATGGTATAGTATTAGCGCCTACCGATATGAAAGTATTTAGATCTCTAATATTGGATTCGCTAGCTGCACATCTGGGGATTATATCTGGGGGTAAAACAAAAGAATAATGGTAAAGTTTAAGAATGGCATTTGCCATTCTTTTTTTTGCACACTTATTGATTTTGTGGCATATAAATATTAGGCAAAATGGTGAAGGGAATATTGTACAAAATCATTTTTAGTTTTGACTAATGTATGATATACTATTTGGAACAAAAACAGGGAGAATGAATAATATATGGATTTAGTAATAATGGCTGCTGGTATGGGTAGCAGATTTGGTGGATTGAAACAAATAGAACCTATCGACGAGTACAAAAATTTTATTATCGACTATTCTATCTATGATGCTATTAAATATGGCTTTGATAGGGTTGTTTTTATAATTAAAAAAGAGAATTATGAAATATTTAGAGAGACCGTTGGTAAACGTGTCGAGGGTAGAATAAAGGTAGAATATGTATTCCAGGGTGGTCTGGATGCTTATCCTGGTAGAGTGAAGCCTTGGGGTACTGCTCATGCAATT
Organism: Clostridiales bacterium; assembly: GCA_918292005.1. GTDB lineage: Bacteria > Bacillota > Clostridia > Christensenellales > UBA1242 > UBA11490. The sequence goes on from CAKJZJ010000007.1 coordinate 108,658, forward strand.
CTATGTTGCAAAGATGTGGTAAAAGACAATTTCGCAATAATAAATGCTGACGACTTTTATGGCGAAGATGCTTTTAGAAAGGCTACAGAGTATTTGAGACATTTGGATAGAAATTCTACCGACTTTGCAGTAATTGGATATATGGTTCAGAATACGCTCAGTGAGAATGGCTCGGCTAAACGTGGTGTGTGCGAAGTGAAAGATGGATATCTAAGTGGCATTGTTGAGTCTTCTGTACAAAAAGTTGGCAATAAAATACTCGCTACCCCACTATGTGGTGGAGATGAGTATGAAGTAAGGGTGGGGCAAACAGTGTCTATGAATATGTTTGCTTTTACACCTAAACTATTTGAATATCTAGAGAGAGGCTTGGTTGAATTTCTAGAAGAAAACAAAGGCAATCTAGAGAAGTGCGAATATTTGATTCCAGAATTGGTAGGACATTTGATTCATACTGGTGAAGCAAAAGTAAAAGTATTGGATACCACTGCAGTATGGTATGGTGTTACATACAAAGAGGATAAAGACAAAGTGGTTGCTAGCATAAAAGGTCTAGTAGATGCTGGTGTATACCCAGCAGGACTGTGGAAAAAATAATTGATGGAAATATGGCATGGATGAATTTGATGAATACAAGTACCTATTAGGAGAGACTATCATGCTCTACCAGTTTGTAGAGAATGATTTGAAACTAATCTATGCGGGGCTAATGGATGGTAATTATTACCAAAATATTGAGAAAGTAAGGTCGACTTTTAAAGGTCTAGGTCAGGTAATTCAGGCCCTAGAGGCTCTAGATAATAGTGATGGTAGACCATATTTCAATAGAGAGACGTACGACCTGCTGAGTAGGCTTGCTAGATACAGAAATTTCTACTGCCATCAATGTTGTGTGGAATTTTGCTACAATCCAGACTTTAGGAATTCGGCAGAGTTTAAAGATGGCTTTGAAAAATTAAAAAGAACCAACGAAAGCATTAAATATGTGCAAGAGCAGACACAGAGATTTAGATTAGATGTGCTCCAAAGGTTCAAAGGAATTAGACAATAAAAATATAAAAAACCACCATAATGGTGGTTTTTTTGTGTGTGTATTATTTTTGTTTTTTCTCTTTTCTTCTTTTATCGTTAATAATACTTAGAGCATTTTCGTCTATTAAGGATATTCCTTCTTCTTTTGCTATATTTACCATTTGTGTCAATGCGGCTTTTAGGAATATTCTTGGTATTTTGGTTAGTTTTGCACATGCTTCGTCGGTAAATTTTACTTCAGGATCAATTCTAGATGCAGCATATTTTACCGAATTGACGTCGCCTTCTTTTGCCTGTATTTTTTCGGCAATAGGGCGTTTAAATTTGGTGTACCAGAAATTGGTGCTATCTCTATAGCCGTAGTCTACAGGGACATTTGGGAATCCACCTGCTTTGACTCCATCAATTATAGTATTGTAGTACTTCTCTTGCATCCAGATTTTGTCTATCTTTAAAATAAAGTGTGCGCCAAATTTGCTAGTAATACCATTGAAATTTTTGTATGGTTCTGGATATCCTTCCAATTCTCCTGCTTTACATTCGTAGGCGTTTTCTAAAGAATCATCCCATGTGCATTCGAATACTTGGAATGCTTCGCCCACGTATTTTGGTCGGTCTTTGCCCAGGGTGCTATCTACTAGGGTAAATAGGCAGTCTTTCATTTTTTCGCTAGTAGTGTCTCCGGGGAAGCCTAGTCGTACGGCTTCTTTAAAATACTTTCTATTGTCGGGAATAAAGGATAAAGTTACCTTTTTTCTTTTTAAAATATTCTGTGCAGTATTAGAACTATTACGACATTCTAATAGCATGGCATAATAATCTTTGCCGGCGATATAGTAGGGGAAACATAATGAATATGAGCCTAGATTGGTCTGTCCGTCATCTGCTAGTGTGCCTGCCAGAATGGTTGGCATTGGAAAAAATGCACTAGTTTGATAGAAATTATCTACTATTCTCAAATCTTTAAAATTACTCATAAATTAACTCCTAAAAATTGTTATTACATAGATATTCTAGCACATTTAAAAATATTTCTAAATGAATTTGATTATACTTATGCAAATTAAACAAAAAACACTCCGGTTTATATTCTAGGAGTGTTTTATATTTTATTTGTTTTTAAAGGATTTGCCGGTTGTTTTGATATTGTACCATAGCAGAATGCATACCTGAATTGGTGCGCCAAGCAAAAATAGTAGCCACATATTGTATGATAAAAATTGTAGATATATAGCTGTAATCAATCCCCAATTAAGTAGGGTTAGGGAGAATAGTGAGAAAAATTTTCTGCCCCATTGACGATTGAATGTCTCTAGAAGTAGCGCCATTATTGGTACAGCCCATATAAATACTTGCCACCATTTCGTACCACGTATACCAGCGTACACATATATAATTGTAGCCAAAAACCAAACAAGTGTAACACCTAGTAATACAATGGTAATTCTATTGCCCATGTCTGCTTTTTCTATTTTTTTATACTTTTCTTTGTCTGTATTGTCGGTTATTAAATACTCGAATTGTACGCCGAAAATATCACAGATTTTGAGTAGTATATCTATGTCGGGTAGCGTATTGCCTTTTTCCCATCTAGATATTGCTTTATCCGAATAATTAAGCATTTGGGCTAGGTCTGCCTGCGTCATTTTTTTGCTTTTGCGCAATTCGCAAATATTAATACCTATTAATTGTCTTATATTATTTTCCATACCTACATTATATCATGGCGTGAGAGATAATTCAAGGATAATTATGGTCGAATAATAATAAATTCTACAAAAGTGAGAATTATTTTTTGATACTCTCTAAACTGTTTACCCCAAAAGTAAGAATTGTCAGAATATGGCGAACAATGACGACCTATCTTATAGTACAATATTATTAATAATATTATTAGTGCTTGTAAGAGAAATGGAAAATAATTGATTCATTTGATTGCATCAAATGAAAAATGTTTAGGAGAGATATGGGACGCTTGACTAAAAGAGTTAGTTTAATATTAATTTGCCTGGCTGTGCTATTTATGTCTGGTTGTTCTTTGTTCGGTGGGGATAATAAACCGAAAACTTACAGTATAGACGGCTATGTGTATATAGATGGCGAAGTTGCATCGGGTGCCGAGATTAATTGTGGGGGACTAGTTGTAGTTACTGATGACACTGGTCACTACGAATGTGCTGGTCTAGATAGGGCTGTACAGGTAACTGTAAGCAAGAATGGCGTATATTTCGGTGGAGACTTGGTATATGTCTATACTGATGCTAGTGATGTAAATTTCACAGGTTACACAATATTTGAGATAGGTGGTATTACCAAAAATGGCGCACAGGTGGTGCCATATGCTAGAGTAAAAGCAACTAGTGTGCTAGGAGAATATGAGACAGTATCCAATGAATTCGGTGTGTTTTATTTACCTAGACTAGCAGGTTCGGTACAGGTAGTAGCATACAAAGATGGAATTAATTTCTTTACACAAACTATTGATAAAACTGCTCACGAAGTAGTTGTAGATTCCCAGACGAGAATTACTGGTAGAATAGTTGCTGATGATGATTTTGCGATAGATGATTTTACACTCATGCTAGATGATACAGAGTGTGAGATAAATGCAGATGGTTCATTTGTTATGACGGGTGTAGAATTGGGTGCTTGTGTAACATTGAGTAGTGACTTATTCTACATAGCAGATGTAAATCGTGAGATAGAGACAGTTAATGATTATTTGGTTTTCCAGGCCTATAAATATTATTCGGCTACTGGTAGAGTACTGAGTGGTGAGACTCCACTGGCAGATGCTGAGATTATGGTGGGCGACAGGGCTATAGAGAATATTGATGGAACATTCCAAATAGATGACCTATATGGAGAACAGTCTATATCTACCATACTGAATGGTTACACTTTTGCTGATGCGATTGTAAGTAAGGATAATAATGATATCGTCATTCAGGGGACATTCGCAATTAGTGGTGTGCTTGAATATGATGTGGCTGGTAATGCTCTAGTGTATGTAGATGGTGTGGCAGTTGATTTGGATAGGAATAGATTTACATATAATGATGCCCACCTAGGTAGTATTATTACTATAGACAATGCGGCTTATCACATAGATGGCGAAATGGTGGTAGATGGTATGTCGGAAAAGACTTTCCATCTATATAAATTGTATGATGTGAATATTACTCTATCTGGTAATACAGATGGTCTAAATGCAACTATTGATGGCAATAGTGTGGACATAGTAGATGGGTATATCTGGGTGCCTGGTGTGTATGGAGAGCATACACTTGCTTTCACTCAGGCGGGCTATCACTATGATGAAGTACACTTGAATAGTGCTAATGGAACAATGACAGTTTCTGGCAAAAGATTATACAATCTTAGCATAAAAGTTGTGTCTGGCGAGAGAAATCTGACAGATGCACATGTTACTATTGCCGGTGATGATAATGTAGTAAACGACAATGCAGTATTCACTCTAGTCAATATATATGATAGTGGTAGAGCCATAATTACTTGTGATGGATACAATACTAGAGAGATTACTTTTAGTGGTGATAATAATGACATAATAGTAGACCTAGACTATGATGTTGTAGGTACTATTACCATTGCAGGTAATCCTGTCAATGGTGTTACTATTACAGTAGGCGAGGCTAGCATGGTTACCGGTAGAAATGGTAAATTTGCTATTTCTCATTTGACTGGTGCACATACTATTAGTTTTACCAAAGAGTATTATACATTCGCTAGTGTGAATGTTAGTGCTAGTGCCACACTGGATATAAGTGGTACATATAGAGTTTCGGGTACTCTTACCAATGGTCTAGGGGGTATTGCAGGTATGAGTGTTAGTCTACTCAATACCGACACAATGGACATTGTGAGTGTGCAGACGGACGGAAATGGTGTGTACGAATTCACCGGTCTGGGTGGAGAATATATACTCTATTATGATGAGTCGGCACACATTACTCTCAAACCTAATTGTTACGATATATCTACTGGTGGCGTGTACAATTTCTCGGATACAGGTTATGGATTTGCTGGTAGAATTACATGTGGCGATGTAGGTGTTCCTGATGTAATGCTAGTGGCAGGAGATGTCAGGGCATATACTGACGAAGATGGCTACTATAGATTTGATTTGATTGTTTCGGATGCAATACTATCTATTAGCAAGACAGGTTATGTATTTGCAGGTAATGGTCTGGCTGTAGATGGAGAATATGATGGTAGAGAAGATGTAAACTTCACATGTACATATAGTATTGCTGGTAGAATTACCATGGGGGGCAATGCAATGTCTGGAGTGGAGATATCTACTCAAGGTCAGACTACTACAACTGATGAGTTTGGTTGTTATACATTTGATAGTCTAGTTGGTGCTGGAGAGATAGAGATAAACCATGCAGGATATATATTTGATGGTGTTTTGACATACACAGAGCATTGTACTCTAGACTATTCGGCATACTTCAATCAATCATTACATATTGTATCGGGTAATCTAGATGTGTCGGGTGTAGAAATATGCTGTGGAGAGCAGGTGATTGCAAGTGATGCACAGGGTATGGCAAATCTTACTCATGTTACTAGTGGTGATACTATCACATTCTCAAAATCGGGATATAGCATAAATAGCATTACCCTAGATGATGTATCGGATACTATACTAGTGCAGACTACTTATACTCTGCAGGGTGTAGTTACTAGTATTAGTCCTATAGCAAATGTAGTAGTAGGATATGGTGCTAATAGCACTACCACAGATGCCCAGGGTAGATTTACCATATCTGGTATTAGTGGTAGTATTACACTTACATTTGTCAAGTCCGGATTTGCATTTAATGATGTGGTAATTGCTGGTGAAACTAGCGTAATTATTACAGCGCAGTATTCGGTATCTGGTACCATTGTTGTAGGTACTCATGCACTATCTGGTGTTACTGTTACAGCAGGCACTAGGGTAACCACCACAGATGAGAATGGTCTATTCCAATTCGATGGTTTGAGTACTGCTACAAATATTACATTTGCCAAAACTGGCTACACATTTACACCTAGTAGCGTGAATGTGAATAGTCCAGAAGTATTGAATATTAGTGCATACTACAGTATTTCTGGTAGAACAATGAGTGGAAATATAGTCGTAGATGTTGTGCAAGTAACGTTGTCTAATGGCGACTATGTATATACAGATAATGATGGATATTACACATTCAATAGTGTATCTGATGTGGTAAATATCACATTTACCAAGTCTGGATATGACACTCAAGTTATTAATAATGTAACAGGATATCGTAATGATTGTAATGCTAATATGACATATAGTGTAGATATTACATTCACAGGCATTAGCGACTATACTGGACTCAATGTGGGTGTCAATGGTGTAAATTCCACAGCTACTGGTAGTCCATACACTATAAGTAATCTATCTGGTGAGAATACAATTACATTCAGCAAGACAGACTATCTATTCACTCCTAGCAGTTATATAGTTTCTGGTCACATTAGTATTCCTGTTAGTGCAACACTCGTATATACCGTCAGTGGTACATTCAAGACATCTTCGGGTATTGCTATACCTGGAGCCACCATTACAGCAGGTACATTATCTACTACAACCGATGGTAATGGTGCATATACTCTCACGGGACTCAATACCAGTGCTAGACTAGTAGCAACTATGTCTACTACTAGCAATACTATTACCAAAGAGACCAATGTAAGTAGCACATGTACATACAATTTCACTGCTAGTGATTATGAGTATGCATACTTCATGTGGTGTAGGGGCTATGATTATTTGCGTGCTTCTAGGTATTATGAGATTTATGGCAAAGGTTCAGTTGTGGCTCATCCACCATTAGTTGGCGATCAGACACAGACTGTCACACTCATATATAAGAAAGACTTGAATTATAGAATATTCAAAAATCAAAACCATGGTAGTGTAACAATGGGTGTAGACCCTAGGGTTGCTTTACTGACAGCCATTAATATTAATAATGGTCAGGATGGTGTATTCAGATATCAGAGAAAATCTGGTGGAGATGTGTCTACCAATACTGCTAGTTTCGATACTAATTGGTCGACAGATAAAACCAAGGCAAGCTTCCTAAGTGATAATGGTATAGATTCGGATAGTTTCTATCCATACACCATTAATAGCAATACAATTAAATCTATTACAAATCTAGTAAAAACTTCTACCGGATATACTTTCAAAATGACACTAGACCATAACAAAGCCGAGACCACGGCTAGTTACAAAAAACAAATGTATTATATGTGTTCCGATCAAACATGTAAGAGTTTCAGTAAAATAGAACTCAAATACGAGATTAATAATAGTGGCTTTATCAAACAGATGGATATAAGCGAGACATATACGGTTACTGCAAAGGGCTTTGATGTAAGTACAGATGGCGACATTAGTTATTATTTCTATACTACATATATGGATCAGCCTATTACTCCAATAGATTTGAGTACGGCATCGACTATAGCGAATGCTGTAGCAATGCCTACATTGCCAAACACTAAAATTTCTTATATTAGTCCTACTGACCTATACATCTATGACGATAGGAGATATGTATTATGAAAAAATTTGGTTTAAAAATTAAATTATCAATAGTGCTAATATTACTAGCATCTCTAGTAATTCTCTTTTCGCCAGCCTATGTGGCATACGCTAGCCTAAGTGATCAAGGAACAAATTTTACATTCAAAACGCAATCAACCAATCCTGCTTCATTCAAAAGCACGATGACTGCTCTCAATACTAGATACAATCTATACGGCAATGCAACTACTACAGAACAAATGTATACCATCAAGGCAACTAATTGTGCAAGTATAGACAATCAAAGTTATGTAGATCCGGTGGCAACGTTTGAATACGTTGGTGACGATTATACGATACATACGGCTTATGGTAGTAGTACCAGTACTTCAAAGAGAAATTCTAGAGTTTCGACCATATTTAGCATTTCGAATGGCTTGAAAGATATGGCAGATAGAAATTGCCTAGTGGCTACACTTACTGCACAGGTTAAATCCAATAAAGAGAATGTGGCTGTAGGTTTCTATAATGGCTCATATTCTAGTACAGATTATTCTGGACTTAGCAGTACGTCGTCCAGTAGAACAACGTCGGCTGAAACTAGTAGCTCATGGTCTACCAAGACTCTGGCTCTAGGTAATGATAGTAGCCACAGAATAACGACAGATACGTTTATGGTTGTATTTGTAACAGAACGTACTAGTGGAGATTTTTTCGGAAGAAAAAACCAATTATATGTGAAAACTCCATATATTACCTTTACATCACTAGACACTATTGCTCCTAATGTATCCGATATTAGTTTCGATAATACTTGGGTAAATGCTAATAAAACTATCACTCTGACTGTCGCTGATAACCATGGTGGTAGCCAGACATATATGAGTGGTATTAAAAGTGTTACCGTAAATGGTACAGCACTTACGGCCACCAATTCCAATAATAATAATGTAAATACTTACGAATTTACAGCCAGTCCTAATGTAGATGAATATACAGTTGTCATGACAGATGCATCTGGTAATAGTGCTACTAGGACCTATAATAAAACAGATTTCAGAATAGATACTGTAGATGTAAATACTCCTAGCATCACTATGGATGATGAATTTGCTAGCAGACATATAGTGGTTAATTCTAGTTATGTATTCGACAATCTCAGTGCAGAGACATTACATTATGAATTGCATAGACATGGCGAGAATGAAGTATTGCAGACGGGTACTCTTAATTTTGGTACAGATAGTTTTGATATAGAAGATAATGGAGTATTTGATGTAGTTTACTATGCAACAGATGCTGTAGGACATGGCTCAAATACTACCAATACAGTGACTAGGACATTCAATGTAAACGAACCACTATATGAGATACATGTAAATATAATAAACGGAACATTAGAAAATATAGTTGGTGCAGAAGCCAGACTAGAAGGTGGGGTGTATAAATACTATTCACTTACTGGCAAAGAAGTAGAGATAAGATACACATGCCAGGCTGGGTACACTTATGCTACTGCTACCCATAATGGCAATAATATTGATGCCACACACGAGTCTTGCACAATTACCACTACTGGTAGCGACAATGTCAATATTAGACTAAAATATGTGCTTAGTGTGGAAGATTATGTAGACGAGTATGTATTTAATAAAGATGGCGGATTGAGCCCAATATATTATTTTGATGTAGATGAGAATATTCAGAATAGTCTAGATGTTGCATTAACCTATTCTGGTAAAGGTACCGAATTATACAATGCAGGTAATTATACTGTAACATGGTCTTGTGAGAATGATAATTACATAGGTAGTGGCACATTTGATATAGACGTAGTTCCTAGTCCACAGACTATGACCTATACAGGCGAGACCACATTTAGATATACAGGTGTGGCACATACAGTATCTTATGTACCTTTTGAAGATTTTGAGATAGAGCTCAGATACTACATAGGTGATATAAATACCGATTTGATTAATGCTGGCAATTATATTCTGAGACCTGTATCACTAGATGAAAATTATGTAATTATTAATAGTGACATCACAGTAGTAGTATTACCTATAGAATTGTACGTCAATATTACCGAAAATGACTATACATATACTAGCAATCCTATTCGACTAACATACAATATAACCGACGAGAATGGCAATCCAGTAGCCCTAACCGATGCAGATATGGATTATTCTGTGGGTGGCAATATTACGGACATTATTAATGCTGGTGTGTATATGGTGGGCTTTAGACCTAAAAACTCCAATTACGAAGTTTCGGTAGTAATGAATAATACAATCGTAGTAGCACCTAAGCCTACATATGTGACATCTGTAAATGACTACACATATACTGGAGAAATACAGACATTCGTATATACTCTATCCGAAGATATAGAGAGTGAATATACTGTAGATGATATATTGAATGTTGGCGAATATGAGTATAGTATTGTATCGCTAAATGCCAATTATGTGGTTATTCTAGAGAATAATACATTTACAGTATTGCCAATGCAGATAGATGTATTGGATATTGTAAATGAATATACATATAATGGCGAAGAAATAGATATAGAATATACTCTATCTAGAGAGATTAGCCACACATTTGCAAGTTGTCAGGCTGGTGAAATAACACCACTAATAAATGTTGGCGAATATAATATAGAATTTGTTTCTACTGATGCTAATTATGTAATAATTAATAATGAAAAAATAGTAGAGATAGTGCCATTACAAATAGTTGTAGACGTGGTAAACGACACATTTGTATATAATGGCGAAAATAATAATGTAGAGATAACAATCAATGGTACTCCAAATTATACTATTAATTACTATATTGGTGGAGAATTGACTACAGATACTAGTATGGTAGGCGAGTATGATTGGACTTTGGTATTAGACGATGATAATTACGTGGGTAGTGCTACAGGGCATATTACTGTAGAAAAAAGAACGGCGTATGTTATAGCACATTCTGGTCAAGCAAAATCTTATGGAGATGCAGAAGGTGTACTCACTTATGATGTAGAAAATCTAGTCAATGATGATAATGTAGAAGTGCTTTTGTCTAGAGCAGTAGGCGAGAGTGTTGGAGTATATTACATTGATATTGAGAGTTTCAGTAGTGATAGGTATGTCCTAGATTACTCTGGAGCATATTTCAAAATTACACCTAAAAATATAATAGTCGTAGCAGAGAAAAAGACAAAAACCTATTCAGATGCTGATCCAGAACTTACTTATAAAATTGTAATGAATGGAGTGATGGTAGACCATTTGATAGGAGATGATGTTTTGTCGGGCAGTCTAACTAGAGTGTTGGGCGAGAATGTAGGCTCGTATGATATCTTGCTAGGTACTATTACTCATAGCAATTATAGTATTCTATACAAATCATCTACACTAGAAATTGTCCCAATGGACGTGGTAATAGATATTGATGATAAATATGTTACATACGGCGAAAGTGCAGAACTTACATATACTATAGTAACACCTTGTGATGAGAGTGGTATTACAGGTAATATTACAAGAGTTGCCGGTGATACTGTGGGTGAGTATGCTATCACGGCAGGTACTCTGGATAGCGATAATTATAATCTAATTGTGAATAATGGTGTATATACCATAGGTAGAAAGAATGCCACCATTACAGCACATGCTTCGTACAAAGTATATGGCGAGACAGAAACACTAGAATATGATACTGTAGGGCTAATAAATGGAGATACTCTATCTGGCAGTCTAACTAGAGTAGTAGGAGAGAATGTTGGTACATACGATATCCTAGTAGGTACTCTAAATAATGATAATTACAATCTGGAATATGTAGGTAATGTGCTTACAATTACCAAGGCCGAGATTGGAATTATTATTGATAGCAAATCGCAAGTATATGGTGGAGTTGCAGTGCCATTCACATATAGTATTACAGGACTTAAAAATGACGACCGTATAGGTGTGCAAATCTGGCGTGCAGAAGGCAACAATGCTGGCGAGTATGAGATATCATATCAATTATCTAATGACGACAATTATACTGTAGTAAATGTAAATATCGGTGTATATACCATTACACGTGCAGCATCTAGTTTGCATTTGGTAAACGACACCTGCGTATATGATGGCAAAGCACACACTATTACTACCGATGAATTTGATGGCATTACTTACGTTTATAAACTAAATGGTTTTGTGGTAGATGAAATGGTAAATGCTGGTGTGTATGAGATACAAGCATTCTTCGATGGTAATGCTAATTATAATGGTTGCAGAAGTAATGTTGCTACTCTTACAATAGAAAAACAACAAGTGTATATTACACTAGGCGACAATAATTTTGTATATGATGGTGAGACCAAATTCCCAATCTACTATTATGATAAAAATACTGGCGTGCTAGATTCTAATATCGTTTACGAATTTGAGAATGATATTATTCCAGTCGAAGTTGGAGAATATAATTTCAGAATAAATATTATTGACGATAATTTCGCAGGCTCTGTTAGTGGCATTATCAGGATAGAAAATAAATTTGTATTAGAGAATGATAATTACTCTGTAGAGAGTGCAGATGCTACATTCTCCGAACGTGCTAGAAGTGTGAGTCTGGTAAAACTAGATGCAGACAATAAATATCATGGTCAAAAGGTTTTGTCAAAATATACACTAGTTTCAGACACAGAAGAAGAAGTTTCTGACAATAAGTGTGTTTATACAATCAAAGTAAAAGCAAATGGTAAAAGTGATCAGGCATACATTTATAGAGTAAATGGTGATGAAGTAACACAGATAGCAGTTAGCAAAGAAGATGGTTACTATGTATTTAAGGTAGATAGATTGGGTGATGAATTCATCATTACCGAAGACTTTGAACCTGTGAATATGGGACTTATTATTGCTATAAGTGTTGGTGTATTATTGCTAGGAATAATCATTGTAGGTATCATTATTAGATCTAAAAAGAGAAAGAAAGAATCTGTCAAGGTTTCTGATGTACCTACAGATACATATAATGTCAATTAAAATTTTTGACATTTCACTTTACAAAAAAATATTTTATGTTAAAATAGAATTATCCATATAGAGTGTGTTAGGGACAGCCCCGATGACCACACAGCAACCTGTCATATCGCAAGGTGCTAAAGGCTGATCGATGGAGATAATTAATTCTGTGAATATTATACCCATCGAGTGATGGGTATTTTTTGTTTTTACTTATATATGGAAATAATTACTACGGAGAAATTTTATGAAATTAATTACTAGTGAATCGGTGAATATTGGACATCCGGATAAAACGTGTGATGTGATAGCCGATGCGATTCTTGACGAAGCATTACGTCAAGATGCGAATGCACAGATGGCAGTGGAGTGTGCCATCAAAAATAATAAACTATTTATATATGGTGAAGCGACAACCACTGCATCTATTGATTATGATAGGGTGGCACGAGATATCCTTAGAGATATAGGGTACACCTGTGACTTTACTATAGTCAAAGAGATTAGCCAGCAGAGTGTAGATATATCTAGTGCTGTGCATAAAGATAAATTGTCGGCAGGAGATCAGGGTATTATGTACGGCTATGCTACCGACGAGACACCAGAATACATGCCAACCCCTATTATTATTGCCCATGACCTAATGAGAGAATATGAGAAATTCCGTAAGACCAATAGTGGATATCATGCCGATGCCAAAAGTCAGGTAACTGTAGTATATGATGAAGACACACCTGTGGCTATTGATACAGTAGTTATTAGTGCATCTCATGATGAGAGTGTATCTATAGAGAAGCTACGTAAGACTATTATGGATAAGGTGATAAATAAAGTATTGCATAAATATAATTATCTAGATAGTTCTTGTACTAGATGTTTAGTCAATCCAGGTGGTAAATTTACTATATGGGGAAGTTTCGGTGATAGTGGCTGTGTAGGCAGAAAGATTGTTGTAGACACCTATGGTGGTGTGGGCAGAGTAGGTGGTGGCTGTTTTAGTTCCAAGAATGCTACCAAAGTGGATAGATCGGGTGCATATTATGCGAGATTCGTTGCCAAAAATATTGTTGCGCACAAATTGGCACACAAATGTGAAATACAGGTGTCTTATGCAATAGGTGTGGAGAATGCAGTTAGTGTCTACATAGATACATTTGGCACTAATATGGTAGATATGTCTGTGATATATAAATATGTGGACGACAATTTTAATTTTAGTCTCAGCAATATGATTACTACACTGCATCTCAATGAGCCTATATTCAAACAAACTGCATGCTATGGGCATTTCGGTAGGAATGAGTTTAGCTGGGAAAAAATAATAAAATAGTTGTACAAACGTCAAATCGTGTGTTAATATTATAAAAAAAATATGTGGAGTAAAAATATATGGCAGGTAGAAAACCAATTTGGTTGAGAATTATTATATGGGTTATTAGTACATGTTTATCCATTGCTGCCCTTTTGGCTGTTGCGGGTGTATTTATATACGTGCGTTATCAGGTCAATATGATAGAAGTATATAAACAAATCAAAATACTGAATGAACCAATCAAAAAAGATGAACTCATCACAAATCCTTGGACTCAGGAAGATCTGGAAAGTGCACAATCAAGCATTGATAATACCACACCATTGCTTTCGGGTGAATTGCTCAATTATACTGATAGAGAGCTCGCAGCATACATCAATGATTCTATCCAGAATAGCGCTGATGGTATGAAAGTTAGTTTCGGCTCTAGCGAAGTCAATTTATTAGACTATGGATTTGAGATTGTTCAGATTCGCTTTGATAATATTCCAGAAGACTCTGCTAGTAGCAAATTGACAGATTTCAATATTATATTCAAGGTTGACCTAACCAAATTGAAAAAAGAAAAAATGGAGTCATTCCCATTTAATTGGATTAGGAAGGGTATTCCAGATGAATTGTATGTTTCTTCTAGTGTAGAGATTATTATGCCTGATACTGCCGAGAATGAATTTGGCTATGAACTTATAAGCAAAGGACTTATTATTAATAATCTAAAACCAGACCAAACCGAGAATATTTTTAAAACTCTCAATATAATAGTAAAAATCGGCTCATCTGACGACTTTAATAAAACTATTAGCAAAGGCTTTGTAGATGCATTAATAGGCGAAAATGGCGTGTATTCTGACCTGAAAACCAATAGGAGTGCTAGTGGATATAAGTTTAAGGTTGATGGCGAAGATAGATGCTTTGTGGTATATGGACCAATTATAGTACCTATTACACCTATTACACCTATTACTCCTATAACACCATAAAATTCATTTATGAAATAAAAAAAGACTCGTAAATCGAGTCTTTTTTATTATCTTTCGGTGGATACGTGTATCATACGTTTACGCCATAACCATGGTATCTGGAATTGAACTCCACACATAGCAACTACCATCATAGGGATAATAGTCAATGCACAGGCACCTAGTATTGATGCGCCCACGATTGCTGCTACCAAAGATACTGTTTGTAGGGTTCCTGTTAGAGTCTTTACAAGTAGGAATGGTAGGGTAAGGGCAACTCCCAATATTTCCATAATATTGAGCTCTAATCCTTCATTGGCATGTAGTCTAACAAATCTATTTTTACCCCTGAAAAGTAGTGGTATAAAGAATAGTAAATATGCTAGCCATGCAACACCTTTGCCTTCTACTATCTCTTGTTTGTCGAGTTTGATTTTTTCCGTTCCTGGTTTTGCTTCCTTAGGTGGTTTGATAGCAGGGCCTAGTTTATTTGTATCTATCTGTACTATTTGTTCGCTGGCCTGTTGTAGACCTGTCATTTCGGCTGTAAATGTGCTATTGTCTACCGGTTGATTTACCGTATCTGGATTGATATCCTTTTCATCAAATACCGTGTTTGCAGTAGTAATGTAGTCGGTTTCAGGTACTTGCTCTTCTGGAGTTTCTTCGGCTTCTTGTGGAATGGTGCTAGGATCTCTAGCCACAACTCTATCTAGTAGATTGTCCGAACGAACCACTTCGGTAGGAGCATAAGCATCTTCTTCTTGTTCTACTACTGGTGTTTCTTCTTCTGTTTCGGTAGTTTCTGTGGCTTCTTCGGCTGCTTTTTCTTCTTTATCTGTATTATCTACAAAGTCATGGTAGTCTATGTATTCGCCTTCGTACAATGGGGTAAATACTGCATTATCCGTAGGGGTAAAGGTACTAACCAAGTTAGTATCTTCGTATTGACCACGCAGTGCTGCCTGCTTGACTTTTTCTTCATTAACTATCTTCAACTTATTGAGTTTTTTGATAACTTCTGGATCGATTGTTAGCGAATAATTCGCCTGATCGATAGGTTTGCCTGTAATATTGTCAATGATTGTGTAATTCCTAGTATTTACTGGCAAATCTTTTAGAGTCATAGATTGATCTGCTTCCATCTTTTCACCTTTTCATATATTTTGGTTTTTATCTTATTCTCCGCCACCTATCTCATCTGGTGTATTCTCTGGTGTGCTTTCTGGGTTCTCAGTAGGGGTTTCTTCAGGAGTCTCTGTAGAATCTTCTGAGTTGGTTTGACTGGCTATTCTGGATACTATGTCGTTTACTTTCTCTTGTGTCAGATTCTTCTCACAGAAATCTTCTACATAATTGTAAGACCATTTGGTAATTGTAGTTTCCCCAATTTTATCTGTAATAGTCGTGCCTATGACAGGTATCTGAGATGCTAGGCAGGTGAGTGCTAGTAATACTACGACTACTGCGCCACCTTGCAAAATACCGAATACCATACCGAATAGTCTATTCATACCACTGATGGTAGGGCTGGATTTTGTTACATTCTCAAATATCTTTGCTAGAATGAATATTGCTAGTTTGAATACAAGGAATAGTATAATCACAGTTATTAGCCACACGGCAAATTTCGCGACTTTTTCATTTGAAAAAGAGAATGCTCCGCCGAAGAACGATACAGATCCTTCTGGTTTAGCCTTATTAATTTCGGCGAGTAGTGAACCCTCGAAATTAAAAATTTTATTGAAGAAATTTGCAACATATTTTGCTAGAAAAACAGAGCCTATCAGAGATATGCCTGTACCTAGTAATCCCAGCAAACCATCAAAGAAACCTTTTGCTACTCCAATGAGAGCAAAAATAACAATGATTGCTATTAATATGCCGTCAATAATATATTTCCACATATTCATTCCTCACACAACTAGTCGATTGTAAATACAATTCTATACATTACATGATACCACGAATAAAACATTTTGTCATTTAATGTAGTAGAGATTTTTTATATTTTTTTAAATTTACTGCATTATTACGTATAATATAGGGCACTATGATGTGGTTGTAATGCCAGTTATTATTTTTTTTTGTACACATTCACCGTTTACATATTCAGATTTTTGACCAATATTTAGAAAAATAAAATGGAAGTGGTACATGAAAAAATATAGGCAAAATGATGATGAAATAAAGGCATTTGCATACGACATTTATAGCAGGCTAAAAGCCAATTCAATTCCGGTGTTTTTATGTGTCGGTTGTGACAAATTCGTCTGTGACAGTTTAGCCCCAATTATAGCCGAAATTCTTAAAAAACGATATAATATTTATGCCTATATTTATGGTGGTCTGGATTATAATATTAATGCTACAAATTTGATGCAAGCAATACACTATGTAGAGACCGAACATCCACACTCTCAAATCATACTCATAGATGCGACTTTGGGTAGTGATGTGGGGGATATGATTGTGACCGATAGTAGTTATGCAGGAATGGGTAGGATTTTGCCTATTAGGAGAGTGGGAGATTTCTCTATATTGGGTGTGGTGGCTAGACGTGCCAAAGAATTACATTTGTCCACTACCAAATTTAAAATTGTATCCGATCTGGCACAGGCTATAGCCAGGGGTATTGCTATGGCCATGTCCGTAGTTTCGACAAAAATAGGAAGTAATTTCGGGCAAAATTCAAAATATTACGAAAAAAACTTGTAAAATAATATATTTTTATGATATTATATTCATGCTCAAATCTGGAGCAATTTTGAATATATTAGATTTTTTGAATGGTGAAAACGCCATCTTAAAATTCCTGGAGGTTAATTTTGAATAAGCGAAGCAACAAGGCAAGGAATATTGGACTCATAGTAGTATTCATACTTATTTTCGCCGTAATGGTGTACATTGCCAATCTAGGTAATCCTGGTAGCAATCTGTACATCAACCAAGTACAAGATGTAGTAGAATTGGGTTACTATGAGAAATTGAATGGCACTGAAATAGAAAAGGTGGAAACGGGATACGTTAGAGATATTTACGTCTCTGGCGGTAATGGTTATATCCGACTAGTGACGTCGAATGTTGAGAATAAGAGATTCCCTAAATTTGCCGATTTTAATTTCACATACAATGCATATTCCGACCTTACTTTTATAGACGTATTTAATGCCAAAGTTCGTGCAGCTAGCAATAATACAAAAGACTACGAATTCAAACGTGGCGATGTAATAGTAAAAGAGACTATGACAGATGCTGAATTTGAAGCATACAAAACTCTGCATCAGATTAATTATACCAAAGACAATCCTACGACTAGTTTCTTTGAGAGAATGTTACCTTATTTGTCTCTAGGCGTAATAGTTATTATGATAGGTTTTGTTATCTTCAAAATGTTCTCTGTTAAGGGTAATGGAGCAAATGCTTTCACTAGAAATAGGGCTAGAATGGTAGAGAAATGTAGTGTAAGATTCAGCGACATAGCCGGAGCAGAAGAAGAAAAAGAAGAAACAAAAGAAATAGTAGAATTTTTAAAAGACCCTGCCAAATTTAGAGCGCTGGGTGCTAGAATTCCAAAGGGTATTCTCCTAGTAGGTAATCCTGGTACTGGTAAAACACTACTTGCCAAGGCTGTGGCAGGAGAAAGTAATGTTCCATTCTTCAGTATTTCTGGTAGTGACTTTGTAGAATTATATGTAGGTGTGGGTGCTAGCAGGGTAAGAGATTTATTCGAGACTGCCAAAAAGAATGCACCTTGTATCGTATTCATTGATGAAATAGACGCCGTAGGTAGACAGCGTGGTGCAGGTCTAGGTGGCGGTAATGACGAGAGAGAGCAAACACTCAACCAGTTGTTAGTAGAAATGGACGGATTTGATAGCAACTCGGGTATCATAATATTGGCTGCTACCAATAGAGCAGATGTATTAGACCCAGCACTTTTGAGACCGGGCAGATTTGATAGACAAATATATGTAAATGTGCCTGATGTAAAAGGTAGAGAAGGAATTATTAGAATCCACGCTAAAAACAAACCTATTGAACAATCGGTTAATTTCCAAGATATTGCTAGACTAACTGTAGGATTTACTGGTGCAGATATTGAGAATTTCTTGAATGAAGCAGCCATTTTGGCGGCTAGAGATGGTAGACTTACTATTACCATGGAAGATATTACAGAAGGTATCAATAAAGTAACCATGGGACCACAGAAAAAGTCTAGATTGGTCACAGAAAATGATAGAAAACTTACTGCATACCACGAATCTGGTCATGCAATTATTGCCAAATTTATGGATTGTGGCGACACAGTCCACGAAGTATCAATTATTCCTAGGGGAATGGCTGGTGGATATACCAGTATTCGTCCTAGTGATGATGATGCACATTATAGTTACAATAAACTCTGCAATAGACTATGCATGATGATGGGTGGTAGAATTGCAGAAGAACTAGTTTTCGGAGATATTACTGCTGGTGCTAGTAGTGATATTCAACGTGCAACCGAACTCGCTAGAAAGATGATAGTAGAGTGGGGTATGAGTGAGAAACTCGGATTTATGAGTTTCGGTAAAAATAGTGAAGTATTCATTGGTCGTGACTATCAGGTTCAAAATCAATATAGTGATGATACTGCTAGAATAATTGATGAAGAAATCAAATCACTACTAGATAAAAATTATTTGAAAGCAAAAGCATTACTCGGTAGCAAGAGAGAATTGCTAGACAATATGGCGACGCTTCTATTGTCAGAAGAGACTATCTATACAGAAGAAGTAGACGAACTTATTGCAGGTAAGGATAGCCAGGAAATAATAAATAGATTGCACGAAAAAGAGCAACAGAGAAAAGAGAAAGAAGACGCCATCCGTAAAGAGCAAGAAATGCTCAAACAGGAAAAAGTGTCTGAATTAAAAATCAAGACAGCCGAAGCCCTAAAAGAAGCAGGTATTATTGGCGATGAAGAATTCGCCAGAATCAAGGCTGAATATAGCAAAAATATAGAGGCGAAAGATAAATATTTTGCAGAAAAAGAAGCGGCTCAGGCTGCCGAAAAGGCAGAAGCAGAAAAGATGGAAAATAGTGTGACAGAAACATCTAATGTAGAGAATGCACCTGCCACAGAAGAAGTGGCTAAAAAACCTACCAAAAAATCTGCTACAAAGAAAAAATCCACAACTGCTAAAAAGACTACCAAAAAGTCTACTGCAAAAAAATCAACTACCAAGAAAAAAGAAACTGACCAAAGCAATAAAGAAGATTAATTTGTTTGACTAATTAGCGTTTTTGTAATATTCTTTTAATATTAAAGACCTAAGGTCTCAGACAACGAAAAGGAAGACAGTATGAAAACTAATACAATCAAAAAAGTAATATCTATCGTGATAATCACCCTAGTGCTATTATTGGTGGCAGCAACTATTACACTTGCTTGTGTAAAAAATCCTCTATACAATCCACTACCAGCCAATTATGACTATGTAGATGTGTACAATTCCAATGGTTCGGCTACCTACTATTTGGAAGATGGTAATGAGAAAAATAATGCTATTTTCAATACTATTGGAGAGAAACATAAAGAATCATTTAAAGCCAATCTTCTCAGCGAAATATTCCAAGGAACACTTAAATACAAAGTTAAAGTTACAAGCACAGCATATAGCAATATAAACACCATTAGAGATGATGCAAAAGTTTGCCTAGTATTCAATTTCTTAGAGACTCAAACACTAGAATTGAATGGTGAAGTTTATAAAGATGATAGTTCTTTTGTAAAAGAGGTTAAATACGATCAGATAGTTTTGCCAGTAATCAACGATACAGAATTTGGCGAATGCACAATGTACCTAGTTACAGATAAGACAGAAGGTAAATCTGCATACCAGGTAAAATTCTTGGCACACCAGGGAGATCTGTACGATTATCTAGAATCTCTAACAATCGCCGGTGGTAGATAATAATTAAAAAGTCTCATATTAATGGGACTTTTTTTGTGTTAAAAAAATATAAAAAATATGTAAAACAAGATATTTTGTTGTATTTTAGGGTGGGTATTTTTTTAAATTATTGTTGACAATTACACTATTATTTATTATACTAATTAGGCTATTTTATATATAGCACATTAACTTATGAAAAATTCTGCATTGCAACCATGCTACTTTTGCAGATTTTTTAGATAAATATTAAAGGAAGGATTACATATATGAAAAGAACTTATCAACCTAAGAAAAGACAAAGAAGCAAAGTTCATGGTTTTCGTGCAAGAATGAAAACTAAAGGTGGCAAAAAGGTTTTAAAGAACAGAAGAAATCGTGGTAGAAAGCAACTTACTGCTTAATTGATTTTTGTGTAGTGTCTGCATTTTTTATGTACGACACTTTTAGTTTTTATGTATAAGGTGTATCATGCTAAAAAGTGAAAATAGACTCAAAAAGCGTAAAGAGTTTACTTACCTATATAGCAATGGCAAGGCATGTCATGCGTCTAGCATTACTATGGTGTATTTACCTACGAAAAATAGAAAATTAAAAATTGGTTTTTCTGTTGCAAAAAAGATAGGCAAAGCCCACACTAGAAATCTAGTTAAAAGACGAATGAGAGTAATTGCTAGAGAATATATAGGTAGACTACCAGACAATTACAATATTGTCTTTATTGCTAAGGCTGGTATAGAGACTCTCAAACTAAACGACATACGTGAGCAAATGAATGTTGTTATCGCCAAATCAAATCTTATATCGGGTAAATAGATATGGGACTAAAAGAGATATATGATGCCCTAGTACATACTGCTAGAATTGCATTTTTGATACCCGTATATATCTACAAATGGTGTATTAGTCCACTAATACCACATACCTGCAGGTATTATCCTAGTTGTTCTACTTATATGGTGCTTGCAATAAGAGAATGGGGTATATTCAAAGGTTTTATATTGGGTATAAAACGAATATGCCGTTGTAGGCCGGGTAAAAAAGGTGGTATAGACTATGTGCCACTTAATATTAAAGGAGAAAGGAAATGGACTTACTAAGTGCTATAACCAAACCAGTAGGGTTTTGGAGCAATATAGTCTTTGGGTTAGAATCTGCCGTAAAAGACTATGCGTTAGCCCTAATACTCATAACCATTATTATTAAATTAGTTATGGTTCCTTTTGATTTCATCAATCGTTATACTTCTAAAAAGAGTAGTCGTATTCAGAACGAGATGAAACCAGAATTAGATAAAATTAACCAGAAATACGCTAATGATCCTAATCTAAAGAATCAGAAAACTATGGAACTATATAAGTCCCATAATTATAGTGTGACTGGTACTTGCCTAGGAATGCTATTATATTTGGTATTTACCATGGTAGTATTCTGGACATTATTCGCATCACTCAATAATATATCTCAATATAAGATTGCCGAGCAGTATATGACTGTTAGACAGGAGTATTTCGCCGAATATGGTATAGATGTAGACAATCTACCAGAAGGCACTACTGCTATGGATCAATATAATGCTCTAACAGATACAGAGAAAGAAGCTCACGTGGCTACAGCCAATGAAAAGGCAGAGCAGGCTTATACTAGTACCAAGACGGGATTTTTATGGATAGAGAATATCTGGTTGCCAGATACTACTACTAGCCCTGTAATGTCTTATAATGATTTCATAAATAAATCTAAACTTTCTAAAGAAACTGTATTAGAAGAAGAATATACACTAGTTATGGGCGAAGTAAAAGGTGGAGAACGTAAACAAAATGGTTTCTTTATCCTAGCAATACTTGCAGCAGGTACTAGTTATCTATCTATGGCAGTTAATGATTGGATTACAAAGGCAAAAGCAAAAAAGCAAGGTATAGATACCAGCTTGACTGTGAATAAATCCAATAAAATAATGACTCTAGTAATGCCTGTAATTATGATGTTATTTACTATATTCAATAATGCAGCATTTGGTCTATATATCGTAGCAGGTGCACTCATTACACTCATTACTAGTCCACTAGTAACAATGTTTGCAGATATGTTGGAATTTGAGTCTATCAAAAGACAACAGAATAAATATCTAGCATCTTACAATAGAAAAAGGAAGTAATGTATGAGAAATATAGAAGTATCAGCAAAGACTGTCGACCAGGCAGTAGAAAAAGGCCTACAGATGTTGGGGCTCAAAAGAGATGACGTAGAAGTCAAAGTTGTATTCGAAGGTAGTATGCTGAAAAAAGCAGTTGTAGAGATTTATACTTTTGCTGATGACAACGAAAGACAAGAGTATCTAAAGAACAACAAGAAAAAAGCCGAAGTAAAACTAGTTAAAACAACCAACGAAGAAGAAATCCAAGACATATCTACCGAAGGCGTAGAAGAAGTAACCAAAGTGGTAACCGAATTCCTAGAGAATCTGCTCAAGCATATGCAGATAGAAGGTGCAGTATCTAGGGGCATTAGAAATGGAGATATTATATTCAAAGTAAGTGGAGATAATATCAACAATCTAATAGGATACCATGGCGAAACTCTAGAAGCAGTACAGTATATCCTAAATACCATTGTTAGAAATAGGGTAAAAGACTATCATAAAAAAGTTTATATTGATGTAGAGAATTATCGTAGAAAAAGACAAGAGACTGTAGAATCTCTTGCCGAGAAGATGGCTAAAAAGGTACTTACTACCAAGCGTAGTATTAAACTTGAGCCTATGAATTCATTTGAGAGAAAGGCTATCCACTATGCTCTATCCAATATTGAGCATATAGGTACTCACTCTGAAGGTAATGAGCCTAATAGATGTCTAGTAATAGACTACGTTGACTAGGATATAAAATAAAAAAAACACTATTGGTATAGTGTTTTTTTGTTTTTACATTACGGAGTCTTCAGCAATTTTTTCCATAATTACTTGTCTGCGTACTTCTCTGTCTGCATCCGTTTCTAGTGTACTTCTGAAATTATCTATTAGATATCTTTCTTCTTCTAATTGTTTTGTAATTTTCTTATAAGCATCATTGTCAATTTTACCACTTTTAAGTAGTGAATATATTTTGCTTTCAACACCATCTAGTTGTAATACTCTCTCGTAAAAAGCACGTAGATATGGTGTTTCGTCGGCAATGAATCCTGTGCCTGTGTGGCCTTCACCCATATCCATTCTATTGGCAATTAGAAGTGCAGCAGGCGATGGGAAGAAACGTACTTCGTTTTTATCACTGTACACATATCCTGTAGGATTGATGCCGTGTTTTTTATCTATGAATAAATGAGTACCTTCTTTGAAAGTAAATTTGTGGTTGACAGGTGTAATGCTAGGGGGATCTTCCCTTCTAAATGAATTTACCGAAACCCTTGAGCCATTTGGGTCCAAGAAATTGTATTCGCAATCAACAGTGGTATATCTACCTGTTCTAGAATTAAATTCATTCCTGTATATTTCTATAGGATAAAATCCAAAGGCATTGTGTCTAGATATAAAGTCCAAACCTGTAATATCTCTAACGACAGTACCATCTTTATGCAAAATCAAATTGCCACCTGGTCTTTTATGCTCATCAAGGTCGAAACCATATTTACGTAAAACCATATTTCCATTGTCATCTATAGTATAGTCTTGTTTGTCATCTGTACATATTGGTTTTGAGTAAACTGGTTCAATGATTTCGTCCTTTATACCTTGCCTAAAATCTTCCATTGACATCCCTGGGTCTTTCTTATATAGCATCATGCCATATTTGAATACTTTACCATCTGCTTTGGGATCGTGTTCGTATATAATGTCGGGCGTCTTTGATGCTAGATAATCCAAATATCTTTTAGCACCACTTCTTTCTACACCTACTATTACCAATTTACGATATAGTGGTGTTCCTGGTATATTGATTAATTGATGATCTACACTGTGATAATTTATTGGTTGCATAGAAGGCTCCTTTTGTGCATGCGTGTGCACACATTTATATTATATATATTTTAGCAGATATTTAGCAATTTGTAAATAGCCAAAATTTTATTATATTATTACCATTAAATATTGCGTAATATTTGTATCAATTCTTGCTAAATTATTTGTAAAAAAAGCGATATTTTGATATAATTATACTAGATGTGATGTGTGATAATATTACATCAAAAATGACAAAGCAGGTATTTTATGGATATAGCAAAAGAATTAAGTATGGAATTGGGTCTAACTCTCAATCATACGAATAATATTATTAGTCTTTTAGACGAAGGTTGCACAATCCCATTCATTGCCAGATACAGAAAGGAGCTTACTGGTAGTTGTGATGACCAGACACTACGTGCATTCGATGATAGACTGAAATATTTGAGAAATTTAAACAAAAGAAAAGAAGAAGTCGCAAATTTGATTACCGAACAAGGTAATATGACCGAAGAGATAGAGAAGGCTCTATCTGATGCGGTAACACTCACAGAAGTGGAAGATATTTATAGACCATTCAAGCCTAAAAGAAAAACCAGAGCATCTATTGCTATTGCAAAAGGTCTACAAGAATTGGCAAATAAGATTGTTGCCCAAAAGCCTTTTGACCTAATGGCAGAGTGTGCTAAATATATAAATCCAGAGAAAGAAGTAAACACAGCCGAAGAAGCTCTCCAGGGGGCAAAAGATATTATTGCCGAGATGATATCTGATAATGCAAATCTACGTAAGGCATTACGTGAAGCATTGGTAGAAAAGGGCTTTATTCAATGTAAATTTGATGAAACCAAAGAGACGGCTCCAACGTATGAGATGTATAAAAATTACAATTCCGAGATTAAAACTCTACCATCTCATAGAATACTAGCCATCAATCGTGGTGAAAAAGAAGAAGTACTCAAAGTTAGTCTTACTCTAAATGATGAGATTGCTCATGGACTCGTAGAAGACTCCATAATTATTAAAAATAGCCCATTCGAAGATTTGCTAAAAGAAGTATGTTTGGATAGTTATGATAGACTTATTTTCCCAAGCATAGAGAGAGAAGTAAGGTCTGATCTTACGGATAAAGCAAATGAACAGGCAATTAAAATGTTCGAAGTAAACCTAAAACCATTACTCATGCAACCACCTTTGAAGGGTAAGGTTATTTTAGGACTAGATCCAGCATATAGGACGGGTTGTAAAATTGCAGTTATAGACAGTAATGGAAAGGTATTGGATACTGCTGTCGTATATCCAACTCCACCACAGAATAAAATAGAAGAAGCAACAGCCAAACTGACACAGCTTATTATGCGTCATGATGTAGATGTAATATCTATAGGTAATGGTACTGCCACAAAAGAGAGCGAAATTTTCGTAGCAAATCTAATAAAGACTTGCCCTAGAAAAGTAACATATGCAGTCGTTAATGAAGCAGGTGCATCTGTATATAGTGCTAGCAAATTGGGTGCTGCAGAATTCCCATCATTTGACGTAGCATTACGTAGTGCGGTATCTATCGCTAGAAGACTACAAGATCCACTAGCCGAACTGATTAAAATAGATGTAAAGTCTATCGGTGTAGGACAATACCAGCATGATATGCCACAGAATAGACTAACCGAAGTTTTGGACGGTGTGGTAGAAGATTGTGTCAATACAGTAGGTGTTGATGTCAATACAGCCAGCCCAAGCCTACTATCATTCGTAGCAGGACTAAACTCAGGTGTGGCTAAAAATATAGAGAAATATAGAGAAGCTAATGGTGCATTCGCCACTCGTGAAGAACTAAGGAATGTGCCAAAACTAGGCGACAAAGCCTACGAACAATGTGCAGGATTTTTGCGTATTAATGGTGGTAAAAATGTACTAGATAATACAGGCGTACACCCAGAAAGCTATGAGACTGCATATAAACTACTCAAATATTTCAAATTGGATATAAAAGATGTTAAGGGGGATAATCTACAATTACTACCTAAAATGCTTGAGAAAGAAGGTGCTGACAAGGTAGCAAAATCTATAGGCGTAGGAACACCAACACTTATTGATATTGCGAATGAACTAGCAAAGCCTGGTAGAGATGTCCGTGATGATCTACCTAAACCAGTTTTAAAGAGTGCGTTATTAGGAATCGAAAACCTAAAAGTAGGTATGGTAATGACTGGTGTAGTTAGAAATGTTATAGACTTCGGTGTATTCGTAGACATTTCCGTTCACCAAGACGGTCTCGTACATATCAGCGAAATTAGCAAAGACTACATCAAACACCCAAGTGAAGTATTAAAAGTTGGGGATGTTGTTAAGGTAAAAGTAATAGGTATTGACCTTAATAAAAAGAGAATTTCTCTGACCATCAAAGGTGCTGTAGACGACGAAATTACAGAAGGTTTATAAGAAAATTAGAATGGCATTTGCCATTCTTTTTTTATCTTTAATCACTTATCCACAAATTCACACATTTATTTTTATAAATTATTATGTATAAATATGAATATTTGCATTTTATTACGTATTTTTGCATAAAAAACAGGGTAAAAGGGTAAAAGTTATCCACTTATCCACATATATTTGCGAGTTATCCACAATAAATGTTTGAAATATTTTCGATATTTAATCTAAAAAACGTCCAAATGTGAATAACTTTGTGAGTTTTCCACATGGTTTTGGACGTTTTTGTGGGTGTAAAAACACATAATGTGCATGTATATTTGTAGGCGTTTATACATATTGATTTAATAATTAATTGGAAATAATTTTTACACCAGAATCGATTGGCGAAACTCCAGCAGGCAGGTCTTCTACTCCTTCGACCACCACGCCCGGCTGTGCTTGATAGATTTCGTGTCTAATTTCGGTCTCATCTACCAGAGTATCTCCTAGATATTTCTGTAGATATGCCTTTGCTTCATACCCATCTTTAGGATAACTAATCCTAAAATACTCACCTTTGAATAATACTTTGCTAGAATATTTACCATCATAATCTTGTATAATTTTATCTCCAGATGATGGAATAGTCTCCAGAGTTTCGCTACGTGTTTTATATTTATACTCTGTTGGATGTGAGTATAGATCTACGCCGACCGAATTGCTATCCGAATATGTGTGAATATATATAGGATAATCTGATACATTGGTAAATTTCAAATCGCTAGTGTATTCGGCAACCATGGCATCAAGTGCGAGTGGTACATATCTTACCGGTAGGGTATGACGGTGAACTTCATTGATTTCCACACCACCTAGTAATAGGGCATTATATAGTGTTGTACTGGCTTGGCATATACCACCACCAATACCATCGGTGAATTCACCATTATATATTATTGTTGCATTTTTATATCCATTTTCAGTTGATTGTGATCCTATCACATCATTGAATGATATTGTTTCGTGAGGATCCACTATCATACCATCGAATTGAGACAGGGCGAGTTTTACATTGTGCTTTCTACCACCCGTGCTATCGGAGACATTGGTGGTAAATGATGATATTTTTTGTGTTAGATTTTCATTGTATGTTTTGCTAATGGTGGGTTGTTCTTCGATAAAAGGTATGTCTACATCTATTTGGTCACTAGTTAAAAATTGTTCGTTGATACTATTGTATAGTTTGACTTTGTCTACACGTTTACCCACCTTGCTCTCCGATATGTCAAACATTTTTTTGCTAGATGGGTCGAATGTAATTGTGCTATCGATGGGGCTAGTCTCCACAGATGCAATAATATCGTTTATTTTATCGTCTAGTCCCTGGAATATATAATTGAATGTAACATTGATATTTCCACCCGATCTATTGAATTGAGCATGTAGGGTTCTTTCTTCTTCTTGGCCTAGGTATGCCAGTTTACTCTGACTGGCATTGATGATTGAATGCATATCGTTATTGACAATAAAGTCATCTTTATCTAACGTCCATTCGTGGTTTTTGTCATGAATGGTCAGTTTGAAGTCTTCTGCACGCTCGTTAAATTTGTTTTTAAGCAATTCATTGGCGTCTGTTTTAGACATGCCAGATAGATTGTATCCATTGATGACTGTGCCTGGTTGCATAGTTTTATTGATATTATCGTCTAGCACCATGAATTGTCCTAGTATTATTACCGTTACTCCTAGAGTGCATAGTGTAAGTATAGCCAGTAGTTTATTGGTTTTACTTTTTGATGATGTTGTTTTCTTTTTCATATATTATCCCCAAACATTTGCTTATAGTTAGTTTGTCTACTTTGGTGGTATAATATGCATAAAAAAAAGACCAGCATCGCTGGTCCATAGATTATTTCAATCTATATATTAATTTGCCATTGTAGAATGAGCCTTGTTGCTCTTCTGTAAGTGCCGTGGTTTGTACTACATCATCGTATGGTAATTCGTTATAATTGATGTATGATACTAGAGTAGAGTATATTAGCATTAGCGTATCGCTAGTTTTTGTGTCTAGATAGAATAGTCTTTCTACGTAGGCTGTGTAATTTTTAATACACTGTTCTTCGTTTAGGTCTAGTGCAGTTGTTGTTTGTATTCCAGCAAAGTCAATATTCTCGGTAGCACAGATATCTTTGATTAATTGAATGGTGTCGATGGCTAGTTTGTTGGTTAGATATTTTTTGGTCTCTACTTCGCCCAGGTCTTGCGCTCTCTCCAATTCTCCTAGTTTCATTAGGTAATCTTCACGTGGTGCTTTTTTGGTAAATATATCCATGAGTTCTGCCTGCCTACGCAATTCATATCTCAGATATGTTTTTAATTCACTCTGGGTAGGGGAGAGTACCATGTAATTTTTGTTTTTGCGATATTCCAATGCTTTGTAATCACGTACGAATTTGACTTCTCTATAATGGGTAGGTGTAGAGAAATAGAATTCTATAGGGGCACAGTTGGTTGCTCCCATAAAAGGAAAGTCATCTGATGGCTTGAGTCCTAGATTGGCGCAGACAAAGGCAGATAAATTTACTCCACTAGTCACACAGATGATGGTTGCATCATCATTGTATTTGGTGAGTATATCATTGATAGCAGCAATATTTCTCTCGATGCACGCCTTCCAAGACTCGCCTTCGACGCTACCCACTTCATTAAATCTAGGTTCTTCATAAACGGGTACTTCGAATGTTTGATTGAGTATTTGGGCAGTCTTTTTGCAACGATAAAAATCCGATGTGTATATAGCAGTTACCTTTTGATTGCTGAGTGCTTCTGCTACTAATTGTGCATCTTTAAATCCATTAGATGTTATATCATCAGCCTGGCTTCTTAGTTTGTGTGGATTTACTTCTCTCTCTGCATGATGACAATATATTATTCTCATATTATGCTCTCCGATTATTTTATATTTTTGAATTGATTGTGTATTTGTAATGCTGTGTCTACTAGCATTTGTTTGTCATTCTTGATTTTTAGATTTAGTACTAGATTGTATAAGGCCTGTAGTATGCGACCAATAAATTTATTATCTATACCCACGTCAATCAAGTCCTGTGGCACAATATCTAGTTCGTGTACTCCTAGTGGTAGGTTTTTGTCTTTTATATATGTGATATTGTCAGAAAGTGTCTTTTTTGATTTTTTGTTTAGACACATATCTATTACCATTCTTTCACCAGTAGAAGACTGCAGATAATTGATTGAAGCATTGATTGTGTCTTTGCCGTAGTTTAAGTTTTCTGTAATGAGTAATATTTTTTCGGTAGTACGTATATGCTGTGAACTTTCTTTCAGTCCATCGTGACCTAGTATGCAATTAATATAGTATGCTAGGTGTTTGTGGGACAGATACGTAAATAATGTTTTGTGAATAATTATGGCGTATAGACCTACGAGTCTAGCAGTGTCTGGTAATGCATAGAAATTATCTTTTTCTGCTTTGTTTAGTTTGTGCACTTTTCTTGCTTTTCGACCCCAAATGATAGGTATTAGACGCAGTCTATTTATGTAGTCAATGAAAGCAGTGCTATGGCTATTGTATTTTAGGTCTGCCACTACACACTTTTGTAATTCATCTACAATTCTCTCTTTAGATATGGCATTGAGTCTCGTCCGATACTTTTTGATGGCACGTATAGTTTTATGCTCTATGTGGTAGTCTAGTGTACTAGCGAAACGTATGATTCGTAGTATTCTTAGTCCGTCGTCGTTTAGAGTAATGTGTGGTTGATTGGTAGTGCGTATCGTATGTGTAACTATGTCTTTAGTGCCAGATGCAGGGTCTACAATTTTATCGTCTAGTATATCGTAGTAGATAGAATTGATTGTGATGTCACGTCTGAGATAGTCGGTATCTATATCATCTACGAATTTTACTGCATTGGGAGAATGTTCTCCAGGTGTGCCATACGATTCTACTCGGAATGGGGTGTACTCGTACGATTCTTTTTCATCACCTATATGGACTGTACCTAGTTGTTTGTTTACAATGTGTGCCTTTAATTTTAGACTATGGGCTATAGTTATCATATCGTCGGGAGATGCATTGGAGCAAATATCTATATCATGACTGATATTGCCAATGATACTATCTCGCACATATCCACCGACTATGTATAATCTGTGTCCCTGTGTGGCACATTTTTTAGCCAAATCTTTCAGTTTACTTGATACTTCCATAGCATAATTATATCATTTTGTAGGTTCAAAGACAAATTTTTGCAATCATTTTTGTTTCTAGATGTTACAAAATCACATAGCGTCCATTATATTTTCTGCAGTTTTAGAGTTTTTTTGGTTTTTTTATTGTGTAAAATGCACTTATTTGTTATACTAATTACGTATATGATAAATATAGAGTAATTCGAAAGGGAGAACCAATGAAAGCAAGAAATGTACTTTTGATAATTGCAGGTGTGCTAAAGACCATTGTGGCTAGTCTAATGCTTTTCTTTGGACTATTGTCGTTGGTTCTATCTGGATTAATCAGGACTATGTATGAGCAGTCCCCAGATGCTCTGCATAAGAGTGCAAAAGAACTAGCCGAAGCAGATGCTAGATACGAATATTTGCTAGATTATACAGATGCACAATTGGTAGATTTCATGATGCATGTAGTTATGATTTTGTGCGCTGTGGCTATCATCTGGGGATTAATAATATTGACCATCGGTATATTTAATTTTCTCTATGTGAAATATTCGGAAATATTCCTAGATGGCAAAAAATGGAAAATTATCATGATTGTGGTCACATGGGTATTCTCACCTATTGTGGTGTCAACCATTCTTACCACCATTGCTCTAGCATTGGGACGTAGAAAAAAGATTAATAATAACGATAAAAACACCAGTCCAGACATAGAGTCTTTTCAGGTGTAGGAGGATATATTTATGAAAGGTGCTATGGGCAAAAGATTTGCATATTTGCTAGCGAGCATATTTAGAATATTTATGTTTTTCGCATGTTTAATTGCATATATTGTGGTAAAACTAGCAGT
Source organism: Clostridiales bacterium (assembly GCA_918292005.1). Taxonomy (GTDB): domain Bacteria; phylum Bacillota; class Clostridia; order Christensenellales; family UBA1242; genus UBA11490. Next base: position 140,900 of record CAKJZJ010000007.1, read on the forward strand.
AAAGCCACCTATTGACTGGCTAAACGCATTACTATTGTCTCTCAGTATTGGTGGACTACTATCTGGTGCTTTCAATCTAATCATGTGTGGATTTTCGGCATATGGATATAAGAAAAATCTTACACTGCAGATATGTGACTTCATTCTTACATTTATTACCGGTGGATTTGTAGGTACAGCATTTGCTGGTATTGGACTTTTCACTAGAGTACGTGAAGAAGATATTACTAGCGAAGGTATAGCGATTGCTGTGCCAAAAAGGAGCGAAAATGAAGAAAAATAGAAATGGATTATTACTGGCTGCTAGCATCTTTAGTTATATATCCGTATTGGTAAGTATAGCAGTAATATTCATACTATCCTTTGACCTATTTGGTTTGGCTACGGCATATGCTATTCAGATGGAAAAAATGGGTGTATATGTCGATACTGAGATTACATTTATGTGTATTAATGTGGGACTGGGAGCCTGCATTGATCTGTACTATGGTAATATCTACATCAAGGGCTATAAGTATAGGGTAAATAATGTTATGTATGGCAAGAGAGTATTGTGGTGTGGTGTATTTCAATTATTGTTTGCATCTAGAATAGCAGGAATAATAGCACTAATAGCCGGATATAAAATTCAGAATGATAGAGCACCTAGGCCACAGCCAGAGCCTATTGAGCCTAATGTTCAGCCTACCATCCAGACAGATACTCCCAAGGTTAATCCTAGTGTGCCAGAATATAAATTAAAGGCGATGAGTGAAGCAATCACTAGACTAAAGGAATTGCGTGCTCAAGGGGCTATTAGTGAAGAAGAATATTATGCTACTCTAGATAAAATAATAGAAGGTTGATATGGATTATAGTAAATGTAAAAATTGTGGTGCAACGTACAAATTTGATCCAGCATCTGGAAATTTAAAATGCATAAAGTGTGGCAGTGAGATTGTCCTGGAAAATAATGCTAATTTCCGTATGCACGATATTGACATGAAGGCTCCAATATTAGATAAAAACGAAGAACCCCATGCTGTACATTTAAAATGTATTAATTGTGGTTCGGAATTTGAGTCCACAGACACCAGTATGTCAATTACTTGTATGTATTGTGGCTCAAATGTCGTGCAAGACCTAGATATCTCTAGTAGAAGGCCAGATGGTGTAATTCCATTTACATTTGTCAAGGAAGATGCTAGACAAAAATTTTTAGACGGTCTACAAAAGAAAAGATTTATACCCAATGCTATGAAAAGGGGGGACGTTCCCCTAGAGATAGATAGTATCTACATACCTGCATTTAAATTTACTTGCGATACTACCAGTAATTATGATGGTAAAATATATGAAGACTATGAAGACGCAGATGGAGATAAACATAGGAATTATAGGCATATAAGTGGCGCTCTCACTACAGTAACGGATAATATCCTAATAGAGTGTAGTAAGTTTTTAGATCAAACTACCTTGAATGGCATTAGACCTTTCAATCTAAATCAATGTTATAAATTTGATGATGGCTTCATTATGGGATATTCGGTAGAATTTTATAATCGTCAAATGGGTGAAATCAGGGACATCGCTGTAAAAGGGGTAGAGAGAGATGTTCGCTCAAAGATATTATCTAGATATCACTATGATGGTGTGTCTTATCTGAATGTGGATACCAAATATAATCGTAGTGCCTATGCACATTTGATTTTGCCTACATATAGGGTAAAATACCAGTTTGGCAAAAAGTCTTATTATACATTTATGAATGGACAAACAGGAAAAGTGGGAAGTAACGTACCTAGATCGGGTGCAAAGATATTCTGGACAGTACTAGGTATACTGGGAATAGTTGGAGCAATCGTAGGTGCAATAGTCGCAGCATTAACAAAATAATAGTGAGGACGATATGGATAGTGTATTATCAGACATAAAGAAATATGGATTAATTAAACCAAAGGAGAGAGTGGCTGTAGCCTGTTCGGGCGGTAAAGACAGTATGGCGTTGCTACATTTTTTATGGAGCAATAGAGAAGAATTGAAATGTGATGTGGTGGCAGTCAATGTAGACCATAGTATACGTGAGACTAGTACCAATGATAGCGCTTTTGTTACCAATTATTGCAATAAAATGGGTATCAAATTGTACTCTTTCAAGGTAAATGCTGTGAAATTTGCCGAAGATAAAAAAATGACTCTAGAACAGGGTGCTAGAGAATGTAGATATAAAGTATTTAAAAGCCTAGTGAATAAAGGTATTGTAGATAAAATTGCTCTAGCTCATCATCTGCAAGACCAGGCAGAGACCATACTTCTCAATATCTTCCGTGGTACTGGTATTGCTGGTGCTAGTGGTATGGATTATCAGAGAGATAAAATATTTATCCGTCCAATGTTGAATGTGACACGTCCACAGATATATGCATACATAGAGATGAATAATATTCCGTATGTGGAAGATGAGACCAACCAGGACAATGAGTATAATAGAAACTATATCCGTAATAAAATAATGCCACTCATTCGTAATCGTTGGCCAGTAGCCGATGTTGCTATTAGCAATTTCGGCAAAAACTGCAGACAGGACGAAGAGTATATACAATCATGCATTAGTGATGATGCTATAATGGTAGAAGATGGTTTAGCACGCATATATAGTAATTATTTCGTATATCCAGATGCGTATGTATTCCGTCTAATACTACGTGCATGCAAAGCAATAGGGACTACTACCAATATTGAGCGTAAACATCTACGTATTATCAAAGATATGGCAGTCGAGGCTGAAAATGGCGCAAAAATAAGCCTACCTAATGGTATTTCTGTTATTAAAGAATACAATTTCATAACTATTACCAATAGAAATATGAAAGCAAGTAATAAATCATATCCTTTCGTAAAAGGCAAACTAGATATCAATAATTTTGGACTAATTGAGACATTCGTTATCAAGAAATTTAATGTTGGCGAGTATTCTCACATAATTGATGCTGCCAAATTGCCTAAAGATGCCGAATGGAGATTTAGAAAAGATGGCGATACATTCGAAAAATTCGGTGGTGGAACTAAATCTCTTAGCGATTATCTAATAGATAAAAAAGTTCCTATTAGACTACGTAATACTATTCCAGTACTAGCATCTGGTAATGAGATACTTATAATTGCTGGCGTGGAGATATCCGATAAAGTAAAAATAGATAGATCTACCAAAACCGGCTATGGTATCAATGTGGTAAGATTTTAATTAAAAAAACACCTAAAACTAGGTGTTTTTTCTTTTTAGTTGAATTGAATTCTTTCTTCGATATATTTCTCTACTTCGTCCATTGGGAGTCGGATTTGTTCCATGGTATCTCTATCACGGATGGTAACTGTATTATCTTCTAGAGTATCGAAGTCAATGGTTATAGAGAATGGTACACCGATCTCGTCTTGACGGCGATATCTTTTACCTATGGAGCCTGCTTCGTCATATACGCAAGGGAATTTTTTGGTAAGTTTATTATATAATTCTAGTGCTTTTTCATTTATATTCTTTTGCAATGGTAGAATGGCTGCTTTGTATGGAGCGATAGCAGGGTGGAATTTCATTACCACTCTAGTATCTCCACCTTCTAGGGTTTCTTCATTGTATGCTTCTGTTAGTACTGCTAGCATTAGTCTGTCTGCACCTATAGAGTATTCGATTACATTAGGAATATATTTTTCATTGGTTACAGGGTCTAGGTATAGCATGGATTTGCCACTGAATTCTTGGTGACGAGTTAGGTCGTGGGTAGAACGATGATGTATACCATTTAGTTCGCTCCAGCCCATAGGGAATAGGTAGAAAATATCGCAGGCAGCCTTGGCATAGAATGCTAGTTTCTCATGGTCGTGATATTTCAAGTGATCTTCACTAAATCCTAGGTCTAAAAGGAATTGTTTTGCTCTAGCTTTGTAGTCATTGTAAAAGTCGAAACTATCGCTTTCTTTACAGAATTTTTGCAATTCCATCTGTTCAAATTCTATTGTCCTAAAAATGAAATTTCCTGGGGTAATTTCGTTACGGAAAGACTTGCCTATTTGTGCTATAGCGAAAGGTACTTTGGCACGCATAGATCTCTGTACATTCAGGAAATTTACATATTCGCCTTGGCAGGTTTCTGGACGTAGATATACTACATCTTTTTCGCCATCTAGTGTGCCACGACTGGTCTCAAACATGAGTTTAAATTGTCTAATAGGTGTCCAATTAAAATTACCACAATGTGGGCATTTGATTTTATTATCTTCGATATATTTTTGCATTTCTTCTTGTGTCATCGCTTCGGCAGAAATTGTGCCTTTGGAGTGTTCTTCGATTAGATTGTCTGCACGGAATCTCTGTTTGCACGATTTGCAGTCCATTTTTGGATCGGAGAAATTTTGTGTGTGACCACTGGCATCCCATACTCTAGGATTCATCAGTATTGCAGCATCTACGCCGTATGTAGCAGGGTCTTCTTGTACAAATCTTTTCCACCAAGCACGTTTGATATTATTCTTTATTTCTACGCCTACAGGGCCATAGTCCCAGGTATTACCCATGCCACCATAGATTTCGCTACCCTGGAATATTATACCCCTTTGTTTGCATAGATTGACTATTTTGTCCATTGTTACATTTGCCATATATTTGTCTCCTTTTTTTATTTTTGATTTGAAAACAAAAAGTCCCCAAATCTACTAATCAATAGATTGTAAGGGACGATATTATTAACCGCGGTTCCACCCTAATTGACACTATAAATTTTAGTGTCCACTTTTAATTTTTTTTACGTGTAAATTATTAAAACACGGATATACAATATCTATCCTATGCAAGTTGCCAATTTGCTTTATAACGGACTATCCAAAGTATAGCACCGTGGGAGTATTAAAGCAAGTGTTTTTATTCTTATTTATATACAAAAATATGCGTATATGTGCGTAAATACAAATAATTTCTTTGGAAAAAACGTAAGTATATGCTAATATACTAGTAGAAATATAATTGTATTCACTATGAGTATAGTAGTGCTAAAAATATTCTAATATACAAAGGTTGGCAGTATGAGTAATAGCAAAACAACGAAAAAGAAAAAGTCTACAGCAAAGTCATCTAAGAAAAAGACGACTCGTGTAAACACTAAGAAAAAGGTTCAGAAGGCTCCAGCAAAAGTAAAACCCGAAGAAGAATTGGTGGAAGGATACCTAGTACTCGATGAAAATACCGAAGCACAAGCTGTCTTTGCAAAAATTGCCGAGGGTGTGAAAGATGAGCCAGAGACTCAGACTCAGAGCGTGGAGAGTGTGGAGACGGCGAATGTCGAGACGATATCTAAAGAAGAAGAACATGTAGAAGAGCAGAAGGGTGCTCATAAAAAGGGTAAGATGGAGAAGGCTAAAAAAGAGCCAATGATAAAAGCTCCTAGGATTATTCCTAAAGAAGAAGAACACCACTCTAATAAAGACTACAAAAAGAAGAAAGCAAATGTCGAGATAGTTAGATTCAATCCTACAGCAACTGACGGTCTAACTGCCGAGCAGATAACACAGAGAATAAACGAGGGACTTACCAATAAAGTTCAGTCGAAGAATACCAAGACATATAGAAGTATAATCCTTGGCAATATATTTACATTCTTCAATATTCTATGTTTCCTAGTGGCTGGTGCGCTAATTGTAGTAGGATCATGGACAGATTGTTTCTTTCTAGTAATAGTACTTGCCAATATGCTCATTGGTATCATTCAGGAAATTAGAGCGAAAAAGACTATAGAAAAAATTTCTCTAGTATCTTCACCGACGGCTATTGTTATTAGAGATAAATTTGAGAGCAAAATACCAGTAAGTGATGTGGTACTAGATGACGTTATGGTATTGCAGACTGGCAAGCAGGTATGTGCCGACTGTATAGTAATGGAAGGCTCGGTAGAAGTGAATGAGAGTCTGCTAACTGGTGAGAGTGTATCTATCAAAAAAGAAGTAGGAGACACTCTATATAGTGGTAGTTTCATTGTAGGTGGTAAATGCCTAGCGAAAGTAGAGAAGGTGGGTAATAATACCTATACTGCGAAACTAGCTGCTCAGGCTAAACAATACCAAAAGCCTAAGAGTGAACTTATGGGTACTCTGAATGTTATAATAACCATCATTGGTATTATAATCATACCTTTGTCCGTATTAATGTTTTTGAATAACTACAATCAGTTGGATAATAACCTAGTAGAAACTGTAGAAAAAACTGCCGGTTCTATGATAGGAATGATACCATCTGGAATGTTCTTGCTCACATCTATGGCATTAGCAGTGGGTGTAATCAAATTAGCAAAAAGAAGAACACTGGTACAAGACCTTTATTCTATAGAAATGCTAGCCAGAACAGATGTGTTGTGTCTAGATAAAACTGGTACAATTACAGATGGCACTATGAAAGTTAGCAATGTTATTCAATTAAAAACCGACTTTAAATATACCATAGATCATCTGATAGGCTCCATGCTTACAGCATTAGATGATAATAATCAGACGAGCCGTGCTATGATTCAGCACTTTGGATATAGCAAAGAATTGACTGCTATTAAGGTGTTACCTTTCAATAGTACTAGGAAAATGAGTGGTGTTACTTTCGCAAATCACGAGACGTTTATCTTCGGTGCACCAGAATTTGTACTTCGTACCAAAAATGTACCGGTAGAAGAATTGGTAAAAACATATGCTAGCAAAGGCTTCCGTGTAATATTAGTGGCACAATGTGAAGGCGAATTGGAAGACGATAAAGTTCCACTCAAAAGAGAGCCTGTGGCACTCATAGTTATCGAAGACCATATTCGTGAAGATGCTCCACAGACTATTGCATGGTTTAAAGAAAATGGTGTAGAGATAAAAATTATATCTGGTGATAATCCAGTTACCGTAAGTGAAGTTAGCCGTAGGGTAGGTGTAGAGAATGCCGATAGATATATTAGTCTAGAAGGTCTCAGCCAACAACAGGTAATTGATGCTGCCGATCAATATACAGTATTCGGACGTGTTAGCCCAGAGCAAAAGAGCATTCTAGTAAAGGCTCTGAAATCTAAAGGACACAAAGTAGCAATGACTGGTGATGGTGTCAATGATATACTTGCGCTCAAAGAAGCTGACTGTAGTATAGCCATGGCTAGTGGCTCGGAAGCAACCAGACTAGTGAGCAACCTAGTGCTAATGGATAGCAATTTCGCTAGCATGCCTAGCGTAGTAGCCGAAGGTAGAAGAGTTATTAATAACGTACAGAAGTCTTCTTCGCTATTCCTAATGAAAACACTATTTACTATACTATTGTCTATATTCTGTTTGATAATCAAAACCAACTATCCATTCACTACCAAACAGGTATTGCTACTAGAAGTACTAGTCATTGGTATTCCATCATTCTTCTTGGCATTACAGCCGAATAATGAACAAATCAAAGGTAAATTCTTGATAAATGTCTTGTCCAAGTCTTTGCCTAGTGCGATAATACTATTCTTAAATGTTCTAGCATGTTATTTCTTTGATAGATTGCTAGGTACTGATGGTCAATTCCAAACAATGGCATCTATTGCGATTACATTTGTAGGACTATTCATACTATTCAGAATTTGTAAACCATTTGATGTATTTAGGGGCATAATGTATGCTGCGATGATTACTCTATGTGCAGTAGTATTAATTATACCTAATTGGAGACTATTCCTAGAATACCAGACATTGACATTACAAAATATACTATTTATATGCTGTCTAGTACAGGCATCTTATCCTACATACAGTGTGATAGTCACTGGACTGGATAAATTATTTAATTTCAAAAAAGAATAAGGTAAAGTATGTACACATATACCAATATTAAAAAAATTAATAAATCGGTAGAGAGAAATCTGCAAAAATTTGTATTAGATACAGAGAGCACATATCGTGGGCAATTATTTACCGTTGCTAATAAAATTATTGCAAAAAATAAAGTAAAAATAGTATTGCTCGCCGGCCCTAGTTGTGCAGGTAAAACTACAACTGCCAAACTTATAAAACAGATACTAGAACTCAAAGGTAGAGAAGTACAAGTCATATCTATGGACGATTTCTTTATCGATCTAGATAAAAGAAAAAAATTGCCAGATGGCAGTATCGATTACGATAGCCCAGAAGTGCTGAATTATGATTTAATGAAAGAGTGCTTTAGTAAACTTTTCTCAGGTCAGGATACATATTTCCCAGAGTATGACTTTAAAAATAGCAAAAGCATACCTAATAGCAAATTGTATAAGTACAAATTTAATTCAATAATCATATTCGAAGGTATCCATGTGCTTAATCCTAAACTGCTCAAAAACCTAGGAACTAAAGACTACTTTAGATTGTACGTCAGCCCACTCAATTCATTTAAAAATGACGAACACAATATGACCACTAAAGATCTAAGACTGCTACGTAGAGTGGTTAGGGATATCAAACGTAGGAATACTCCTGCTAGTAAGACTATGGAGATATGGCCGGGTGTGGTAGATGTAGAAGAGAAATACATTGAGCCATATAGAGATGATGTAGACTACTATGTTGACACCATCCAAGAATATGAATTGGGTGTATATCATAATGAACTTGAGCAGTTTATTGCAGAGGGTAAAATTAAAAAAGAAGAAATACCTTTCGTAGATATTGTATTCGGTGCTACTCCTATCAATAAAAATCTCATACCAGATACATCCCTTATGTGGGAATTTGTAGATAAATAAAAATTGACAAAAATATCCAAAAATTATTTGGGTATTTTTTCTTGCCAAGTGGTGCGTCTCGTGTTATACTATCATAGAACAAATGTTCTAGTGGTGGCAAATGGGAAGATTTATATTACATAGTGATCTTAATAATTTTTATGCCAGTGTGGAGAGTCTATACAATCCAGAGATTAGGAATAAGGCTGTAGCAGTTGTTGGAGACGAAGAAAAGCGCCACGGCATAGTATTGGCAAAAAATTATATAGCAAAAAGTTTCGGGGTAAAAACTGGGGATACTGTATGGGAAGCCAGAGAGAAGTGTGGCAAGACCGAACTAGTATGTGTCAAGGCAAGACTGGATCTGTATTTGCAGATAAGCAGAATGGTAAAAGACATATACAGAGAGTATTCTAGTAGGGTGGAGAGTTTCGGTATAGACGAGGCATGGATAGATGTGTCCGATATTGCTAGTACATTCGCAGAAGCCAAGGCGATTGCAGATAATATTAGAGTAAGGGTTATTGCCGAGATAGGTCTAACAGTGAGCATCGGGGTTAGTTGGAATAAAGTCTTTGCCAAACTGGGTAGTGATATGCAGAAGCCCAATGCGACAGTAGTGATTACTCCCGACAATTTCAGAGATAAAGTATGGAAATTGCCGGTAGAAGACCTATTGTACGTGGGTAGAGCCACCAAGAAAAAATTTGAGCGTGGCAATATAAATACTATAGGAGATTTGGCACACACCGATCCTAAATATTTGAGATTGATTTTGGGTAAAGTGGGGCTAGATTTGTGGAATTTTGCCAATGGAAAAGATTGCGCAGAAGTCTCTAGAAGTGACGCTATGGAAAAGGTAAAATCTTTCGGTAATAGTACCACATGTCCTGTAGACCTAGTGGGTAATGATCAGGTAAAATCTGTTATATATATGCTAGCCGAGAGTGTGGCAGAGAGAATGCGTAGAAAGGGTTTTTATGCATTGTGTGTATCGCTTTGGGTGAGAGACAATGACTTATACTCTTTTGAGCGTCAGATGCATTTGCCATATCCTACCAATGTTTCTATCGATATTGCCAGTGCCTGCTATAAACTTTTTTTAGAATATTATACTTGGCATAGAGATGTGCGCAGTATTGGTGTGAGAGTGACGAATCTCACTACTGGTGAGATACAGTGTGATGTTTTCTCTAGAATTAGCGACCTAGAGAGACAGCAGAGACTGGAGACTACCATAGAGACATTGCGTTCTAGATTTGGATATAATATTATTAAACGTGGCAATATACTAATGCATGAAGACCTGTCAATACTTAATCCACATAGTGCACCGCACATAATACACCCAGTAGGATTTTTTAAGGCAAAATAATGAAAAAGACGTATGTAAAAGTTTTAACCGAGATAGACGAAAATGGTAAAAAAACACCACGAATAATTAATTTCGATGGTGTAGAATATGTGATAGATAGAGTAATTGATTGCAAGCGATGTGCTTCTATGCGAGTGGGTGGTATAGGAGAGAGATATACTATTAGGATAGGTGGCAAGATAACGTATATTTACTACGAAGGAGACAAATGGTTCGTAGAAGAAAAATAAAACAATCCAGGCGTGAAATGGTGCTTGGATTGTTTTTTGATAAAAAAAGGATAGATGTTAAATTGTCTTATATTATGGGATTGGGGAAGACAACTGGTGGAAAACATCTATCATTGGTTATATAATATCACAAAGATTAAATTTTGTAAACATTTTATTTGAAAATTTTGAAAAAGGTTATATATTCTTTTTTTTGCATAAAATTAAAAAGCTCAAGATGATTATTTGTAAAAAAATACTTATAAAAAATGCCTATATTCCTATATAAAATCTAATATTGTCAAATGATACACTCGGATGGGTGTAAAATACTTTTATAAAAATGCATTTTTATATGCATAATATATCGAAATTTGCAATAAATCTGGTTGTTTTTGCTTTACATATTGACAAAATTTGTCGTATAATATAATTGATTTATAATTATGAGTAGTCTAGGATTTGTCAAATGTGCTATAGCCAGGACTAATACTAGAATATATTTGTAGATTTTCTATAAACTAAAATATAAAGAATTTTATTATGAGTCAAAAGTTTTGGCTAAGCATAAGGAGATAGTTATGCTAAAGAAATTAAAAACCAAAGATATGATTATTGCAGTATTTTGTACACTACTTGCAGTACTATGTATAGTATTTTATTTCTTACCAGCATTCACAGTTAAACACAAGGCTAGTCCTAGTGATGACTTTAGCGTGGTTAATTATAGTGCATGGGATATGACACGTACAATGTTCCAGGGTACTAGAGTAATGGGTGCTACTAATGAAGGTCTATTCTGTATCAAAGAGACTGCAGGATATACATTCCCAGTAATACTCGCTGGATTACTTATGCCACTAGGAATAATATGTACTATTACTACTACAGTATTCACGTATTTGTCTTGGTTAAAGTCCGACAAATTTAAAAAATATTGTTTCTTGTTTAGTCTAGTTGGAATGATGTTTGCTACATTTACATTGATTGCAACATGGTACATAGCTATCCAAATCAAAGATGGTAATAACTTCGACTTCTTCTATTATAATCTAAAAGGTACTATTGCATATGGTGCATTTGTAAGTCTGATACTTGCATTCGTAGTTGCCATTATTGCATGTGCATACAATTACTTCTTAGATAATTTCGACGAAGAAGATGAAGAAGAAACTGAAGAAGAGCAAGCGAAAGAAGAAAAGCCAGCCGAAGAGAAAAAGGTTGAGAAGGTAGAGGAGAAAAAAGAAGAACCAAAGCCTGAACCTAAACGTCCTGCGACAGGCACTAGAAAACCTGCTCCTAAAAAATAATTTATAAAAAATAAAGGTCAATCTATGATTGACTTTTTTATTGTTGTGGGGTATTGTATGAGTATGATGAAAGATAAAAATATATGTCGTCTATGTCCACGCAAATGTGGGGTAGATAGAATAAACAATATGGGAGTGTGTGGTGTAAGTCGTACACCTAGAATAGCAAAGGCATATCTGCATAAATGGGAAGAGCCTATTATTAGTGGAGACACGGGCAGTGGTGCTATATTTTTTTCAGGTTGCAATCTAAAATGTGTGTATTGTCAGAATTATCCAGTATCCCATGATGCAGTAGGAGAAGATGTGTCTGTAGAGAGACTGGCAGAGATATTTCACGAGCTGGAGAGTGCAGGAGCCAATAATATAAACCTAGTTACTCCATCACATTATGTAGATGCTATTATATCTGCATTAGATATTTATAGACCTAATATTCCTATTGTGTATAATTCTAGTGGCTATGATAGCATGGAGTCTCTCAAAAAATTGAAAGATTATATAGATATATACCTAGTGGATTTCAAATATTATGATGCAGAATTATCTACCAAATATTCTATGGCACCCGACTATCCCGATATTGCCAAGGCTAATATCCTTAAAATGAGAGAGTATCAGCCGGAGAATGTCATAGAGAATGGTATTATGAAAAAAGGTGTCATTATTAGACACCTAATACTACCTAATCATACAGATGATAGTATCAAAATTTTGCAGTGGATAAAGGATAATGTAGACCAGCCATTTATTAGCCTGATGGGACAATATGTGCCTATGTATGATGCTAGCAAATATCCTCAGATTAATCGTAAATTAAAACCATTAGAATATAAATTGGTTCTAAATAAAATGATAGAATTGGGATTGACCGATGGCTATGCCCAGGAACTATGTAGTGCTACAGAGACATATACTCCTATCTGGGACTGCCAGGGTGTAAAATAATTAAAAATTTTTATCTAGATATTTATATAATTCATTGGTACTAGTAGATAGATTGATATTGAAACATTTACCTTGATAGTTGCCATCGTAATATCTAATACAAGTTAGCCATGTGTATTTGGGTTTGATAGAAATGAGCAACTTTTCAAAAGTGTATCCTTCGTAATTAACCATTTTGCCCATGTTTAGTTCTAACCAAATGCCAGCAGTGGTGATGTCTTTGGCAGTAGTGGGCTCGACCTGTTTAAGTGATGTGACTACATAAGAGTATTCTAGTATCTCATCTAATACTTTTTGCCAGTCGTGGAATGGGGTAGCCATTCCTTTTTTATATAGTGTAGCGGTGTCTGCTGTGTATAATAAATCTTTTATCATATCAATACCTATTATCATTTAAATTTTTGTGAAATGTGCGTTATTACATATATAGTATATAATATCTGGTCATTTATTTCAAGTACGATAGTAAAAAGGGTCTGATTTTATCAAACCCTTTTATTTTAGTATTGACCTATCTCGCCACTATTCTCTTGGTAATCAAATGCTTCATTAAATATTGGGATGGCATTTTCTATTGTGAGTGCTTTGGCAGTACCGAGACGTGCATCGGTATAGTCAATATTGTCTATATCCTGAGTGTATGGCAGGAATGCCTGTAATGCTTGGAAAGATACAGTAAAGGATAGTTTTGCATTGGCGAATACATTTGTTAGAGCATCTCCTGGGAGAGCAAATGTGCCATTAATGAAAGGTATTGTGCTACTAGCGATTTTTTTCTGTCCATTTCTACCTATTATTTCGCCTATCTCTATATCAGGAACCAATTCGTATAGATAATACTTTAGCCTATTGCCATCGGTGGCTAAATAATCACTCCTGTCTACCGTCTGTGTATATGAATTACCAGATGCAGATATACCAGTAGGGGCAGTATCTGAATATGTGTCATTGACACCCGTAATAGTACCACCATTATCTACTATTAGATACCACCAGCCACCGACAGATGTAGATATCTCATTGGAATTGGTGTCATTACCAATAGATGGATCAATGTACAGCCAACTAGCATTGAGTCCTAGACCTTCTACTTCTGGTGTAGATGGATTGTCTGGAGTCTGAATGTATCTAGAACTATCATTGATTAGGTTTACGAAATAATTGTTTAGAGACGCATTTAGTGCATCTATACTACTCTGTAGTGTACGTCTGACGGTATTGCCATATTCATTTACATAGAATTCTACATAGGTATTCATGTAGGCATTTGTACGTGCTTTGTAGAAAGAATTACTCTCGGTCTTATTACCAGAGCCATCTAGTATCCATACACCATAGTATCCATTACCACTGCCACCTACGACCTTTTTGGATGGACCACCTTGTGCATTTACTGTGCCATCGAATGGTGCTGGCATTTTACTAAAAGCTTGGTCGTCAGTGATAGCATTAGGGCCTTCGTATTCTGCTTGCGATACATATTTCCATGCATAGATGGATGTTAATTGTCCCGACTTTAGTTTCGCCATATCTTCGCCAGCTGTAATGGTCGCTGTAAATCTAGTATCTGCTACATAATCTCGCCTACCAGTATGTGTCTGTGTGGTATCATCATAGGAGTATTCTTGATTGGTGGTGTGTATTGCTCCAGCGAAACCAGTCACATTCTCAGTAGTGGTATTGGTTACTTCTCGTACAAAAGTACTCTGACTCTGTACTGGATAATTGGCAGCATAAGTAGTACCGGTGAAATTATTGAAACCTACTGTCGGATCGAATTCTATATCTATACCAAATCTAGCCCTAAGTACACTAGTTGTGGTAGTGGTAACGGTACCGGTATTATTCACATAATATGCATTACCATTGGTATCGGTATATGCATTACCAATATTACCAGTATTAGCACCCGTGCTAGTATTAGGTATTGGGCTATCTGCTACTGTAGAAGTAGCAGTGGTCGAGTATACTCTAGCCGATGAGTGAATCTCTACCTTTTGCCCGGGTAGCAGTACTGCATTGCTTATCGTCCCTGCAGTACCAGTCGTCCTACCTACTACGGCAGATATATCCAGATTTCCATTCCCAGCCTGAAAGTCATTATTCCTACCAGTGATCTCTACATACACAGGGCCACCCATATACATAGTATTGGTAGCAGTAGTAGAACCTGCGAAATATGCTATAGTAGCACCTATCGCTAGTATTACAGTAATACCAATAGAGAGTAGGGCGATAAATAATGTCCCTAGTGTTTTATTACTAAATGTATGTTTTCTTTTTCTTATACTATTATCCATAATTCACTCCAATATTATTTTTATGGTGTGAGAAGTGAATTAAAATATACGGTATAAGTTTTAAATCTACATTTGGTAATTATTGGAAATATACGTGATTAGGGCAAAAAAAAGATATGCAGTGATGCATATCTTGATTTAATTATTATTAAGTCGATAATGTTCCGTCAGCATTATATGATCTAATGGTATTGGTTGTGACAGCACTTCCTTCGCCACCCGGATATACAGCATAAGACTTTCCATTTGTGTATGCGTCAGATGGTAGGGAAGAAAGTAATGGAGTATTGCCTGCACCAAAAGTAGTATTGAGTGTGTTAGTTAGATCTTCTGAAGCAAATGCACAAGAATTGAATACTGTCTGTACAGATGGATTGTAGAATGTACAATCATTAGGCGCTACCTGGTTGTTTACAGCCGAACTAATAGTGCCAGATGCTATTAATGGTATAAATGTTTGAATTGCCTGAAATTCTACTACTACAAACATCTTTTTGTCTGCAGTATAGTTTGTTATTTGCCAAGGCATTACAAATTGACCATTCCATAGGAATGCAGCGCCAGTACTAATTGGTAGAGGATACAGAGCATCTCTATTAGTAATCGTTATTGTTGAGCCACCATTCAATGGTGTGTATCCAGTGTTGGGGCCATCTAGGTCATAACATAGATAAAAGTAACCTTTGTCATAGTCAGTAGTAGCTGAACCACTGCCGGTACCTTCGTAATAATACTGACTATCTAGAAGTTGGCTACCATAATGCCTGAAATAGACCCATCTATAACCATAATTGCTAGTATGGTCGTGATTTATTTCTTTTATTAGCCCAAACAAGAAGTCATATATTGCCTGTGCGTTTGCTTCTACTTCTCCAGGTCTAGAAGCTCCTGCACCTTGGCCAATGTCTGTATATACTCTAAATGATGCTCGTAGGTAGCAAGGTGAACCTTTTGATGTGGCAGAAGTAGCTGGGTTGGTTGTACTATCGTTGTATGCTTTTACGCTGACATCAATTGATTGGCCAGGGTAAACATATTGAGTTGTAATATTGAAATGTAGTTGATCTGCACCAGATGTTACGGTGTCGGTATTGTCTTTTAGCGTAATACCTACAGCACCAGCCATGGTAACGGTATGAGATGCCCAGTCTCTATCGAAATACCATGCCATAGTGATAGACACAGAAATAATCGCCGTGAGTATCATACACGCGACTATCAGCATTGCTTTACCGAATGATCCTTTCTTTTTGTTTTTTCCTTTCATTTTCTACCCTGCGATTTGAGTGGTTTGGGAGAAATATTTCGACATTTCTCCTTATAATTATACTGATACTTACAAGTATTGTAACAAAAAAAATATCTTTTACAAAATGAATTAATATACATTTTTATTTTTTATTAAAATTTTGCAAATATGCAAAAAAGAAAGGCATATAGAAAATATGCCTTAATTATTGTGTTTTTCCCAATCAACGCCATCTAGGACGTGCTGAACATTGAATATATTATTAGGTATTCTCTCGCCAGAGTCGTTTACGAGTACTTCCTGAATAGCCTGAAATCTAAGTGTAAAGGTAATGGCGATATTGGAATACGTATTGGTATAGTATTTGTAAGGGAACTGGAATATACCATTGATGAATGTTATATTGGTACCGTCTCCACCAGTATTGATAGGGAGTACAGAGATGTATTCCTGATGAGTGTCGGGGTCTTCTTCTTTATCTTTGCTACAATAGTAGTATTTGCCATCATCGAATAGTACCCAGCCGTCTCTCTCGCCATCTACTCTCTCGGTAAGACATCTACCCATCTCCTCTCGTATCTGCATCTCTACAGCCTTGCTCTGAGCAGGAGTTAGTCCGGTAACGTCTATATCAAGAATGGCTCTAAGTAGGGCTTTTGTAGGGTTTATATTGGATGAAGTAAGGTGAGCAATAGCCTGCATATCGATACCTATACCTGGTAGCAATTCTCCACGATCTCCATTGATACTCATGACCAGATTGCCCTCGCCAGAAGTATTCTCATAACTACCATTATACATCGTTACTCTGACTGGACCACCTAGAATTAGTGTGGTTTTGGTGTCCTGAGAGCCGGCGAAATATGCTAGGGTGGCAGTCAAACACAAGCATGCAAAAAGAACAATACTGAGTATAAATATTGTTATTGTTCCCCTTGTTATTCTTTGCTCTTGTGTCATGGATTATCTACCCTCTGATTTTACTTTTTATACCGGTTATTTATCTGCCAGTATGCACAAATCCGCCATTCTAATACTAATCATAATTAGTATACCCCAAATATTTGATTTTTGTAAAACAAATTGACGATATTTCCAAAATTTTGTATAACTATGCAAAAAAAAGACATGTTTTGCATAAACATGTCCTATTCGTTTTGTTGTTGCCCTTCTGTAGTGACAATGTCTGGAATCGGCTCTACTATCGGATCATCTAGGCCGTCTAATTTCAATTTTTTGTGGTGGAACATATTGCTAATAACTACACCCATACCTAAAATCAGATACATATAGTATGTTAGGAATCTCCATAGCAGTACTCCCCAGAAAAGTGTTCCTTCTGGGAATAGTGAACCGAGCAGTGCATTGAAGGATATTTCTTGTGCTCCAGAGCCACCAGGCAGTGGAATAAAGGCTGTGGCCATATCGCATATGAAACAACTGCATAGTATATCCCACCAATTCACACTAGGTGAAGTAGTGAAAGCTATTAGTATGAAAAATGCGATAGAAGAATTACATAACATTGAGCCAATTGTAGCCAATATTTCACCAATTAGTGTAAATGGATTTTTTACAAATGTTTTGATGGTGAATTGATATTGTTTGATGAATCTGAGCACTCTAATGAGAGATGTCTTATAATTTTTCACTATACGCAATTTATATAGCAATTTCAGCACAATAACTACTAGAGATGCACCAAATCTTTTTGTAACAGACATGAATAGTACGAAAAGGAATAATAGTACGATTATACCCAGTCCTGCCCATGCACACACAAGGACTACTGGTGACGACACTAGATTGTGCGAGTATGCGATGAGTATGAATAGCGATAGTATGCAGAAGGTAAATTGCCATGCCATGTATTTGGCTAGTGGTATTGCTGTAGAAGTTTCTCCAGAAAAACCATTCTTTTTCAAATAATATATCTCAAATGGCTGACCACCAGAGCCTAGTGGTGTGATTAGGTCGTAATATCTGCCAATGGTGGCTAGTTTAAAAGAAAACCACAGATGCCATTTTTTCGTACGATGTCGGATAAGAATTGCAAATTTTAATGTATTGAAAGCAACTGCACCTAGGAATAAGCAGACTGCAATGATAAGCATAGACATTCTAGGGCTTTGGGCGAATAGTGAAGACAAAGGCTGTACGCCACCTTGCTCATGAGCAAATTTGTAGAATATATACACGACTAGGGCAACATTGAATATGAAAAATATTACATTCCATATTTTTTTCTTTTTTGACCTAGGTTTTTCGACTTTTTGTTGGGCTATCTCTACATTGTCTTCGACTATTAGATTATCATCAACTTTTTTAGATACAGCAAAAAAAACACGGCTATTGATATTCATATCCGAACGCATCTTGTCTAACATTGTTTTTTTGGTCTTTGGATGACTGGTATTCAGCCATACCTTTTTAGTTTCGTGTTTCTTTTTCATTATTATCTTTTATGTATTTAGATTTGCAAAAGTTGAATGTTTCACAACAATTAATTATATCAAAAAATTATAGATATTGCAAAGAAAGTAGCACTGTTTATATAAATCGTACTACATTGTACTTTCGTCATCTTGGTTTGTTGGATTGGGTGAGAGATTTTTGGCTATGGTCCAGCCATAGTCACTCTCGTCATCGAAATAGAGAAAATAACCATTCTTTTTATAGAATTTCTCTACATCTTCTCTTTTGATTCTGTGATTGGTGTCTGGACGGAATAATCCTTCTATTCTGGTACAACCATTACTAATGCACAAGTCTTCTACCGCTTTTAGCATTGCCGAGCCAATGCCTTGACCTAGACGCTCCGAATCGGTAACCTTAATATTTCTTAGTACAGCCATATGCTCCATAGGGTTAATGGCTAGCATTGCAAAACCTATTACATCAGAGCCATCTAAAAAACTATTCGCACTCTTGTGATATCCAGTCTTGGCATAGATGTCATACATTATGCACTTATTACTACCCGATTTTGATTGAATGGTCGTTTTTTCTATTTGTAATTTTAGTTTTTGTTTATAGTTCAAAGAAACATAAATTTCTTTTGTACTTTTAGATTCCATCGTCAGCTCCTAAATATACATGCATATTGTATCACAAAAGCCAATAATTTTCAATACTAGATTTTGTCGAAAGTGGAGTACATAAAATGAAGCAGAGAATCATACATATATTGTATGAGAAATGGTGGTATCAAGAGTGGTTTAAAGACAATAATAATACATAAGAGACACATACTAATATTTTTGTTATGTCTAGTGTTGGTACTCACATCTATCTGTGTGCCCAAGATGGTGTCTGCACATATCCCTAAACCAAAGTATGTAATTGTGGTAGATGCCGGACATGGTGGTAGAGACTATGGTTGCTCGGGTGTGAATGGAACCAAAGAGAGTGAGATAAATCTACGTATTGCCAAGGCACTAGAAAAGTATCTAAAGACATTAGATGTAGGTGTGGTAATGACTAGAGTGGATATGAATGGATTGTATGCAGCAGATGCAAAAAACTTTAAAGTAAGCGATATGGAAAATCGTATGAAAATTATACAAAAGGCTAGTCCTAATATGGTGGTGTCTATTCATCAAAATTCATTCGCCGATCACACCCTGCATGGAGCACAAGTTTTCTATCAAGATGACTGTGATGAGAGCCGGGAATATGCTGATGCAGTACAGTCGCAGATGTGTAGTATATTAGGCTCAGATCGTAGAATTAGTCATGGGGATTATTACTTGCTGAAAGAGTGTAGAGTACCTAGTATAATAGTGGAATGTGGGTATCTAACCAATGCCGAAGAAGAAGCGAAACTAAATACTATTGAGTATCAAAATCGTGTTGCATATGCGATAATGTGTGGCATTATTAAATGCTTTGGTCTTTGTGGGGATTGATAAGTTATTGTCTAAAAGTATCATATAATTGACACAATACCTGTAAATAATGACAATTTTTATATATTTGGAGTTAAAATGAAAAGAAATTTTTTTGTTAATATTTTATTGAGTTTTGGTATAGTTGCATTGGTGGCTGGAGTGGGAACAATCTTCGTCAGTAATGGTATGGATTGGATGATGGGATTGAGCAAACCTAGTGAATGGATACCTAACATTCTGATACCAATTGTGTGGTCGGTGATATACCTGAGTAGTGCTATAATTATATATTTGTGGATTAGGAATGATGACATGCCACTGGGTACTATCATACTATTTTTAGTGAATGGAATTCTGAATGTTTTGTGGTGTTTATTATTCTTCCAATTACAACTAATTTTTGTGGGACTGGTGGCTATTATTTTCAATCTAATTTTTGCTATAGTGCTCTGGGTAAGAGTC
Source organism: Clostridiales bacterium (assembly GCA_918292005.1). Lineage (GTDB taxonomy): Bacteria > Bacillota > Clostridia > Christensenellales > UBA1242 > UBA11490. The sequence continues at coordinate 161,357 of CAKJZJ010000007.1, forward strand.
AATCGTGAGAGCAAAATTTATTCATATATTTTAGCCATCTATCCTATATGGCTGTGCCTGGCCACGACGCTCAATTTGGCATTATGGATACTCAATTAAAGTCTAGATTTGCTAGACTTTTTTATTTATTTTTAATAAATAAATTTTGCATTTTCTCTTTTCTTATGGGCATATTTATGATACACTATTATCGTTGGTATATTGATAGTATACTAGGTAAATTATGTGGGGGTATGATATGTCCAAGGGTATTTTTGGTTTCGACAATATGGATAGTAGTGTGGCACAGAATATGCACCCACAGGTTTTAGCATTCATAGGCGATGGGGTGTACTCTATGTACATCAGACAGAGAGTACTAGTCCAGGATGGTGTCAGGGGTAGTGACCTACACAATGAAGTAACCAATTTCGTCAAGGCTGCAGGGCAGAGTAATTTTATTGAGAAACTTTTGCCTGTATTCAATGAGACGGAGATGGCTGTATTTAAACGTGCCAGAAATCACAAAACTCTATCGCAATCAAAGAATGCATCTATTATAGACTACAGGCGAGCCACCGGACTAGAAGCAGTGCTGGGATATCTGTATCTGATAGGGGATATGGATAGGCTTAATGAAATATTGAAAATGTGTGTGGGGGAGAAATGAAAATAAAAGGTAGAAATGCTGTGCGTGAGGCATTGGTGTCGAATGCCACTTTTGATAAAATTTTAGCTAGTCAATCTGCGAGAGATAGGGTTTTTCAGGAAATTATAGATTTGGCTAAAAGCAAGGGTGTAAAAATACAATTCGTGGATGCCAAAGTGCTAGATAGAGAGTGTGATGGTCATCAGGGTATTGTGGCATACACTAGCGACTACAAATATTGTACAGTTGATGATATTTTGGCTAATAAAAAAGGCAAAAATCATTTTATTCTGATACTAGATGGTATTGAAGATCCACACAATTTCGGTAGTATTATCAGGGTAGCCGAATGTATGGGTGTGGACGGCATTATCATGTCCAAAAATCGTGCTTGTCAGGTTACAGATACCGTAGCGAAAGTCAGTGCAGGGGCAATAGAGCATATGCGTATTGCTAGAGTGACCAATATCAATACCGAGATAGAAAGGCTAAAAAAAGAGAATATCTGGGTGTATGCTTGTGAGCTAGGTGGAGAAAATCTAGACACAGCCAGCCTAGATGGAGATATAGCAATAGTTATGGGTAGCGAAGGCAAAGGTGTGAGCAGTCTTACTAGAAAAATTTGCGATGGCGTGGTTACCATGCAGATGTACGGCAAGGTCAATAGCCTAAATGTATCTGTTGCAACGGGCATAGTACTATACGAAGTAGTAAGGAAGAGAAAAAATTGATAGAAGATAGAGAATTATTGAGCCTGGCACAATCGGGTGACGAAAAGGCTATGGAGACATTACTTTCTAGATATAAAGGTACTGTGGCTACCATTGGTCGTAAATATTATCTGATAGGTGGAGATAGGGAAGACCTGCTCCAAGAAGGTATGATAGGGCTATTTAAAGCTATTCGTTCATTTGATGAAAGTCGAAATGTGGCATTTGCCACGTATGCTAGTAGGCTAATCGAGCGAGAGATGATTACTGCTATTAGAAAGGCGGGAAGTTTGAGTGGTCAGATTTTTGCCGAAGCAGTGGATATGGATACCAATATTGTAGTGGGCGAGACCACTCCAGAGAATGAGTTTTTGGAGCAGGAGAATATTGTCGCACTACGTAGAGAAATTGATAGTAAACTCAGCGAATTCGAAAAAGTGGTTGTCAGCGAGTATCTAAAAGGTTATAATTATATAGATATAGCTCAGACTCTGGGTAAAACACCCAAGTCTATAGACAATGCACTCAGCAGAATAAAAAACAAATTAAAATATTTAAAGGATAGGTTATGAGTTATTTAGCACTATATAGGAAATATAGGTCAAAGACTTTTGATGAAATCGTGGGGCAAAAGCATATTACCACGTCTCTCATCAATCAAATCAAAAATAATGAGATATCACATGCCTATCTTTTTACTGGAACTAGAGGTACTGGTAAAACCAGTATTGCTAAAATTTTTGCACGTGCGATTAATTGCTTGCATCCTGTGAATGGCAGTCCATGTGGCAAATGTGATGTGTGCAAAAGTATGACTGGTGGTGGCAATGTAGATATACTAGAGATAGATGCTGCTAGTAATAATAGGGTAGATGAGATACGAGACCTGCGAGAGAGAGTGAAATACCCACCTGTGAATTGTAGATATAAGGTGTACATCATAGATGAAGTACATATGCTAACGGATAGTGCATTCAATGCTCTACTCAAAACTCTAGAAGAACCACCAGAGTATGTAGTATTCATATTGGCTACTACCGAAGTGCAGAAATTACCTGCAACGATTCTTTCTAGATGTATGCGCTTTGATTTCAAATTGTTGACACAAGAAGAATTGGAGAAGCACCTGCAGTATGTATTCAAAGATAGTGGTATATCTTATGAGAAAGAAGCAGTGTCTATGATAGCCAGACTCGGTGCTGGTAGCGTGAGAGATATGCTGTCCATCGCCGATATGTGCGTGGCATACTCCAATAAAAATGTTACATACGCATCGGTCGAAGAAGCAATAGGCTTCACTGGTAGAAAAGTTTTGTACGACATTACCAGTCAAATACTTGCTGGAGATGAGGGTGGAGTACTCAGTAGTATAAATTCTATTGTTACAGCAGGCAAAAACATTACACAATTACAAAAAGATATGATAGAATATATCCGTGATGTGTTGGTGGTGAAGACATGCAAAGACTATAATGACATACTCCGTCTACCATCTGCAGAGCTAAAAGACCTAGTGGATCTGGCTAATAAAAGTACCAAAGAAAAATTGCTAGAGATGCTAACCAGGCTATCTAGTCTAGAGAATGAATTTAGGTACACCCAGAATCCTAGATCACTGCTAGAGATATCTCTCACATCACTGTGTCATTTCGAAATGACCGAACTTAATGAATTGAATACCAGACTCCGAGTACTCGAGAGCAAAATAAAAGGATAGGATTATGACTAGTATAGATAATGTTTTCGATGGTTCCAAACTTACTCCTAGCGAGAAATACGCTAGCACCATTTTCGGCAAATTACTCATTAAATTACGTGAGCTGGGCAAGCTCCGTCTGAAAGGTCTGATGGACGCAATAATTGGCTCAGACATGCACGATAATGTCATCACATTGACAGTTTCTGACAGAAACTCGTTTGAAATGTTGAGAAACAAAAATGACCTAGAGACCGTAAATTCCGTGCTAGATGGTATAGAGTCGGGTACGACGGTTAGCTATAAACTCGAAGAAAAAAAGACATACAATATGTTTAGATTTGAGCAATTCCTAGTGGAGACATTCGGTAGGATTGTTACAATTATCAGACCATAAAAAAAGGAGAAATACACATGTACAAAGGTATGAATTTCGGTGGTGGCATGAATATGCAGAACCTAATGAAACAGGCTCAAAAAATGCAACAAGAGATGCAAGAAAAGATGGAACGTGCCGAAGAAGAATTGGCGTCTACCACACTTACAGGTACTGCAGGTGGTGGTATGGTGACTGTGACTTGTACTGGTAAAAAAGAAATCACTGGCGTTACTCTCAAGCCTGAGATTGTCGATCCAGATGATATAGAGATGCTACAAGATCTGATAGTCGCTGCTACCAATGATGCTATCTCTCAGGCTACTGCTCTAGAGAAATCTTTGAAGGGCGATATGCCTGCTGGCATGGGTTTATAATATGAATAATATAGAGAGCATGGAGCGACTAATATACGCATTCACTAGGCTCCCAGGAGTGGGTAGAAAGACTGCCGAAAGGTATGCGTATAGGGTACTAGAATTGCCCGACGAAGACGTTACCAATTTTGCCAAAGCACTAGTGGAAGCAAAGTCAAAAGTAAAATTCTGTACTCAGTGTGGCAATTTCACCGAGAATGACTTGTGCGATATATGTCGTACTAGGCATAGTGATGTAATATGTGTGGTGAAAGAGCCTAAAGATATTGTTGCTATAGAAAAGTCGAAAAACGAAGGATATCTCTATCACGTATTGCATGGCACTATTAGCCCTATGGAAAATCGTGGACCGAATGATATTCGTATAAAAGAATTGATAGGTAGATTGGATGGGATAAAAGAAGTAATTTTAGCCACCAATCCCGATGTAGAAGGCGAAGTAACAGCCAATTATATAGCCAAACTTATCAAACCCCTGGGTGTGAAGGTAACCAGACTCGCTACTGGTATTCAGATGGGTAGCGACCTGCAGTATGCTGATGAAGTTACTCTAACCAAAGCCCTACAGGATAGAAAAGAAATGTAATGTATAGAATAAAAAAACCGACTAGTATAGCCGGTTTTTTGTTCTAAAACAATTCATTAATGGTCTGTTGTTGATGCAGGTTTAATTCAAATGCATCTATGACCTTTTGTTTCCTGGTTGCATTTACTGCATCCACATATTTACGTATATCTGCTATGGTCTTTATAGTGCTGCATTGTGGCTCTTGAAAAATAGCAAATTTATTGGTTTGGGTTGTACCAAATGTGCTATCCAATAGGTTTAATTCCGTGTCTAGACGTGTCCCATTGTGGTCTATAGTATATATATTGTCGGCAAATATTGTGTCTGGTTTTTTGTATACTAGTGTACTATCGCCGAAATGTTCGCCAGATATCTCGATCGCATCTATTTTATAATTGATATGGAATGATTTTATTGGCTTGGCTAGTAGGTAATATGCAATTTTATTGTAATGCAAAGTATTACCTTTGTACACAAAAGGGCATCTGTATGCACCCAATTCTACAATGTAATGACTTACATCATCGACAGGTGTGCTGGATAATTTTTCTAGTTTTTCTGCTTTTTTCTTTTTTTCTAGTTCTTTTTGCCTAATTAATTCCAATTCATCTATTACGGTGTCTTCTCCACCATGCTGGTTTTCGGTCGGATTATTAGTAGATTTTCTGTGCTTTTTTATAAATTCTTTTAGAAATCCCATAAATAAAAAACTCCCCATATTTCCTAGTATAGTATAACACACTGGATGGGGGTTTTCAAGACTGTATTTTGTTTTTTTATGGTTTTATTATGATTCTTTTCTACCTGTTAATTCTCCGTAATTTTGCATGCCGGGATAGCCCTGTTGTCGTAATGCTTCGTAGGCGATTATCGCCACGGTATTGCTGAGATTTAGACTCCTGGTGCCAGGTATCATAGGTACTCGTATGCAGTGGTCGTAATGTGCTTTGAGTAGGTCTTCACGTAGTCCATAAGATTCCTTGCCGAATACCAGAAAACACCCATCTGGATAGTCTACTTCGGTATGTGTTTTTTTGGACTTGGTGCTACAGAAATAAAAGGTAGATGTAGGGTTTTTCGCCAGTATCTCATCTATGCTGTCTACTAGTATTATATTGGACATTGGGAAATAGTCTAGACCTGCACGTTTGTACTTTTTGTCATCTAGTTCAAAGCCCAATGGACGTACCATATATAGTGTACTACCAGTCGCAGCACAAGTACGTACAATATTGCCAGCATTCTGTGGTATCTCTGGCTCTACCAAAACTATATTTACCATATTTATTCCTGCCTTTTCTTTCGAGATTTTATCACGATTTGTGGTATTTGTAAAATAATTTTTCTACCATGCAACTATGTAATTATGCCCTGTCATTCTGGACATTATTTTACATTCCGAATGCCACGGATAATCCATTCCAATGTATCTTCTCGTAAAGGGTTTTGGGGGTAAATTTCTTGAGAAAAAGCACACCCCTAGGACACACCCGGCTATGTGTATGTTTTTAGGGAAAAATTAGATATAAAAAACTTAAAAAATTTTTAATAAACCCTTGACTTGCAATACTCAAAAGTGGTAAACTACCATTGCATTTCGAAGCGAAATGCGAGAACAATAACAACTAAATAGTGTAAAAAGAATTAAATTTAGTCAATTCATTAATT
>CAKJZJ010000008.1 GCA_918292005.1 Clostridiales bacterium
GTACCACAAAGCTGAGCCACCTTGGAAGAATCTTGGAGTGAACCAGCGGATTTAATCCAGACAGCATAGAGTGATAGACCGTTATTCGGACTGGAATAATCGGATGTAGTGAGAGAAATGGTTTCATTAGGTCCATAGAAATGTGCTCCGGTAGAATAATCAAACTTATCTGACCAACCAGCGAAACCATATCCGGAACGAGAGAAGTTAGAAGCGAGAAGATTGATAGTTGCATAATCAACTGAAGGTAACGAAGAAACATCTATGTGATGCCAGTTTGAATCGATGCAATCAGTAGAATAATCAGTTTCATTAACGCATTGGCTCCAATCCTTTGCAAAATCCGCTATATTCTGACATCCCATAGTACCTACTGCATCACTGGCGTTAGCATAGTAGCAGATTTTACCAGACTGAGTGGTTTCTCCAGTATATGGAGCAGGTTCCGTAGCCGGATGCACCATAGTGAATTTAACCTTACCATTATATAGGTCAGCAGGTTGAGTACCAGCGATATAGGCAGAGTAAGTGATTTCTATACTAGAGCCAGTAGTAATGTCTGTATTAGAAGTTTTAGTAGCTACCTTAGTATAAGTAGATGGGACTTTGTGATAGTTTGAGAATGAGCCATCAGTATCGGATTCTATAGTAGGAGCATAAGTACCAGTGACTGGTGATACCTTCATAGCCCAGTTGGATGTATCGGGATTACCTGCTGTTGTAGCAGTACCAGTGATGATACTATTCTGGGTAGCATCTAGTGTGACTGGCTTTAGTGTAGTATTACCATATTCTTCATTAGTATAACCAATAGCATAAATGGAGAAACCTTCAGCGTCATTACATATAGTCTTGATGGTGGTTTTACCTATGTTGGCTTGGTAAGTACCAGGATTTAGGTCTGCCGTATGAGGAGTATCATTAGAGCCTTCTGGAGAAGTAACCATAGAGCAAGCAGAATTAACTCGTATAGCTACATTACTAGTAGCTCCATCGTCTGCTGTAGCTTTTGGTAATGCTAATACTATACCAGATAGTAATACTAGAGTTAGCAACCCTAGCAGTGTTAGGTTTTCTTTATGGTTTGTTTTGATTGTCATTATTGCTCCTCCATTTACATGACCTATTTTTTTGATAAATCCTTCGCAAAACGATTCTTTTTGTTGAACCTCATAAAAAGAGTTCGTTCCCTACTACTATAATAGCATACTTATTATGGTTTTATGAAAAAAATCATATTGCTACAACCGACGGAATATAATCGGCAGTCAATGCCATCAAGGATATCTAAAACTATGATAAAATAATAGTATGCAAACATATACTC
>CAKJZJ010000009.1 GCA_918292005.1 Clostridiales bacterium
TGTTTTAGGATAAATTAATTCGAAAATCTTATTTTATGGCTTAAATCTAAGTTTTAAAGGTACTACAATACCAAAACAATGTAACATAAAAAATACGAAACACTTATTAGTTAAATGTTTCGTATGAGTCTCTCTTGGCGGTGTCGGAGAGAATAGTCTATACGAGTGGAACGAGTATATTTCTGCATGGCACATGCAGAATACAGTTCGAATGCATGGAACACCATGCACATGCGTAGCATGTACTCTCCAACAAACAAATAAAAAGCCCTTACAAAAGGGCTTTTTTTGGCGGTGTCGGAGAGATTCGAACTCTCGTGCCGATTACTCGACAAACGCATTTCGAGTGCGTCCCGGTACGACCACTTCGGTACGACACCATATAGGTATGTCCAAAAACATACCTAGTGTAGCAAATTAAAAATCAAATGTAAAGGCTAAACACTATCTATCTCTAGAAGCAGAATAATTATCCTCTAGATTGTACTCCCTACGCATAAGTTCTTGTGGATATCTCTGTTCTTTTAGAGTGCCTTCTTTGTAAAATTTATTGGCACCACCACCACCATGATAGTAGGAGCATGCAGAAAACCATTTAGCTAGGTCAAAATTCGCTGGATCGAAAATATCTACAGACTTGGCTAGATAATTGGTAGAATTAATAGTATATACGAGTGCTGTAAATTTCAATGCTTCTAGTGGGTCTATAAGAGATTCTGGAGTGAAATGATAGCCATATCTACCGAAATTATTATTGACAGTATCCATGGTAGGTCTCGTGCCCTGAGTCATTCCGAATGCAATATCTCCATTGTGCAATATTTCGCCATCAGCAGTTTTTATCCTAAAATCACTCTCTTTGCTAGCAGTGGCTGCGAGTAATGTCTCGTCTATAAAGCCTGCTTCTAAAGTTTTGAGATAAGTACTCTCTGGATTTTGTGCTCTAATATTGGTTTTCAATTCTTCGAGTGCCTGACCAGCCAAATATACTACATAGTCTTCATCGCAAATGTAATACTCTTGACCACCCCACATTTTTAGGTGAATGTGATCATCGGGATTAGCATATTTATTGATAGTAGGCTCGGGTGTTGGCTCGGCAGTAGTGACTGGAGTACTCTCCCCAGCATTATTTAGCATAGTCTCTAGTGCTTGCTGTGCAGTCTCTGTGCCTGGTAGCATTTTGCCCGATATAGATGCACCAGCCTTACCACCAGTAGTAGGTGCAGGAGTAGGCTTAGCACCACCCTTACCTGCAATAGCAGCTACCAAAACAGTACATAAAAGCAATAAAGCAGAAACGATAATAGTAGTCCTAGATGGCTTTTTATACTTTTTCTTACTTTTTAATACACTACGATCTGATGGTCTCCTAATAGGAGCATTGTGTGGCACATAATCTACTCTAGTCTCAGGACGCCCAGTTGCTCCACTACTTTTATCTGGTGGAGTAGGTCTCGGACTGCTAGGGCGAGAAGAATTGAATTCAAACTTGGACAGATCTGTTTTATTTGGATTTTGAGTCTTTACTACTTTCGCATGATTATTAACCATGTCTATGATTATATCAAAATCATTATCTGGCATATATCACTCCTAATTATTATTTAATCTTTTGTACAAATCAGATTTTTTGGTGCCGGTGAGTTTGGCTATAACTTTGCTAGCATCGGTCTTAGTAAGTCCCATATCTAGTAGAGTCTGCATATTTTTATCTACATCAATGGTTTGCTCTAGTGGTGTACCTTTTTTCACCAAAACAACAAATTCGCCCTTTAAGGTACCTGTATAGCCGGTAGAGAGTGTATCAAAATGAATATCTTCAAATTTTTTGCTAATCTCACGCACCACACAAATCTCTCTATCTCCTAGCACCTGATACATTCTGCTCAGGTCAGAAGAAATAGAGTGTGGCGAACAATAGAAAATAAGTGTGCTATCTATGTGTGCATATTTCTCAAGTATAGCCACAGCCTTATTGTCTTCGGGTAGAAAACCAATAAAAGTAAATGGTGTCTCATATCCAGACAAAACGAATGCATTGATAAGTGCCGAAGGTCCAGATACGACTGTGTATTCCACACCAGCCTGTATAGCAGCTCGTACAAGTATTGCTCCCGGATCGGATATACCTGGCATGCCAGCATCTGATATGACAGCCACATTTTTACCATTCTGCAAATCTCTGATAATATCTGCAGATGCTTTGGTTTCATTGAATTTATGATAAGCAACTAGGGGCTTACGAATATCATAAGCATCAAGCAAAACTCTGCTAGTCCTAGTGTCTTCGCAGGCAATATAGTCTACACTGCCCAGTACTTCTACAGCCCTATGAGTAATCTCTTTTAGATTGCCTATAGGTGTCGCAACTAAATACAACATACATCATCGCAGAATCTTTATTCCGCACTTTCCCCCTTTTCTACATTTCAGCATTACCACATTTGCACCACTATTACTTGACAATATCTTCATCTCTTTTGGCTCTAAACCATACTTTCTTGACAGAAACATAATGTCTACCAATCTTTCTTCTTTATTGCAAATGTACATATCTCCACCGAATTTTAATAGTCTAGCACTCTCGGATATGATATCTTCGAGAGTGACTGCAATCTCGTGTCTAGCGATAGATATGGATTCTTTTGCATTATACAGAGTGGTCGTACCGGACTTTTTATAAGGTGGATTGCACACTACTGTATCGAATACTCCTTCGCCAATAGTTTTATAAATATTCTGCAGTGGTGCATTGACTACATGAAAATTTTTAAGATGATTATACTCTATAGATCTACTAGACATATCTGCTAGGTGTTTTTGTAATTCTACTAGATACACATCTTTAATTTTATTTTTAGCATTCATGAGAATTCCAATAACACCACTACCACTACACAGATCCACTAGTCTACCACCACTCTTACATTTAGCAAAATTGGCTAGTGCCACGGCATCAGAAGTAAAGCAATATTCACTAGGATCCTGTATGATATATAGACCACCTATCTGCAGATCGTCCAATCTCTCATTATCTTTTAGTTCCATTATTTATTCTCTTTTGGTTTGCCTTTGTTTTTATTGAATTTTTTAAATTTCTTTTTATTTTTATTACCAGCATTATCTGTATTGGTTGGGGTTTTTGCTGCAGAGTCATTATTCTCGGTAGGTTTTTTCTCTACTTCCTTATTAGGTGCTGGAGCAGGCTTTTTGTCATTAGGTTTGCCGGATATCTGTTCTATATCTGCTAGATCGTATTCACATACTCTGATATCATTATCATTCTCCACCCTAACACTTACTTTCTGTTTCAGTAGATTATTATATACGACGACTCCTTCTCCATCCTTGGTCCTAACCCTACTATTGAGTTTAGGCATCTTCACAGATATTTCAGAATAGAAATCATTCTCGTAGGATAGACAGCACATTAGTCTACCACACAGACCACTGATTTTGGTTGGATTGAGTGATAGTCCCTGAGTCTTGGCCATCTTGATACTGACTTTATCAAAATCATTCAGATATTCTTTGCAACAACACTCCTTGCCACACATACCAATACCACCTAGTATTTTGGTCTGGTCTCTCACACCAATTTGGCGTAATTCTATACGAAGTTTTAATTGCGATGCTAATTCTTTTACCAATTCTCTAAAGTCTACTCTATCTTCACAAATATAATTGATAATAACTTTGCTACCATCTAAAGTAAAAGACACACTGACTAGTTTCATATCTAGTGAATATTTAGCAATAAGTTCATTGGTAATTTTGATTACTCCCGGCTCTTTTTGTTTCAGGTCGGCATTGGTTTTTTCGTCAGCAGGTGTGACTAATCTCACTACCCTTTTTACTTCGTCACTTTCTTCTTCTACTGGTCTGCAAGCTATACCTATCTCTAGACCACGAATAGTCTCTACGACTACCTTTTCTCCAATTTTTAGATCTATATCACTGTCGCAAGGGAATACCCTGCCACCATCCATAAATTTAATTCCTATTTTTTGCATAAGAATTTTACCTCCAAAATATCTAGTAACATTTGATCTATCAGACCAGTCACATTACAATTAAAGTCCATTTTATTAAACATACTAGTAATATTTTTAACTATTTTATCTATCATTCTGGCAGAATAAATCTGACTCAATTCTTCTATTTCTTTTTTATGGCTAATAAAATTGATTTCTGCAGAATTTACAATAGCAATATCTCTCAATACCGACACCATGGTCTCTAGGAAAAATCCAATGTCTTTTTTATAAGATAAAATCTTGCTACTATATTTCAAAATATCTCTACTACTATTGAGTCCCATAAGAACGCCTATCACATCATCTACTATACCACTCACATTGCGATTGTGAGATAATGCCATGGCAGTGGTTAAATTGCCGTCAGATATACTGGATATGGTCTCTGCATTTACAATGCCATGAGTTTGCAGATAGTCAGATAGGCATTTTTTGCTCAAAGCATGTTCGTGCAAAACTTTGGCACGACTACGAATGGTCATTAGTACCATATCTTCATTAGAACATGTCAGAATGAATACTACATTCTGTGGTGGTTCTTCTAGTGTTTTCAATAATTTATTCTGACCTTGGACAGTACACAAATCAAAGTTTTTTAAGATATATATTTTGTATTTGCTATCCATAGGTCGAATATAACTGTCTACAACAATATTGCTAATATCTTCGACAACTAGCGATTTTTCCGTTTTGGGATATATGCTCAAATCAACCATATTGCCATGCAAAATTTTCTGACAAGGCAAACACGTCATACACGGACTGCCTACACATTCACAACATATATCTTGTGCAAAAAATCCAGCGTAAGCATCTAGTAATATGCTATCTGCACTAGACAAAATATATGCATGATTAATCATATCTGCATGTTTGTCTAAAAGTATTTTTTTGTGTATATCCGAATTTCTATATAAATCAATTAGTTCCACACATGTATTGTACCACACTTTCGCCATTTACTCAAGTCAATTATTATGTATTTTAGGCGAATAATAGGCACAAATCTGCACAAAATAGCAAAAAGGAGAAATGTATGAAAAGCCTAAAAACAATAAATGATGTTCGTGAAAAACTACAATCTCTACAAGGTCAAAATATTGCACTAAAAGTAAACAAAGGTAGAAACAAGATTGTAAGTCTAACAGCTATTATTGACAGAGTATATCCTAGTATGTTTGTAATATCTCCCACATGTGCCGTTGATCTAGATAGAAAAAGTTACTCTTTTAGTGATGTGCTATGTGGAGACGTATGCCTTTTAGACGAGCAATAAAAAAAGTTGGAGAATATCCAACTTTTTTATTGTATCAATTTGATTTTAAAGGCTACAACACCGTATTTTTCTTCATCTTCTTTACTGTAAATTTTGTGATAAACTCTAACCACCTGATCAATATTTTTATCTGGGAAGCCTAGGCTTTTGAGCGACAGCATCTCTGCCATTTTGTAGAAAGAATTGAATCTCTTTACTTCTTCCACAGTAACGATAACACCTTCAAAAAGGTCGGGCTCTTTTTTGAAAATTATTCTATCGCCGACACTTATTTTTTGACGTTTTTCATCATTCAATCTTACTTCATACTCTTTTTTACCAGATTTGATTAATTCAAAAAATTCTGGTTTTAGTTTCATTATAAACATAATTAACCCCAAAAATTTGCTTTATAACCATATTATATTAATTTTTAGGTGCTTTGGCAAATAAAATTATATGAGTCGACATATCCATGCACTCACTATGGCACCAATAAAATTGGCAAGCATTCCCACTGGTATGGCATATCTAAACTTAATTACTTTGGTCTTGCTAAAATACACTGCCGTTACGTAAAAAATGGCTTCGCTACAGCCCACAATGCAACAACCGGCACGTGCCAAATAACTATCTGGACCATAGGTGGTAAATATATTCTCTAGTAAAGCTAATGAGCCACAGCCTGTGAAATTCTTCAGAATAACTATCTCGGATAATTGTCTAGGAATACCGAAAAATTCAAATACTGGAGCCACCAAATCGGAGAAAATAATAGACAAGCCACTTACATTAAAAATTTCGACTGCGACGAAAATAGTGGCAATATATGGAAATGATGTAAGAACCAGATCAAAAGAAGATTTCGCCCCAACAACGAAACTATTGTATGAATTGTTTTTCCTAATAATTCCATATAAAAGTAGGCCTATTATTAAGATAGGCATTATGTAATTACTCATGGCTTGTCCTTGAATATTTTGCTAAATAATTTTACTAAAAGTACCCCACTCAAAGTACTGGCAACTGTGGCAATAAGTGTAGGAATGATAATGTCTGCAGGAGTAGCACTACCTGCCATGGTACGCAAACCTATAACTGTCGTGGGTAATAATTGTAGGCTGGTGGAATTCAATATTAGTATCATAATCATAGCAGATGTGGCATACCTGCTACCCCTATCCAGTCCGGCTATTGCATTGATACCACTAGGGGTACTAGCATTGCCCATGCCCAGTAGATTGCTGGTAATATTCACAGCGACTTGGTTTTCGGTTTCTTTATCCACCTTACCTAACAATAGTCTAATCACTGGGCTCAGTAATTTGGCTAGTTTTTTATCCAATTCGGTGTCTTCTACAATTTTTAAAATCCCCAACCACACTGCGTATATTCCCCACAATTTTAGGCTCAGACTAATTGCTTTGCCGCCACCAGAGAGTAGACTAGACATAGCCAAATCGACATTATTAATCATTAGCAATCCAAACCCCAAAAGAAGCACTCCAGTCCACACCAAATTCATACTTATCACCCATAAAAGTCAATAAAACTCGCCATATATTTAGCGAAAATTTTATAAACTCTTTACAAAAATATATTATTATTGTAAAATTATATGTATTAGTGACAGCATTTTATAATTAAAATGTAAATTTAAACATATTAGGCGGTAAAAACATGGATAAAAAACATTATTACATAACTACTCCTATCTATTATGCTAGTGGCAAACTAACCGTAGGGCATTGTTTTAGCACAGTACTCGCAGATATTTGTGCTAGATTTTATAGACTAAATGGCTACGATGTTTTCTATGCTACAGGTAGTGACGAACATGGATTAAAAATAGCAAAAGTGGCTGCAGAGCATAATATGACACCACAGGCTTTTGTAGACAAAACTGTAGATGAATTCAAATACATTTGGAAACGTCTAGGTATTAGTTATGATAAATTTATCCGTACTACAGACGAACATCACGTAAAACTGGTACAAGATGTCTATGACAAATTATACAAAAGTGGAGATATCTATCTAGGATATTACGAAGGATTGTATTGTGTACCTTGCGAAACATTCTTCACAGAGAGCCAATTAGTCAATGGTAATTGTCCAGACTGTGGCAGACCGGTAGAAAAAACCAAAGAAGAGTGTTATTTCCTTAGACTCAGCAAATACCAGAAATTCCTAGAAGAATATTTCGAGAAACATCCAAAATTCCTAGTACCAGAGAGTAGAAAAAATGAAATATATAATAACTTCATTAAACCTGGAATTACCGACCTATGTGTATCCAGAACTACTTTTGACTGGGGTGTAAGATTACCTTTCAATGATAAACATGTAGCATACGTATGGATAGATGCCCTGCTCAATTACATCTCCGTACTAGGATATGGTACAAATAATGATGCAGATTATAAAAAATTCTGGCCTGCAGATGTACATGTAGTAGGTAGAGACATCTCTAGATTCCACTGCATTATATGGCCAATACTTTTAAAAATGCTAGACCTACCTTTGCCTAAACAAATCCACTCCACAGGATTCATAACCCTAAAGGGTGACAGAATAAGCAAATCAAAGAGTAATGGATTTAATCCACTAACGCTAGTAGATAGATATGGTACCGATGCTCTACGTTATTATCTAGCAAAAGAAGGTCCAATCTTTAATGATAGTCCATACATGGCTGACCAATTCATCAATACTATCAATTCCGATCTATGTAATGACCTAGGCAACCTGGTAAGCAGAACGCTAGCCATGATTACTCAATACAACAGTAGAGTAATCCCAGAAGCAAAAGTAAAAAGCGCAGACGAAAAAACTCTAGTAGATGCTTGTAACGACCTACTCGCTACCTGTCAAAAATTAATGAGTGAACAAAAAGTAAACGATACAATTAATGCAATATTCTCTGTAGTAAGAATGGCAAATAAATATATCGACATTACAGAACCATGGAAACTAGCAAAAGACCCTAGTGCTAAAGATAAACTCGATACTGTACTATACCATCTAAGTGAAACCATTAGAGTATGCTCTACCCTACTACAAGCATTCATGGTAGAAATACCTGAAAAGATATTTACTAAATTTGGTTATACAGCCGATGAATACACATTCGATAGCATAAAGGAATTCTCATACAACCATCACGGACATACCGTAGACAAAGGCGACAATCTATTCCCTAGACTAGACGTTAAAAAGGAAATAGAATTCCTAGATACTCCTAATACTCCTGCAGAGCCTGCTAAAAATGAAATCAAAGCAGAAGACAAAGCCAACACAATAAATTACATCACAATTGATGACCTAGATAAAGTAAAACTAGTTACTGGCAAAATAGTAAATAGTGAAAAAGTAGAAGGTGCAGATAAACTACTGAAAAATACAGTTGAGATAGGTAGTGAAACTAGAACAATCGTGAGTGGTATTGCGAAATATTACAAACCAGAAGAAATCATAGGCAAGACTGTAATAGTAGTATCCAATCTCCCACCTAGAAAACTAAGGGGAATAGAGAGTAATGGTATGCTACTATGTGCAGTTGATGAGAAAAATGATAAACTATCCCTACTAACAGTAGACCTACCTATCGGTTGTGGTAGTGAGGTCTGCTAATGCTAACAGATACACATGCACATCTAACTGATGAAGCATTCAATCTAGATAGAGATATAATCATCCAAGATTTGAAAAACAATAGAGTGGATAGAGTATTCCTAGCATCATATAATAAAGATAGTATCATGTCTACTATTGCTCTCGCAGAGAAGTATCCTAATATATATGCTATGATAGGTATCCACCCCGAAGAAACTCAAGACTACACTGCAGAAACAGTCGCACTTATTGAAAAATATGCATCACATCCAAAGGTAATAGCCATAGGCGAAATAGGTCTAGACTATCATTTCGATGGTCATGATAAAGTCAAACAAAAAGAAATATTTATAGACCAATTAAAGATAGCACACAGGTATCATCTGCCAATATGTATACACAATCGTGACAGTATCGGCGATTTGATTGACATATTGCAGACACACAAAGACCTACTCACAGATGGTGGCGTATTACACTGCTATAGCGAAAGTGTAGAAATATATAAAATCATTCATGCACTCGGCCTAAAGATAGGATTCGGTGGCACACTAACTTTTAAAAATAGTGTCGTGGCACCTAAAGTGTGTGAAGTAGCAGACATGCGAGACATAGTCATAGAGACCGACTGTCCATATCTCGCACCACAAGAAGTGCGTGGTAAAAGGAATGAGCCTAAATACACCACCTATATGGCAGAGAAAATAGCCATGATAAAAAAAATGTCCTACGACCAAGTGGTAGACATAACTACACAAAATGCATTAGATGTATATAAAAAGGTAAAACCTGAAAATGAGTAATTTGGAAACATTAAACAAACACAATTTCCGATTTAATAAAGCGTATGGTCAAAACTTTATTTTTGACACAAATTTTTTGGAATCTATTGCAAATGGAATAGTAGATGAAAACACAACAGTATTAGAGATAGGCACTGGCGCAGGAACACTCACAAAGATACTAGGTAAACATGCCAAACGTGTGGTATCATACGAGATAGATAATAATCTACAGCCAATTCTAAAAGAAACACTAACAGACAGCCCAAATGTACAAGTGATATTCCAAGACATCATGAAAGCAAATATGGCAGATATAGAGCAGAATCTAGGCACAGAATACATAATGGTAGCCAATCTACCCTACTACATCACAACACCCATTATTTTTAAGTTTCTAGAAGAAGCAACTAGGCTCAAATCTATGACCATAATGGTACAACTAGAAGTAGCCGAGAGACTGGTAGCAAAAGCAGGTAGCAAAGACTATGGAGCAATTACTCCTGCAATAGACTATAGAGCTAATGCGAAAATAGTAAAAAGAGTGAATAGGAATATGTTTACCCCTGCCCCTAATGTAGATAGTGCCATAGTCAATATAGAATTTGTAAAAAACAAATATAATATAAAAGATACCAAAATACTAGACCAAACAATCAGGTCTGCCTTTGCAATGCGTAGGAAGACGCTAGAAAACAATCTAAAATCGACATTTGGTTTTAATGCTGAACAAATATCACAAATACTCATTAAAGCCGGTATAAAAGAAAAAACCAGGGGCGAAACACTAGACACCCAGAAACTAGTCGACCTATCCAATGCAATATATGAATATATGAAAAAATAAAAAACGGCATTATTTGCCGTTTTTTTATAAAAAAAGTCCTTGGCGAAACAATACATATCACCAAGGACAAAAAGGAGTTTTATACGAAAAAAAATACTAACACAGGTGACTTATCATCATCTATGTTAGTCTGGTCATTGTAACTGATAATTAATATTTTGTCAAGCAAATTTTCATGTTTTTGTGAAAATTTATTTTTTTATAGACTATCTATAATCTTTTTTCTCTTCTCGGCATACTCTTCTTCGGTAATTAGGCCTTTAGATTTCAACTCTTCTAGTTTGGCAAGTTTATCTTCTACAGATTCTTTTTCTTGTTTAGGTTCATTAGTCTGTACTTGAATAATCTGTGGCTGTGCCATCATTCCACCATTCTGTAATGCTGCTAGTCTATTCATTCTAGCGGCTCTCTCGGCATTATCTTTTTCTAGAAGTGCTTTGCCTTCTTCGGTCTCTAGATATGTAGGCTCGTGGAAAATATAACTATATAGATTGAAAAGTGTCATGCTACCTACTAGTAATACCGATAAAACTACACCTATCCAAAATACTGCAACACTAAGTGTAGCTATTGTTAGGAAAATATCTATTGCAAGTGCTAGCCATAGTACACAAATAATTATCTCTATCCAAAGATTGTTTCTTTTTTCTTTTACGGCTGTAATAATGGAGAAAACTTTCCATACAGCGAATGCTGCTACGAATACACCGATAAAGTATCTAAGGTCTACAGTATTGAGCAAAGTTCCTTCATCTATGATAGTTCTTGCCTGCAACATGGAGAATAGTACAAATGATATAAATACAAGTATTGTGAGACAGATATTAAAAATACCTTCTGCACAGAGTGATTTGGTCTGACCTTTGTAGTCATTGAATACTTTGATCTGAATAACGCCATTGAAAATACTCAAAACAAACAAAGCAAATAGAGATGTACCCATTAATATTAGAGATTTTGGAATACCAGTATTACTAGGAAGCAGTATTCCAATCATAATCAATGCAATAGCCACTATTGCTGCAAACACACTCATAATAACAATATTTCTTCGAGTATCTTTCTTTAAAAATTTACTACCCATTACTTTTTACCTATTCCTTTTAATAATAACCCTAAAATTCTGAACAAAAAGTATAAAGCATAGAAGAATGTAAGCAAACATTCAATAACCCTATACTGCATATATGCATTATTGATTCTCTGGATTTTTTTCTGGTCTTCTTCGCTAAAAATAGATAGGCTATTCATCAATTCTTCTACTTTTTTATTAACATACTTTTGGTTTTTGATATTAAGAATTGAGATAATAAATGCAATCAAATATAGCACTACAGCCACAATCAATACTATGAGTGTCACTAATCCCATACCAGCAGCACCTGCTAGATATGCAATAAGAGTAATAATGGAAGCAAAGATTAATAATGCAGATAAAACACCTAGACTTGCTACACTCTCAAATTTAGGAGCCTTCTTGTCCCCAGAAGCATTCATGGCTGCAAGTGTACATAATTGCATAACAATCGCATCTGCAGAAATACTATTCCTACTGAATACTCTAAAGGCAAGTATAATCTTATTACTTTTTCTCCTATAAGTATTGGATAATCCTTTTTTAACTTCGACATCTACTAGACCATAATTATCTAGAATAGATCTAGCCAATTCGCCACCCGTCATCTCTACATCAGTTTTTCTACGTCTATATTTATCATAAACGAATTGAAAATATGAACGAATAGCAACAGCATAAACATATAACAAGCCGATGATAATAGCGACTACAATAATACCAATTGTCATACCATCAACGGCGAGCAACATAGAATTCATAAAGTTCCCCCTTATTGATTTTATAATATATTATATAACTCCAAAGAAATGTAGTCAAATAAAATGCATAAACAATCGATTGATAAAAAATACGTAAAACAATATCTACATCAAAACAATTAAACACCAATAATCCGATAAAAAGAGACACAATAATTAACACTCAATTCGTTGCTTTGCATATATAATTGAGTAAATACTTAAATACAGGTGGAAATATGAATACATACAAAAAAACAATTATATTAAAGAGCACCGAACCTACACAAAAAGCAATGGCAGTACTAACATTAGAAAAGAAAAATGATAATACCTTCGGCGACTTTAAAATATACAATACTAACCAAACAGATTATGTGCTGGGAATCAAATCAAATGAAAATATTATCAAACAAAATATAAATCTAGTAAACAATAAAAGCATATTCAAATGTTCCAAAGCAATAGATATAGATGGCGATATATCCTGCATATTGTTTACCACAGAAAAAGACAAACTAGAACAGATGCTATATGGAACAAACAGCAAAGATGGTCGAGCAAAAAGTGCAATACTATCCAGTATGCAATCTAGCATAAACAAAATAAATAGCATACAAGTAAACGAAAAGACTATCACAGTAAAAGACAAACCAGATACACCAAAAGAGCAAATCCAACAAAAGCAAGATGAAGTGTACGAAAAAATCTCGCACGAAGAACAAATAGCAACAGCACAAAGTCATGCTAGATTATTTGAAAATAACGAAGAAGAAATAGAAAAAACCATTGATGAAAACATGACTCCTACCGAACACAAATTTTACAATATGATATCAGAACAACTAGATGAGTTGTTTGAAAAATATCAACACGAAACAAACCTAGAGAAACTCATTGAAAGTAGTAAATGGGTCAAAATTAACCACGAATATGACAATAAATACTATGTAGTTGGCATTATTTACAAAGATAACGACATAAAGTATATATGTTATGGTGTACCTGGCAATTATAATACAGAACCACCAAGAGAATTACGTGGATATAGTCAGTGGTTGCCAACCGATGTGGCTGACCCATACAACAAAGGATACTGGGTAATGTATCAAGATGCAGATACCGGCGAAAATGTATACATAGAATAACGACAAAAAAAGACAGGTACATCTACCTGTCTTTTATTAGTCTTGCGACATAGCATTCTCTTCTATCTGTCCCTGCAAATCTCTAATCTTATTATCACAACTACGTTTCTGTTTGTATAGATTTTTCAATTTTACATTTTCTAGGTGATAAGCATGTTTATATAGATAAGTGAGTTCGCCCTGTTCTTTATTCATAGGCTGTGGACTATCTAGGTGTGAATTTTCATCAATGATGGCTTCTAGGTCGGCGATTCTTCTTCTGCATCTATCTAATTCTCTTTTTTTCTTTACAATTAAATTTGCCAACTGACCAGACCTATCTATAAAGTAATTTAACCAATCACTATCTGTCATATGCACTTGCTTACCCATATACACCCCACAATCAAAAATTAATTATTTGTAAAATCGTCAGTTTCACCATGATGTGTTATTCTATTTTGATACTTCTTCTCAGCCATACTTGCTATCTGTAGGCACATAAAACTCATATATCTTAACATTCCTGCAATTTTCTCTAGTTCTTTAATATCTCCAGCCCTATCTGCATCATTTACTTCTTTGATACAAGCATTGATAAAATTATCTCTTTGTTCTTCTCTAGGATCTTTCATTTTTTTTTCTCCCTCATATATTGTAATGATTTAGTCACCCATTACAGATTCTTTTGCGCCTTGAGCATTCTTATTATCTGCCAAATCTTTTCTCATATTAAATCCTGTTACAGATGCATTTGCATAGAATACTTCTAGGTTACCTTCTGGATTTTTCTGTATATCCTTATAAATTTCAATAGCTTCGTTTAATAATTCTGCCAATTTTTTATTTCTCTCTGTCATCATATATATTTCCCCCAATCTTCTAATTGTACTAATATTTTACCACACATTCTCTCAATAGTCAATAGGCAACTTTTTCGGGAACTAGGGCTTATAATATGATATTTTACTTTTTTTATAGTAACTAATATGGTAATATATATGTGAATATATGGAATACACAGCAACTAAAAGTGAAAAATTAATAAAAAGCCTAATACATAATGTGCAAGGATTGAGTTTCGGAAATGCACAAAAGTCACTACGCAATGGCGATGTAAAAGTAAACGGCAAAAGGATAAAAGAAAATATCGACATAAACTCTGGCGATATAGTCTGTGTATACATTAAAAACAAATCAATGCCCAAAATAGACATAGTGTACCTAGACGATAATATTTTAGTTGTAAACAAACCACAGGGTATAGAGTGTGCTACTAGGGATAAAAGTAGTGAAAATACTTACTCACTAGAAGAAATTTTTGCCGAATATTCACCAATAGTAGTGCATCGTCTAGACAGACTAACAGAAGGTCTAGTAATACTAGCCAGGAACACCGATGTTGCTAGAAAATTTGAGAGATATTTCGAGACTAAAAAAATAGAAAAACACTACCTAGCCTACGTAATAGGAAATCTATCTGGTAGTGATATAAAGACTGCATATCTATATAAAGATGCTAGGAATAGCAAAGTACAGATATCTGATACTAAAAAAGATAATTATAAAGAGATAATTACTGAATATAATACACTAGAAAATATAGACAATAATACCATACTAGATATTACACTACACACTGGTCGTACCCATCAGATACGAGCACATTTGTCACATCTAGGATACCCAATATATAATGATGCCAAATATGGCAAAGCCGTAGATGGTACTGAATACAAAGGTTACTTTCTCACTGCATACAAACTCATATTTCATCTAGATGATGACATGCAGTATCTGAATAATATAAAACTAGAGATAATACCTACCTGGCTAAAATATATCAAAAAATAAAAAAGATTGGCTACAAATCGCCAATCTTTTTATTTAATATTATTTACCCCACAGGCTTTTATAATTGTCTTCGTAATAAACGATAGTAACGCCATTCTCTTTTAGAGTATTTCTAGCATCTTTCACTTTTTGTTGTGTCATATCATTGTATTTATTATCGTCTAGTTTTAGTTTATCATAGAGAAGATCAAAAATGGTCTTATTGCTATCTGGAGTGGTAGTAGTTGTGCATAACAATGCTAATAATTGTGCATCAGAAATATTGTCTATATTATTCTCTTCAACCAAATTCTCTACTCTACCATCATGGAATATGATGTGATAACCATACTCACTGATAATCATATCCATAGCACCTGGGCCTTCACCACCATTGTATGCATCTAGCGCTCTCACACCATCAGCAAATGGTTTTACCATCTGGTCGGTAACATCGGTATCTAGATTTACTACATAGTCAAATTCGCTATTATTAAATCCTGTATCATCATTGAATACATATACTAGGTCATCAAATGCAGCACTTTTCTCTGCAAATGTACCTACAACGTGGTTTTGTACATATTCATACACCCATGCTGCAGATCTGGTATTTTTCTCTGCTACACCATCTTCATCTAGGTCTAATTCAAATGTAGTAGTAGTCTGTGCTGCTACCCTTTTGATTTCAGCCTGTTTGTCGGCTTCTGTTGGGTATAAAACATTGTCATTTTCAATTTCTTTTATTCTCTGTTTCTGTGCATCGGTAAAATTGATAAGTATATGTTTTACATTCACATAACCTTTATCTGTACCAGCATTTAGATGGTAATAGATATATTTACTGGAAGCACTCTGCATTGCAGTGTGATATGCACTACTATCTGAAGTATATTCAGCTTTCTGTGCTTTGTATTGCTGTCTATAGAAATCAAGTACACTAGTAACATCCACAGGTAGAGTCTCCAAATATCTCTTTTGGTACTTATCTAGATATAGATTGTTGGTCATGAGTGTAATCAATCTATCTTGCTCATGAGCAAGAACATCACTCTCTTTGGTTGACCTACCTTCGCTTTTAGCCTGGTCCTGCAGAGATTTTACATATCTAGCCCATGCTTCATCAGAAACTTTTTGATTGGTGATAATCTGTTGTGCTTTACCGAAATATTCCACGCCTACTACAGTAGTTGTATCCACATATTCTTTATTATCAGGTACTCTGGTCACGGTGCCAGTCACTCTATCATAGGTAGTAGTAGCAGTATAATCTGTCTCAACTGGTCTCAAAGGTTCTGCAGCACTCTCCTCTCCTACTTCTACAGTGGAACCCCATTCTTTTCTAATCTTGGTCTCGAATGTATATATGCTATCCTGCATATAATCGAATGCTTGTTTCTTTATCTCCAATTTCTCTTGGTCGGTAATATCATAACCATTCTCTCTAGCATCAGCCTTTACCATATCCAAAACCAAATATCTGTCAATCATATTCTCAATGGTTTGTTTAACTGAATCTTCTAGAGATGAGCCTTGTTGATAATATTGATAGCCGTAACTACTGAATGCTTCTGTAAGGTCTAGCATATTGAAATTCTTCTCACCTACAGACACTACCAATTGATTATAGTATTTAGCCCTATCCACTTGTAACCAACTACATCCTGCGAAACATACTACACATAGTACAAGTGCACATACGGCGATTAGTAATTTTTTAAATATCTTTTTCACGTCTTTGCCCCTAAAAATTATTAGTACTTATATATTTTACATTAATATTAGTCAAATTGCAAATATTTTAATCAAAAGTTAGTGATTAATTGCAGAAAACTAATGATAAAATCTAATATTTTTTCGCGATTTATCCCCTTTATTTCCACTTTAATATCTTCGTCAAAATTAAGTGACACATTATCGGAATATGTTTGAATTGCATCTATCATATCTTTAGTTATATTCTCTCTACCATGCAGGTAAATAATCGCAGTATCTTTAATAGAAATTTTGTATGCGCCGATTTTGGCACAAATATTTTTAATGAGTGCTATGCTCACTAGATTGATTAATTCTTGTGGCAAATCACCATATACTTCTTTTGTATTAGATAAAAATTTGGTGAATTTCTCCATATTGTCTACTTTGGATATTTCTCTATACATTAACATTCTACGATTGGCACTCTCTACGTAGGTATGCGACAAATATGCACTAATAGTAGTCTCCACCCTAATATCTGTCTTGGTAGACACCTTCTCGCCCTTTAATTCACGTACAGTATCTCCCAACATCTCCACATACATATTGTAGCCAATTTTCTCTATATGTCCACTCTGCTCTAGTCCAAGTAGGCTACCTGCTCCCCTGATTTCTAGATCACGCATGGCAATTTTAAAGCCACTGCCCATTTGGGCGAATTCACTAATAGCCTGCAAACGTTTATATGCATTCTCGGTAAGCATTTTATTATTATCATAAGTAAAGTATGCGAATGCCTGTCTATCCGACCTGCCCACTCTACCTTTTAATTGATATAATTGAGATAGTCCCAACATATCTGCATTAATAACAATAAGTGTATTGGCATTAGGCAAATCTACACCATTCTCAATAAGTGTGGTCGCAATCAATACCTGAGTTGCTCCCGAATATAGATTGTATATCTCGGTCTCCAATTCCACATCGGTCATCTGTCCATGAGCAACCGATACAATAGCATGTGGACAAAGTGAACGGATATGGGTAGCAAATTTGTAGATGGTCTCCACTCTATTGTATATAATAAGCACCTGACCAGACCTATCTAATTCCTTTTCTATAGCGTTCTTAATGATGCCGTCATTATATTCTACCACCTGTACTACACTAGGTACTCTCTCGGTAGGTGGAGTCTCTATCAGGGAGATATCTCTAACACCAATTAATGACATATTCAGAGTCCTAGGTATAGGTGTAGCGCTGAGTGTAAGAACATTGACTTGCTTCTTTATATTTTTGATTTTTTCTTTGTCTGCCACACCGAATTTTTGTTCTTCATCTAGTATGAGCAATCCTAGATTTTTATAATTAATATCTTTGCCCAAAAGTTTATGTGTACCACATATTAGGTCTATCTTACCATTCGATATATCTTTTTTGATTTGAGCAATTTCTTTAGGACTTTTTAATCTATTGAGAACTTCTACTTTTACTGCATAATTTGATAGTCTAGTTTTGGCAGTATTGTAGTGTTGCTCGGATAAAATTGTAGTAGGACAAAGCAGTGCCACCTGTTTGCCGGCAAGTATTGTTTTAAATGCAACACGCAGTGCAATCTCGGTCTTGCCATAACCTACATCACCACATATTAGCCTGTCCATTAGTTTACCATCTTCCATGTCCTTTTTACATTCGTCGATGGCAGTTAATTGGTCGGTAGTCTCGGTATATCCAAAGTCACTCTCAAACCTTTTCTGCATTTCATCATCTAATGGATATTTATATCCTTTCATACCCAATCTATCCCTATAAAGAGCGATTAGGTCAAAGGCAATTTTCTTTACAGCATCTTTTACTTTTGCTTTGGTTTTTGCAAATTCGACACCACCTATTTTATTTAGAGTAGGAATCTTCTCCGAACCCATGTATTTGCTTAATTGGTCCATATTCTCTACTGGCAAAAATAGTTTATCATTGTTTTTGTATTCAATGACCACGTAGTCTCTACTAGCACCACTTATGGTCAATGTCTGGACTCCCAAACATCTACCTACGCCATGATAATTGTGTACAACATAATCGCCAGCACTAGGCACAACACCATCAAAAAATCCAGTATCGGTCTCAATAACTTTTTTGTGTTTGCCACACAAACTTTCGGTAGCAATAATTGCTAGTTTGTCTTCTGGTAACAGAATATCCAGTGGGTACTTTTTGCTAACAATATTTATACTACCTTTTACACACTGGGATATTCGTGCATACGTTACAGATGAGAGCATATTGCGATCAAGTAAGTCTTTGATTTTTACACAATCTTCACTACTACCTGCACACAAAATAATTGTATAGCCTTGACTCAAATAATTATTGATGTCGAGCAGAAGTGCACTGCTATAATTCGTATAATTTACTGGTGGCAGAGTCCTAATATTGAAAACTTTTTTCGGACTAAAAATTCTATTTGCTTCTGTAATGTAATGAAAAGCAACCAATGTAAATTTTTCGCTAAAAGTAAACACTTTTGATATTTCTTGTTTATTAAAGGATAATACAGATTTGGTGGATTTGGCTAGAGCATTTAGTTTCTCAGAAAAGTCTTTTAAATAGCCATCTACAACATTATATATAACCTTTGCACCATCAAATGCAATAGTGGCTTCTGATACGTAATCAAAGATACTAACAAAATCCTCAAAAGTGATCCACCTATAATCCAATTTTTCGGTGGAAACCATGTCGTAGTAAAGGTCATCTTTTTCTAGTTTATGTTTGGTATAATAATTGTCTATTTTTTCGACATTCATAGACATATATTTATTGGTAAAAATATCAACAGAATCTATCTCAGATGTGGTAAGCATGGTAACTGGATTGTATCTTTTGATACTGGCTACATTATCATAATCCAGGTAAATTCTAATCGGTTCACCCGAGATCGAATGAATATCTATTATATCTCCCCTAACAGAAAATTCGCCATCGCCAGATACTACTTCCACCCTTTTATAATTCATATCGATTAGGGTGCGTATAAAGTCTCTTAACTGCAAATCTTGACCACATTTCACAGTCATCATACAAATATTGTCTGGTTTGGGAAATTTGCAGGCTAAAATCTCTGGAGTTATAACCAAAGTATCTATTTGTCCCATCTTTAATTTACACAGAGTAGACAAAACTGGCTTATAATCATAGAACTCACTAGTGAAGCAATCGATTTGCTCACTAATAATACCTACCGACCTACCCAAAGACTCCAATTTCTCGACAACAACTGGTAAATGGTCGGCATTCTCTACAACATAAAAAAGAATTGCACTATCTTCTAGTAGTGCCAATTTTTCACCAATATTTAGGCCAAAAACGGAAACATTGTCGCCATTTTCTACCGATTGAAGCAATACTTTGTAATTGCTATTACCGAGAAATTTTTCTATCATATCAATAATTATTAACGTCTATTCCAAGAACACTTTTGTTTTTTATAAAATCTAAAAGCATTTTATCAACTTTATTAAATACAGTTTCCAATTCATTCAATTTTTCTCTAGAAAATTTGGACAGGACATAATTGATTAGATCCACATTTTCAGGTCTGCCCACGCCCAATCTAAATCTAGGGAATTCTTCACCGATTTTGCCAACTATATCACGCATACCATTGTGAGTACCTGCCGAGCCTTTTGTCCTAACCCTAATCTCTCCAAAAGGTAGGTCTATATCATCACAAATAACCAATATTTTACTAGTATCCAATTTCAATAGTCTGCGCATTTCATCAACCGATTTTCCACTCAGATTCATGTATGTCTCGGGTTTCAATAAAATTACTTTTTCGCCATTAATCATGCCTTCTGCAATACGACCAAAAAATTTGGTTTTGGTAAAACTAAAACCATTATTAGATGCAAAATGGTCTATTGCCATATAGCCCATATTGTGTACTGTATTCTCATAATCTTTGCCCGGATTGCCCAGTCCAACTATTGCTAACATTTATTTTCTCCTAGTATAGATTTAGGTGCTATTTTAGATGATTTTTTGACTTTTTTCTTATAAATACTCGAATGCGAACCAATGGTAGAATTATCTGCGATACTCGAGTCGACTATCTCGCAAAATGATGCTACGTATACGGAATTTCCAATTTTTGATTTGGTAATAACACTGCTAGATACACACGACTCTGCACCTATCTCGCTATTATCTATAACATTATTTTCTTTTAAAATGGTTCCTGCACCTATGAAACTTTTACCTTTGATGGTATTGCCGGAATATATAACCACACCACCATCTATATCCACATCAGGCTCAATATAAACACTCTTTGGTTTGATGATTTCTACACCCGATGAAATATGAAAATTATTGATACGTTCTTGCAGAATACCATAAGCATAATCTAATTGTTTTTTATTCTCTACCACATAAAAATTTTCTATATCCTGAGAATATATACTATCAACCATGGTAGATTCTTTGGCATTATTAATAACAAATCCAACTGGCAATTTGCACAAATTGCAGTGTTTGATAGCCACATATTCCATAATTCTAGATATGGTGTCACTCTCAATGAGTGGTGTAGACGAAAATAATACTATTGTATATTCATATTGACTATCTAATAATGGCCTAATGTAGTCCACTGCACTAGGATTTTTACTCCTATCATATGGCAAAAGGCGTGTTTTGTGTGGTCTGCAGGCACATGCCAACCATTCAGACAGAGTCCTACCCAATACCTGAAATTCTGTACCATTTTTGTCTATCCCAGAACGCAAAATAATAATCTCAAATTTTGGCTTTTTTATTGATATTTTATGTAATAATTCTGTCTCAGTTTCTATCATGACTCACCTTAGTTTTTTGAAAAAATCAACCAACATCTGTCCACACACATCTTCGCAAATACCACCCTGAATCTCACATTTATGATTGAAATTATTGTCGGTTGCGAGTGACATTGTTCCAAATCTTTTATCGTATGCACCAAAATAAATTTTGTGAATTCTAGCAGACAAAATCGCACCCATACACATCAGACATGGCTCTTTTGTAATATATATATCTGCACCATCTAGTCTAGGAGATTGTAGTTTTTGATTGGCTTTCTCTATAGCCAAAATCTCGGCATGGGCTATGGTGGATTTTTTCCTTTCACGTTGATTGTGGGCTCTAGATATTACCACGCCATCTTTAACAATAATAGCACCCACAGGGACGTCATTAGATGCCCCACACTTGCGTGCTTCATTTATTGCTAATAACATATATTCTTCGTTATCCATATAACCTACTTGTGATAGAGCACATTATTATTAATTGCTGTTGCTCTATATATTTGCTCTAATAACATTACCCTAAATAATTGGTGTGGGAATGTCATTGGCGAAACACTCAATCTCATATTTGCCCTATTTTTCACATCTTCGGATAGACCATAACTACTACCAATTATAAACGACACTGTATCGTAATTGAGTGATGTCTTGGTAAATAAATCGGCAAATTTAATGCTATCTACCTGTATGCCTTGCACATCCATTACAATGATGTATCCACGTGCATGCTCCAGTATCCTATTACCCTCTTTTACCAAAGCTTTTGCCACATCTACATCTTTATAATTTTTAGGTAATTTTTCTTCGGAAATTTCAATTATATCGATTTTGTGATATCTAGAAATACGCTTGATATATTCATCGCAAGCACTATTCCAATATCTTTCTTTTAAATCTCCTACTGCTATTATGTTGATTTTCATAATAGCCCCCAGATGTATGTAAATAATGTAATGAGTCCACCTAGCACTACAGCACCCCACATAAATATCTGGTCGGTAATCATTGGCTTAAATTGGCTCTTTTCTTTAGGAAGAACTATATCTATTGGATTATCCATTTTTTGATAATCTAGATTGAGAAGTGTATTGCTCTCTAGCAAATCTCTAATGGCTTCTTTTTCATTGATTTTGATACTTTTACCTTCCAAAGGTAATTCCGATTTATACACCTTATCTATAGCCTTATCTACTCTTTTGATAATAGCCTGTTTGTACAATGCCCACACAAGTAGAATGGTAAGAACCACGACTATTATCATGATAAATGCAGTACCGATGAAAACCCATACTGCCTGATTTGACATAAGTGCTACCTGAATTCTCGCGAGTATATCACCACCGAACCATTTTTTGACCGATGCGAAATCTAGATACGTGCTTATAGCATTATTGGTGAAATGTATAATAATTGCTGGCCAAATATTTTTGGCAACAACCGATACAAAACCTAGTACTAGACCAATAACAAATGCATAGGCACATTGTTGAATATTAAAATGCAAAAGTGAAAATAACAAAGCAGATATAACAATCGCTCTTTTAAAGCCAATATGTTTAATACCCTGCAGTACTATACCACGATGCAAAAATTCTTCACAAAATCCTGGAGCAGCAGCAACCAATAATAATTGTATAAAGAAATTTGCAGTAGTGTAATAACTCTCATCCACTTCTCCAGAACCAAATCTATAGCCTGTGAAAGTGAGAATACCATTGAATAGTGATGACACTGCAACATTTAATAAAAAGCACAGTATGCCTAATGCAAAACTAATAAGGATTATACGCCAATTAGTTTTATAAAAATTGCACCTTTCAAATATCTGTTTTGGTTTCACTTTTAATAGAATCATGTACAGGACAAAAGGCAGTATAAATAGTAAAACTATTTGAATAATGACTGTGTAGAGAATATCACCCCATGCACCTTCTGGCACGTAGCCCAGTGTAGCAATAATTCTTACAATGCAAAATAACACCATACATATGTAATATATGGTGAATATTTTTTTTATTGATTTGCCATTGCCTTCGACTGTGTAATATTTCATTGTATTATCCCATAAACCCCGCAACAGTATTAGCAATCCACAAAACTATAATTACAGCAAAACTAGTAATCATAAATATACGTTCTTGGAGATCTAGATTTTTCCAAACACCCTTAAATCCAACTTTTTTCTCAGCATCAGTAGGTGCTGGTTTCACCTTTAATTTTCCATTTTCAAACCTAAAGAAATTTTTATTACGCAGATACTTCAATACCCAGAAAAGTATACCAACTAGTATGCAACCGAGCAAGAATATTAGTATTGGGAAAATCTTTGAAAAGAAATTGTAATACGCTGTCTCTCTGACACTCAAATAACCTACAATATCATGACAACTAAACACAACAACTAGTGCATTACTCAGGAAATGCAGGATAAACGAATAAAATATTGATCCCCCCACACATGCTAGATATCCTAGCATAATGGCTACTATGAATTGATAACAACTCTGTTGTAACGAACCATGCATTAAAGTAAATAGCAAAGCAGTAATCAAAATAGAAACGGCACCAGAAAATCTAGAAAGCAAACTCTTCTGAATAATTCCCCTGAAAATCAATTCTTCTGCAATGGCTGGTAATAAAGCATATATTAGAATGCCGAGAATCAGATATCCACCCGACTGAGTCATTTTCTCTTGCATTGGTAGGGTATTGTCTGCTACATAGCCCCAATTGGAGAACATATAATCAAGCAAATTCATAAACGGGGTAAACATAAATATTGCAATAATAGCCAACACGATTGCTATGGATATAGGAAGCAAACTAATTTTCTCACCATCAGACAAAGCTTCACTCTGTTTAACCTTACGAACGTGATTGTAAGATAGATAGAAAACTATCATGATTACAGGCGACAAAACAAAAGTGATTACTTTGACCAACTCGGAACTAGCAAGTGCTGTATACTCCTGACCGGTAGCACCGGCTACAATATTCAATATGATCCTAAACAACAGAGAACATACTGCTGTAGAGATAAACATAAAAAAGAAACATTTGAAAGCGTCTAAGACGGTGTACTTATTGACTACTTTCTCCTTGGTTACTTTCTCGTTCTCCATAAAAACCCCTTATCGTACAAGCATCAAAATGCGTACAATTTTTCTTTATAATTATATAATACAATATTTGTTAAATATATGCAAGGTTTTTCCGAGAATTATAAAAATAAAAATCAAAAAAGACCACCATTTCAGCAGTCTTTGTTCAGTTTGTTTAATTGCGTTTTTATTAGATACTCGCTCCCATTCTGACTAAACACAATATCCACAAAGTCACTCGCATCATATTTATAGAGAGCATTTTTCAAATCAAGTGTATTGTTTATCTTTTCTCCACCTAATTGTAAAATAATAGCACCACGACTCACTCCAAAATCTCTCAAAGGACTATCCCCAGAGACGTCTATTACATAGAAACCAACTTTCTGTGAAGTGAGTCCCTGAAAATTAGCAATATCGGTATCACAACCATAAAGTCCCATGTACGGTCTGTCATAATCTGTAGACGAAATATAACTAGCGAGCAAGGAAGCAAAACTCCGTGTAGGTATAGCAAAACCAATACCTTCCCCACCACTAATTTTCAATGTATTTATCCCCACAATCTCGCCACGAATATTGAGCAATGGTCCACCACTATTACCCGGATTAAGACTAGCATCGTGTTGAATAAGATTCTGCATAAGACCTTCGCCATTATCTCCACCCACCTTGAGAGTACGATTAAGCGAACTAATAATGCCTTTGGTAAAAGTATGGGATAGAGTCAAGCTCATCGGTGTCCCCACAGCCAAGACTTCTTGACCCAAAGATAATGCATCACTATCACCCAGCATAAGATATGGAATAGACCGATTCGAACGAATAATTGCCAGATCGGAAATAGGATCATCATAGATTATTTTTGCACTAGCATTAGATTTATCAGACAAATACAAATCTATGGACTTACAGCCATGTATAACGTGAGAATTTGTCAATATATACCCATTTGATGACACACAAACCCCACTTCCCACACTGGTACCATTATTTGTAACACCACCAATCCCCACAATCGCAGGGGCAACAGAACTAGCCACATCGGTAAAATCCGAAGCGTCCGAAAAACTAATGGGTGCACACTCTATACTGCTGTATACCGAATTACTCCCACAGCCACAGCACACAGCGAATATTAACATCATACAAATACAAACAACCATTATTTTTTTCATAAAAAACACCTACCATTTTTGATAGTAGGCGATAATCAATTCAATACAAATATTGGTCCAACACCATGTGGTTTTGCAATATCTATCTTTATATGTACACCCGGCTCGATACCATTAGCATGCAAGTAATTGTATATGGTATTGTAGCACACATCTGGAGTATTGTTTTCTTCACTCAAATGTGCTAGCAGTACCTGCTTTACTCTATGTTGTGCCAGGTTTAAAAGTACTTTTGCACAATTAATATTACTTAGGTGACCTTTGTCTCCTAATATTCTTGCCTTTAGTACTGGTGGATATCTACCAGATATGACCATTTGCTCATCATGATTGGCTTCAATTATTACCAACCTACTATTCCATAGTCTCATAACTATATCATTAGTAGTATACCCCAAATCAGTCACAATACTTATTTTATTTTTTTCTATAAAAATATTGAATCCAACACAAAAGACATCATGACTAACCCTGAATGGATCAACCATGTATGGTCCAACCATGAATGGAGCATCGCCAAATCTAATAATTTTGGATGGTAGTACACCAGTTTTGTTTACCACACCATCAACAGCATTTGAGTGACAGTAGATAGGTGTAGAGTATTTATTCACTAGAGACTTAAGTCCTTTGGTATGATCGCTATGTTCGTGAGAAACAATAACCCCGGCAATATTGCAAGGATCTAATCCCAATCTATAAAATTTTTCTTCAAGCTCTTTGAGAGTAATACCCATATCTACCACAAGTATAGATGTATCGGTATATAGGATATTGCAATTCCCTTTTGAAGAACTTGCTAGTGAACATACTCTCATAAATTATTTCCCCAATAAATCTAAAGCAATTCTATTAGAATCTTCTCCTAAATATTTAGCAATCTCTAAAGCAAACTCCATAGCTGTAGCAGGACTCTGAGAAGTAATAATATTACCATCTACCACTACTGGAGAGTCTATGTATTCGGCACCATCTAACATAGCAATCAATTGTTCAGCAGGATAACATGTAACACGCTTACCAGTCAAGATACCTACTTTGGATATAACCATAGCAGGACTAGCACAGATACCTGCCACCAATTTTTCATTCACATAATAATCTTTTATGAGTCTCATTACATCATTGGTCTGGGATAATTCTCTAGCATTTTCCATACCACCAGCAAAGACTATACCATCATAATCTTTAGCAGTGTAATAATTAAAAATATCATCAGCAGTTATAGTAACACCCCTAGCACCTGTAACTTGCAAATCATTGATACCCAATACATCTACACCAATGGTAGCACGACGCAAAACATCAACTATTGTAATAGCCTCTATCTCTTCAAAACCATCAGTGATAATCAAAGCAACTTTTTTCATAAAACCCCACTTTTTGTCAATTATTCATATATTAATGTCATCAATCACAATATTAAAGTCAAAATCTACCTATTGTACAACAGGCGAGCCCTGGTTATAATTGCATCACCATTACGTACAACGAATTGGATTTCGCCATCCAAAATACTATAGCCAATGTCTAAATGGTCGCCCACCCGGGACTCATGAATATAGTGAATCTCACAGTCGTAAATATGAATACTTTTTATAAAATCTATAGGTAAAACATTGAGCATAATCTTCACATATTCAACATTATTTGTGTGACCGAAAAAGTCAATATTGGAATACTCTACTTCCACAATTTTATGATTATTTGCATCATCAAAATTTAATCTATTTAATTCCACATCATTAATTGCAGACGGTATAATATCTTTTGGAAATAGTGTGGTATTAACCATTCTTAGTCTTCTAGTTTCACTATCCATAGGACATAATTCCTGCCTACCACAAGCACAAATATTGCCATCTTTATCGAGTATATTACAATCACACTCTATTCGTGCAACTGACTTTTTGCTAATAGTAGACTCTACCACAATATCATCCAACCAATCAATACTTTTCTGTATTTTAAACCTAGTCTTGGTGGTTACAAAAAAGCATTGTGCAAGTGGTATCATGGTAAGCCCATCACAACCAAGAACCTTGAAATATTCACAGAAATTATCTTGATTGACACCAAGCACCTGCACCATACCCATTTGCGCCCTGTGGTCTATCTGTGTTGACGATACCCTATATTCCCTTATAAATTTATTATCCATACATATTCCTTTACCATACTATTCTAACACATTTCGCCGATTTGTAAAAGTTATTATGTAACATTCCATAAATCAGTTTTTATAGAGAACAATACGCATAAACATATAATTGACATTTTACCATACTAATAGTAACCTATAGATGTATAACATCAATCATTAGGTATATATGTCAAATAAAAATAGAAGTATAGCACCAATATTTTATATATGTAAGTTGGTTTTTCGCACAACTCTATTTTTTGTTGCATGTGTACTCTATGGTATAAATGCACATTATGGTAGTGCTGGATTTTACGGACTAGAAAACAAAATGTGGATATACACTATCATTACCATTCTATTTGCCATAGGAATAATATTACGATTCATCCCTAATAGGCTAGAGAGTATTGGCTGTCAGAGGCAATTTGCACAGAATTACCAACCCACTAGCGAAAAACAGCCACACACACAATCAATTAAAAAAACAGTATATGTAGCAATATTTTGGCTGATTGTAGATACAATAATCGCAACACTATATTTCACTCACATAATAGACCAATATATCGTACTAATACTCATACTCCTAGCAGCCGTGTGCGACAATATTAGCACACTACTATTCTGTCCATTTCAATGTATTATGGGCAATAAATGTTGCCATACATGTAGAATATATAATTGGGACTATGCGATGGTTTTTGCCACAGGAATACTGATTATCCACCCACTCACTATCATATTATTTGTATTATCTTTTGCACTACTAATATACTGGGAAATCATATACCATAGACACACCGAGAGATTCACAGAAAATACCAATAGCGCACTCACTTGTGAGAAGTGTACAGAACATCTATGTAAGTACAAAAACAAGCTAAAAAACATTTTAACAAAAACAAAAAAATAGTTAGATAAGATTGTCGTAGACCATTACAAATATTTATTATTATATGTGGGAGATACATTCGCAGTACAACGAAGAATATAGCGTACAAAGGCGAGAGCATGGCTCTCACTTTTATTTCTTACAGAGAAATAAAAAAGATGGTCATAGACCATCTGCACTGGAGCTAATACCGGGATTCGGACCCGGGACCTCGTCATTACCAAAACAATTCCCTATCTTGATAAGTTGTGTGCTCTATATCTCTATAATACATTATTTTTCAATAAATTCCAATCATTTGAAAAACATTTAGTGTAAAAGCAAATGAAATTTTGACACCTTTTGACACCAAATACACCAAAGTTGAGTTCATTTATACTTTTTTAAACTGCCTAAAACTTAATAAAATTTTTTAGAAATATCTGAAAAAACACAACAAAATTAAAAGTTTTATGATATAATGTGTTTTAGAAGGAGTATAACAATGTGCAAAGGAGTTGCTAAACCATTTTTGAAATGGGCTGGTGGTAAAGGACAACTGCTCAATAAGTTTGAAGAAATGTATCCACAAGAACTTGTAAATGGCCAAATTGACACTTACATAGAACCATTTGTTGGTGGTGGTGCAGTTCTGTTTGATGTTCTTCAAAAATACAAAGTTAAAAAAGCAGTTATTGTTGACTTAAATAAAGAACTCATAAACTGTTATCGTTGCATTAAATCTGATGTTAACGAACTTATAAAACATCTTGAAAATTTACAAGATGAATTTTTGCCGTTGTTAGATATTGCAAGAAAAGAATACTTTTTAAAAGTTAGAAATAGATATAATGAAATTCATCTTAATGGGAAATATGATTTTGAAAAAGCAGCAGATTTTATCTTTTTAAATAAAACTTGTTTTAATGGTTTATATAGAGTTAATAGCAAAGGTGAATTCAATGTGCCTTTTGGAAAATATAAAAATCCATTGATATGCGATAAAGAAAATTTGGTTTTAATCAGCAGACTCTTACAAAATGTAGAGATTAGATTTGGTGATTATTCTGTTTGTGAAGAGTTTATAAGTAGTAAATCTTTTGTTTATTTTGACCCGCCATATCGCCCACTTATTGAAAATACATCATTTGTAGGTTACGATAAATCTGGTTTTAATGATGACAACCAAAGGGAATTGGCAGAATTCGTAAAGAAACTTGATAAACAAAATTGTTTGGTAATGCTTAGTAATTCAGATCCAAAAAATACTAATCCTGATGACAATTTCTTTGATGAACTTTACAAAGGATTTGAAATTGATAGAATTTTTGCAAAAAGAATGATAAATTGCCAAGCAGATAAACGAGGAGATATAACCGAAATAGTTGTAAGGAACTACAAAAGGAGAAAATTTTAGATGAGGAGTAAAACAATCAATGTTTTCTTAATTGATGGAGACCCAACTTGTAAAATAAAATGCACTTTACAAAATTGGACAGGTATTGCTTATAAAATACCAAGGACGATGTTGGAAGATTGTAAAGAAGGCGAAAAAGATATTGTTAAACATTTAAAGCAAACAGGAATTTATTTTTTGTTGGGTGAAGATACAAATAGTGGAGATAAAGCAATTTATGTTGGACAGGCAGTTTCAAGGAAAAATGGCGAAGGACTTCTATGTAGGCTGCTAGAACACAAACGTAATGTAAAAGAAAAATATTGGAATGATTGGAACGAAGTTATTGTTTTTACAACTCAAAACGATTCGTTCGGGCCAACAGAAATTAGTTATCTTGAAAATAAGTTTACAAATCTAGCTAGAAATGCTGGAAGATACGATGTGAAAAATGGGAATGAACCTAATCCCGGAAATATTACAGAAGAAAAAGAAAGTGAACTTTTAGAATATGTAGATTATGCTCGTATTATTATTGGAATGCTCGGACATAAAGTTTTTGAACCATTGGTAAAATCAAATCCTATAACTAATAAAGTTGATAGTCCATTATTTTATTTTAAAGGGAAACTGAAAGCAACTGGTATTTTTACAAATGAAGGTTTTGTTGTTTTGAAAGGTAGCTCTATAAGTCCTAAATTAAATCCAAGTGCACACAAGTTTACAATCAAAGCAAGAGATATAAACAAAAATAAAATAGATGATAATTACAATTTATTGGAAGACATATTATTTACAAGTCCATCTGCCGCAGCTGGTTTTGTGGGTGGTTCAAGTTTAAGTGGTAATACAATGTGGATTACAAATGATGGTAAATCACCAAAAGATATAGAATTATAAAACTAAGGAGAAGTTATATGATTAAGAATGGAAAAGGTGGTGGAAACACTAGAACAGGTTTGGTATTTGAAGGAAAAGTTGATTTGGCAACCTTTTTAAGAAGTCAACCCCACTATTCAATGAAAGGACACGAGGTTTATTTTGACAACGAATTAGTTGCCAAAATTTTTAAGAAAAATGATTTTTATGGTATTTTTCTTAAAGAACTAAACATTGATTGGAAAAAGTATATTTCAAAGAGATTATTGCCTGACGATAGTATTTTTGTTTTGTTAAATAATACATTATTTATAATTGAGTGCAAACACCAACAAGTTGCAGGGTCAGTTGATGAAAAATTACAAACTTGTGATTTTAAGAAGAAACAATATAAAAAACTAATGGCACCAGCAAATATTGATGTAGAATATATTTATTTGCTTGATGATTGGTTTAGAGACCCAAGATATAAAGATGTTCTTGACTATATTATTTCAGTTGGTTGCAGTTATTATTTTGAATATATACCATTGAAAAAATTGGGATTACCTGTTCCACCAGAATTGGTTGAGGACTAATATGCCAAAGAATAACAACAAAAAAGAAGTTTTTGAACTTGAAACTAACACGGTTTGGAGTTTCCCTAATCGTGGCAAATGGGCAACACACGATGCTAAGTATCGTGGAAATTTCTCGCCTTATGTGGCAAAGAATATTATTTTAAGATATTCTAAACCTAATGATTTAGTTTTAGACCAATTTGTTGGTGGTGGGACAACACTTGTAGAATGTAAATTGAATGGCAGAAATGCAATTGGTATAGATATAAATCCAAAAGCAGTTGAAAGAACAATTGAAAAACTAAATTTTGATTGCAACTCTACAAATGAAATAAGAGTTCAGCTTGGCAATGCTTGTGATCTTACAACTATTACAGATAACAGTATAGATCTAATTTGCACACACCCACCCTATGCGGATATTATAAGATATAGTGAGGATATTGATGGAGACTTATCTCACTTAAAATATAAAGATTTTTTAGTCGCTATTGAAAAAGTTGTAAGTGAATGTTATAGGGTTCTTAAAAAAGACAAGTTTTGTGCAATTGTTATGGGTGATACTCGTAAGAATGGCATGGTGCAACCGCTTGGATTTGAAGTTATGCAAAGATTTATAAATTCTGGTTTTAAACAAAAAGAAATAATTATTAAAGAACAACATAATTGCAAAGCGACAGGATTTTGGAAAACTAATAGTGAGAAATACAATTTTTTATTATTGGCACACGAATATATATTTATTTTTAAAAAGTAAACTCAACTTAATCGGTTGAGTTTTTTTATTTTTAAAGGTAAAAAAGCAGATTTCAACAAAGAAAAATAAAATTTTATAAAAAATTTTTTCAAAAAATGGCAAAAACACACGGACTTTTTTGACTATGATGTAGTTAACATTATAGAGGGACAAAAAATTTTTAGGATTAACTTTATAAAATCTGCATTAAAACACACGGAACTTTTCAACATAGTGTCCTTAATTAGTAGGAGAGGTTATAAAAATTTTAAAGATATTTTGAAAAAATGTCTTAAAACACACGGACAAATCAAAAATGGTGTCCATATATTAGTAGAGGGACATAAAAAAATAAATTTTAGAAATTTTAAAAAAACGCGTAGAACTTTTTGAAAACGTGTCCTTAACATTATAGAGGGGTAAATAAAATTTTTAGAATTTTTTTTTTGAAAACAACGCAAAAAACACGAACAAAATGAAGTGTCGTGTAGTTAACATTATGGAGGGGCTTTTTCTAACAAGGCAAAATTGAAAGGTATTATATTTATCTAACAAATAAAAAATTATGTGATGTATATGCCGAGTGCGTTCCCTTATATATATTACATAAATATATTTATATTATTTTTTTCTTGTAAGATATTATATAATACTGGTTTTCTCGTAAAAGGAGGTGATTAAAGCTACAAGAGTTTGGCAAACTAAATATGTGTTTTTTATTGTTAGAAAAAACGCAAAATATTATTAGTTTTAGAAAGAAATTAGTTAAAATTGTAGCAAATTTTAACGAGCAGGATAAGAGGAGGTTCAAAATGCAATTTTCAAAGTAAAAAAGCTAGGAAAATAAGGCATTTCCGCTGACTCACTTTGAACAACAATTCTTTTTTGCATTTTTAACTCCTCCCCTTTAAGAAAGCAAGTGTGAAACCCACTTCTTTTTTTTATTGTAAGAAAGCATAGAAAGATAGTTTAGAAAGACCAAATTTTTATTTTACGAGGTATAAATATGAACTATGAAAATTTAATAAAATGTGAAGTTGAAAGAATTTCAACTAAATACAATAAAGACTTTCTTGACTGCGAGGACTTAATAAAAATAACGGGACTTGGCAGAGATAATGTGAGAAATCTTTTGAGAAGTAAAAACTTCCCAACGACAAAGGTCGGTAAACGACAAGTTGTGAGTGTGCTAAATTTTGTTACTTGGCAAATTATGAATAACAACATAAGCGAGGTGCAAAATGGCTAAGAAAAAAATTTTGAGTAAAACAAGACGCGCAAATAATGAAGGTTCAATCTTTTTAAGAAAAGACGGAAGATGGGCTGGATATGTTAGTATTGGATTTAAACACAATGGGCAACCAATAAGAAAATTTGCCTATGGGAAATCACAAACAGAGGTTGCTAAAAAATTAAGTGAAATAAGTGGACGAGTAAAAAGTAATTCTTATGAACTTGTTGAAACTCATAATCTTCGTGAACTTATGTTTGATTGGTTAATGACTTTTAAAAAGAGCGCTGTAACACCACGAACATTTGAAGGAATTATTCGTAACTTTAAATTACATATTGCGCCTGTGATTGGAAATATGAAAGTTTATGAAGTCGATACTTATGCTATTCAACGAGTTGTAAATAAAATGCTTGAAACAAATCATGCAAATATTACAATAAAGAAAAATAAACATTTGTTAAGTCAATTTTTTGAATACGCTATTGACAATAAATGGGTGCAAGTTAACCCTACATTAAAAATTAAAATTTCAAGTAAGGATAAGAAAATTTATGATGGAGAAGAAAATTATAAAGCAATACTGCCAGAAGTTAGAGAAAGATTTTTAACAGCATTAAATAATGACGAAGCAAACTTTATAAAGCCACTTTGTATTACAATGATATTTGCTGGACTACGAATTGGTGAAGCCATTGCACTAACTTGGAATTGCATTGATTTTGAACATAAAAAGATAAAAGTATTAAGAGCAATAACCCAAGTTCCAAGATTTGATGCCGAAGGTAATGTAATAAGCCGAAAAACTGTGCTTAGCGACACGAAAACTGCTTGCAGTGTAAGAACTATTCCAATTACAGATATTGTTGTTAAAACGCTCAAAGAATGGAAAGAAAAACAAACATTAAGAGAACAAACTAATCCTAATGTTACCAGAAGTCTAACTTTGCCCGGTTCTTATGTATTTGCAAACGATGATGGCACACTTCGCACATATTCAGGTTGCAGACATATTTTTGATAGATTTAAGAAAAGAAATGGCTTAAAGAATTCTGGAATTCATTTTCATTCTCTTCGCCACACATTTTCAAATATGCTTTTTGAACTTAATGAAAATCCAAAAGTAATTCAACAACTTTTAGGTCATAAAGACGTAAAAACAACAATTGGAATTTACAATAGTGTTAATAGTGATTATGTTCAGCAAGCAACAGATAAACTTAATGAAAAGATTATTGAAGATGAGTTGAAACGAGAGCAAGAAGAAAAAGAGAAAAAAGAAAAGGAAGAGCAAGAAAAACAAAAACAACTTTCAGATGACGAATTTGACCGAAAAGTTGCTGAAATGCTCCGAGAACAAGAAGAACGAAAAAGAAGACGAAGAGAACGAGATTTTGAGATGTAAGTATGGAAATTGTTTTAAAGATGTGATATAATATCAATATGAAAAAATTATACAAAAAGCCAATAATG
Source organism: Clostridiales bacterium (assembly GCA_918292005.1). GTDB lineage: Bacteria > Bacillota > Clostridia > Christensenellales > UBA1242 > UBA11490. The sequence goes on from CAKJZJ010000009.1 coordinate 35,434, forward strand.
CTTGATACTTGTGTAGCCAAATATTTATTTGGTATTCAGGGCGAACACGATGAAATTGTAAAGAATAATATAAATGAAGAAATTTTGAAAAGATATATTAAACATCACGGCTGTGTGATGTCTGTTTTTACATTGTTTGAAATTTTAAGAAAACACGATTACAATGAAGATGTGTTTATAAGAAATCTAAAATTATATAATGTTGAAGTTTTTACCCCATATAGTCAAGATAAAGATATTTTTAGTGAAAACTATATAGAAGAAATAAAAGATAAAACAAAAGCAACACTATTTTTGGATACTATAAATAAAGAAATTATTGTTTTTGCTAGTAAAAACATATCTGAAATTTTAACTTATCCTATGGATTTCTTATTATTTGGATTAGTAAATCTTTTCCGAGAAAAGGAAATAGATTTAAAACTTGAAATTATAAATCGTGCGATATATTCAGCTAATGAGATAATTTCAAAGAAAATATATAATGAAATGTTAAAAGTAAACTATTTCGTAAAATCAAAGATTTCAAAAATAATAAATTGCACTTACAAGTGGATAGCAAAACATCTTTTTGATTGGTTTAATAATGAAGCAAATAATGTCGTTATAAAGTTAGATAGTGAAGAATTTTATAACGCTTTAAATGTATTATTAGATAAACTAAACTCTATAAATTTAGAAGATGAAATAATAATGCCTGACCATTCTATTAAAGCAGATGGTAAATTTAATATGCTTTATGTTTTGTGTGAAAAGATGAAAGAAACAAATAATTTTGTAAATTTAAATATTGATGAATTGTTTGTTCAAAAAAATTTAGAAATCATAAAAAGGATTTATCATACACAAGAAAGAAATGTTGAAAATGTTTATCTTGAAAAAAATATTTATGATTTATACTTATCGCATATAATCAGTAAAAAAGGAAAATCAGAGCCTGAATTAAAACTAGATAGAATATTTGATAGTAATGATATTATAGATTTATTAAGTTGTAAGTTTGCTATTGATAATAAATTTAAATTCATAACAACGGATGGTAATCTAAATAATGTTATATCACAAGTGGAGCAAGATTTAAGCATAAATAAACTTTTTATTAAGAATATTTACTAAGTTTTGACACCAATTGACACCATTTACACCATTTTTTGATAGTTTTAGAGCGTTCAAGACCGAAAGTTGAGTTAATCAATTTTCGGTCTTTTTTGTTGCAAATTTTGACACCAAATGTGCAAAAAAGGGTGTCAATTTTTGTTTTGTTAGAAAAATTTTCACACAAAATTTTGAAAAAGAAAAATCGCTAAATCCCTTTATTTATAAGGGTTTTAGCGACCTTTCTAATATGGAGCTGATAACCGGACTTGAACCGGTGACCTCCGCCTTACCAAGGCGGTGCACTACCGACTGTGCTATATCAGCATAAGCCCAAAATGGGCGAAAATAATAAGTTGTAAAATGCCTTTGTGTTTTCTTACCAATGACGTGCGCTACCGACTGCGCCATATTAGCATTATCCAAACAATCTCACATAAACGAGACTATTCGAATTATATTATATACCCCACCATTTGTCAAGTATTATTATTGTAAAAACCACAAAAAAAGCACTAGTAGAAAATATATCTACTATGTGCTTTTTCCCTAACTATTATAGATTATCAAATTGTAAAAAGCACTATAAGGTACTGTCGTATCAGTTCCTTCAACTCTAATTATTAATCGATACATACCTGCAGTATTTGGAGCTTCATCTAGTTTTGTATTACCATCAGAAGAATAATACTCTACCGTTAAATATTGTGAGCCAACGTTAACACTGATACTTAATGGCATAGCACTAACTGTAGTAGTGCAATTACCATTACCATCTAGTGTAGCATTATTGATGGTAACAACAGGCTCAAGCTGTATACGAAGCACAAATGTGAGGGTTACTGGCATATAAGCATCACATTCTGCAATCTCTACTTTTACTAAATAATTACCCAGTGCACTAGGTGGGAAGTCTAATGGTGTTGTAGTATCTTCCATATCATAGTAAGTAATAGTAATAGCACCTATACCATTCTGCGTAATTGTTAAATTGACTCGACTGCCATCATATGGTATACGATAACCTTCAGAAGAAGAACCGTAAAGTAGCGTATTAAAATTCATTTCATATGTTGGCAATTCTTTTATACAAACGCTTCTAATAGAAATGAGTTCATTGCTATATGCTGTCGCTGGTATATATATCCTTACCCAACAACCCCTACCTGCTTCTAATGGTGGAGTTTCATATGGATCCTGCGAGCAGGTAGGATCATCTGGCGCATGATAAGTAATTACAGGTACTGCTCCGAAATTGTGATATGCCTCCACAGTAATATTGATTGGGGCATTGGTAAATGGAACATCTATATTACCATTGTATATAGTATGCTCGGATGTGATCACATATGTTGGAGTTTGTTTGTAAACATGTACATAGTATGACTTGACACAAAGGGTATATGGATCATCATATCTATCCGTACTAACCATAATACATAACATATAGGTGCCCGGATCGGTAGGAGGCTCGACAACTACCCAACCTTGACCATTTACATATTGTTTCCATACAAATGACACATTGTCTCCATTATTATATCCAGCAAATGGATTTTCGACAGGATATTCATCATATGTCTTATTAATCTCTGAGAATGCTGTAGTGATATTAACACCTAGCGCAAGCATATCTGCTGGCAAAGTGTCGGTAGCAGCTACATTGACAACTAATTTATATCTACCTGGCACGATAGGATTGCTACTCATTAAGATATAATTATAACTATTGAGAGGATCTTCCATCCACCACTCTACATTAATATCTCCATGATTCAGTACTGGCACTATATTATCGCCATTATTATTTATATCAAATACAATTGGTGTACCATCATATTCCTTGCTGAGACTATAATTTCGGGTCAAATCTAATTGTCTAACATATTGATAATTTTTGTTGACATATAAGAATCTGCCATAAAAATCATTATTTGTGAGCTCACACTGATTATTATTGTCTATAATGTAATAGCCATTTTCTACCTTTCTAACCCCGTCTACGTCTATAATAACATTGTTATAGCCTGTAAGATAAATATTCAATTTCACTGAAACTGACCAATTATAATATCCACTACGTGTTGGAACATCATACAAAGGATAATCCACATACAGACCTTCTGGTACAGATAGTTGTGGATAATTAGGATTGATATCGCTATGATATATTTTATCGCCACCAGTCCACTCTATATTTTGATTTTCTCCTGTGGTAAATATTTGATATGTACTAGGATAAATATTCCACTCTTTCTCGAAATAATACTCTACGTTATCGCCATTCACCACTCTATCTGTATATGCAAAAATGTAGTTGGTATCAATATTTGCCGAATTCCATGTAACTTTGATAATAGTTTTATATCTACCCTCTGCAATAGGTGAGTCTGTATTGATCATCTCCCATGCAGAATTATTCCATCTATAATTGGTAAGTGTAATATTCTGAGTGTCGAAATTCCCCTCAAAGAAATTACAGATATTATAATCATTATATTGCTCTGTCAAACCTGCAATATCATAAGTGATTGCTCTAGCATCATTGATATTGTAATAACTATCTAGAGAGCCATCCCCTCTCTTGATACCATAAGACACAAAGTCATTAAAGTAATAACCATAACCATGGCTAGGATCAATCTCCGTCTCTACTACATGGAAACGGAAAGTATATTCTGATACTGGCACTGGCTCTGCATCATTTGTCATGTAAATATAATTATTATTTTTTACAATTTTAGCCACAATGGTGTAGTATCCAAGACCTGCCAAACCATTTACATTCAAATTAATGGCATCTATCTTATCTGCTACATTAGTAGAATAATTGTCTGCATTGTAATATATATCATAAGCCCATTGTACATCTACCCAACCACCATTATTAGAATCAAAAGATAACTGATTCATAATATATTTGGAAGGAGCATCAGCACTATATCCCCAGTAGGACACACCCAATGTTCCAGATAACCCATCACTATAAGAAAACTCTGGAGACATATACTCAGGATTTGTATCGTACGAAGGACAAATGCTATATACACCTGGCATAATAATAGTTGTCTTATTTACCGTGATAGAAGCATCTATCTCTATCGGATTGTAATTGTACTCGTCATATGTAGCCCACCACAAAAGTTTCAGATTATGTGGAATATCACTAGCCAACAAATCAACTTCCTTGGCCTCATTACTCCATTTGAAATGACCTGTAGTAAACATGCCGAAACTATCGAAATAATCACGAATATCGCTATCCCATGCTGTGTAATAGTCCTGCCAATCGGAAGCATCTGGATAGAAATTCCCTCCAACATGTAGACAATAGTCTCTATATCTAACACTTGGCAATACTACAGATGTAGGTAATGTCTCAGTTTCTTCCTGTTCTTGAGCATTTATTATAACTCTAGTAGGCAGTGCTGTATCTGCTTTATCTATATAAAACTCTAGATCGTAAACAGTGTGATCATATGATTGTGTATTAAACCTGGTAACACCGCACTGAATAGGCTCACCATTAGCCCATACGTAATTTAAAAGATATAATATCTCGTCACCAGTAACGTCATCTAGTACAGCATAGGTATCACTATTAAAAGTAAGTGACATATGGTATGGCTCGGAATTGTAATCCGTAGCCCATGAGCCTTTGGTAATTATTCTGGATATCAAAGAATCGGTAATATTAATATTAGGCATAATTTGATTGCCTGTGTATTTATACCTATACGTACCTGTTACATTATCATAATTATTAACATCGGATATTGCAAACTCATTGATACCTATAGACATAGGTTTAATCGTCCAAGTAATATCATCAAATACCGAACTTACTTCATTACCATTTTCATCCATGAAAGTATAAAGATCATTTTCGGAATATTTAATTTCTATCGTAGCAGGATAATGCTTTACATCAAAGACATTTCGTTCATAGTCATAATCTATGCAATTGGTGCCTACAGGGATATTCCCCAAATGTGCTTCATTGCCTTTTAAATCATATTCTAGATGTTGTTCTACTCCCCTAACAAAACCAATGCCAATATTGTATACATGCTGAAAATTCAATTCATATTTGCCATCTACTTTTTCTGTTAAAATCTCTGGAGTGGCAAGAATTTGTTTTTTAATAGTCCAATTTACATTTAGATTCATTACTTCGCGACCATCTATTTTCCATGCATAACCATCACCAGCAGCAATACACAAATAGTATGAATAATAATCTCCAGTATTAGAATTAATACGATTTGGCTCTGTTTGGATTTCTCCATCGCCAGCCAAAGTGATTTTACCATCATTAATTAGGTCTTGGAGAGATATATCTTCATCGGTAACTCTCAAATAATTAAGAACATTCTGTGGCTGACCAGTATAACGCAATTCTGCATTAAGTGTATATGTGTCTGTATTGCCCACCTGGGTAATTCCAGCGATCATAGGTAATTCATCACGAGATGTATCTACACGAACAGTAATTGTTGCACGGATAATACCATCATACATAAAATCCACATTGTACTCATTATAATTCTCATATGTACTATAAAAACCACCCTGATAAATTTCATATGCATTAGGATCTACTATCTCTGTGGTATTATTGCTCATATTTAGAGTTACTTCAAAGTCTGCAGTAGTAAATTCCCACTGAAAATTCTTAGGAAAATTGAATCTATTATTCACTGCATCCCAATACTGATAATATGCACTAGTCTCAGGCACAGAAATAGAAGCACCCATGACCGATACATATTCAGGAACATTATTATTCTCACCATTATTGGCTGTTTCTCCACAACCACTCAGTGCCATAGAACATGGTATACATAGTCCCATAGCCAACATAAGTGTTACAATTTTTTTCTTCATAAATATCTCCACATATTAATACTATATGTATTATATCACTATACATGTATTTCACGAAATGATTTCGACCATTTACAACCATAAACAGACAAAAAAACACACGACACAGTCGTGTATTTTTACATAGTATAACCACTTTTATTTTTACCTTTTGGCTCGCCGTAATAAACTTGACCTTTTTCTTTCATTTTGGTACGTTGTTTCTTTCTACCTTTTTTGACTTGCGCTTTCCCCATACCCAATTTATTATTTGCAGCCTTACGTTCCTTTTTAAATGCTTTCATAGCTTCCATTGTTTCTGTCGAAACCGAGCCAGTAATACATAGCTCATTTTCGTCAATATAATGCTTGATAATTCTCTCTATTCTTTCAGAATTTGGCTTTAGGCTAGTATCTTCCAGAGTTCTCTCTGCCTTTAATCTCTCAATGGCTTCTATAAAACCTCTAAAACTGGCACAACTAATAGGATCTTTGTACTGAATATAGCCAATTTTGCTATTCAATGTATTATGGAAATCGCTACCACCGGTATATATAATTTTCTTGGATTTTTTACCGGTTTTGCCACCCTTATATTTACTAGCAATAGTCCTAATCATATCATTGCAGGCACTATCACTACTATTACACATCATCTCAAATCCATCTAGCCCCATATTTAGCAATATTCTTATCGCCTTTTCTCTATTTGGCTGTATTGTTCTAACCAAATTGACATATGGATGTGCAAGCACACAGATACCACCCGATGCATGTGCACATTCAATAACATCTTCTACTTTTAGATTTAAACGTGCTACCGTATTGTAATCGGACAGCATCTCACACAATTCTCTATGAGATTTAGAAATATTCATACCCTGCTGGTCTAAAAAGCGCATTGTCATTTCTCTAGTCATCTCATTGACACCAGGGCGTGCTTTTCTTTCATCTATAATGAATGCTTTTAGTTTATTTTTCCATTCCTTTTCTTGTTGTGGATTTGTAATAAGTCCCATCTTTTTTAGACAATGAATAGGCATACCAAAGTCAAAAGCAAAGTCATTGGCGGCCTTGATTTGAAGCAATCTAGCCAATGGAGAACCCTGCATCTTTGCACCATATACCAGTAGATGCAATTTCATATCATTACCTTTGACATTAGGGACTCCTAATTTGCAAGTAATCTCGGTACCTGCAATTACCTTTACCCCATCTATCTCAGCATAGACATCATTGGGATCACAGCCACGTTCCATGAAATATTCAGCAATAGCGCTAGTTGTATTATGATCGGTAATTGCCATATATTTCACACCACTTGCTTTTGCCATTTTTACGAGTTTGGATGGTTTTTCCATACCATCAAATGAGCCCCTAGAATGAACATGACCATCAATGAGTCCAGCACTTTTCTGAGTCTCGCCCTTCTCTACCTGAGACAACCCCAAATCTTCATCAGTAGTATAATCGTCTAATAATTTTTCGAATTCTCCCACCTAAACATCCCCCATAAAATTTATCTAATGTCGCCTAATAAAAAGGAAAGTACTTTTTTCTGTTCGTTAGTAATTTTTTCAGTTTTCATTGCATTGAGTATTTTTACACTACGCATCTTTTGTATAGCGTTACCATCACTCAGCGCCCCTGCTAGTACCAATCTAGCCTGAACATCTCTAGGACGTATTTTTACCCATTCTTCTAGCAATTCTATAGCACGATTGTAAAATTTGTCGGCAAAATCTTTAAAGTCATTATAGATACCCTTTGACCTATAAGCAGTATAGGCATCAGAATCATCAAACAAATACTGTTGCCAGTATATAATTTCGGCAAAAACCAAATCGCTAGCCTGCAAATAACACAGGGCTTCATTGTAAGTCTCGCCGATTGATTTATAATAAGCACCTGCTTTCAAATATAATCCTATGCTATTAGGTCTAGCATCACTCATTTCTTTGAGTACAGGCAAATCATCTATAGCGAGATAGCCTTCGTCTTCAATAATTTTTTTATTGACACATTTGGATATATCACGGCTAGCATAACCACACTCTGGACACACATCTATCTGGAAATGCCACATATCAAAATATAGTTTAGCCCCATCAGTGTGTGGAGTGGTCAAAGGATGACTATTCTCCCAGCCACCTTTTGATGTATATTTGTATCCGCATACACAACATTCTTTTATCATTACATCCACCTTCCATCTTTCATCACTAATATAATAACATGTAAATAATACTTTTTCAATAGAAAAAAAGAAAATATATGTCAAAAACATATATTCTCTCATTTATGAAAATACTCAAATATGACTTGTGCCAATTTTTCGCCCACACCATCAACACTGCACAATTCATTAATTGTGGCATTACGAATATTATCTATTGATTTGAAATGCTCAAAAAGTATATTGACTTTCTTTTTACCTATAAGTGGAATATTCTGCAATTCCGATACAAGAGTATTTTTACGACGAAGACTTTTATTGAAAGTGATAGCAAATCTGTGGCTCTCATCACGTACATTCTGTAGAAGTTTGAGTGCATAATTATCTCTAGACAATACCACCTTTGAACCATCTACTTTATATATCTCTTCTTGCTTTTTGGCAAGGGAAATAATATCTATATCTTCCCCCATCTCTTTGAGTGAATTTACAGCGAAAGTTAATTGGATAATACCACCATCTATTAGTATCAAATCTGGTCTTTCTCGGAAGCTAATATCAGTCCCTTTGTGCAATTCTTCTAGCCTGCGTGTAAGTACATTGTGCATATTCTGAAAGTCATTCTGACCGGACTCTGCAATCTTAAATTTCCTGTACATTTTTTTATTGGAAATACCATCTGTGAATACCACCATACTAGCAACAGTATTAGTACCAGATAGATTGCTAATATCATATCCTTCAATCCTATGTGGCAGTCTAGTCAGAGACAAAACTTTTTGCAGAGTGTGCATAGCGCCCATAGTCTTGAGTTCGTACACTTTGTCTCTAGCAATAGATTTGTTTAGATATTCAGAAGCATTGGTATTGGCCATATCCAATAGCCTATGATATATATCTCTTTTGCCATGATATACCTCCACATGATGTCCAGCATAATTGTGTAGCCACTCTCCCAAACTATCTACATTCACACCCACCACAATATGTTTAGGCACCACCTTGTTTGACATATAATACTGCGTAATAAAATTGGAGATAATGTCAGAAACATCTATGCTGGCGTCAATAACATTATAATTATTGACACCAACCATTTTATTTCCACGAACACATAAAACCGTTATTACAGCGCTATCGCCATTGTCTGCATAGCCAAAAACATCTATATCTGTATTCTTGCTAAGTCCTGTAATATTCTGTGCATCAATATTCTCTATCGCTCTCAAATCATCTCTAATCTCGATAGCCTTTTCATACATCTGCATATCAGAATACGCATGCATTTTATCTATAAGAACTTGCCTAGCGTAAGACAAATCCCCATGTAAAAAATCAATCACCCTATCAACTTCGGCACGATACTCTGACGCTGTACATCTGTGTGTACATGGAGCCATACACAATCCTATCTGGTAATTCAAACACTCTCTATTATTCTTTTTATCCACATTCAAATTGCAGTCACGCAATTTAAAAGAATTATTAATTATTTTATATAGATCTGTTACATTTATTTTATTGAGATATGGTCCAAAATACATAGCCTTATCATTAAGAACTCTACGAGTAACAACCACCCTAGGATATGGGCTATTATAATCAATTTTAATATAAGGAAAAGCCTTACCATCTTTAAGTAAAATATTGTAGAAAGGCTGGTGTTTATGAATAAGATTGCTCTCTAGATTTAATGCTTCCAATTCACTAGGTGTAATGATGTATTCAAAGTCATATACATTGTCCACCATTTTCTGCACTTTGGGATGTTTTTCGGTATTCAAAAAGTACGAAGAAACCCTATTGCGTAGTTTCTTCGCCTTGCCTATATATATTATATTGCCATACATATCCAGCATCTTATACACACCTGGTAATAGTGGCAATTCATGTACTTTTTGTTTAATTCTATCTAGGATAGCTTTTTGCATTATTTCAACATTCCCTCGGATAATGTCTCGCTATTATTTGCACGTAGTTCTGTGATAGCCTGCATAATGTCTGGATCGGTAGGCTGACAAAAAGATGTAGCAACACTAATATACTCAAATACATCTAATCTTTTTGTAGCACTTGCATTGCCCTGCAATTCTTCAATTTTCTTTTTCAGAGCATCTATATATAATTGGTACTCCAATGTACCAAAAGTCTTTATTTTGGTCTTGGCTCTCTCCATATTGGCAAGCTCTGCCACCTGCCATGCACTAGTTTCCTTTTCTGACACTGGCTTGCTAGACATAGATGCTTTATTTAGTTTACCACGAAAAAGAATATAATTATTCACATCTGTAAGTGCACTACGCACTTTCTGCTTTGGTGTAAATTTATCATACTCTTTCATTTCATCTTTTATTATTTGAGATACTCTATCTAATATCTGTAGATATGTAGTTGTTTTGGACATAAAAACTCCTTTACCAATCTTGTTTCTTTAGACTTCTGTCTTTTACGTCGTCGTAGTATTCGAAATACTTTTCTTTGTATTTGTCATACCCACCCTTTTCGCCTTTCATTTTTTCCAAATCTTCTACCGTATAATCCGACATGGAGAATTCATCTAGAGTCTCTGCCAATTTCATCATCTCACGTTCATTCATAATCGCTCCAATTCACACAGTATTTCTAGGTGGTCGGTATAAGGAAACATATTATATGGTTTCACAATATTGAGTCTATATTTGCCACTATCAACCATCTGCTTTACATCTCTAAAGCATGTCTCTGGATTACAGCTCATATAGACCATCTTCCTAGGTGATAATTTGAGTAGTGCATCTATGACCGACTTTTCCATACCAGCACGTGCAGGATCGGTGAATACCACCATATTATCAGATGGTCGAATACTACCTACCACTTCTTCACATTTGCCAGTCATAATCTTTATATTTTTGGCATCATTCAATTTCGCCATATATTTAGCATTATCGGTCGCAGAAGGGACTTCTTCTATAGACAATACATTATTTGCTAGTCTACTAAACATTATAGATGTTACCCCTATGCCACTATACAAATCCACCACGGTGGTCTTTTCATCAATACCCAACATATTGATTGCTTCTTTGTACATTTTCTCTGCTATAGATAGATTTACCTGCAAAAATGAATTAGGCACAAAAGAAGTCTCCACCCCTGCAAAATTAAACTTCAGGTACTTGCTACCCTTTATAAATTTAACATTATCACTCAATACTGCATGGTCAGTACGTTTATTCACATTTAGATATAGAGACACTTCGGTAAAAGTCTCTTTTAATTTATCATACAGCCAGTCTCTACCACCAAAATTGTCTGTTACGGCGACTAGCGTTAATTGTATTCTATTATTGATACATCTAGCATGAGCATATCTTAGTATACCTGCACCACTTATTCTATTGTATGGACGAATTTTAAACCTAGAGACATATTCTCTCAGTATAGCAATTAATTTCAGCGCCCAATCTCCAAAAAGTAGGCAGGAATCTAGGTCTGTCACCTTGATACTATTCTCTTCATAAAAACCTATGAGTGTTTTACCCTTGAGTTCCGAAAAACACAAATGTATCTTATTACGATATTTCAAAGGATAATAATCGCCGAAACAATCGGTAACATTATTGGTCAAAGGCTCAAATAATTCTCTAACACTTTTGGTCTTCAATTTCAATTGTGAGCCAATGTCTAGGTCTAACATACTACAACCACCACAATATTCAGAGTATTTGCACTTCATATTATCCTCCTAATTTTTTATACCAGCAACATTATATCATAGTACAGACATTTTTCCAACTACCAAATTTGAAAAAAGTGTATTTTTTATAATCTCGCTAAAAATAGAACTCAAAAAAAAGGAGAGTCGTACCATACTCTCCTAGATATTAAACTTTATTAATTAGACGTTTTTGTGAAGTCCATATATACCACATAATCTTGGCCTGCAGGTACACCATCTAGATCTTCTTGCATGCTCAGTACATTGAATGTGAGTTTATATGTGAAGTTTTTATCCGTAAAGGTAAATCTAATGTATTGTACTTGGGATTCTTCTTCACTCAATTCACCATCATATACATTCTTTTGGTCACGATTGAGATATGATACCATATTCTCATCATTGACACCCAAGCCTGTTTTCAATAAATACTCTACATTTTTAGCAAATAGATAATTAATTCTGCCCTTTTCTGTAGATGCACTCATGTCTGGCATAGAAGTACTCTCAGTATCTTCGTATAAATAATCAAAGTCACTATTAATGAAATTGTCGGATATAATAATAGGTTTGGCTGTCATTCTAGCAGACTCATTCATAATGGTGTAGTATATCATACTGAGCATCTCGTCAGTTGCTCTAATGTATGTGCATTTGTCCTGCATCTCATAGTCAAACTTGGTAAGTTCTCCATTGAAATGCTCATCATTGAATATACCCTGCATCCATACATCTGAAGACAAAGTGAATTGCAAATCTTGCAGTCTAGTATCTCCATTCCAATTAATCTCAGGATTATTGAATTGATTTTTTAATTTCATATTAGTACGAGCGAAACTTGGCTGAATATACAATGACTTTGCCCTACTAGAAATACCACTAGAGAACATCTCATTATTGCTAACTAATTCATATCTACGTTCACTACCATCTCTATCTGCTGTCCATGTAGTCAATTCATACTCTTCATTAGAATAATAGTTATTCTCAAAATTATATGGAGTGTGGTCTTCATAGATATGCTCTGGCACAACATCAGGATCATCATTATTACTCAATTCTCTCTCGCCAGCATCATGACGGAATAGATTACGCAAACCCAGTCTGTATCTAAAATTGGTATGCGACATATTTACCATATGTACTTCACTAGCACCTGCTACTATTGTTCTAGTGAATATTGGTGTCTTTAAATAATTATCTATGTAGTACTTTTCACCAGTGATATTGCTAGTTTCTTCAAAGATGGCTAGCAATCCAAAATTAACTACAGCAGTAGTATTCTCCAATTCATTAATACTAATATTGGTAGTAGCAACTACCCTATCTATCATGCCATACTCGGCACGACCGGCAACTTCTGCAACATTTAGATTGTCCACATCGGCACAAGTAATTGTACCTTTGGCTAGTGCTCTAGTTAGATATCCAAATTCACTTTTACCCATAATAGAGCCGGTATAAACTGTCCATTTTTTATTATTCAAATGTTGCAAATTAATTTTCGCATCACTCGTAACATAATCAAGGATTCCAGTCTCATTGACACCTACAATACCTGCAACAATACAATTTGCACTAGTCTTGGCAGAACTATTCTCAGGATTGTCTATGCTAATCTCTGCACTAGTCTCGCAATATCTAATCTCACCTAGGTTTTTATTCTCAGCCATTATTCCAGAGAGTACCATACTAGATGTGTTACCGGCAAATGTTTCTTTTATAGCGCCACCAGTCTTACAATTAGATACAAAACCTTGGTTTTCGCAAGCAATTAGTCCCACCTTTGCATTAGACACATTGGTGATGTTGATATCTAGATTTACATTAGTATTCCTAACGATAGATTTTATCTTTTCGGTAAAGCCAGAATCCACATCTGTCTCGGTGCCATCTTCGCCCACCACATGATTAACTAGAGTGAACACATTTTTACTAATAGTCTTCGTTACTCCACCAATATTAAGTGTAGTATTGTAGCTAGTATCTGCACCAGCATCTTTTGCTTCGGAATAATTAATTTCGCCAATTATCTCTACATCACTCACATAGAATGTGCTATTATCAGTCTTCTCACTATAGAGTGCCAACATTGACATATTGAGAGTATTATTGACTTTGTCTTGCGTCATACTATCTTGTTTGGCACGTTGCAAGGTATAGTTACCCCTAACCTTGACATTTTCTATGCCATATATATCGAATAGTGGACTAATGAAATTATTTTTCAGCAGAGTGGTCTGGTCGATTTCTTGTTTACCCATGAAAATATGTAGGTCATATACAGCAACACCACTATGGAATAATGCATATCTAATATCTGTGCTTTTTGCTTCTTCACTATCTTCTGGATATGTAATACGAGTTAATTTGAAATTATAGATATTTTTATTATTGCCATACAAAATACAGCCATGCAAATTAATGCTGACTTCTTCACCATTGCAATTAATATCATCTGTGAGTCTGTATATTATACCCGTCTTATCTAGATTTTCATTGATGGCTTTTAATTCAGCTAGACTGGAGACATTCACAACTCCGTCTTCTGTCGAATTATTTATAACTCTTTTTGATTCCTTTTCGCCTTCAAAAATTGTTTCCCAACCAGAAATTTTGCCATCTCCATCTAGGTCAATAGACGTCCATTTGGCTTCTGGACCACAGCCTGCCACTCCCAAAGCAGTAGTTAGTGCCATCGCAGATGCACAGAGATTTTTCCATATTTTTTTCATAATCTACCCACTTTTTACTTTTGTAGACAAATACAACCGAAATAACTAACGTGACATGCAGTAGACACTTTTCGGTCATTATATACTTTTAGTATATTACAATTTTAGTAAATCAACACCATTTAGTCAATTAAATTAGTATTAATTATATAATATACTGCTATGCTAATCACGAGCATTTGCATATAATTACACCCAAAACATTGACAATCCCCTGTACCACATTGTAAAATATATGTGTTTTAGATGCTTCTGTGGCTCAGTCGGTAGAGCAACTGATTCGTAATCAGTAGGTCGGCGGTTCGAGTCCGCCCAGAAGCTCCATTATTTTTTTACCAAACGTTCCACGAAGAATAATTCGTTACCTACTGAAATACTCATTGCAGTAGGTCGGCGGTACTAGGGACCCCTACCCGAGAAATGACGCTTCGCTTATTGCGGGACCGCCCAGAAGCTCCACTTTTTTATTTGCAATAATAGCAATACACTGCCATTGATAATATAGCAGCATTTCTGAATGGTAATCCCATCAATTTGATATAAAAGACTCGGTCAAAGCCGAGTCTTTTTGATAATATACTACAGGATAATATCTACCATTTATTCAAATATATTTTGATTTTTGCTCCTAATGATATACAATGTAAATATGCAGATGTAGTTCAATGGTAGAATTCTAGCTTCCCAAGCTAGCTACGCGGGTCCGATTCCCGTCATCTGCTCCATTTTTTTATAAACTATTTTTATTGGAGCACAAAACAAAGAAAAATCCCACAAATGTGGGATTTTTTTAAAGAGCGCGAATTGATTCTACTGGTGGTTTTTTCGAAGCATGGAATACTGGAATAATTGTGGCAATCAGTGTAATTAGGAACGATATACCCAAAATCAAGCCGACATTAATTAGTCCATAGCTCAGTACGCTTATACCTAATTGTGTCATAAATGAATTATTCAGCAGATAATCCACCACAGCCGTACCAATGCATGCAAGGAAACAACATATCATACCTATAAATAATGACTCTGCAAAGAATATTTTGAATACATCACTCGTTCTAGCACCAATGGCACGAAGCACACCAATTTCTTTTCTTTTGGAAGAAATAGACACTGTAATAAAATTGAGTAGCATTAATGCTGCCAATGCACCCAGAGACAGTCCTACCCAGAAGAATATCTGTCTGAGTCTCACAACAGTCTCCGCCACCTGTGCAGCGGCCTCATATTTACTATTAGTCATTCTATAACTACATCCGTCTCTAGATATAGTCATCATACCTATTTGATTTTGAGTATATTCCGTTCTAGAGATTAGGTATTCATATTTTTTGTCTGTAGTATCTCTATATTTAGTCTCAAATATAGTCTCGCTATAAGTATCTGCAGCATTACTTATACTATCTATAGTTGATTTTTTGATGAGTATCGCCGAAGAAGAACCTAAGGAGTAATATCCTTTTACCTTCAATTTTCCGGTATTGCCTAGATAATTTTTGTAGAAATAATCGGTATTAATATTACGATTGATATTAGTCTTATAATCCATTGTGCTGAATGTCCAGCCAGTGAAACGAATAAAGTATGAACCACCATTATTGACATATGTTGTTATGAAGTCTTTAATTAGATTGGCTTGTGCTTCATTCAAATATGCATGTTCACTATAACCACCATATTGGCTAGTAACATTGGTATATAGACTAGACAGAGTATCATCTGCCTGTATCATACCCTGGGCATCACTCCAACCATACAATTCATTGAAAGCCCCTGCGATGACGCCATAAGGCACTGCTTCATCAAATGAATCGTGAATATTAGGATCACTATTACCATTCAACATATAATTATAAGCAGTATCAATATCTTCACTAGTGAAGTTGTTATTATTAATTCTATCAAAAGATGCTTGAATGCTTGTAGCAATATTTGAGTATGCATTAGTATGGCAATAATACCCTATGTAATTATTTATTTTCTTCGCTTTTACATACTCGGCTTTATAATTAGCAATAATTACTTCTGCTTCACGCAAGTCAGCATATGTCACATTCCACTCATTTAATGCTGTAATTAGATTGTCTACTTTTTGACGACCGGAAGTTGTTGCATAATATGCACTGAATGTAGGCATTAAATTGCCTATTTCATGTGAATTGTCTGGTGCATTAGTAAATTCATATAGGATTGTCCTAAGTCTCTCAGCAACATCCCTATATATTGGGCCAATCATACTTTTGCCAATCAAAATCTCATCATCTGCAAGCTCCAAATCTTGCATAGGAACACCATCCAAAGTAAATAGGTCAAACGATGTCTTATTATTCTCGTATATCTCGTCTGTGTATACATTGAAGGAATTCTCACTACCTACAGTTCCTGGCATATATTCAGCAATCATAACACCCTTGCGAGGATATTGATTCAAATACACTGCAAATTTATCTAGATTGATATACTCCTTAATACCAGCAGTAGTCACAAAACCCACATGATTGAAAGAATTCAATAGATAATCTCTAAATTTATTACGAAGTTTGGTTTTTTCTAATTCGGTGATTGTTTCGCCATCTTTCAATTTATTATACTCAGCAGGGATGTCTTCCGTTCTAATAAATCCAGTTATGGTATACACCTTACCATTGATAGCGATAGTATTGCCTATGGCATCAGTTGGTGTATCGATATTAGGAACATTGTCTTTAATCATATAATAGTACGACATTGGCAGTGCTATCTGGCTGTCAGTATTAGGGTAACTACCCTCTATACTATACCCCATCGCTGTAACACCACTAATATCACAATCAGTTAGATATTTGATATCAAAGGCAGAATAGTACTCTTGATTTTTGGTAATTGCGAAACCCTGTATAACGCTGGCATAGTCTATGTCTACCAGTCCCACAAATCTCAATCCATCTCTATTGGTATTGAACCACGCCAACTCATTTACACCGAAATATGCTTGTTTGTGGTCTTCATATTTACTGGTGGAAGACAATTCTCCCCCAACATAATAATTATAGGTATGTATACCATCTATCACTTTGATAATCTTCTCTGCAACATAATCGGAATTTTCTACTGCTTTGGTGTAGGTGTATGTAGGATTGTAGAACATCAGAGATGATATCACACCGAACATTGTGAAAGATATCACAGCCAAAAGTATGGTAAATATTAGTCTAATAGGCTTAGTCTTTAGGGAGCTCAAACCCATCTTTATAGATTTGCCAATAGGCATCTTGGATTTAATAAACTTTGTATCTGCAGGATTGTACTGATTGATGGGCACACTCTCGGTATTTTTGAATGCTTCTGTTTTGCCATCTGCAGACATTCTAGATGCCTTCATAGACTTTCTAGCATTCTTACCCGAAGCAATAATTACTTCTCCTTCGGTCTCTACCAATTTATCAAATACCACCTGCATTTCTGCTAGTGTCAAAGATTTAGGGTCGGTAATCCTAAAGTTATTATCGCCCATAACAATTACATTGTCGCTAATCCTAGTGGGCTCTCTATAATATTTGGTCTCATCGGTAATAATTCTGCCGTCTGACAATTCTATTATTCTGTCGCCATACGTCTCGGCAAATTCTCTATCGTGCGATACTACTATGACTAGTTTATCTTGGGATAATTTTTTCAGTGTCTCGAATACCTGCTCACCCGTCTTGCTATCTAGTGATCCTGTAGGCTCGTCGGCCAGTATTATTTTAGGCTCTTTTATGAGTGCACGTGCTATAGCAATTCTCTGCTTTTGACCACCAGATAGAGTCATAGGTTTTCTTTTAGCATACGATTGCAAATCCACCTGTGTGAGTATATTGTCTATCGCTTCTTTTGTGGCTTTTTTATGCTGTAATTCTAGTGCTAAAGCGATATTTTGCTCAACATTAAATTCATTCAAAATATTGTACTCTTGGAATACAAATCCGATATATGTATTTCTATAACTATCAAAGTCTGATTGGTCAAAATCTTGTGAGCTCCTACCCTTCAGAATAATCTCTCCGTCAGTAGGCTCATCTAGTCCACCAATCAAATTGAGTAATGTGGATTTACCACTACCAGATTTACCCAACAAAAATACCATGCCAGTTTCTGGAAAATCCAAACTGACATTATCTAGTGCAAGAACATTTTCTCCACCCTTGCTAGAGTATACTTTGGTTAAGTTTTTAACAGATAACATACTGCCCCACCATATATATTTATTATACTCATATAATACGAGATAATTAGAGTAAAGTCAAACAAGATATTGTATTTTTAATTTAGGTATTGAATTTTGGGTACAAATGTGATACAATCTATTTGAAATTTTATGGATTGGGGAAAATATGAAAACAAAAAAAGAAACACTAGCAGAGATCCAAACGGCTCTCGCTAATGAAGACGAATGCTATATATTCTTGGCTGGTACTGGCAAACAAATGTACACCTGTATCAATCCTGGCTCAAAAATTCAGCCTATTAGGTATGGACAGAGCCATGTATTTGATCACACGGAAGACACAATATATTCTATACCATACAAAGGCGATACCAGCATGGATGACTATTCGATGATGCAAGGCATGCTCACATCACTAGGTCTACCAGATATTGCATCACTCGTATGCAAAAGATTTGATAAAAACCGTACTGCAAAATTCTCAGCACTCAGCAAATATATGCACGACTACAAATGTGGTATCAGAGTGACAAAAGATGGCGATATGTACATCACAAATATCGTCTATGGTCTATGTAATGATAAAAAGCCATACTCAATAGTACAAGCAACCAGGGGTGCATCAGATTGTCTAGAAAAAGCATTGTTATTTTCGATGCAAAACATAAATCTAAACGAACTAATACAGTCACACCTAACACTAAAATACAATGTAGATCATCTAATACCTACCGAATCACATTTATATCCAATAGCCACAGACAAACTCACTGAAATGGATAAAAATATTGAAATTCTGAAAAAACAAAAATATTTTACTGGTCTAATACCAGAGAAAAGTTTCGAAATGTAAGGAGAAAAAAATGAAAAGCAATAAAGAAGTAGCAGAAAATATAGATGGACTAACCAAAAGCATTCGTTCACGTCTGATAGATGCTATCAATAAAGGAGAAACAGCATATATCACTCTTAGCAAGAATGGACCAATACTATACCCACGTATCAATTTGTCTGGCAATCTACCTAATGAAGAAGTGCCAGAGACAGCACTAGATCCATACAAGACACTCACTACAGTGTATTCATACAAGCCTGAACACGAGATAATTAATTACAACAATGATTACAAGATACTAGAGAGTCTATTTAAAATTTTAGGCATTGATACTACTATCATTGAACAAATGGACAAGACCAACAATATTGACATTTTGTCTAGTTTGCTCCTAGATGGAAAGCATGCTCTAACCATTGCTAAACAATTTGATAAAGATGGTCATTTTGCATTCGTATCATCAGTCATCAATGCAGAAATACCAAGAAATGCCGATGGCAGAATATTGGCAGTAGCTAGCTCTGATAATATGAGTAGTGCCATAATAGGTGCCACCCATAATGTTTCACTAAATAGATTGCAAGCACAAATAAATGCTGTGAAAATCAATGAAGGCATTAGACTTGCTAACGATTTTCCACCAACTATACAACCATAATTCGCTAAACAAAACCAATGCTTTTGTGTTATGCTAAATACATAAGGAGAAAAAATGGAAGATATAATAGACGTAAACCAACATGTAGAAGAAAGCATACGCAAAAGATTTCACAAAGAAATATTTAGCAAATTTGCTAGAGCGTTAAACGAATACCAGATGCTGAAACCCGGCGACAAAGTAGCCGTATGTATATCTGGTGGCAAAGACTCAATGCTGATGGCAAAACTCTTTCAGGAAATAAAAAGACACAACAAATTTGACTTTGAATTGGTATTTCTTGTCATGGATCCTGGATATAATGACAAAAATAGAGCATTAATAGAGCAAAATCTCAAAGACCTACATATACCAGCAGAAATATTCAAGTCGGATATATTTGATTCGGTATTTCATATAGAAAAGTCCCCATGCTACCTATGTGCTAGAATGCGTCGTGGCTGTCTATACAATAAAGCGAAAGAACTGGGTTGTAATAAAATTGCTCTAGGGCATCATTTCGATGATGTAATAGAGACCATACTCATGGGTATGCTATATGGTGCACAAATACAGACCATGATGCCCAAACTACACAGTACCAACTTTTTAGGTATGGAATTAATACGCCCTATGTATCTAATACGTGAAGATGACATACAGCACTGGCGAGACTATAATGGTCTAAAATTTCTACAATGTGCCTGCAAATTTACCGAACAATATTATAGTGAAAATGGCGACCCTACAGGCTCTAAAAGAAAACAAGTAAAAGAACTAATAGCCAGACTCAAAAAAGACGATCCGGAAATAGAAATGAATATATTTAGATCGGTAGAAAATGTCAATCTAGCCACTGTGATTACATACAAAGACAAGTCTGGTAATAGACACAATTTTTTGGATACTTATAACGAATAAAATTATGCCACCTTTGTGGCATTTTTTATTTGCAACATATTCCATAAAGTAGGTTGAAAAAAAATCAATTTTGTGATAAACTACTAGCATGAAAGTATATAGATGTCTGAGTAAAAACGAATTAAAAAACATATTGGATGGCCAGGTAGAAAATCTGGGCAATTCTTTCAGCGACCACCCCGAATTATCCAATACACATATATATCATCAAGGTAAAAAATACATTCACTTCTTTTTGACTAAAAAATCTTGCAAATATCTCCTGGAAATACGTGATATAGCAGACTATGAATATATCTGTACTTTTAATATACCTTTAGCCAAACTAGTGAAATATCGCGGTAAAGGATATTACTATATCGAAAACCCTAAATATACTCACGGATATGACAATCTACCTGCAATAAAAACGATTAATGAATTTGCCATAGATAGTGCAATATTCGAGCCTAATTGGTTAATAAAATATGAGTCGTCCAATGACTATATCAATAATACACATAAAGGGAAAACAAATGGAACTACCAGAGAACTTTAAACTCAAAATGCAGAACATGCTAGGAAACCAATATGATGCATTTATACGTAGTCTAGATAACCCCATAGAAAAGGCAATAACAGTAAATACTGGCCGAATAGACATGGAAACATTTGCAAAGATAGCCGATTTTCAGTACTCACCAGTACCTAATATACCCAATGGCTACTACGTAGCAAACCTGCATTATAGCAAGTCGCTTCTCAGTCACATGGGTATAATCTATTCGCAAGAGCCTAGTGCAATGTACCCTGTAGAATTGCTAGATGTACAGCCTGGGGATATAGTATTAGATGTATGTGGTGCCCCTGGTGGCAAATCCACACAAATAATGGAAAAATTGAATGGTAGTGGATTTCTGCTATCTAATGAAATAGAATACAGTCGTACAAAAATACTCTACGAAAACCTAAACAAACTAGGTTATAATAATTATGCCATCATTAATAATTCCCCTATCGATATAGAAAAAACCGAATTGCTTTTTGATAAAATACTAGTAGATGCACCATGTGGTGGCGAAGGAATGTTTAGGCGTGACAATTTTGACTTTAATTCGTACAAAAATATCAATATAGAGACGAATGCAAAAAGGCAATTAAGTATCCTAAATAGCGTAAAAAATCGACTAAAAAAGGGTGGCAGACTAGTATATTCTACCTGCACCTACGACATACACGAAAACGAAATGGTGGTAGCCGAATTTTTAACTAAAAATCCAGATTTTCATTTGATACACATACCTGGATATGAGAATTCACTAACACACGGAATAAAACTCGACAACTGCGACACCGAGAAATGCTATCGCAGATACCCACACCTTTTCCGTGGCGAAGGACAATTTATGGCAGTACTAGAAAAAGATGGTAATGATACTACCGAATTGACCGACTTTACCAACGAGAAATTTAAGCCCGTATATCGCAAAAATATGGATGAAATAAATAAACTTTTTAAAGGTGTGGCTGACATATCTGGACTAAATATATACAATAAAAATGATGTATATTTCGCCGTAGATAATGCCCTACACCTAGATGGTCTAAATGTGCTAAATATAGGCACAATTATCTGCAGTGGTAAACCTATGAAGATTCATCACAATTTTTATCATACATTTGCAGATAGATTCTACAATATAATTGACCCAGACGATAACAATGCTATAAAATACATACAAGGACTAGAAATAGATGTAGATGCTCCAAATAGTATAGTCGCTGTAACCACACACCACATACCACTAGGTGGTGGCAAAGTCACTGGTGACAAACTAAAAAACTACTATCCGAAAGAACTAAGAGTGAAATAAAGGAAAGAATATGAAAACACTACTACTAACACATAAAGCAGATATCGACGGACTAACACCACTAATACTACTTAATCAAATACGAGAAGACATTAATGCGCAATTACTAAATGCCAATGATATCATACCAAAGGTAACTGAATTAATTAAAACCAAGCAGTACCTAAAATATGATGAAATATATATCACAGACCTTACAATAGATAAGCCTACATGTGAACTCATAATGTCAACTGGTAAAAGTGAAATATTCCATGTATTCGACCATCATGAATTTAATTTGATTGCAAACAATTATCAATTTGGTGTAGCAATTAGCAAAAATGAAGATGGCGTAAATGAATGTGCAACATCACTATTCTATAAATATCTAGTAAAAGAATATCCCGAGACATTTGATAATACTAGCATGGCAAAATTTGTAGAATATGTACGTAGCATAGATACATGGGACTGGTTCAGAACAAACAATACCGAAGCAAAAAAACTGGACGACCTACATGGTATTTTGGGTAGAGATAAATTCATAGAATACTATACCGAGCTATTCAAATCGGGCAAAAAATTTGAATACTCCGAAGCTCAGGAATATCTGCTCGAAGTAGAACAAGACAGAATAAAAAGATACATGGAAGAGACAGAAAAAACAATGTTCCATGGAACACTTTTCGGTCATCCATGTGGAATAGTTTTTGCCGAACAACACAGAAGTCTACTCGGCAATTACTTAGCACAGAAATACTCATATATGCTGGACTACATAGTCATTATCAATATGCAACAAGGGCTATCCTTTAGATGTGTAAAAGATGGTATAGATCTATCTCAATATGCATCTGTATATGGTGGTGGTGGACACATAAAAGCATCTGGAGCACCACTAGACAATACACTAAAAAGAGAAGTAATAAAGCAAATACTCAATGATGACAATATATTTTAATATTGACATAAACATATATATTTTATGACAAAAACCCTTTACGAAATGTACAAAAGGATACATTTATGGATATAAAGAAATACAATAAGGACGACACATTATCGTACACAATAGGTGCATTCCCTACATACGAAATGCTGACCAAAAAACCACAAAAAGCAAAATTAATATTGCTACACGAGAAGTGTGAAAAAAGCGATGATGTAAATAAAATATTAGACCTAGCACAAAAGCACAATATACCCATTTCTACCAATAGCAAACTAGTAGAAAAGGTATCAGAAAAAGGCAATGTGTATATCGTGGGCGTATTCGAAAAATACGATATGATATTGGACAATACACAAAATCAAGTATGTCTAGTAGAACCTAGCGATATGGGAAATCTGGGTACAATTATTAGGGTAATGTTGGGATTTGGATATCACAATCTAGCCATCATAAAACCCTGCATAGACATCTTTAATCCAAAAGTTATTAGAGCCAGCATGGGAGCAATATTCAGTATTAATGTGCAACTATTCGATAGTTTCTCCGACTATCTAAAAATTAACAAAAATCAAAAATATCCATTCATGCTACAAACTAATAATACCCTACAGAAACTCAATGAAAAACTGTCGCCCCACACTCTAATATTCGGCAACGAAGCACATGGTCTAAACGACACATATCTGAATGTGGGCACACCGGTAAGAATCGAACATTCGCATGATATAGACTCACTCAATCTGTCCATGTCGGTAGGCATAGCATTATACGAATTCACAAAGAAATAAAAACAAAAAACATACGATTATCTCGTATGTTTTTATTTTGTAAATTATTTCATCAATTACTATAGAGTATTGGAGATTTATGTATATGCATATTTGCTATCAATATTATCTTTGGTAATATTTGCAAACTCGTTCTTTATTCAATCTCGTATTTTTATTATTTATTTGATTTTTTGATTCTAAGGTCGTCACCAGCAAAATTAATCTTTAAACTCTGTTTTTTATGCATTAGTCTACTGAATATTCTTTCACCATACACGTCTTGAATTTGTTTCATGTTTAAATTGGTGGTAATAACAGTCTTTTTGTGTTGTTGCATTCTCTCATTTATCACTAGATACAGATATTCATTGGTAACATTCTTTATTTGATTCTCGCTACCCAGATCATCAATAAATAGGATTTCGCTATCTAGATATGGATACATAATAGCATCCTTATCTTCCACATCACTACAATGGTATTTAAGCATATCTTGATTAAAATTAAAGGCAGTAGAGTATTTTACCGTCAAGCCATTGTCTATAGCATGAGTAGTCATACACTCTAGCAGATGTGTTTTTCCCACACCCGTATCGCCAATTAGCAAAACAATATCATATTTGGTAGTATGTAGGTTGTCCACAAATTTACGCATTTTGCTATAAAGAGTTTTCGCCATAGCCTGATCTTCAAATACAGAATAGTCATTACCAAATCTAGCAAAATTGTTTAGATCAATTCCACCCAAACGTGCAAGCTCATTACTAATCTCTTTTTTCAGACATTCACATTTTTCACCATTCACATAGCCAGTATCTTCACACTTGGTACAAGTATAATGTGGTTTCATATCATCTTTATTAATACCATCAGCTTTGAGCATATCAGCAATCAACTTTCGACCATTATTATATTCATTACGCAGGTCGGTAGTATCTCTACCTTCTACCTTGGCCTTGGCAATCTCTACGACCAATTTTTTGCACTTAACAAATACAATACGCACGTCTTCATTTTTGAGTGCTTTATTCAGATTTTCGTCAGCAATTTTTTCGGCATACATTTTGCGTTTCAAAATGTTTTTTTCTGCCGTATCAACTACGCCCATTTCTTACCCCTAAATTTCAATTTCTTTTATATCGTCAAATAGACTATCCAATTCACTACGAGTATATTCTCTAGACTGCGCAGATTTATTAGAAGCAGGTTGAGATGTACCAGATACACACACCACCTTTTTCGCATCGTCTACAGTCTTTACACCTGCAGAGTGATACTGTGCTAGTATCTTATTGAGATACTGCATTGGCATATATTTATTGGTAGACAATGTTACCGCATATTCTATCACATCTTCACCCAGTCCCCATGTAAATAGCCATGTTTTGTATAGATTTCTATCGGTAGAATTTACCTTTCTATTAATACCCAGACCTGTCAGTATTTTGACAATACATTCATCATTTTTGACAATATCTCCCATATATTCGTCAATAGACTCGCTAGTTATCAGACCTTGTTTGAATAGGTTATTCACTCTGGTATTCATACCATCCAGCGTCCTTACCGATGATTTAAAGGATAGTTCGGCTATCTTTAAGATAGTCTCATCATCGAAGCCTAATTGCAACCACTGGGTGATGTATGTGTCTACCACCATAGTCAAATCATCATACCACAGCCCTAGACTTTTTACAACTGCTTTTGCCAGTTTCAACATACCATCTTGCATTGAAAAATAATCGTCAATTTCTTTTACACTCTGCAATTTCATTGCATAACAATTCTTGATTTTTTCGTCTAGCAATTTGAAGTTTTTTACTTTGGATTTTTTAGCAATTTCTATAATATTCTCTAGGCTCATCTCTAGGTCTTTTTCCCATGTCAAAAATACCTGATATTCATCAATAGATGCACTACGCTTTATGCCCATACTTTTCAGCACTTGCACAACATCGCCAGATATCCTATCCTGTTCGGCTAGTCTATTTACCACATCATCTACAGTCTTTACTCCATCGTATGCCCAGTTTTTAGCAACTGCGACAATATAACTCACAGCAATATTTTCGCCCTTCAGCCTAACACAATAGTCCACTATTCTCAGCACAGCATCTTTATCCATTTTGAGATTTTCTATTAGGTAATAGAACTCTTCAAATTCTCTAGGTGTGAGCATCTTTTTGCCGATAATTTCTTGGACTGATAGATTGAATGAAGTGTATTTGTCTACATTGTATTTTTTGATTTTCTGTATAGCATTTTTCACAGGCATATATCTAATAATAATTGGGTCAACATCTATGACTTGCACCAGCCCCTGTTCCTGCCAATAGTAGAAGATACTAATAATGTCGTCTCTAGCGATATTCAAAGCCCTAGTAAAATCGTCTATGGTATTATCTTTGGACGTGGTACATTTGTACAAACCATACATATACACCTTTACGCAATTATCCGGAGCATTAGGCAAAAAATGCGTAATAAAAAGATTATCAATATTAACGCTATTACCAGATATTACTTCGCTAGAAAATTCACAAAAAGCCATACTATCTCTCCTACAAAATCTAGATATAATATACCACATATTTGCGACTATTTTCAATATATTTTTAGATTATTAAAAATTATTTTTTTGTACACATATTCTACACATGAATCATGTGTAAAAGGCAAAAATTGATTATGAAAAAATAACAAAAAATTAAAATTATTGGCTATAATATTTTGAATATAATTAATAATATGGTAAAATATACTCGAAATGAAAATGAAAAATGGAGAATTGAATAATGAGAATTTTGCATACGGCAGATTGGCATTTGGGTGCCAAAACCGATGATTTAGACAGATTCGAAGAGCAAAAACAGGCTTTGGCACAAGTCGTAGATATCGCACAAAGATATCAAGTAGACATGGTGCTAATAGCTGGAGATATATACGAGACACTAGTGCCTAGTGCTGAAGATGAAGAATTATTCTATAAAACTTGTGTGGACCTATCTCGTGATGGAGATTGTGCAGTTGTAGCGATTGCAGGTAATCATGACGACCCTAGAAGGCTGAGTAACGCAAGTGTTTTTTCCGATAAATTCGGCATCTATCTAGTAGGCGACTACGGCAAAATAAAGATAGACAAATCCAAAAAAGACACTAATATTTATGCTACAAATTGTGGCAAAGGTTATATAGAATTTCACACCAAGGCTGGCGAAGATTGTGTGCTAGCCCTTTTGCCATACCCATCATATTACAGATACAAAGAATACAAAAAGGAAAGTGACATTTTCGAAGATAAAATAAAAGAATGGCTAGATGCTGGTACATCACATTTCAGAGACGATACCATCAATATTACCATGGCGCATTTATTGAGCTACGCTAGCGATATGGACGAAGATGATTACCTATCCTACACCACAATTACTGGTGTCAATAATTTCGTAGATCAAAAAGTTTTCCATAATAAAGCAGTGTACACAGCACTAGGACATATACATCAATGTCTAGCAGTCAATAAAGACAGAAATATTTTCTATTCTGGCTCACTAATCAACCAGTATTTCTCCAAATGTAATGATGCACCTACCAATGTGCTGATTGTAGACCTAGACAAAAATGGTGTACAGAATATTGTTAAACAGCCACTGGAAGTCAAACTACTCAAAAAGTTTGAAGTTAATTCTGTAGTGCAAGCGCACAAGGTACTGAATCAGCATCCAGACGATCTAGTAAAAATAGTAATTACAAATGTAGATGCTACCGATGAAGAAGTCGACAATACCAAATACACACCATTCATCACTGCTGCCGACCTAAAAGAAATACGTAAACAGCATCCAAATCTAGTAACATTATCGGTTATCACCAATCAGGCAAAAGAAACCCAGGAGATCGCTAGTAAAAAAGATCTCACCACTGCAGAGATATTCGATCATTTCGTAGAATCTAGATTGGGTGGAGATAAGGTAGACCCAGAAGTAAAAGAATTATTCCTAAGTCTAATGTCGGAGGGTGTATATGAAGCCGATTAATTTAAAAATTAAGGGCATTAATAGTTATGTGTCCGAACAAACTGTGCATTTCGACAAACTAGCAGAGAGTAATATTTTCGGTATCTTCGGCGAGACCGGTAGTGGTAAAACTACCATACTAGATAGTATTATTCTAGCACTATATGGTGTCAGCGATAGAGACAATCTACAAAATCTAATCAACGTTAATACCAAAGAAGCATATATTGAATTTACATTCGATATGGAAGAAGGTAATTCCACTAGCAGATATTTCGTTAGACGTGATTTCAAATTGCGTCCTAGTGGTCTAAAAGCAGATGCAATCCTAAACGATATTAAAAAGAAAAAGACTCTAGCAGAGTCCCCAGATAATGTCAATGCTAAAATCCTAGAGATAATCGGCGTTGGCAAAAAAGAATTTACCAAATGTATCGCCCTACCACAAGGCGAATTTGATAGATTTCTTTCCGACACCCCTGCTCTAAGGAAAAAGACTCTAGCGAAGCTATTTGACCTAGAACAATTCGGTGTAATACTAAATGACAAACTAAAGAAAAGAAAAAATGCCGTGCTACTAGATAAACTTACGCTAGAAGAAAAAATTAACGTGTATCAAGGTATAAATAAAGAGACTGTAAACAAAACTGAAGAATTGCTAAACAAGAGCGATCTACAGGTAAAATCAATTGAGAGACAAATATCCAAAGACAAACGTCTAGCAGAGAGAATTAAAAACGAACTAACTATCAAAGATGAACTACTAGACATGGAAGTAACCCTGAGCATTAAACAAAGTGAGCAGGCAGACATCAATTTCCTTCAAAAACAAATCGAATACACCGAAAAATATGGCGACTTCACCATTCTGAATAATAAATATAATAATTGTATAGATGAAGTGGGCAAACTGAACGAAATCGTCGATAGTGGTAAAGACATTATCAATGAAATCGACAAAGAAAATAATAGACTACAAATACTGCTCGACGATAATAGAGCAAAAACTAAAGAAGTAGAGGCTCAAATCAACGAGTGCAAATTAGAAGAAGAAAAACGTAATCTAAAAGATAAGCAGATAGCCAATCTAAAACAAGAAAAAGAAGAAATAAACAATAAACTCATAGAATTATCTAGCAAACTGCATGATGCCCAAGAGGGTGTAAAGAAATGCAATTCTACCATAATTGATCTCAATACCAAGTACAAAAAATTAGAGAACAATATTTTCGACAATATGGATATGCTAGACAAATTGAGCGATTGTCAAACATTCAAAACCAAACAGGACTTTGCCTTATTCCTAACTATTACTAAAAATAAAATCGACCCAGTCGATCTATCCGAAGTAGAGAATTTCAATATCTATGACGAAGTCAATGATGTCATACACGATATTGAGAAATATGAACTAGGTGTAAGAAAAGAAATATCTGAAATATTGAAAGATCTAAAAGACATGAGTATAGATGCCGACGCTATAGATGAATTAAAGGCAGACTACGAAGCTAAAAACGAGAAACTAAACAAACTATGTGACGACATCGAAGAACAACTCGTTACCACCAAAGAGGCTCTAGCATCTAATAAATCTATCGTAGGTAGTCTACAAGACCAAATCAATGAGTATAGCGATCGAATGGAAGATGTGAAAAAAGAACTGGCTAATGAGATGGCTAATTACAAAAACTTGCCAGATAAAGACATCACATTCCTGACCAAGACTCTAGAGAAATATGGCAAAGAACAAGATAAAATACTAGAGAATATTCGCAAATATAATGAAGAAAAACAACAAACTATCATAGATATAGAAGTTGCAACCAATAATATAGAAAACTATAAAGAAAAATTGCAACAATTACAATCTGCCTTAAAACCATTCAATAAAGCATCATTCAAAGATAAAATAGACAATACCCTACTCCTAGAGAATGACGATCTACCTGCATTAAAGGATAGGATAGAGAAATTTAATAAAGAACTAGATGCCTTGACTGTAAATGTAGAGAAACTCAGAGAAAAAGCAAAAGACTATGTATATACCAAAGATGATTACAATAGCCTACTAGATAGCGTAATTAAAAACGAAGAAAAACTATCCGATCTAAAAGTATTCATCAATGTCAATAAAATAACCATAGACATCCAGAAACAAAATCTAGCAACCGTGCTAGACCTACAAGACAAACTAGACAAAGTAAATGCTCAAATGCGTAGCATAGAAATACTAGAAAAATTGCTGGCAGGTGGAGCACTAATAGATTTCGTTGCAGAAGAATATATGGGACTAATAACCAACTTTGCCAATAGTTATGTGTATAGGATTAGCAAGGGCAAATACCTGCTGAATTACGATGGAGATTTCAATGTAATAGATAATTTCAATGGTGGTATCAAAAGGTCGGTAAAAACCCTATCTGGTGGTGAAAGATTTATTGTATCTTTGAGCCTAGCGCTAGGTATATCACAAAGTATAGCAGTGAATAATAATAAAAACTTCAATTTCTTCTTTATTGATGAAGGTTTCGGTAACCTAAGTGAAAATTACATTGAGAAAGTATTGCAGAGTTTTGATGCCTTAATTAGACTCAACTTTACCGTAGGTTTCATTACCCACGTAGAGAAAATGCAACATTATCTCAATAGCAAGATTTTGGTTACAAAAGATAACACAGAAGAAGGCTCAAAGATAGACGAGTATTATTAAAATAGACATAAAAAAAGCACTTGAAACAAGTGCTTTTTTTAATTGTTAGAAACTGTATTTATTCCAGGATTTGGAGATTGCATTTCCATTACAGGAGCATCTTCCATCTCATTTTCTGCATTATTAATGATAGTTGGTAACTGTGTAGGATCCATGTCTGCAGTGATACTAATGTCCCCCTTTTCATTCAGTATTTTTAGATAATGAAATGCCACCTTTCCAGCCAAGGCTTTATTCTCTATATTTTCTGAATTAACTACCGACTGAACAATACTTTTCATGGATGAATTTTGATTATTTAGTTCAATTTTAATAATCTTTAGAATACTCAAAAATTCGCCTTCTAAGTATTTATCATTATCCAGTTTATCATTATTGGTATTTTCTACTCCCATGGCTATACAACATGCTTCTATCCATTTCTCATTTAGTACAGCTGTCCTCTTTACGCTCTCATCTGTATTTGTATATGAGATTTCATTGACATTGCCAATCGAGTGGTAATCTCCATCGGCACCAAATCTTGATTTTATCTCATCACCATCTAGAGTATATTTATCATTTACCCTCTGCATTTCTTCTATCGATGTATTAATCGCATCTACTTGAACATCGGCATTTTGGGCTAAATTATCACTAGCCTCACCAGCCTCTCTAAAATCCTGCATTGACGCATCTGCTCCACGGAAAGGGGAATCGTTATTGTAGGCAATATTATCGCTGGTAATGCTATTTCTATCTGCGTGCTGGGCATTGACAAACTCAATTTTAAAGGCATAGTCAGGATTTGTAGAATCTACAATCATTCCTTTATTAGCATCATAATGCATTGAAGTATATGGCAATTCTATATCATTGATAGCACCAATAATTTGAATAGTATTGTCTGATGCCAATTGAATTTTCCCTGCCATACTAGGATTACCACTAATAAGGGCCATACTTAGTGCATATGGAGTTTTAATCTGCATAAAAGTAGCCTTAGAATAGTCATTCTGTGTATCAATAAACAACCACTTGCCATTTACACACTTTCTAAAGCCAGTCTTAGGGGAACCTTCTAAATAATAAACACCATATTTCCAGCCCTCATCATTAAGAATATTACCAGTTAAATTTGCACCTGGGTGTTTAAAAATAATCTTTGGTCGACCATCTAGATCTTTGTCATTTTTGATGTAACCAGTAGATGGATCAAGTTTCAAATTTTTATACAACATTTCAATCAATTTGGACTGTTCTTTGGCAATCACTTCGGGATCACGCACAAAGTCGCTTTTGTTATCTACCATTTTTTCAACCTACTTTAGTTTTTTTATATTTTAACAAAATATAAAATTACAAGCAAATAATTTGATATGGGGTTTATATATTTTCGATTAGTCTAAAGCATACTATGGTCATATCGTCATGGGCTACTCCACTAGAATTCCTAAGGGCATGTTGCATAATAGCATCAGATATATCCTGTGGATTAATTTTGTCTGTCAGATGAAGAAAATCTATAATTTCCCTATCACTAAGTACATCAGTCACACCATCACTACACATGATGACCATGTCGTATGGAGATGCCATCTTTTTTGCACTATGTGGGCTAATATCTTCGACCATACCTACAGGCAAATTGGATGAATCAATCTGCTCAACATCACCATTGGCACGGCGAATAAAACTGGTGGTAGAGCCTAGTTTAATAAAGTCATAAGAATTTTTGCGAGTATCCACTACACACAAATCAATTGTAGAAAAAGACTCATCTTCAGATAGAGTCAATAGATTATTGACCGACTTTAAAATAATGTCACTATCAAACCCAGCTCGATAGAAATTTTCAATTAATTTTAATGCAATAGAACTTACTTTTTTTGCATGTTCTCCACTACCCATTCCATCACAAATAGATATCATATATCTACCATCAGAGATCTCTATGATGGACTTACTATCGCCACTAAATTTACTCCCATCACGACTAATACCGGTCGTACCAAATACGACACTGTAGTTTCCCATTGATATTAGTTTGATTCTGGCATACCCCACCATTTCAGAATCAGATATAGAAGAAACTTTGAAATTTGTTTTTAGATACTTACTGACAATATCTGCAATATTATTGCCATGAATATCATTTTTATTGACCATAAGTACTATGATTGCAACATTGTCTATATTATATGAAAACTGCACATCTATACAATGTACACCACGATATCCTAGAGTTTCCATGATATCCTGGTCACGATTTTTATCTATCATCTCCCCACTACACAATTCATTATGTAATGCACCTATCATACTACCCACTGCATTTAAATATCCCGATATTATCAATCTAGACGAATCTATATCACTGACCGATCTAGCATACTCGTGGTACGTAATTAGCATATTGTTCAGATACCCTAAAATGGAATTAAGCGATACACAATTTACCGACAAAGCATCTGGCACATCAATGAGCATTGCTTTCTTTTTTTGATACGCAATACTTACAAAGGTTTCTATGGCACTATATACAAAACTATTATCAGCATATATACAATTTTTTCTATTACTACAGCCTGCACACATAGTAGATATTAATTCATCTTTTATGAGTGTTATTGCATCTCTATCATCTAGATTGCCACGTATCATATCTTTATAATTTTGTGCCATATCTGTAAATACTTTTTCTAGATATACTAGTCTACTTTCAATGCTAGATTTTATATCTTTCTCTACATCTCTATACACATGCACATTGTTAGTTAATCTCATGGATATATTGTCTAGATATTTACTAGGAATCAACATCATTCCTACGACACCTATAGATACAGATAATAATTCTCCAATGGCAATACCTACATTAAAGTACAAATTGAATATAATGAATGTTAATACTAATGCCATCGCACTCAATATCTTTATGCGACATTTAAATACACTACTCATCAGTGCCAGTAATATAAATAGTGATATGTACGCAGGATCAATGCTAGACACGGCATAACCTATGCCTATTACTATTCCGACAACTAGATGATATGATAATGGCAAAACAAATGTAGTAAATATAAGTATTGATGCTGACACAATTAGCCCAATACTAATGATACCAATATTTACCCTAGAAATGCCTATCATAAATAGCGCCAACATTATCGCACCACAGAATTTTTCATCTATTCTAATACTAGTAAGCCTAAATTTGCTATGAATAGCACCAATAAACACACGAGATGTTAGCATAAAAAATTGACTCATTATAGCAACTACCAATAATGCCAAAATATTGGACAAATCATTCAAACAGACAATAATCCAACTCAAATCGCATAAGGCTAGTCCCATGCACATCCATATTATATTTACTCTACGAGATGACTTTGTCCTACACAATTCCAATATCAGTAGCAATATAAATACACACATACTGTGTATCAGCCCCATGCTATTGGCTTCGAACAATAAATAAGTGATACTATAAATAGCACCTAGATAATATCCACGGAATCCTAATACCATGAGCGAGACTGCTAGTCCTGCACCAAATGGCCGAAAATAAGGTGTGTACACACTCACATTGTTTAGCCCATACATAATAATAAATACCAACAAATATTTGCATATCCACATCATTGCCGAGCCTAAAGAAAATGTGGATTTTTTATGTACATGTGACATACCAGACGTTTTACCAATTACCATACTATACTCCTAATACAATTTTATATTTGTGTAGGAATATAGTGAAAAAATATATGTATCGTATTTGCTCATATATTAGAATAAAAAAAAGAAAAAAGTCCCCCTATATAAATGGTGGACTTTTTAATTGCCAAAATTAATATTTGATAGACAAAATTTTGTATTTCTGTACACCTACTGGAGTCTGCACATCTACAACGTCGCCCTTCTCTTTGCCTATTAATGCTTTACCCATAGGGCTTTCATTACTAATAAGACCTTTGGTAGGATCACTCTCAATGCTTCCCATGATTCTGAAGGTCATATTCTCATCCCAATTCTCATCGTAAACTTCTACAGTAGCACCCACACCTACACGATTGGAGTCATTCTTTGCCTTTGAGATAATCTGAGCATTACGCAAGTTTTCTTCTATCTGTGTGATTTCCTGCTCTAGTAGTGCTTCTTCTTCTCTAGCGGCATCATACTCACTATTCTCACTAATATCTCCAAATGATCTAGCCACCTTAATTTTCTCGGCAACATTTACCCTGCCTTCACTTTTTAGGTATGCTAGTTTATTCTCTAATTCTTTATACGCTTCTTTAGTCAAATATACTTCTGCCATAATATTTCTCCCATAAATAAAAAATTTAAAACCAGATATTGAAAATATTTTTCCCAATACCGATTTTAACCTTCAAAAATTATTTACCAAATTAATTTACACTGAAATTACAATTTTGTCAAGAATTTTTATCAAGTTATTTTTTTCATAAAATGCCATGTAATCGCAATTGTATTGTATGTATGAGTCGAACTATTTATTCATAGTATTTTATGTGCGTTATTTTATACCATAAATGTCAATTTGTCAATAACAATTTTTATTATAGTTTTTAAATAATTATGATATAAAGATAAAATATGTTACAATATATCCGATACAGATAGAAGGATTGCACTATGATAAAAATGTTTGCAAAAACCATGGAAAACAATAGAATAAAGAAAACATACAAATGCTATTTTGAAGAAGACTTCCAAATAGATCATTTTTTTGACTATGTAAAAGCCATTTGTGAGCATTTTGATAGTCCCACCCCAGTCATATTAGCCAAACATATACGTGACTACATAATATTCGGTACGGTAACATTTACCAAAGACGACTTTGTAGAAAAAGTATTCTACGAAAAACTAGTAATCGAATCATATAAAAGTGCATAGGGATAAACAAAATGGCATTTGAAGAACATTGGAATAATATATATAAAAATACGACCAAAAAGCCACATTATGATAATTGGCTAGACAAATATTTGGATATTATTTTACATACACATAGTCCAATATTGGATCTAGGTTGTGGTACGGGTAATGACACGCAATACCTAATAGAAAAAGGCATGAAAGTTATTGCTTGTGACTATGCATCCGAAGCACTAAAATTAATCAAAAAGAATATACCGTCAGCCGAAACAAAACTAGTAGACATATCACAAAAATTACCATTCAAAGATGAACAATTCGAAATAATAGTAGCCGACCTATCTCTACATTATTTTGACACCAATTCCACCAAACAAATCATGCTAGAAATAAAAAGAATTCTGAAACCAAACGGACATCTATTCGCCAGAGTAAATTCGACCAATGACATAAATCATGGTGCAGGACAAGGGAAAAAAATAGAAGACAATTACTATTATGTAGAAGGTTATAATAAAAGATTTTTCGATATGTCAGATGTAGATAAATTTTTTTCTACAATAGGTGAAGTAACTGCACACGAAGCAGAAATGATACGCTACGAAAAACCAAAAAAACTAATAGAAATAGTGGTAAAAAAAGACTCTAAACGCTAGAGTCTTTTTTATTAATCTTGAACAACTGCAATTTCTTGGGTATTATCAACAGACACCATTTCCCTACCCTTTACTCTACAAGCACGCTTGTATGCCACCTGCAATCTAGGGATATTATAACGGAGAACCATTATAGTCATAAGATTGAGAATAGCATTCACTATGGCTACAGGTAGGCCTATTCGGAGCATATATTCACCAGGAACTACGAACATTACAACAAAGCCTATAGCAATACATAGAATATGAACTAAAATTCCTTTATTATTCTCTATAATAAATCTCCATAGGTATTCGGGATTGCTAGGATCTTTCATTTTACTTTTACTAAATCCACCCATGCCACCTAGTTCCCATACTTTATCTTTCCAATCTTTGATACCCAATCTCTCATAAAATCTTTTTTCACGTTTGGATACTTGGAAAATTTTATGTTTATCATCGAACCATGCATTTTTCATAAAATGCACTACAGTAGCACATACTAGGTCTAGCAAGAATGCGCCCACAACACTTAGTACCAAAACCAACATAGACCACAAAGGGAAATTAGGATAATCGGCAATAGGCATAGCAAAATTAAGCATCATAATAATGCCACATGCTATTGTAATGATAGTAAAATATAATATCATAAAGCCTACTCCTCGTATTTTAATTTACACTTATATGTATTCTCGTATGTCTCTACCCACAGTCTGTAATTTTCGTCACGCATATATTGCATATTTTCTTTATGTGAAAGCTCGGGTTTAGGATAGATAGGTGGTAATATGTGTACAACATATTTCTGCACAAAGTATCCATCGGGATCCAATACATCACTATCTGACATTGTGATAAACATTGGTATTACAGGAACATTGCTAGTGACGGCAAATTTATATGCACCCATCTTTAATGGTCTAGGTTTTTTATAATTCCACCACATAGCCTGTTCTGGATATATTAATATTTTTTCACCACGTGTGAGCAGAGTATTCACTGCAGACAAAAAGTTTTTCATGGTATCCACATTGGAACTCAATGGCAGAGTATTACAATTTTTAAAGATATATCCGTAGAAACCCGGGAAATTGGTATAATTGCCCTCTCTAATAACTTTCCATAGTCTCTTTCTACCCATGTATGGTTTAATAACACGCCACACAGCATAATTGTCGCAAGGATTGAAATGATTGCAGGTAATTATCGCACCAGATTTCACATTGGTAAAATTCTCTATACCCTGCACATCTTCTATAATTAATTGTTTATCTTTAATAAGACCTTCAAAATATTTGGTGGCAGCACGATTGGCTATGGCTGTATTAATCTTGCTGGACAATTTTTTATTGAGATAATCCACCATATTGGGCATAAGCACAATAGTCTCTGGATCATCTTCTACATCGTCATTGAATTTTTGGCTTTTTTCTAATTCTACGATCTTCGCTAGGATTTTTTTTCTAGATTCGGACTGTTCCATTAGATAACCTCTACTTCACCATTTAGCACAACCAAATTTGCAGCAGTGGTTGCTAGTTTCTCTAGATTGCCAAAGACATCGTCATCGGCAAACATTGTCTTGCACATATTATTATCTGCATCAATAATTCTCTGAGCATGCTCACATATCTCTATATTTGCCTGTTCTTTCTTTTGTTTCATTTCATCTGTAAAATTCGCTTTGCGTTCCACAATCTCTGCATAGAATGGACTGGTCTTTGCATACTGCCAGAAATATTCATCATTCATAACATTGTCATATTGCCATGGCTTTTTATACAAAGCATAGTGTACTATATTGAGATCGCCCTCGAGTTTGCTCGGAACAGACTCTTTATTCCAGCCTGTTGGCAAATATTTGATTTTGTCTTTGCATAGCAAATTTAGGTATGCCTGGTCGGGATCTACTACATCAAAATTGTATTTGCTAATCAAATAACAGAATTGCTCACAGATATTGTGTTTCCTGAATTGTTCCAAATTCATGACAAGAATGCCAGAATTTATATATTTCTCTGGTTTGATACCTACACCAAATTCTGCATATTCTCTAAATACCTGGTTGCCATTGATTACCTGTTCCATTACAGCACCCATGTAATTATTGCCTAGAGAAGTATTATATAATTTAGAGATATCCCCCAAAATCGTAATGTCGCAATCCAAATACAATACTTTGTCGTATTGTGGGAATAAATTTTCAATGAATAGTCTATAGTACATAACTACGCTGAAATGATATACATCTTTTAGTTTGCTTTTGATAGGCTCTATGTCGGCTGATATATCTACAAAATTAATTGTAAAAACATCATCTTCTAGAGTTTTTATTTTAGCGATATTCTCAGCCTTGATACCGGTATTGAGAATATTGATTGTATATTTGTAATCCCTAGACGCATTGGTAATAAGTGACCTAAGTGCAACGTCTAAAAAAGGAATGTAATTATCATCAGTTGCGAAAAAGATTGGTATCTCTTTGGTTTGTTTCTTCACAAAAATATTTTCCATATGTTTACCTCGTTTGATTGGTTTTTTATAACCATTTAACACCCATTACTATACATAAAATTATTCGCATTGCCAAGTTGATTATGCAAATATAATTCCCAACTTTATTTTCATATATGGGAATGTCTCTTTACCAATTCCCACAATATGGGAATGTATGAACTTTTCGGCTACATTACGTGCGTCTCCACTCATTCAACCAAATATAATTAACTCCATGTATTAAAATAAAAAAAATACACAATATAAAGTAACAATTAATTGGGGAGGAAAATATGTTATCATTTATATCTTTTATATTAGTATGTATTGGTTGTATAAATTGGTTTAGCATAGGCATACTACAGTACGATTTTGTAGCAGGAATATTCGGCTCTCAGAGCAATATCTTCAGCCGTCTCATCTATACCCTAGTGGGTGTGGCTAGTATTATCGTTATTTTCAATTTCATTAAAAACAAAGGTAAATTTGTAGTATCTTTTAAAAAAGCCAACAAAGAATTTGAAGCATACAAAGAAGAAAAAGAACACGAAGAGAGAGCCAAAGTATTAGCACGTGCAGAATCTAGCCACGATATGGATATTTCAAAATCCACCAAAGACAATCATTCCACTTCAGATAAAAAATAACCGAAATAAAAGTGCCAAATCTCAAAATTAGGCACTTTTTCTTCATTTTACTTGTAAAAAAATATCTTTCATAATATAATAATAGTACTTATGGAAGATAAAAAGAAAATCGGTCAAATAATCGCAGAAAATTTAATAAGATTACGCAAGGCTAACAATCTCACTCAAAACGACCTAGCAATGAGACTAAATTATTCAGACAATACCATTTCTAGATGGGAGAGAGCAGAGATTACTCCTAGTATTGAGACTATAGAGCAGATAAGCTATACTTTCGGTGTGCCTATGCAGTCATTATTAGAAGAGAATGCTGTACAGGCCAAACCAGAGACCAATAAAAAACTATTGATGCATAGGCTAGCAATGGTACTACTATCTGTATCTGTTGTATGGTTTATAGCAACAACAATATACGTATATACCGACATGATATTCAAGGCACATTATTGGCAAATATTTATCTGGGCTGTACCTATCACCTGTCTAGTTATGATACCTTTCAATCAATTCTGGGGCAAATATATATATAAATTTGTACTTCTGTCCATGTTCCAGTGGACATTGATAGCCGCCATCTATTTACAATGCTTGCAGTACAATATATGGCTAATATTTATGATAGGTATACCTACACAGGTAGCACTATGCATATGGGCATTCATTAAACCTAGAGAAAAATAAAAAAGGACATCTTAAAGATGTCTTTTTTAATTGTGTTTAAAGAACTTTTTGCTAACAATAGGCACAACTACTACAAATAGTGTGATAGACAAAATCAGCAATAGTGCTAGCATAAGTCCATCTGGTATGACCGTATTGAGAGAAGTCTTGACATATACTTCGGCAATCTCGCTATTATACTCACCTATCACTGCGTAAGAACGAATACTATAATTGCCACCCTTATTACAATTAATTGGCTCTGTATATTCCTTGAAATCTCCACCATTGACCGAATAGTATATTTGGGCACCATCTTCGCCATAGAGATACACTTTTACGGCACCAGTTACTTTATCTAGTTTATCGTACATATTACCTTTGAATTCTAGTTTATGAGTGGTCTTGGTAGGTTTGATAATAAACTCTGCCCCATCGTAATATGCTCTATCAATATCGGCTTTTACATAAGCCAATTCATCTCCTAGGAAATAGTCAATCCTATATTCCCCTACGCCCAATACTGCTGTGTCTATGGTATAATACTCGCCTTCGGTAATATTTGCATCACTATATGTAGCAACCAATACTTCGGCTTCTTCTGTATCTTTGTAAAATTTTACGGATAATTCTGGAATGCCAGATTTGTACAATCTGATTCCCTGCTGTGTCTCTATATTGACAGGTGTATTGTCACTTACTCTCAATCCCTGCAATCCTAATACAATATCATATTTGCTGGTATTGAAATATGCTTCATCTACATCTACTATATTATTTGCGATGAGATTCATTGTTATCTTGCCAATTCTTTTGGTAGGGAGTTTAATATTAGCCATATTTGAAAAATAATTGCCTGCTAGATTGATAGTAATAGGAGTATTGGCAACCATACCTTCTATACCAGATAGGTCTAATGTTTTCAATGAATTATTGCTAAGATTGATATCTCGTAAATATTCCAATTCGCCTAGGCTAAATGCCGAAATTTTATTGCTTGCTAAATTTAATGTTGTGAATTTATTGCTAGTATTTGCAAATACACTACCATCGAATGCTGTAAGCGCATTCCTAGTAACTGATAGTGTCTCTAGATTATTAAGCTCTAGTTTTTCCATACCCGACAGTGATACTATATTGTATTTGTGACCTATCTCAATAGTAGGTATCATATCTAACATTTCGCTATACAGAGTATCTCCTGTGAATGTCTCACCATTCACATCTTGTGCATAAGTTTTTACTATAGACAATAGGGCTTTGTATAGACCTTCGTCTGCGATATCTGTATTTTTAGACAAAGCATAGCCCTGCTCATATTTCGCATTAATCTCTGCCTGTGTCTCTGATGGTTCTTCATCACCAGGATCGTCTGGATCGGGATCTTCGGATATTCTGACCGGATCATTATTAGCATATACTACTTGATGCGAAAAAGGAATGCTAATAAGCATCGACAATGCAAATATTAAACATAGTAATATCCATTTTTTCTTCATTTGATCACCCTGTGAACTATTTACATACTTTAGTTTACCACATTTAGTGGTAATTTAAAAATAAACTAAAACAAATTTTCAATAGTTCTAAAAAACTTACCCTGAATAATGTATGATGTGTAAAATTCAAATTTAGATATGCCATGTCGCTGAACTATCTCCACCACACCCTGTATGTCTTGATTGGGGAAAGCACCATAATAACTACTATCTTGACTTTTACCCCTATTATCTCCTAGAGCAAATACCGATTTTTCTGGCACTACATACTTGCCTTCCTGCACATTGTCTGGGTGATTGGAAAGCATTTCTTCAAATCTGATTTTTGTGTTTTTCATGCCATTTTTTTGATTAAGTGGCACAGATATAGATGAATCAATATATAGATAATCTTCGTGGACTATCTCGCCATTGCGTTCTAATAGATATTCTCCATCTACATTGACAATATCTATGACGTCTCCGGGTAGCCCCACTACCCTTTTTATAATTGCCTTTTCATCATTATCTACATTGACCACGATAATGTCGCCATAATTGTAAGATTTATCACAAATATTTACATACACAGTATCAGTCTCTGTAACGATAGGATAATTAAAAGTAGGCTGCATGGATGGACCACTGACTTCACACTCAATGGTGGTATAAGAAAATAAAATCAGAGAAAAAGCGA
Source organism: Clostridiales bacterium (assembly GCA_918292005.1). GTDB lineage: Bacteria > Bacillota > Clostridia > Christensenellales > UBA1242 > UBA11490. The sequence continues at coordinate 78,377 of CAKJZJ010000009.1, forward strand.
TAATGACACAGTAGCAAAAAAAGACATTGCTAATAACAGCAATTATAAACGATGTCCACCTATCCTTTTTCGCTATTTTAAAATCTCTCCGCATACCTAAAATACAGCACACCTTCATTCAGCAATAATATTTAATATTATTGTAACAAAATAAAAAGTTTTTCACAACTAATAAATATTTATTTGCTAACTTTATGAAATTCTAATATACTATCTAAAATTTATTTTTGATTTTACGGGGTGAAAATATGCGAAAAATTGGCTTTGATAGCGACAAATTTATAGAACTAGAAAAAAATGAAATATTAAAAAGAATAAACGCCAATAATAGTAAACTATATTTGGAATTAGGTGGCAAAATTTTCGACGATTTACATGCCAGCCGAGTTCTTCCCGGATATCGCCCAGACAATAAAATCAAAATACTAGAGACGCTAAAAGATGACCTAGAAGTAATATTCTGTATCAGTGCCAGAGATATAGAAAAAAACAAAATGCGTAGCGACCTAGGCATAACATACGATGTGGAAGTCATGAGACTAATAGACAAACTAAAAGGTCGTGGATTATCTGTTAATTGCGTATGCATCACCCTATTCGAAAATCAACCTAGTGCTATCAAATTTGGAGATATTCTAAAACGCCGTGGTGAAAAAGTGTATTTTCACTCGGTAATAGATAATTATCCTAATGATGTCGACCTAATAGTAAGCGACCGAGGCTATGGCAAAAATCCATACATAGAGACCACCAAACCACTAGTCGTAGTATCTGCACCCGGCCCTGGTAGTTGCAAGATGGCAACAGCCCTGAGCCAAATGTATCACGAGTATAAAAAAGGTATCAAATCTGGATATGCAAAATTTGAGACATTCCCTGTATGGAATCTACCTATTGACCACCCAGTCAATATAGCCTACGAATCTGCTACAGCCGACCTAAACGATAAAAACATGGTAGACCATTACCACGAAAAAGCATACGGAATAAAAGCCATTAATTACAATAGGGACCTGGAGACATATCCCGTACTAAATCAGATACTCACAAAGATTCAAGGTCAATGTGTGTACAAATCCCCTACCGATATGGGTATCAATATGGTAGCCGATTGTATTACAGATGATGAATGCTGTAGAGAAGCAGGCAAACAAGAGATAATCCGTAGATATCTAAAAGCACGTGTAGAGTATAAAAAAGGTCAATGTTCGCAAAATACCGTGCTAAGAACGTATGAGATAATGAAATCTCAAAATCTAGATAAAGAAGATAGACCTGTATGTGATGTCGCTAGGAAAACAAGACTAGAAAAAAATAGCCATATAGTAGCCATAGAATTACCAGATGGTAGCATCATCACTGGTAAAACTCAAGGGCTAATCACTGCGACTGCAGGTGCTGTACTAAATGCTCTCAAACACATGGCATATATACCACACGAAAACATAGTGGATAGAGAAGCTGTAAAAAATATCTCTGCACTCAAAGAAACTCTAGGACTAGGCTCGACACTAGACCTAAAGGACATATTTATAGCAATGAGCATACTACAAAATAGTGACGAAAGTACACAAAAAGCCCTGGCAGAAATCCACAATCTAAAAGGTTGTGAAGTACACTCAACATATATTCTATCCAGTGCAGACGAAGACTTTTTACGTAAACTAAAAATGAACTTGACGTGTGATGATGTATTCGCCACAACCAATCTAATCAATTAAAAAAAACACACAAGTAAGGGTTATAAATTTTGAAACTAACAAAAAACTATACTTAAAAAAGTATAGTTTTTTATTTGATATTGAGTACCGCTTTTATAACATATATTGTTATAATTCACGTGATATTTTATAAATAAATTTTAATATAATCTATTTCCTAAATACTTACTTTTAAGTGAAATTTCAATGTTGTTAATTACATTTTTTTCGGTTGATAACATATTAAACTTTATGTGCACAACTCCATTCGAAAAATTATCACCATTTTTTAAATATCCGTGAGAAATTAATATTTCTTCTGCATTAGCAAGGGTTGTACCGACTTTAATTCCAAATACATCTTCTTCCGCTAGCGTTGTATAATAACTTGCAAGACATATATTATCTTCATCTGTTGGGAAGCCATAAAATTTTATTACTTGCTTTCTTTCTTTAAGATTTGGAATATAAAAATCTAATGACATATAATTGTTTATTCTCTCAAACGTTTCATTTTTCTCTTTTAAAATATTAGAATTGCCTTCTCCGATTTTATATTTTAAATTAGAATTATTATTCAATTCAATTATTTCCTGATATCGGTTCATATTTTCTCCTTAATTTATTGTACTAGTGGTACAACATATTTTTACAATTTTGTATAACTTTTCATAGAAAATTAAAGTGTTAATTATTGGGCAAGTTTCAATTTTCTATGGCTAAATTTGGTGTTTTTTTATTTCCTTTTTATAGTAAATGGTGCAGGCTTCAATCTCAATCCAGCGAGTTTATATAATTTCTCATAATCACCATCATCATCTTTTATATCTGCGAGTTTAATCAAATCTTTTCTATCCACAGCATTGAGAAAATTGGCAAAAGGCTCTGGAATACCATCATATTCAGCCATTCCATTATCATTAAGTGTAAATAATAGCATCTCTAGAGAATGTTTTTCCCTAGCAGTAGCAATACCATCTGGATTGGCTGTAAAGTAATATTTATTATTCCCTGCTATAAGATTACCTAGCAGGCACTCATCCATATATAGAGATATACTATTCGTCATCATCCAGCCTCCTCTCATCTCTCAGTCTCGCAGTTGTCATTTTCATATGATTATTCAATTCTCTTAATTGGTATCCGACCACATTTTTGACTAAATTTGCGATACTCTCTGGTGGCTCATCTCCATTAGCTCTTAGCCTACTTGTAATATCTTCCACATTCAGATTGTATGTCAATTCAACCAGAAAACCAGATAATTCTGCATCATCAGCTATTACCCTACACAATTCATCTAAGAATATTTCCCTACTCTTAGCTGGATCATCTATTACCAATACATCTTCTAGCCCTGTCTTTCTAGATTTTTCTGCACGTACAAGTGGTGTGGATACACCCATCATAGGACAGTATTTATCCATTTGAGCTTTTAGAAGTGGTGAATCTATTCCACCAGTTTTTTCTATTTCTCTACTCATGCCAAAGATGGCTGACGCCTTTCTTTTGAGCAATGCTATACAACCATTATCATAGCATGGTGCTTTGATAAAAAATGCCTTTTCAGTCATTGGATTGAAACTAAAAAGAAATGTAGTATTGTACCAATGTCTATCTGTCTGACCAAGCAAAAAATCAAATATTGCTTGTTTATACAATTCTCTACGAACAATTTTAAAATTGATTGGCATAAATTCTTGATTGGGTATAGACTGCAAATCTTCTATCATTCCCTCTATGGTATTAATACCATGCTTAGGCACATATTCTTTATCTTGATCGTGTGCAGCACAAGCCACTTGGTGCAAATCATATGCACTCATTTCTATCTCTCTACCAGTGGTAAGATACGAGCCACACATTACACCAGGTGTTTTTGTACCACCTTTCTCTAGGGTAGCCATATAATAATCAACAACAGGCAGATCACATTCTTTACCTATTAGGGAAGCATAAACTTCGCCCCAATTCTCGCATGACACATCATTTCTGGACGACTTGAAAAGAATGTGTGAAATATTCATAGGCTCCACACGTTTTTTAAACTTACGTTCTGGTGTTACCATTCCAGCATCAAATAATACTTTATCGCTATCTGGCATTACCATCCAAAATTTTTCTCTAACGCCCCTAATCTCCTGTACAATAGAGTAATACTTACCTTGGTTCACCACATATTCTTCATGAGTATCGGGATCAAATACTTGTTTTAATTCAACCATAAGTCACCTTATATTATTATAACATATCGGAAAGAAAAAGAAAAGACATCGAAATGTCTTTTCTTCATTACAGACTATTTGCATTAGAATTGAGATACAGGTCTTTGTAATAAGTATTAGATGCCAGCAATTCATCATGCTTGCCTTGGGCAACTATCCTACCATCCTGCATGATATAAATACAATCAGCGTACGTAATGGTAGATAATCTGTGTGCGACAAGTATAACTGTAACTTTATTTTTTAGTTTCTCTATAACTCTCATAATTTCTTTTTGGTTGGCATTATCTAGCGCACTAGTGGCTTCGTCAAATATGAGTATCTTTACATCTCTAGCTAGCGCCCTAGCAATACACAGTTTCTGCTTTTGACCACCCGAAAACTGACTGGCATTCTCGCCAATAATGGTATCTAGTCCCAAAGGCAGTGTCTGAATATGATTGTAGATATTAGTTTGCTTGCAAAGTTTGTATATTTCTTCGTCTGTGATATCTGGTTTGATTACTCTGAAATTTTCTCTAATAGATAGATTGAATATGTATGGGAATTGATTTACAACTGCCACATTATTTTTCACGAATTCTCTGTCCAAATCTTCAATCTTTACACCATCGAAATATATCTCACCTTTAGTCTTGTAATACAGATGAGCAATAAGATTGATAATGGTAGATTTACCACAACCACTCTCTCCTACAAAGGCCACTGTCTGCTTTGGCAATATAGTAAAACTAGCATTATTGAGTACGTTTATGCCATTATCATATGAGAAACTGACATTTTTAAACTCAATATTGCCAGTAAAGTCATTAATTGTTTGAGCACCATATACATCTATAGGATAAATATTTTCATCGGTTAGCATAAATATTCTAGCAGCATATATAGCAGCAGTACCCACATTAAGTTCTAGATCCTCTAGGATATTGGCGAAGTCTAGAATATTATCTTTGTACAAGAAACAGGTGTAGAATACTATTGGAGTCAATGCTGCACTACGCAAGAAATATATGCACAGAACTATAAAGAGTAGATTCATAATATATTTCATTATTGCACCTAGATTGCACAGAGTCACACCTACGTACCATTCAATATTGTCTCGCCTAGCATAATCTTCTTGGTCCTTACGCATGAGTGCCAGTGTGCTATCCGTACAATTCAATGTCTTTATATCTTTTACACCACGAACAACTTCTATTATTCTCGAATTAACCTTTTCAGCTGCCTTTCTAACATTTGGTTTCAACTTCACAAAATAGTGAATTCTAACTCTACTAATTATAATTGTAAGACCAATAGTGGCTACTAGGAAAAGTCCCAACCAAACATTCAAAAAGAATATATATATCACATATGAGAATTTTTTCAATAAGTCTACTATTCTAGTTGTAAATGCTTTGAATTCGGTAGATAGTGCATCAATATCTGCTGTCAGCCTAGTAACAATAATACCACTACCCATTTTATCATAAGACTTCATTTGGATATCTAGTGACTTTTTTAGTACCATCTGCTGTATGTCTATTTTTGTTCTATTCTCCAATTGTTTGTAAAAGTATGTATTGACTATACCCAGTATTGCTCCTGTTATTGCAATAGATGTACCAATGCTAGCCTGTATTAGTGCCGAATGATAATCTTGTGCATCTAATATCAGTGCAATAGTATTGGCTAAACACATGGCTTCAAAGAAATTCATTACAGCCTTTATAACCAAAATTGCCAAATATGCTATGAAAAATCCTATGTGCTTTTTGTAATATTGAAAGAGCATTCGTAGCCCATATTTTTTCTTTTTATCGGTTTTTTTCATCTCTAATTATTCCCCAATACAATAAATTATGTCATTATATTAGAAACACTCAAAAATAGCAATAGTATTAGAATAATTTTTTTTAAAAAACCACAAAAATAAAAAAGCGAATATTATTATTCGCTTATTTACTAATATATTTCGCTAGGTGTACGGCTATATCTGCTCCAGATATATTGTGATTGGCAGAACTGAGTAGTCCATGGTCTACCCATGTAGGAGCATCGAGAATATCCCCACATATTAAAAAGTAGTATAATTGCAATCCCCTATAATCACATACAGCCTGCATCGCCGAGCACTCCATGTCCACAACCAAACACCCTTCTTTTGTTCTTTTCTGGAAGTTGCCTTTGGTCTCTCTATAAAAAGCATCTGTCGTCCAACACCTACCCTGTACACTAGATATATTCGACTCATTCATAAAAGCTGATACAATATTTGCATTTATGATCTCTATATAATCTGCAGGTGGTGCATAATGATATGATGTCCCCTCATCTCTATATGCATGAGTAGGTACTACGATTTTATTGTAACACAGGTCTTGATTCAAACAACCGGCAGCACCCCAAATCAAAAACTTATTACAATCTAATACTTCGGTCACATCTTCTAAAATTCCTACTGTAGCAGAAGCGCCAAGTAGAGTTTTGTATATCCCAAAAGTTTTATTTTCATACTGGAATATATACACAGGAAATTCCCCTGTCACACATTTGTAATGACCGACTACTTTTGCCTGATATTTGCCAATAATATATTCGAGAATTACTTCTGAAAAAGTAATCAAACACACATCACATTTTGTTCTATCTTTAGTCAAATCTGGGCTAATTATCGCCTCGGTCTTGGCATCAAAACTATCTGTAATCATATCAAATCTCCTTGCACAAATTAAAACACACAAATCTGGCATATGTCAAGCAATTTGTTAAACAAAAAAATAGGGATAATATTTACCGAATATGGATTGACATGGATGGTTTTTTTAGATAAAATATATTTGCATTTGAATATTATATATGCAGAGATGTCAGAGTGGAAAGAATGTCTAGTAGACATTCGCCCAACCGACCTACCTGACGGGCTTCGGACGACCTATGGTCGACTACTCTGACACAACCAAACTTAATAGTATCATAATATGCAGAGATGTCAGAGTGGTCGATCGTGCAGTCTTGGAACGGCTGTGTACGGCAACGTACCCCGGGTTCGAATCCCGGTCTCTGCGCCAAAAAAAATCGCGAACTTTATGTTCGCTTTTTTATTGCAGAGACGGGTGGTGCTATGCACCATACTTGCATAGCAAGTTATTCGAACCGTACTCACTTACGTGAGATATATTCACTTCGCTTATAATGTCTATTTAATTTTTCTGATTTTTATAATAATCTTTCGCTCTTTTGATTAATTCGTCCACATACGCACTTTTTGCTTTTCTGTACGCAGACCTATCCGAAACATCGTTTTTTAATAATTGTATTTTAAATTTGCTATAGTCACTAGCTTCTTTGGGACTAGCCAATAAATAATCTCTCAACATAATGAAATCATTGTATCTATCTGTATTTTTAATGACTAGGTGAATGTGTATGTCTCCAGCACCAGTCTCATCAAGTTTATTGGCGAAAAATCTATATATCTCCGTGCTAGATTTGCTACTTGGATAATATCCTAGATTCTGCAATATATCAATAGTTGTAGCAAACAATTTCTCATCATCTACCCCTAGTAGAATATCTATGATATTTTTGCCATACATATTGGGAATGGCTGTTGAGCCTACGTGTTCTATCTCTACACGACTATCTACGTATTCTTTTATTTTTTTAGCAGTTTCATTGTAAAGTTTTTTATTTAATTTGTAATTTTGTTTAACCAATACAACCATACATTGACCATTCCTTATTCTTTTTTGTAGAAACACTCAATCATAAAATGTGCTATTTTTACGCAATTTCTCATATCTAATATTATTATATCATCATAGTGTGCCAAAAACAAAGCATTTGTATTTACTGCAAAAACACAATATACACACAACAAACAATGCGATGATTATTTTATTTAGCCTATATTGACAAATGCATAATTTATGATAAAATATTACCTAATAAAAGGAGAATATTATGTCCAAAGAGCAAAACGTAATTGAGTATTATGTGCTATGTAATAAACTCAAAAATATCATTCGCACTGGCTGGAAAAACTGGAATGTAAAAAGAAATAGAATAGAGAGCATAGCAGAACATGTATATGGTGTACAGATGCTCGCATTATCCATATGGTCAGAATACAAAAAAGACTATCCTAATTTAGACATAAAAAAAGTATTATCTATGCTCGCAGTCCACGAATTAGAAGAAACAGTAATCGGTGACCTAACAATTTTTGACATTAGTAGAGAAGAAAAAGAAGCACTAGGACATAAGGCTATAGCAAAAATACTTAGCCCACTAGCCGAAGGCGCTAATATAGAGCAATTACTACTAGAATTCGATGCGAGAGAGACAGCTGAAGCAAAATATGCATACCAGTGTGATAAACTGGAATGTGACTTGCAATGCAGACTATATGACGAAGAAGGCTGTGTAGATTTAAACAACCAATCAAATAATGATATTGCTAGAGATCCTAATGTAAAAGAGCTATTAGATGCCGGCATGTCATGGTCGGAAATGTGGCTCACATTCGGTCAAACTAGATATCCTTATGATAAAAATTTTCTCGCAATATCCAATTATGCTATGAGACATAAAATAACAAGCGACACTGCAACAAAAATCAATGAAATGTAAAACAAAAAAGTCCGTGACACACGGGCTTTTTTTATTTTTTACAAAATACTTTGACAAAAAATTCAATACCAAATAATTTAATAATTAAAATACAAATGTTTTTCTTGAAATTATTAATAAAGCAGAAATACTTTTTAATTTTTTTCAGCTCTGCAATTAAATGTTTATTTTCTTCTGCCGAATACTTTTTTGTTCTAATTAAAATTGATAATAAATTTTCTGAGATTGCTTTTTTGCACAATTTAGCATTTTGACTACTAGATAATTTATTTATTTCATACTTGCATACATCTAATGTATTACAAATCTTATTATATGATACATTTGCCATAGCAGAAGTACTATTTCTAATGTAGACATAGTATGCTTCTGGATTAAACTTTATTCGGTCGGTATTATTGTAACAATCAAAAACAAATTTGAGATCTTCTGCAATGATTAAATTCTCATCAAATGTTATTCTATTATCTAATAGATACTGCTTCCTAAAAATTTTAGCCCAAACGGAATTAAATGATTGGCTACAAATATATTTATTCTCGACATTCACATCACTAGATGTGTAATGCTGGAATGTAAGTACATCTAGCGTACCCCCCCCCCACAACACTATTCATAATATTATTACATACTATATCGTCAGCATCTACAAATGTGATATATTCTCCCTGCGCCTTTGACATACCTAAATTTCTCGCAGACGACACACCACCATTTTCTTTATGATAAACTTTTACTCTAGAATCCAATTTTGTCATATTGTCTGCAATTTTGCCACTATTGTCCTTAGAGCCATCATCAATAAGTATGATTTCAGCATCATCCTTAATATTCTTTAGTATTGAATTAATAGTATTTTCTAAGTATTTTTCGGCATTATACACTGGAACAATTACACTTAGTTTCATCTACCCCTCCACCATATATTTATCAGTATTATTTCAAATACATACTATCATTAGGATGAGTATAGTGTAGCAATTCGTGGATAAGTTTATGATCGCCTTTTAGCAAATCTTTATATATTTTAGCAACACCTTTGTTCTCACCCGATTGTTTGAATTTCATATCCCAATCGGCTTTGTATATACTAGCAGATCTACGTTTGATTACTTCTTCCACATCAGTTTTATTGTAGTCAACGAAACTCTGTCCACCACCATTTACACAGCCACCAGGGCATGCCATTATTTCTACGAATTGATAATTCTTTTCGCCCGATTTGATAGCATCTAGCACTTTAGGAGCATTGGCTAGACCATGAACAATAGCCAAATTAATCTTTGTGTCACCAATAGATGTAGTTACTTCTTTCACACCATCGGAGTACCTAACTTCTTCAATAATATCTCTGGTCTTGCCAGTGAGTTTATATACAGCATATCTGAGTGCTGCTTCTGTCACACCACCCGTAACACCAAATATAAGGCCAGCACCAGTGTATTCTCCGAATGGATCATCAAATTCGGACTCAGGCAGTTTATTGAAGTCTATATTTTTTAATTTGATAAGTTTGCCCAATTCTCTAGTAGTAATACTATAGTCAATAGTACCATGAGCAATGATTTCACGCTTTTTAGCAGTACATGGCATTACAGATACTATCTCTACTTTTTTACCCTGTTGCTCAAAGTAATATTTCACTAGTGAGCCTAGCATCTCATTAGGAGATTTGCTACTAGACATATTCCCTACGAATTCTGGATAAGCCTTTTCGCAATAATTGAACCATGCTGGACAACATGATGTGAATAGTGGCAGACCTTTGCCACTCTGGAGTTTTTCTATGAGTTCTTGTGCTTCTTCCACTACAGTAAAGTCAGCACCCATATTAACATCAAATACATAGTCAAAGCCTAATTCTTTGAGAGCAGACACCATCTGACCTTCTTTGAATTCACCTATCTTGCCACCGAATTCTTCGCCTATAGATACCCTGACAGATGGCGCTACTTGAGCTACCTTGATTACGTCATCATTTCGACTGAGTAATTTCATCACATCATCAACATTGCTATGCAGAGATAGAGCACCCGTTGGACATACTAGTACACACTGACCACAGCCCACACACATACTCTCTTGCATAGGTTTATCGAAGTTGGTTCCGACTTTGGTCTCAAATCCACGATTGATTTTTTCTATAGCATAACACCCCTGTCTTTTGGCACAAACTGACACGCATTTGCCACAAAGTATGCATTTGCTGACATCTCTTACAATAGAATGATTTGAGTCGTCAATTACAGACTTGGTGGTCTCACCCTCATATTTACTAGATTTGCAGTCGAATTTTTCTACCAATCTTTGGAAGTCACATTTGAGATTTTTAGGACAGTCTAGACAATTTTTATTATGATTGGATAGCAATAATTCTAGAGCAGTTTTTCTAGCACGAACTACACGCATTGTATTGGTTCTAATGACCATACCGTCTTTTACCTTGGTTGTACATGCAGTTACCAGATTGCGCATGCCTTCTACTTCTACTACGCACACTCTACAACTAGCAGGCTCATTCACACCCTTTAGATAGCATAGAGTTGGTATATCTATACCCTTGGCTCTAGCCACCTGCAATATTGTCATCTGGTCATCGGCTTTGACCGATTTGCCATCAATAGTTAATCTTATTTCCATATCTACTCCTTTGTAATTGCACCAAATCTGCAAGTAGCAAAACATTTGCCACACTTGATACATTTATCTTGGTTGATATTAAATTTTTGTTTGATCTCTCCAGTAATAGCACCTACTGGACATTGTCTACTACATGCCGAACAGCCCATACATTTATCTGTAATAGTGTACTTGGTTAATTTTTTACATACACCAGCACGACATTTATGTTCTACAATATGCTCTACATATTCATCACGGAAATATCTGAGTGTAGATAAAACTGGGTTTGGACTAGTCTGACCTAGACCACATAGAGAATTCGACTTTACATATTCGCATAGTTCTTCTAGTTTATCTAGATCTTCCATGGTTGCTTTGCCTTCGGTAATCTTCGTCAGTATCTCTAGGATTCTTTTATTACCTATTCTACATGGAGTACATTTACCACAGCTCTCATCACGTGTGAACTGCAGGAAGAATTTGGCCAGGTCTACCATACAGGTGTCTTCGTCTACTACAATCATTCCACCACTACCCATCATAGAGCCTAGGTCGTTCAGATTTTTGTAGTCAATAGGGGTATCTAGATGTTCGGCTGGAATACAACCACCAGATGGACCACCCATCTGCACAGCCTTAAATTTTTTACCATTAGGTATGCCACCACCGATATCATAGATGATCTCTCTAATAGTTGTACCCATAGGCAATTCTATTAGACCAGAATTATTAATCTTACCAGTAAGTGCAAATACCTTTGTACCCTTGCTATTCTCGGTACCGATTGCACTAAACCATTCTGCACCATTATTAATTATCTGTGCGACATTGGCTAGTGTCTCTACATTATTGATAACTGTAGGACAACCATACAGACCTTTAGTAGCAGGATATGGTGGCTTCAAAGTTGGCTCTCCACGATTACCTTCTATAGATCTCATCAGTGCAGTCTCTTCACCACACACAAATGCGCCAGCACCATATTTGATGCTGAGATGGAAAGAAAACTTAGTTCCAAATATATTGTCACCCAATATTCCTAATTTTTCTGCTTCGGCAATAGCATTAGTCAATCTCTCACCTGCCAATGGATATTCGGCACGGATATATACTACACCACGACTAGCACCGATAGCATAACCACATATTGCCATTGCTTCTATTATGGCATGTGGATTGCCTTCGATAATGCTCCTATCCATGAAAGCACCTGGATCGCCCTCATCGGCATTACATATCACATATTTCTGTGGAGCATCTACTATACGAGTGAACTCCCACTTCTGACCGGTCAAAAATCCTGCACCACCACGGCCACGCAATCCCGAGTCGGTAATGCATTTGATAACGTCTTCTTGACTCATAGTAGTCAATACTTTGTAAAGTGCAGAGTATCCATCTAGTGCGATATAGTCTCCTAGAATATTCTCTAGGCTCATGAATGCAGAATTATTCCTAGCAATATATCTCTGTTTTTTACAGAATTTTAGGTCATCCCTTTTCTCTACGGACTGACCATCTTCATGATGAAGTAATCTCTCAACAAGCTTTCCTTGAGCCAATTCAGTAATAATCTCTTCGCAATCATCTGCAGAAACTTTTTCGTACAGAGCATCTTGTGGATAGATGAGAACTATTGGACCATTGACACATAGTCCGAAACAGCCTACGCCATGCACCTTGATGTCTTTTTCTAAACCTTTTGCTTTGATAGTCTCCTCTAGTTTTTCCTGTACGACTTTACTCTTACAACTACGACATCCTGTACCACCGCAGACCATAATGTCATATTTATACTCTACATTGGCACCTGCAATATTTTTTCTAAAATTTACTTCGCCAATATATTTTTTCTTAATTTTCTCTAATTCTTTGTAATCCATAAAACCCCCTAGTCAGTGAAACTATCCAGTATTTCATCAACTTTTTCTACAGTCATTTTGCCGTAAACTTCACCATTAATAGTCATAGCAGGTGCTAGTCCACAACAACCCAAACATCTACATGATGTGATTATCCATTTGCCATCACTAGTCATCTCACCTACGTCTACACCTAGTTTTGTCTTAATTTTCTCTAGTACATCATTGGCACCCAATACAAAACATGCTGTACCTAGGCAAATATCTATATTATATTTTGCCTTTGGTGTAAGGGTGAATTGACTATAAAAAGTAATTATTCCATATATTTTGCTCTCAGGCACATGTATGCTCTCAGATATTTGTTTTACCGATAATTCCGGGATATATCCGAATATCCCTTGTGTCTTTTGTAATACAACCATTACATTGTCTGGTGAGCCTTTGTATTCTTCCAATACTGCTTCAAATTTTTTAACCTGCTCATCAGTACCCAGTCTAACACAATTACACATAAAAACTCCTTCCATAATAAAAAATCCTATATATTGTAACAAACAATCTCTATTTCTCAAAAGAATTTATTGCAAAAATATAAATATGCAATATTTATATAAAAAAGATTCAAATACATTCGGAGTCTAATCTAAATATATTCGAATCATTTTTTTATCCTGCAATTTTTGCTATATGGCTAGCATATGTTGACCAAGGTGTTGTAGCCTTGAAACTATTGACCAATGCATCTGTAGGTACATAAATAACAATGGTAGGATCGGCACCATAGAACAGATTGTCACAGTCTCCAGCACCATCATAACTATCTACTACCTGAGTAACACCCGTCTCTATTACATGGTCACAATCAAATGTGATTTTGGCTAGATGTACACAACCAGCAAATGCCAGTTTCCCAATTCTTTGAATATTACCAAAAGACAATTCTGTTACCCAACAATTTAGGAATGCATTATCTCCAATTGTTTGGATTTCTCCTAGGAATGTTATCTGTGCATCATAATGATTGCCCATAGGATATGCTCCCATACCAGAGAAACATGCTTCTGCTATATCTGTTACACCTTCTGGGATAACTAGGCTATTGAGTTTACCACAATCTCTGAATGCTTCTACACCAATGTGATTGATATTATTACCTACGAACACCACTTTCTGTAGGTTTTCACATGCTCTAAATGCACAATTACCAAGCGAAGTAACGTCTGAACCGATATACACTTCTTTTAGGTCTCTACGTACTCTATGCCATACACTGAAATGGTCTAGAGTATCATTCAATTGTGTACCATATCTACCAGTATTGAAGCCTTCGCCACTAGCAGCATCTCTAATGCTATTGACACCAAATGGGATATATATTTTATTGCAATCGCCTAAATATTGCTCTAGTACACCTTCTGTACTTATTTGGAATTTATTTACGTCAGTGTCAAACCATTTGCCATAGATATTTATATCTCTATCAACAGTAAACGTTTTATTCTCGTAAGGATCACCCGTACAGCCTGCATCATCATAGAATAAAAGTTGCTCACCTTTATGTGCACCTTCTACTGTATTGAAAACATGTGGCAATTCATAATTCGTGCCTGGTTTCACATACCATTCATAATACACTTTTAATTGAGTGGTAGATATATATTTGTCTTCGTAGCCTTCTACTTCGCCTTTCGCTTCACCATCTGCAAAATTGAGAAGAACAGCATATCCTGGTGCCCACTTTGCATATAGGGTAAAACTACTCCATATTTTCTGACCAAATTTGTATTCTCTAGTACAAGCCTTATCGGTAAACCAGCCCACTAGATAATATCCCTTTTTCTTCACATTCTCGGGGGCATGAGTACGTTCACGGAAACTATATTCCTGTGGTTTTAATTCATGATCGTATTCCAATCCGCCATCTGTCTCATATGTGATGTAGTATGGAAATAGTGTTTTAGCAAATAGGTAAAATGACACCGAGAGCACAAGAAAGATTATTGTAGATATTACAATGACTTTTAGTTTATTAAATCTCGAATATTTCTTAAAAACATCTACTTCCTTAGTTTCGTTCATATACTTCCTTTTATCTACGTTTATTTGCTCTTGACTGGTAAACTACTCTTAATTGATTGATTTTGACATTACGACGTCTAATGGCAATGACGATACCAGTAGTCGCCCCACCTATAGCGAGTATTGCTAGTATGTACACATACCAGATATTCACTAGAGTGATTTTAATGGTCGTATTGCTTTTGATATTTTTTCTGCTAACGTCTGTTTTTACTATTTCAAAAATGGATTTTTGCATCTCTGGCAATTCGGCTGTTTTACCATACTCGCACATTACACTAGTTTTATCCCCATTAGGCAAAACATACGTTACTTTATATTTCATGAGTTCCCATTTAGGATATACGTCTATATCGCCACCCCTGGATGTATCTATCTCGGTTATTTCCTGAGTGAGTTTTTCATCAGAATACCAACCACGGAAAATGTGGCCTTCTTGTTCGGGATCTACTAGAGTAAAACTATCCATGTCTACGGTGTATGTATCTGGATTGTGAGAATTCCGTGCAGATGTGTGATAGTCGATATAATATTCTATAGGTCTAAAGCATGCATATACAATCTTATCCCCAATAGATTTAGGTGGGCGATACAATTCTCTCTCGTTATTTTTATAGAGATTTGATGCATACCAATCCACAAAGTAGTAATTGTCTCTAATAGGTATGTAGTAGTCTATCCTAGGAGACTCTACCGTATATGTCTCGGATAATTTTAAATTTTTTACTTCATTCTTGACCTGTTCGGAAGAAAAAGCATAAGTAATGGTATATTGCCTAGGAGTCCATTTAGCCCTAAATACTACATTGGCATTGATAGGATATGTGCTAATATCCACCACGTTGCCATTCACAGTCCATTCTAGAGTGTAGTAATTATATATGGTGCTATCTGGATAACTATCTGGTGTAGCATAACCACCAGCTAGAACTTCCACATCTTGTATTGTCTCAAATTCACCACCGAATATAGACTCTGGCACATACTCTGCAATTCTATCGGTATTGAAATTAAATGTGGCATAATAACTACCGTCTGCATACACCATGCTACCCGAATGCATCATAGATAACATGATAGACAAACACAATATCATGGCACACACTAGTCCCACTTTCCTTTTCATAATACTATTTTCCCTTATTCATTCTGTTTTTATGATAGCAAATTTGTGAGATTTAAGCAAATATTTGAGCATTAGATATAGATAAATATATAAATATAAATTGCAAAATACGAAATTTTTTGGTAAGATATATGGTATATATTTTTATAAATTTTTGAAGGTAAACTATGAATAGCAAAGAGATAGAAAAAAAGTGGCAAGATATATGGGAAAAAGAAAAAAGATTTGAAGTTCCCAATCACGTAGAAGGCAAAAAAAATGCATACATTCTAATTGAATTCCCATACCCTAGTGGTCGTGGTCTGCATATGGGACATTGTAGGAGTTACACTGCTATAGATGCCTATGCTAGAAAGAAAAGACTAGAAGGCTACAATGTAATGTTTCCATTTGGTACAGATGCATATGGACTAGAAGCAGAGAGAACTGCCATTCGTGAGCATAAACGTCCACAGGAAATAGTAGAAAGAAATATAAAAACATTCCAAAGCCAAGTAAGAGCAATAGGTATGAGCATAGACTGGTCTAGGACAATAAATACCTGTGATCCAGAATATTACAAATGGACACAATGGCAATTTATACAATTCTACAAACATGGTCTGGCAGAAAAAAGAGAAATGACTGTAAACTACTGCCCTAATTGTGGAGTACTAGCCAATGAAGAAGTAGAAGACGGAAAATGTTGTCAATGCCATACAGAGACTACTCAAAAATCCAAAGCACAATGGGTACTCAAAATGACCGAGTATGGCGAAAGACTAGCAGACGACCTAAAAGATACCGATTTTATGGAACACATAAAAACTAGCCAAATTAATTGGATAGGAAAGTCTGAAGGTGTAGAAGTAGACTTCGATATAGTAGGTGGCGGAAAATTTTCCATATTCACAACATGTATTGAGACCATCTATGGTATTACATTTATGGTGGTCGCACCAGAGAGCAAACTAGTCGATGAATTGAAGGACAGAATAGGCAATTGGTCGGAAGTAGAAGCATATAGAAAAGCCACTGCCAAAAAGTCGGAATTCGATAGAAGCGAAATGAATAAAGACAAGTCTGGCGTAAAACTAGAAGGCATATATGCTATCAACCCAGTCAATGGTAAAAAGGTGCCTGTATATATAGGAGATTTCGTAATAGCATCGTATGGTACAGGTGCAGTAATGGCAGTACCTACCCACGATCAACGTGACTTCGAATTCGCAGACAAGTACGGTATAGAAAAAATTCAAGTCATATCTGGTGCAGATGTAAGCAAACAAGCATTCGAAAAATACGATTATCTAGGCAAAAATTGCACACTAATGAATTCGGAAGAATTTACCGGACAAATAGTAGAAGAAGCAAAGAAAAATATAACCGAAAAACTAGTAAAAATGGGTGTCGGCAGGAAGAAACTAAACTTCAAAATGCGTGACTGGATATTCTCCAGACAACGTTATTGGGGCGAGCCAATCCCAATGATACATTGTGAACATTGTGGCTGGGTACCAGTACCCGATAGTGAACTCCCTGTTGCACTACCAGATGTAGAAAGTTATGAACCAACCAAAGATGGCGAAAGCCCACTCTCTCAAATACCAGATTGGGTAAATACCACCTGTCCAGTATGTCATGCCCCTGCAAAAAGAGAAACAGACACCATGCCTGGTTGGGCTGGCTCTAGCTGGTACTTCATGCGTTATTGTGATGCTAGAAATGATAAAGAATTTGCAAGTCTCGATGCTCTAAAATCTTGGCTACCTATCGACCTATACAATGGTGGCAACGAACACACTACTAGACATTTGCTATATGCTAGATTCTGGAATAAATTTTTATACGACATAGATCTAAGTCCTGTATCCGAGCCATTCAAACGTAGAATTTCGCAAGGATTAATTTTAGGCTCAGATGGTAAGAAAATGAGTAAAAGTAGTGGTAATGGTGTAGATCCACTACAAGTAATTGATGAATATAGTGCAGATGCTCTGAGACTATGGATGTCATTTATCGGAGACTATTTTGAGAGTGCTAGTTGGAGTGATGATGGTGTAAAATCCTGTCAAAAATTCCTAAGTAGAGTGGAAAGACTCCAAGATATCCTGGTAGATGGCGACACCTATTCCAAAGAACTATCTGTAGCCATTCATACAGCCATCAAAAAAGTATCTCAAGATATAGACAATATCAAATTTAATACAGCAATATCTGCATTAATGATACTAGTAAACGAAATCACAAAGGTAGGCAAACTAAACCATGCCGAATACAGAACCTTGCTTACCCTACTCAATCCATTCGCACCACACATGACCGAAGAAATATGGGAAACACAGAAATATTCTCCTAGAATATGTGATGTAAAATGGCCTGAATGGGATGAAGGAAAACTGGTAAAAGATGAGATAGAGTATGCTATCCAGATCAATAATAAAATAATTACTAGACTAAATATTCCTACCACTGCTAGTGATAGTGAGATAGAAAATATCGCTAAAAATGAAGAAAAAATAGCATCAGCCCTAAATGGCAAAGTGGTAGTAAAAGTAATCATTATTAAAAATAGACTGGTAAATATTATAGCAAAATAAAAATAAATAGACTGCCTAAAAATAGGTGGTCTATTTTCTTTTTTTAAATCACTACTACCATATTGACAACTATACATTTTTTATATAAAATTAATAAAGTTGGAGATAAAGACATGGCAAAATTGTATTTCAAATATGGTGTGATGGGTAGTAGCAAATCTGCTCAAGCATTAATGTGCAAATTTAATTATGAACAACAAGGTTTTGATGTAGCACTACTGAAGCCTGATATAGATAATAGAGACAAAGAAAATGGCAAAATTATCGTAAAAAGTAGAATAGGTCTAACCAGCGAATGTAAAGTTTTCGATAAAAATACGGATCTGTACGAACTAGTATCTAGTATTAATCACTTCAATAGCAATTCGGTAGTAATAGTAGATGAAGCACAATTCTGTACAGCCAAACAGGTCGACCAATTAAAGAGAATTTCTCTACGCATACCAGTATTATGTTATGGTCTACTTACCAATTTTAAAACAGAACTTTTCGAAGGCTCAAAAAGACTGGTGGAATTGGCCAATTCACTAATGGAAATCAAGTCGGTATGTAAATGTGGCAAAAAGGCTAGTGTGAATGCAAGATTTATAGACGGCAAACTCGCGACCGATGGAGATGAAATAGTCATAGGTGGTAATGAAACCTATAGACCACTTTGCTATGAATGTTATTTGGAAGCGAAAAAGGATGTAAAAAATGAAGAAGATTTTACTGCATAGTTGCTGTGCCCCCTGCACTAGTGGTGTGCTATGGCAATTAGAACACGACTATGATATCACTCTACTTTTCTACAATCCAAACATAGACACTCTAGCCGAATACGAAAAAAGACTAAATGCACTGTATGATTTTATAGCAAAATACAATGCCGAAAAAGGTTTAAATATAGGCATTATTGTCATACCATACAGACACGAAGAATTTATGTCAAGAGTACAAGGAATGGAGGATATCCCCGAAGGTGGCAGTAGGTGCAAAACATGTATTGGCATTCGACTAGACTATACTGGAGAATATGCCAAATCTCACGGATACGACATATTCGCTAGCACCCTATCTGTCAGCCCACACAAAAATCATGTACTAATAAACGAACTCGGCAACGAAGTCTCGAGCAAGTATGGTATCGAATATCTAGAGAATAATTTCAAAAAAAATAATGGATATCTAATATCTATCCAAAACTCTAAAAAATATAATATATATCGCCAAAATTATTGTGGCTGTAATCTAGGCAATAAAAAAGACTCCATGTAGGAGTCTTTTTTTACTTTAGTTTTTACTTTCTCGCATTGTATACTTCGCAACAACCAGCAAACAACGTACCTAACAAACAGTATGAAGCAAATGCTGCTCTACCATTTTTATATCCAACACCGAATATAGTACCATTGGTATAACCGGCAACAACAAATGCAAGGATGAAAGTGATAAGAGCCAATACTAATAGAGAAATACCTAGAATAGTATTAACCAATCTAAATTTCATACCACAAACATTAAGAACTGCAAAAACGCCAGATGCTATTGCTACGATTACAGTAAGCATGTATGTCCATAGATATACAGAAGTAACGAAACCATGATTATCACTAGTTCTCAAAGAATAAAGAATAGATGCACCTGTTCCGTCTGGTGTTTCACTTGCAAATGCTGCTGTGAATACATCAGTACCTTTGATTGCTACATCGCCTTCAGTAATAATAGCGGTTGCAGTAACTTTAATTACAGGAATAAACATAGTTATAATAGTCAATACTGCGAATACAATAACTAAGATATTCAAAATCAAAGCCAACTCAGATTTTTTACTAGATCTTTTTGCCATTTCAAAACTCCTTTTTATTTTACTAGTATCATTATATAAAAAACCTGCACAACATGTCAAACAAAAAGAATAATTCACAGAAGTTCACTGCAAATTATCCTTTTTGTAAAACTCGAATCAGGAAATAATGACTCTATACCACGATAGAATATATTAAATAGCAAAAATGCTAGTAAAGGAGAAATGTAAATGGCATGGGTTATAGGGAATGTGCTTTTGCACTATAATGCCATCTACACTTCATACTATTCGGGTATAATTGTTTTTGTTACTAAACAAATACTTCTTCTATTATTTCTTTTATTTTTTCTGCCCTTGCTCTACCACGAGTCTTCTGCATTACATAACCAATAGCATAATTAATGACTTTCTCTGGGTTTAATTTGTAATCATCAACCACATTAGGTGCGAGTTTCATTAGTTCAGATATGGCAGATACTATTTCGGACTCTTCTACTAGACCTGCTATACCCAGTTTTTTGATAAGTTTTTCGGGATCTTCGTGAGTCGCCACTACTTCTTCGAAAAGCACTCTACCATTGGCCCTAGTCAATCTACCTTCTGCTACCATTCTGATAATACTAGCCAAACTCTCCGAACTAATAATGCTAGGTAAATCTTGAGAGCCGTCATATATTTTCAATACATCTTTTAATATCCAATTTGCTACTTCTCTAGGATCGTAATAATTTTTTAGAGTAGTATCAAAATATTCTGCAATATATTTATCACTGGCTATCTGTCGACACACACTATCATCTAGACCAATGGCAGCATATCTAGATAGTTTGGCAGATATTGGCTCTGGTAATAATCTGCGTATACTCTCTATGTCTGCTGGTTTTATGATAATATCTGGCAAATCGGGATCACGGAAATATCTGTAATCGGACACATCTTCTTTGTCTCTCATGGCGAATGTTTCGCCTAGGCTATCATTCCATCCCCTAGTCTCGCTATCTACACATTTGCCTGACTCTAGAATATTGACCTGTCTATTGTACTCATACGCCACAGCCAATCCTACATTTTTGAATGAATTGAGATTTTTCATCTCTACTCTAGCACCATATTCACTGGCACCCTTTTCCCTAATAGAAAGATTGACATCAAATCTAAGTTCGCCCCTTTCCATTCTACAATTACATACACCGGTATACATAATTGTCTGTTTTAGGGTGTTCAGAAATTCGGTTATTTCACTCACACTCCTTAGGTCTGGCTCGGTAACCATCTCTATGAGTGGTACACCACACCTATTGAAGTCTATTTTTGTTACATCACCATGAATTAGTTTGCCGGCATCTTCTTCTAATTGAATTCTATTGAAACGAATAAATCTACCATTGGATAGATGTATCCCACCACCCGTACATATAGGGCTATTCATCTGCGTAATCTGGTAGCCTTTCGCCAAATCTGGATAAAAGTAATTCTTACGCTCAAAATATGACCTTTCATTAATAGTACAGCCTAGAGACAGACCTACTAGCACTGTATCAATAACAGCCTGTTTATTGAGTACAGGTAATGCTCCTGGCATACCCATACAGGTAGGGCATACGTGAGTATTAGGCTCATCACCGAAAGCATTTTTGCATGCACAAAAAGCCTTGGTCTCGGTATTCAATTCAGCATGTATTTCCAGTCCTACAACCATTTCCCATTCCATACTACTCACCCCTACTCATAATGAAATTTGCCATATTGTATATCTCACTCTCGGCGAAGTGTTTGGATAAAATCTGGAGTCCTATAGGTAGTCCATGACTGCCCTTACCCACAGGTATGCTAATAGCAGGTACACCTAGAATATTAGCCGTAACGGTAAACATGTCTTCTATATACATAGATACCGGATCACTAGTTTTAGAACCAATCTCAAATGCCTCTCCAAATGATGTAGGCATAAATATCAGGTCACAAAAATCAAAGACTTCTGCAAATTTATTTTGCATAAATGTTGTAACCTTTTTTGCCTTTTGATAATAAGAATTGTAGTGAGTAGAACTAAGCACAAAATTGCCGAGCATTATCCTACGTTTCACTTCATTACCAAATAATTCTGTACGAGTAGATGTATAGATATCATTCACCGTATCAGAGTCTCTACCCCTATCTCCGTATCTTATTCCATCTATTCTACTTAGGTTCGAACTGGCTTCTGCCATGGCTAGCGTATAGTATGTAGGCAATATTGATTTGTACTCAGGAATACTACATTTTGTCACAAACGCACCATGTTCTTGACAGAAATCTATAATATTCTGATATACATGGGCATAATCCGTTTTGTCTACCAATTCCTGAACTTCTTTAATAATGGCAATTTTTTTGCCCTTGATAGTATTTTCTATTGAGTGTAAATAGTCATCAACTTTGATAGGGCTAGATGTCATATCACGTGTATCTTTGCCAGCCATGATGGATAATACTAGTGCATTGTCTGCTACATTTTTTGTAATAGCACCTAGAGTGTCCAGAGAGTCAGCATAGGCTGTGAGACCATACCTACTCACTCTACCATAAGTTGGCTTTAGACCTACAACACCATTATATGATGATGGCTGTCTAATACTACCACCGGTATCACTACCTAGTGCAAATGCACACATATCTAGAGCCACTGCCACTGCACTACCACCCGAAGATCCACCCGAAACATATTTATCATCATGTGCATTTTTACATGGACCATATGCCGAATTTTCACAACTACCACCCATGGCGAATTCGTCCATATTGGTTCTACCCAAAACAACTACACCCTCCTGGAGTAGTCTATCTAATGCCGTTGCCGTATATGGTGCCACATAATGCTCTAATATTTTAGATGCACTAGAAGATATATGACCGTTATACATAATATTGTCTTTGATTAGAATTGGCACACCGATTAATTTTCCTAGATGTTCACCACTAGCCACCCTATCATCTATTTTCTGTGCACATGCCATAGCATCATCAAATACTTCTAGCACTGCATTTTTATCTTTATACTTCTTTATCTGCGACAAATAATACTCAGTGATATCTACACACTTGAGTTTTTTTGCACGAATACTTTCTGCTATCTCAATGGCAGTCAAATTTGCTAAATTCATTATTCCACCTGCCTTGGTACAACAAAAAAGTTGTCCTCTGTATTTTTTGCATTTGTGAGGGCATCAAAAGTATCACATTTAGGAACGTCTTGTCTAAGGTCGCTTATTTTCAAAGCCTTAGGCTCACCTACAGACGACGTGTCTACCATAGCACATTCGTCTAACATTGATATTATGCCAGAGATGTCTTTTATCATAGACTTTTTTTTCTCTTCGGAAAAAGACAATTCAGACAAATCTGCCAGTCTATCAATCTCTTCTCTAGTTATTTTTTCCATTTTTCAAAACCTAAAAATTTTATATTACATATATATCTTATATTTTATCCAAAAAATTTGCAAATAATTTTACCCCATTTATATGCTATTAGCATATAACACACCTTACAAAGACATATTTGGTTATGAAAAAATAACTATTTTAAATATTGAGCAGGGTGTTTCGCCTATTGCAACTATTGCAAGTATTACAAGTATTGCAGGTATTACATCCAGTCATAGACTCTAGTCCCCTAGAATTATTCAGTACCAATAATAGTAGTAATAAAAAATTGGTATTATTGGCAAAATCAACTTCGCCATTTTCATCAGTAGGCGTAGACAATATAGACAAAAGCAATATCAGTAGAATATCGTTACTTAGATTCATATTTCCCCCATAAATATCGTTTTTTATTTATTATGCGACAAAAATAAAAATAGTGATAATTTTTCATTTTTTTTAAGATGGGATAGACTATACATAGGTAGGTAAATATGGAAAAAACAAAATATATAAAAGAAGAAAAAGTATTGAAACTAATAGATAGCGTACCCAATAATACAGTTGCTAGCAAACTAGCATATTTCTATAGTATCTTTTCTGATAGTACACGTATAAAAATAATAGTGGCTCTAATATCTAGTGAAATGTGTGTACAAGACATATCAATAATGTTGGGCATCAATCAGACCACCATTAGCCATCAATTAAAGACTCTGCGTTCGGTAGGAGCAGTACAATGCAAAAGGCAAAATAAATACCTGCTGTATAGTGTATCAAATAGGCTCATAAATAATATCATGCTAAATGGTGTGGACTACATATTTGCCCATCAGACTGCATAAAAAAACTCGCAATAAATGCGAGTCATTTTTTTAACAAACCAAACCTAGTCTTACATAAACTTCTTTTAATTTTTTGCTAGCCTGAGCACTGGCTTTCACTCTGCCCATCTCCAAGACTTGGTCTAGATATTTTTTATCTGCTAGGTAATTATAATACTTCTCTTGCACAGGTGTGAGTACTTCTATTATACTCTCAGCCACTTCATTTTTTAGAGTGCCATAATTAGCCCCACGGAAATGCTCTACAGCCTGCTCAATAGATATGCCTTTCATACATGCATATATCGTGAGTAGATTGCTGACACCTGGTTTATTCTCCACATCATATTTTATCTCACCATCACTATCGGTAACAGCACGTCTAACTTTTTTTCTAATTTCATCAGGGGTGTCTTCGATAAAGATAGAGCCTGTATCATTTCTATCCGATTTGCTCATCTTTTTGGTAGGCTCGAGTAGACCACATATTTTGTATCCATCATGTCTCATCATCACATCAGGCACTACAAAAGTTTCACCTATTTTGTGATTAAAACGAATAGCAATATTTCTACACAATTCTACATGTTGTTTCTGGTCTATGCCAACAGGTACTATGTTTGTGTCATAAAGTAGTATGTCTGATGCCATTAGCACCGGATAATCAAATATACCAACATTCACTTCTTTTAGTTTGTTTTGATAGTCTTTGAATTGAGTCATGCGTGATGCTTCGCCGAACATTGTGAAATTATTCAGCACCCAGCCCAGCTCTGCATGCTCGTGGACCTGGCTCTGTAGATATAGTGTGCATTTGTTAGGATCTAGTCCTGTTGCCAGATACATAGCAATCATTTTGTAGGTATTCTCTTTCAGAACTGCTGGATCTAGTCCAATAGTCAGTGCGTGCAAATCAGCCACACAGATATATGCATTGTAGTCTTTCACTAGCGTTGGTAGTGACTGCGCCACACCTATATATCCACCCAATGTCAGTATCCCCGTAGGCTTGATCGCTGTATATAAATTTTTCTTTTCCATAATATCACCTTATAGAGTTATTCTTTCCAATTTTTCCTTTTGCTCTGCGACAGACAGTGCAGCAATCAAATCATCTAGATTGCCATTGAGAAATCCTGCTAGGTCATACACTGTATAATTAATTCTATGGTCGGTCAGTCTAGACTGTGGATAATTGTATGTACGTATTCTCTCACTTCTATCTCCAGTACCTACCTGATTTCTTCTATTCCTAGCATACTCTTCATCTACCTGCATTTGATAGTAGTCATACAATTTACTTTTCAGTATCGACATCGCCTTTTCTCTATTTTTAATCTGCGATCTCTCATCTTGACATGCTACTACTATCCCACTAGGTATGTGTGTAATACGTACAGCACTATCTGTAGTATTAACGTGCTGACCACCAGCACCACCACTACGATACACATCTATCTGCAGATCTTTTTCATTTATTTCTACATCTACTTCTTCGTGTTCTGGTAAAACAGCTACTGTAGACGTACTCGTGTGAATTCTTCCCGAACTCTCGGTCTCAGGCACACGCTGTACTCTATGAACTCCACTCTCATATTTAAACTTGCTATACGCACCCTTACCAGATATACGCAGAGAGACTTCTTTTATACCACCCAATTCGGTCTCATTGGATGATAGTATCTCCACACGCCATCGTTTGCTCTCGGCATACATGGTGTACATCCTCAGCAATTCTCCAGCAAATAGGCTGGCTTCTTCGCCACCTGCACCCGACCTAATCTCTATGATAACGTTTCTATCATCATTATCATCTTTAGGCAGAAGCAATAGTTTGATATGTTCATCTAGCTCTTCTAATTTTTTCTTGCAAGACTCTATCTCATCATTGAGCATAGAACGCAATTCATTATCCGTCTCGGTCTCTAGGCTTGCCATATCTTCTTCAATGGTCTTCTCTACCTGCGCATAGTCATCATAGGCAATACTAATGGGCTCTAGCTCATTATATTCTTTGCATAATTCTGCATATTTTTTATTGTCGGCGATAATCTCTGGCTTCAACATTTCTTTCTCGACTTCCAGAAATTTCTCTTTTAAAAATCTAATTTTATTCAACATCATAATTTTTCTGCCTCTATATATCTATCTAGCCCTGCATAATCTCTATGGACTATGATATTGCCAAATTCTTTTTTTAGCATACCTGTGACCGATTTTGCCTGTAAACAGCCTATTTCCAAATACAATTTTCCCTTTGGATTAAGGAATCTAGGTGCCAGATTAATTATTCTCCTATAAAAATCAAGACCATCATCACCACCATCTAGAGCTAGCATCGGATCATCATATAGGACTTCTGGCTCCAGACCATCTATCTCACTAGTTGCAATATATGGTGGATTACTAATGATTATATCAAATACCCCTGTAATATTGTCAAATAAATTGCTCTCTAATATCGTCACATCTATATTATTTGCTATTGCACAGGTTTCGGCACAGTCTAGTGCATCTATGCTAATATCAGACATTGTCACATCTGCACCCGTGCTATGAGCAACAGCCAGACCTATACATCCACTGCCTGTACACAGGTCTAAAACCTTGATTTTTTCACTATAATTCTTTTTGATACTTTTGATAATATCATCGGTCATTATCTCAGTCTCTTGTCTAGGAGAAAGGGTGTGTACATTGTATGGAATTTTAATACCCAAAAACTCGGTATATCCGATCAGCCTATCCATAGAATAATGCTCTAATCTTTTATCTATTAGATATTCAAATTTCTCTATTTGAGCATCGGTAATCGTATTGACGGTATATAATTGCGATACACTACATCCCAAGACATTCGAAAGCAAAAATTCGGCATCTTTTACACTAATGTCGGCACTCTTTAATTTATTTTTTGCTTCTTTTAAAATATTCTCAATTTTCCCCATAACAAAAAGAAAAATAGGCAAGCAATATCTAATCCCTGCCGCCTATCAATTCATTAATCTAGATTGTGTTTCTTTTTAAATTTCTCTACTCTACCAGCAGTGTCTACAAGTTTTTGCTTGCCAGAATAGAATGGGTGACATTTATCACACACATCAATTCTAATAGTATCGCCTTTTATAGTAGACTTTGTTTTGAATTTAGAGCCGCAAACACAAACAACTTCCACTTCGTGATAGTCTGGATGTATGTCTTGTTTCATAACTACTTCACCTCTTTCAAATTTATTGCTATATCATTATATAATAAGTGAGTAGTCAAAGTCAAGACTTTTGTTCTATTAATTTTGTCTTTTTTGATGGTAGTGAATATGAGTTTACTCTACATTTATAGTCTTTTTTATAATATCTGCTAGATTGCCTGCACCCACTACGAGTATGGCATCTACATGGGAGTGTTTTTCTATAATGTCTAGCAATTCTCCTATATTTTCCGTATAGGCAATATCGGTAATATATGGCTTCAATGCGAGATATATATCGCTGGCTTCACCACCAGATATCACACATTCTCTAGCAGGATATGTTGCATATAAAACTAGCGAAGACAGGTCGCTCAATACCCTAATAAATTCATCAAATAATGCAATCGTCCTAGAATATGTATGTGGCTGAAATATCGTCAAAAACGAGCCATAAACCTGCCTAAAACCTCTGATGCTACACTCTATCTCTGTGGGGTGATGAGCATAGTCTACAACCACTGGAATACCGGCAATTTTACCAATATTCTCATACCTACGCTGAACTCCACGAAAATCTAAAATAGCACTCCTAATAGTATATATGTCTATACCATATTTTAGGGCTGTAATTATGGCGTACATGGCATTAATGATATTATGTTCTCCTATCATGTTTAGACGGAAACGGTCGAGATTTTCACCCATACAATGTATTTCAAAATCGAAGCCCATTTGGTCGGTAGACAATATCTTATATGTATAGTCTATACCTAAAATTGTGACTGCATCGTGGTTTATATGGCTATCCTGACATGTAATAATAGACCGTGAGTGGCTGGCAAATCGCTGAAAACTATTTCGTACAGCATTAATATCTGTATAATAGTCGGCATGGTCCATCTCTACATTGGTTATTATGCCAATGTCTGGTCGTAGATATCTAAAACTCTCTCGATACTCACATGCCTCTAGTATCAGAATGTCTCTAGAGCCTATTATTGTATTGCCTTTTAGGTCAATACTCTCGCCACCAATATGAATGGTGGGATTTAGTCCTGCCCGACTAAAAATATAACCTATCATGGCAGTAGTAGTTGTTTTGCCATGCGTACCAGAAATGGCTATAATATGCCCATATTTCCTACTAATCATGCCTAATAATATAGAACGCTCTATAATGGGTATATGCATACTCTGTGCTTTTTTTATTTCTGGATTGTCAGCATGAATAGCACCAGAAAATACCACCAATTCTACAGTATCATCAATATTATCTGCACTGTGTCCAATGCTTATACGCATACCCATACTGGCTAGTTTCTCTGTCTCTAGACCTATAGACGCATCACTACCAGAGATACATGCACCATCATGATGTAATATCTGTGCCAATCCCGACATAGACACACCACCTATGCCTATCATGTGGATTTTATGCCCCAATGGAGCAGAAATCAATCTAAAAATACTCAATAAATTTTTCATAATATTTTATATGATGTATGATAAAAAAGTTGTGTAATATCGCCTAGTTATGCTAAAATAATGGTAGCAAAAGTATATTTGCTAATAAAAAAGGAAAGGTATACAACATTGAAAATCACAGACATTCGTATTCGTTTAATCCAAAATGATGACAGCAAACTAAAGGCAGTAGCATCTATCACAATTGATGACTGTTTCGTAGTTCATGACATCAAAGTATTAGAGGGCAACCAGGGTTACTTCGTAAGCATGCCTAGCAGAAAGACTCCAGAAGGCGAATACAAAGATGTAGCTCACCCAATCAATACTCCTACTAGAGAAGAACTCAACAAATTAGTTCTAGCTAAGTACGAAGAAGAGAAAAAAGCACAACAAGCATAATCTCATATTTATTTGATAGAAATTTGGCTAATATACGCTACCTATAAACAATAGAATACTATTGCTTAATTTTGGGTGTGGGTATTGACCAATTCCATATAGATTTTGGGTAGAATGGCTAAAGGAGACTAATACTATAGTCTCTTTTTTAGTCCCCCATTCGCTAGAAAAAGAAAAAAGATATATCGGAGTGATATATCTTTTTGTTTTTATTTGGTTGTGATTATAAGATGATTTCGCTATTTAGAGTAGGATATCCACTATATCTCCAATATCCACCAAATCCGATACCTGTATAGGTAGATGAATTCTGCATTTCAGAAGAAGATTTAGCAGCATTAGCATAATCTTTAGGGAACCAGAAGCCACCATTAGTACCATCATAATTAGCATTAGGTGCTAGACCCTTATCATATACGTAATTGAAGATAAATCCTACAGTTCTAGTACTCTGTTCATTGTGTACAGAAGAACCTTGTTTACCAGATTGGTTGGTACCAACATTGGATATTCCACTAGTACCTGTACTATCGAATGTACCTGCGAAGTATGCATATTCTACAATACCCATCTGACCAGAGAATGTCTTATCTTTCTTGCTACCAGAGAAGCCTATAACTGCAGCGAAAGCACCCTTTCTAGCTGAACTGCTTGAGCCCTTTAGATATGCTCTAGAGTAACAATCGGTTACTACACCAGCATTAATCTGACCGAATAGACCACCTGCTAATGTACCAGTAATAGTAGTACCATCTTTAACTGCACCACGAGATACATTGGTTCTATATGAACTGCTGGATATGCTAGATCTAGTATAGCCAGTACCATTATCATTAAATGTAATAGTTATAGATTGAGAATTATTGAGAGCACCACCTATACCACCTGCATAGTAGCCGGTAATAGTAGAACCACTATTTACTGTTACTCTCTCAACATTGGCTGTAGTATAACCTACAATACCACCTGCATAATCATTGTCACCAGAATTTGCTCTAACAGAAGTTTTTACTGCAGAATTATCAATCTTACCTGCAGCATAACCTGCGATACCACCTACATATCCATATGCACCAGAATTTAGTCCAACGGAACCATTAGTAGTTCTAGCACCGACAATAGATCCAGAATACAATCTACCTGCGATACCACCAGCATATTTTCTACCACTACCACTAGTTGTAATAGTGTTATTAGAAGAAACTACTGTATCCATAGTAGTTGTACCTTCAGCATAACCTGCGATACCACCTACACATTCAGAACCAGTAATGGTGCTACTTGATGTAGTACAATTACTAATCTTGGTATCAATAGCTCTACCTACTAGACCACCAGCGTATGTGCCACTGATATCAGCGCCAGATACACAGATGTATGCTAGAGTAGCATTCTTGGTATATCCGAATAGACCTGCATCGGTATATCCAGATGTGCTTAGATTTGAAATAGTATATTGATGGTTACTGCTACCTACTAGTGATCCAGTATATGGATTGGTTGCAGTACCAATAGGAGCCCATGTCTCACCACTCATATTGATATTAGCTGTCAAATTTAATTGTTTAGCCTGACAGATAGAGCAAGAGCTCAAATGTTGTAGATCTGCTACACATGATACTGACGAGATGTGAGTATCTGCTGCTTTTACATATACCCAAGCAGATAGTGTACTATTGCCGAGTTTAGCTGTAAATGTAATAGTTCTAGCAGAGTGAGCTACTGTAGTAGTAACTGTGATTCTATTACCATTGGTGGTAATTGTATCACCAGAGATATTACCAGTATATGTCCATGCAACATTAGAACCATCGCTAGTAGTAGCAGTGATAGTCTGTGAATCGCCTTCATTGATTGTTACACTACTTGGATTAATATCTGTTACTGTAGCAGGTGCTACGGCCTGTGCTGAAACATTGACAGTACAGTATAGATTTTGTACAGAATTATCAGGTTTAGTAACTCTAGCTGTGATAGTAGCTGTACCAGCATTTACACCAGTAACTGTAATACTCTTAGATGTAGTAGAGCTTACTGTAGCCACATTTGTATTATTGCTAGACCATCTTACAGAAGATACATCGCCAGATACATTTAGAGAGAAGGTATCTCCTTCGTAAATGCTCTTGCTTGTTCTGCTAATTGATACAGAATATGTCTGAACTTGATTAGCAATTATTGTTACTACACAAGTAAGATTTGATGTTTGATTGTCATTGAATGTTACAGCTGCAGTTACAGTAGCTGTACCAGCAGATAGAGCTGTAACTTTATTGCTAGTTGTAGTAGTTACACCAGTGGTTTG
The DNA here is from genome assembly GCA_918292005.1 of Clostridiales bacterium. Taxonomy (GTDB): domain Bacteria; phylum Bacillota; class Clostridia; order Christensenellales; family UBA1242; genus UBA11490. The sequence goes on from CAKJZJ010000009.1 coordinate 110,568, forward strand.
TAGACTAGCTTTATTATTGTTTACAGACCAATTAATGTTTTTGATATTAGTACCAGTTATACTAATATTGCCTTGTTCATTCTCTTTCAAAGTCATTGTTGCTGGGCTAATAGAAGCAGAATTCTGAATCACTGGAGTAGGAGCGCTAACTGTAACAGTACATGTACGAGTCTGCTCTGATCCATCTGGGAATGTAACTTTAGCAGTTAAAGTAGTAGAACCTACCTTCTGACCACTTACAGTAATGCTATTAGCATAAGTTGAACTAATAGATACATTTGTATTACTTCTAGTCCATACAACTGAACTGAAATTACCTGTTACACTAAGTGTGAATGAATCACCTTGAGTGAGCGATTTCTGAGTATTGCTGATATTTACATAGTAGTAAACATATTGTGTAATATTGAATGGAATATATGCTGTACCAGTATAACCATCTGTCGTAACTGTGATTACGATATTACCACTACCTGCACCTACTACTGTGTATGCGCCAGTACTTGCATTAATTGTGAGTACTGAAGTATTAGTAGATGAGTAAGAATAAGTCATTGTGTTGGTTACATTGGTATTATTCTTTAGTTTTGCATTGGTTACCCTAGCTGTACCGGAGATGGTAGTACCATTACCATATACACCTGAGATAGATGTAGGATCTACAGTCATGTATACTACTTTGTCTTCTGCTTTTACCACTTTTACTCTAATTACTTCTACTGTATTACCACAAGCAACTTCGATAGTAGTATTACCGATAGCCACACCTGTAACGGTTGTGCCAGATACGGTTGCAATACCAGTTGCCTTTGATGTATATGTCAAAGCATATGGAGCACTAGGTGTAGGAGTTACTGTGATACCGGATAAGGTATATGTAGCACCTACTTCTACAGTTATTTCTTCTGGAACATTCTTGATAGTGAATACTACATCTTCTACATTAACTGTGATGTAGTCCATACTACCGAATCTAGTCTTTACTTGTACCTGTGCAACACCCTTTGCCACACCGGTGATTTTACCAGTCTGATCTACTGTTACGATAGACTCATCATTAGATGACCAAGTAACTTTTAGATTTTCTGGGCTGATGGCTAGTTTGTACTCTTCGCCAACCTTGATAGTAATCTTTTTATCTACACCGCTAAGTATGGATACTGGGTATTCTACTTCAACGATGAATTTATAATCTGTAGTATCTTCAACAACTGGAGTACCTACTGTACCGAAGTCGTCTGGAATGTAGATTAATTGATAGTTTAGATATGGCATACCATCGTTTACATTAGGATCGATAGACCATACTGTTCCGAATAACCATGTAATTTCGCTATCTACTACACCTCTAGAAGTACCATCTTCATTGAATTCGATTTTCTGAGTAGCGTGAGAGATGAAGTTCTGTTGAACTTGCATTTCGTCAGTATCTAGACCCATTACAATATATTCTTTATCTGCAAAATCTACATTGGTCTCACCCATTTTGAATGATGCGATACCATGGAAGTTTTTGGTCATGCCTTCTTGAGCATTATTTAGATTGTCTCTATTATAATAGTTACCAATAATATAGTTATTAACTATCTGAATATTAGCAGAATCATAATATTGACCATTAGTTGTATCTGTATTCTTACCAATTACACCACCGAAGTAACTAGATGATACTGGAGTAGAATTGGCAATGAATGTTTTTAGATTGGAATAAGTATCTTTGATATTAGCACCTTGATTGGTACCATTATCGGTAAGTTTCTCTTCTTTTTCTAGAGCGATTACTTGGTTCTCAGCAACCACACCACCATATGTAGTAGCAGTATCACCGAAGTATACTTCACCTGTTGCATAGCAGTAAACTACTGTACCACCGAAGTTTTTACCAACTACACCACCTACATGACCACCGATACCGATAAGTCTTGTACTTTCTTCGTGGGTATTCTCGTCGATAACTTTTTCTGTACCAATAGTTAGATTGCTAATACTACATCTATCTATTCTAGCGATTACTCTAGTCCAATTCTCTGTAGTGGTAGTCTTAGGAGTACCATCTTCGTTTAGAACTGGTTGATTTTCGCTATCCAATACTGGCTCTACAATAGGAGTAGATATCTGAGTAGATTGGTTGACACCAACGATACCACCGAATACTGTAGTCTTTGCACTGATTGTAGCAGACTTTACTTCGATTCTCTCGATAGTACCAGAGTTTCTACCAGCTACGATACCGAATGCTTTATAATTACCCTTTACAACAACGTTGTCAAATTTTAGGTTGTAAACTACAGCATCAGAACCGATAGATTTAAACATACCTACGTATTCTTCATTAGCAGAGAACATAACAGTGTCAGCATTAGGCAATTCTACGTAAGCATCTCTATTGATGTACATATTATTGATTGTCATGCCGTTACCATCGAATCTACCAGTGAAATGTTGCAAAGGTACCCATAGACCATTATTGTAATCATTCAGATTTACATCTGCTACGAGTTTGTAACATTTATCTGAACGATAGTCTCTATACTCACCTTTACCCCAATATACTGGATTATCGTCTGTAGAGTCTTCTACTCTCTCACCCATACCGATAGAAGCCAACTGCTCCATGGTAGAAATGTAGAAAGGACTCTCCACAGTACCATCACCTACGATAACGTCACACCATAGGTTTCTGAATTTCGCATTGTTAGTCCTAAAATTGATTCTAGCAACACCACCAGACACAGCCTTAAAGTCGTTTTTCTCTTTGTTATAAGCGACAACACTGCTATTGCTGCTAGTAATAGTTATTTTCGTATAAGACTTTTTATGAACGTGATTCACGTCAATATTGAATGTCTTGTTTACATCTGTATAGATAGATGCCTGAGATATAGAAATAACTTCATTATCTCTAACAAGATAGAATATTGCAAAGCCTAAAGAAATAACCATTATTATAACTAATAAGTATACAATAAACTTTTTCATGTTTCCCCCCAAATCCCGTAATCCACATGAGCATAATATATACCCACACCTCTCACGGATAATTTTGTTACATATATAATACAATATTTGCTATTTTTTGTCAATACCTAAAAGAACATAAAATGTGTGAAAACTACAAATAAATATTTGGTCACCCAATCATACGAAATGTCCTTATTTTATTATGAGCAATACTGAATGGAAAAATTTTAAAAAATATTTCAAAAAAACCTTTAAAAAAATTACATTATTTGCTACAATATAGGTATCGATAAATAAGGAGATAATCACATGAAAAAATTTTTCAAAGAATTCAAAGAATTCATTTCTCGTGGTAATATAGTTGACCTAGCTATAGCAGTTATCATTGGTGGTGCTTTCTCTGCTATTGTAACAGCTCTAACTAATAAAATTATTATGCCACTAGTAAACTGGGTACTTGCTCTATGTGTTGGCTCTCAAGGACTAGAGGCTGCTTACACAATACTTAGCCCAGCATACCAGATTGACCCTGCTACTGGTAATTACGTAGTAGATGCTGCTGGTAATAAAGTACTAGACCTAGCCGCTAGTATCTACATTGACTGGGGTGCATTCATCGCAGCCATCATCAATTTCTTGATCATTGCTATGACACTATTCCTAATTGTAAAGACTATCAATGCTAGCAAGCGTGGAGTAGATAAATTCCATAATGGCGTAAAAGATAAAATCAAGAAAAAGAAAGGCAAGAAAGGCGAAGTAGACGTTATAGAAGCAGTAGAAGAAAAAATAATGGAAGATCCTGCTATCAAAGAGCCAGAAGAAGCTCCTGCAGAATCAGAAAATCTAGCAGCCGAAAAGGCTAGCGAATCATCTGTAACACCTACTGATGAGATGATATATTTGCTAAAAGAAATCAGGACAGCACTAGTTACCAAAAACACTGATAATCAATAATTAGTGCCAAAAAAAACACATATGTCGAATATGTGTTTTTTCTTTTTTATTCAATTATTTCTTTTTCTTTTTAGGCAAATCAAAATCGTCATCATAGTCATCATCGTCGGTATCTTCTTCGTCTTCTTCATCTTCATCATCAAAGTCATCATCTTTACCTAAATCAACATCGAAGTCATCTTCTTCATCATCAAAAGCATCTTCTTCATCTTCGTCTTCTTCATCTTCATCGGCAAATTCCGCCTCAAGATCTTTAGCAAAAGCCCCTTCCAATTCTTCGTCTATTTCATCATCTTCTTCAACTGGAAGCAAATCCAATTCTTCATCTTCATCGGCTTTATCTGCATAGTCTCTCCAGTTTGGCTCGTCATCATCTTTGATTTCCCCACCCTGTTCTTCTAGACAAGACTGACACATGCTCTCGCCTTCATTGATATAATTAACTTTGCACACAGGGCACAAAACTAGTCCCTCCTCGTATGCTTCGTCCATATCATCGTCATAGTCGTTTTCACCCAAGATGCCTGCTCTCATTTCACTTTTGCAAACTTCGCAGTATTTATCTTTTTTTAATATATAATTTAGTTCACATCTAGGACATTTAATATATTGGTTTACAACTTTACCCATACGCGCAAATTCCCTTCCTAAAAAACTACTCTAGTGTATCTAACTATTATGAATTTGTAAACTATTTTTATACATATTTTTGCTAAAGAATCGAAAATATAGTGACTTTAAAGTAAAAATAAAGGGTTATGCACCCTCTATTAACATTTTATCTGCAACCAGGGCTATAAATTCACCATTGGTTGGTTTTTCATTATTGCTATACACTCTAATGCCAAATAGATTATTGATATTCTCTATTTTGCCCCTATTCCATGCTACTTCTATGGCATGACGTATGGCACGCTCCACCTTGCTAGCAGATGTATCAAATTTATCGGCAATAGATGGATATAATTTTTTGGTAATGCTATTAATAATCTCGGGAGTATCTATCGCCATTTTGATTGCTTCACGCAAAAATTGATAGCCCTTTATGTGTGCAGGTATGCCTACCGTGATGAAAATATTGGTAATTCTTTCATCTAATTGTTTTACTTTAGGTTTAGCAAATGTGGTCGCAGGCTGACTACTATTTACAGTTGCACCAGAAACAAATTGTTCATTCACAATATCTACAAGCCTACTCTCTAATAATTCATAATTGAGTGGTTTCAACATATAATATGTTGCACCCATACTAAATGCTTTCTGCACAAATCCTTCACCGGTCAAAGCCGATACCACAACTATTTTTGGTTCTCTCTCTAGACCTAATCTATGTATCTCTTGCATTAGGTCAAAGCCGTCTGCATTCGGAATAATTATGTCCGTTATCACTATATCTACAGCATTATCGCTAATGTACTCAACAGCGTCCACCACATTACCGAATGTGGCTACAACACGTAGGTCTGCACTACTCTCCATAAAGTAATCTTTGAGTCCTTGACAATAGTTGGCATTGGGGTCTACGACCACTATTTTTGATATTCTTTTTTCCATATTTTCTCTCTCCATATATTTTCTATTTTTTTGTTTTTAAAAACATTAAAAATATACCAAATTATGCAATTAGTATCAAATTATTACAAAAGCAAAATTTGGCTAATTAAAGCATATTTTTATATGTTTTCACAGTAATTGTCGAATAAAAAAAGATGACACCAATATCACCCAAAAGTTTTACTAGTTTTGATATTTTTTGTCGTCATTAAACACAAAAAAAAAGAGCCATAAATCTGACTCCTTTTTTATTAATCAATATGTGGTTTGTATTCGATATCTTCGTATCCTTCTTCGCCATAATGTTCATCTTGTTCTGGCTTAGCAGGAACGTCATCTTTTTCAAATTGTCCTACAAATCTACTATCCATGGTATCTAGATCAATGTAATTTAGATAGGTATTTGCATCACCATTCTCGGCTGTATAATTCACGTATGCATATACCCTTCTATTGTCGTAGTCAATGTATTTCTCATTGGTAATAATATAACTTTTTCCATCGGTAGTAACAGTCTCGGAATTTGTCTCTCCTACTAGAGCAAATCTAATCAAGGCATTCTCTTCTGAATAGTATCCATAGTCGCCATATACAGCGAATATAGTATGTTCACCACCTAGTACTAGTCTACGTGTAGCACCACTCTCTAGTAGATATACACCTGTAGAATTGGTAGCGAGTATTCTATCTATGCCTGTATTTACCAATTTATAACTAGTATATGCTATATCGGACAATAATCTCTCTGTACCAGTCAAATATGATTCTGAAATATTTCTCCTGTAGAGCAATGCTAAAGCATCATCGCCACCAATAGAACTTTTCTTTGTGTAATACAAAGTATCTCTATTGATACCTACGATAGTATATGTGTCTTCTTCATAATCAGCTAGTACTGTGGTCTCACCAGTAACAATATCAAATGAGCACATGGTATTACCAGAGAAGCCCAATCTGCTCAATGCTCTGGTGAAAAATACTTGTGTTTGACTAGGTGCAGTATGAGTATCTGTTGCACTATAGTCTGTTTCTTTTAAAAACATATAAGAAGTGCTATTCTCTGCAGTACCTACCACTTGATTATTGGCAGTATTCACAGAAATAATTTTGCCATCAACGTAAGTAACTAGATATACGGTATTGTCTATTTTGTACAAAGTCCAGTCTAGCACATCTTCATTATTGCTAGTAACATATATTACTTTATCGCCAGTGCCATCTAATTTTACTCTATGGAATTCTACCCTATTATTCTGCAAAACGCCATCCGAACGAAGTTTCATATATGGTGTACCATAATAAATGTAATCGTCTATGATGTAGAAACCACCATTACTGAAACCAACTACTTTAGATACCACTCTCTCTGTTTTAACTAGGAAACCATCTTTATCTTTCTGAATATTGCCAGATGCATCTAATTGTGTTCTATAAATACCAGACTTTTCTACAGTGCCTTTCTTATTATCGTTTTTGTCTAGTGATGTCTCATCAATGTAGCCATTTACATAATACAAATAATCGCCCTTCACTACCACCATTCCACCATTGCTAATGACATTGGCATCTGTAGCTGGGCCACCAGACAAACCTATCTCATGGCAACCAGTAAGCACGATTGAAAATGCTAGAAAAAACATTATTATAAAAGATAATAATTTCTTTTTCATAAAATTACTCCAATTATTACTCTAATACTAAACTTATTTGAGTGATTATATACCCCAATATGTACACATCTCTCAATTATAATTTTACCTATTTAGTGTATCAAACGTACGAAAAATAGTCAATAAAATGTATGTAAAAAAACACAAAAATTAGCCGTGTTTTTAATTGTTACATCACGGGTGTACTTGTAGGCTTTTGATGATCGGCACAAACCACGCTATACATACTCGTCAGTCTGCGCAAATTACGAACAACCGTCTCAGTTATATGCTTTGCAGATTCTTTATCTTGCAATTCTTTGTAAAGAGATGTGTATATATCACAAAAACTACCACCTACAAGTTCTTCTTTTTCAGTTAAAAACTGATCGTATTTTTTGTGGAATTTCTCAAAGCCTTTCATAACTTGTCGCAATTCATTCGGATATCTCTCAATACAGAAAGACAAATCTTGCTCGGAGAAAATCTTGTATGCATAATGTGAATAGCCCCTAAAACAAAAGTCGTAATCATGACTAGGTGCAAAACCAAGCGTTCCTTTTTGCCTATCAAAAACGAGAGAAACATTTCTAGGCTCTAGGTCTTCATCATCAATAATATATTTACGGAAAAAATACATTTTTATAAAATCTTTTTTGATTTTTTCTATATTCTCTGGAGTAAGAATTTTACTAGGGATTTTGGTGTTCATCTTGGGCAAATTATCAAATATTTTAAACCAAGACTCTAGGTTTAGGTCGGAGAAAGTTTCATTTCTATCCATCTTAATATCAAAACTATTCCAACTAGCCTCTGGCGCTGATGTGATTGCTTCATGAATGTCTACCATTTCCTTGCCCGTCTCGGCGAAGTCTACCGATAGCAAGTGAGTATTATTTCGATATTCTATATCGTAATCCCCCACCGATCTTTCGGTAAAAATAAAATTGTACACAGTAGGCATGCCAAACATATTGGCAAGTCTACAACCTGCCACATCATACTGGGCATTTTCATTATTATAGCCCGTTCTGCCATCTATGGTCTTTTTCATAACAGACACATATTTAGGATCATATCCAGATAGAATTACATCATTATAAATACAACGGTAATTGCTACCCTTTTTCCTAATTGCCCTATAAAAAACCTTTAGATAGTCCTGATCGAAAAATCTAACAAATTCTTTTTCTGCATGGCCACCCAATTCAAGTTGTGTACACTGTGCAGATGGAGAATATCTTTCGTAATAAAAGCCTATTGGTTCTTTATATTTTTTTGACATAAATATCTCCTAATTATTTGGTATTCTCGCCTTGATTGTAATCCATATAACAATCTTTTAGTGCTTTTATATTATTAGAAATACGCGAAATATAGCGATTTATAAATGTTTCATCATCTATTTCTCTGGATAATTGCTCGTGCAGTCTATTTGCATCAAATCTATCCAGCCTAGATATAAATCTTTTTATCACATCACCATATCTATATATCAATGCAGACATATTATGATCTGCTATGGATCTAATGTCCGTCAGTTTCTCTGAATTATTACAAAGATCATAGTCATAACTAGGACACAACTCAAGACTCCCTTTCTTTTTATCCACAATAATTGCAATGTTTCTACCACAATAGTCAGTATCTGCCAGCACTAGTCGACGCAAGAAAAATTGTTCTACCAAATCTTCATTTATTTTAGGTAAAAATTTCTGTACATCAATATTGCCTATAATTCTTTGATTATTTTCGATCAATTCATCAATGCAAAGCAACCAGTCCAGACAATTAGAAAATTCCAACCTAGCACCATAGAGAGTATTTAATTCTAGCATTTCTTCGTTGTTTTTCAAAAAGTCGACAGATAGTAGATTTTTTGGCTTCTTCTTGCCATTTTTATCAATCTCACTATACAAACAATTATAGCATGTTTTGACACCCAACATATTCGCAACTCTAGATCCTGCCATGTCTGAGTATGCATGCTCATCTACATAAAAACTGAATTTATCAAGGTCCTTTGTCATGGTAGAAATATATTGCAGAATATATCCGTCACGAATAGCATCATTTAGGTATGTAACATATGATGAGTCTCCACTCTGAATAGAGTCTATCATATCACCAAAAAGAGATCTGTCCAAACGAACAAATTTTTTATTTGCCCTACCACCCAGGTCTATTCGAGTGATTGGCATAGAATATTCTTCGGTAAAATCTTGTAATGTCCTATTAGACACATTCTTTTCCATACACTACCTCATTATAATTGTAGCACAGATTGTGAAATATATCAATAATGAGATTGTGTTTATTCAGACCTTTGCGCATGTTTCCAGTCCCGTAGGGCTGGAACGAATGTCTCGTCTCCAGACATTCGCTATGCTATAGCATAATACCTAGGTCATGTGTTTTTCACAAAAAAAAGCACCCTAATGGGTGCTTATTTGGAAAAACTGGCTAGTGCCCTCATTCCTAAGTTCACTTCTCGTGAACTGGAATTGCGCTCCTCTCGTATCTGCTAAAATAGCAAAGGAGTATTTTTCTCGTTATGTCTATTGTGTTTATTCAGACCTTTGCGCATGTTTCCAGTCCCGTAGGGCTGGAACGAATGTCTCGTCTCCAGACATTCGCTATGCTATAGCATAGTACCTAGGTCATGTGTTTTTCACAAAAAAAGCACCCAAATGGGTGCTTATTTGGAAAAACTGGCAATGACCTAGGTTTCCAGCCCGTTTCCAGACTAGTATGTTCGGCGCTAAAGGTCTTTACTTCTGTGTTCGGAATGAGAACAGGTGTTACTCCTTTGCTAAAATCACCAGTAATGGTAGAATGAACTAATTAGTACATTCACAACTACATATTTATATATTTATTAGTATAAATTCAATGAACTAGATGCATACGATTATCATCTTTAATATGATCAAGCCCTCTACCTATTAGTATCGCTCAACTACACACATTGCTGCACTTCCATCTGCGACCTATCAACCTTGTGTTCTGCAAGGGGTATTACTAACTTAAAGTTATGGGATATCTCATCTTGTGGCTGGTTTCACGCTTAGATGCTTTCAGCATTTATCCATTCCGAACTTCGCTACCCTGCCATGCCGCTGGCGCGACAACAGGTGCACAATAGGTTCGTCCACTCTGGTCCTTTCGTACTAAGAGCAGATCCACTCAAATATCCAACGCCCACGACGGATAGGGACCGAACTGTCTCACGACGTTCTGAACCCAGCTCGCGTACCACTTTAATCGGCGAACAGCCGAACCCTTGGGACCAACTTCAGCCCCAGGATGTGACGAGCCGACATCGAGGTGCCAAACTCCCCCGTCGCTGTGGACGCTTGGGAGGAATCAGCCTGTTATCCCCGAGGTAACTTTTATCCGATAAGTGATGGCACTTCCATTCGCAACCACCAGATCACTAAGTCCTACTTTCGTATCTGCTCCACTTGTGGGTGTCGCAGTCAAGCTCCCTTATGCCTTTACACTCGATTTATGGTTTCCAACCATAATGAGGGAACCTTTGAACGCCTCCGTTACTCTTTCGGAGGCGACCGCCCCAGTCAAACTGCCCACCTAACACTGTCCAGGCACCAGATTCATGGCAACCTGTTAGAACTCCAATTTCAGAAGGGTGGTATCCCAAGGTTGACTCCACCCCGGCTAACGCCCAGGATTCTCCGTCTCCCACCTATCCTGTACATCTGGAACTAAAATTCAATATTAAGCTACAGTAAAGCTCTACGGGGTCTTTCCGTCCTGCCGTGGGTAATACGTATCTTCACGCATACTTCAATTTCGCCGGGTCCCTTGTTGAGACAGTGCCCAAATCATTACGCCATTCATGCGGGTCAGAACTTACCTGACAAGGAATTTCGCTACCTTAGGACCGTTATAGTTACGGCCGCCGTTCACTGGGGCTTAAGTTCAAAGCTTCGGGATAGATATAACTCGTCTCCCTGACTCTTCCCCTTGACCTTCCAGCACCGGGCAGGCGTCAGCTCCTATACTTCAGCTTGCGCTTTAGCAGAAACCTGTGTTTTTGGTAAACAGTTGCTTGGGCCTCTTCACTGCGGCCGACATTGCTGCCGGCTCCCCTTCTCCCGAGGTTACGGGGTTATTTTGCCGAGTTCCTTAACAAGGGTTCTCCCGTTCGTCTTATATTTCTCATATCACCTACCTGTGTCGGTTTGCGGTACGGGTACCTTATATTTTCTTAGCAGATTTTCTCGCCAGTGTGAATTCACATACTTCGTTACTAAATTTCACTCCCCATCATCACCTAGCCTTGATAACCCGGCGTACTTCACTACCTGGTCAGCCTCATGATTTAGCCACACATTTCCATCCGTGTGGATATGCTATCCTACTGTGTCCCTGCTTCAGATCTTAGTCAATATACGGTAGTACTGGAATATCTACCAGTTGTCCATCACCTACGGCGTTCGCCCTCGGCTTAGGTCCCGACTTACCCTGGGAGGACTGGCCTTCCCCAGGAAACCTAAGGTTTTCGACGGTGTGGGTTCTCGCCACACTCTCGCTACTCATGCCGGCATTCTCTCTTGTATACAGTCCACCCTCTCTTACGATTAGGCTTCAGCCCGTATACATTGCTCCTCTACCGATAGAATTGCTTCTATCCCTAAACTTCGGTGTTATGTTTTAGCCCCGGTACATTTTCGGCGCACTACCACTCGACCAGTGAGCTATTACGCACTCTTTTAATGAGTGGCTGCTTCTAAGCCAACATCCTGGTTGTTTTAGCAGTTGCACATCCTTTACCACTTAACATAAACTTTGGGACCTTAGTTGTAGATCTGGGCTGTTTCCCTTTTGACTACGGAACTTATCTCTCGCAGTCTGACTCCCGGTATATATATATGGT
>CAKJZJ010000010.1 GCA_918292005.1 Clostridiales bacterium
TTTTTCATATTATTCTCCTATTCTTTCTCCTATCGGTTCTTTCTCCTAATTATAGTATCTTTTTAGAAGTATAGTCTTTTGAGTAGGATATCTCAGCTTTATCATTTACTTTATGTTATCACTCCCCTATTGACATCTAACCTCTATTGTACTCTGGGATTCGTAGCACATAAGCTATCTTATCTGAGTAGGGTCATTATCTTGGGTAAGGTATATTTTGCATTAGAAACTATTCTCTTTGGGAGAATCTATCTTTAATATATCATATCTTGATTGTTAGGTACGATTCTGTAGGTTAACGTATAATATCTTATGTTTTATTTTATTTTGTTTTTTTTTCTATCTGTATGGGCAGCATTTATCGCTTTGCAGCTCTCACGGCTGCATCGCTCATGCTGCCCTTTTTATTTTGGAGTTGGGATTACTTGGAACTGTATTGCAACTTTATTTGAGTTATGATACCGATTAGAATTATGATTCCAACTATTAAGTCAGACTCTCTATTGATAACTCTCTACTATTGCAATGTTGTCTTTCTTGTAGGAAGGATATCTTTCTTATCAGACATATATCCTATCTTCCGAATATTATATCTCTACAGGAATACTTCTCTACTTTACTGTCATTCTACTCTCTTGCTGTCATTTCAATTTGGATTTATTTTAATCTTTTATTTCGGATTATATACTCTTTTTGTGGGTTCTCTTTATGTCGTTTATTTTTTTACGGGATATCTTAGAGCATTTTCTTAGGATTTACTGCGTATTTACTGGGTTTTGTAAGAGTTCTATTTTGAGATCGGTTCTGATAGAAGTCTGAGTAGTGGTTATTTTTGAGTAGGATTTTGAGAATATTATCTGGAAGTTATAGTTTATATAAGGTGTTGTTTAGATTGTGTAGGCTATGTACGCAGGTATGGGATTTGGTCAGGATTATATGGTCTGTTTGGTTAGTGTTATTTGGGGTTGTATAAGATGTTATTTTGATGAGAGTTTGATTTATAGTATGTTTGAGATTGTTTTTGGTTAGTTAGAATTATACTGTATATTACGGTATTTTTTCGTATAGTAGTCTGATGTGTCGTGTTAGATTCGTATGGTTGTTTTAAAAGGCGTATAAGAGTGTTTAGTTTTGTAGAGATATTTAGTTAAACTAAGATGTGTAAAAACTTTTATATAGTTATTGGGGTTCGGAGAGGAATTTAAGGTGTGATTTTAAGAGTGGGATATGGAGAAAAATATAGGAGTATGGAGTAAGATTTGTTATAAAATTTTTTTAGTTAAGGTTTAGATAATGTTTAAGTCTGAGATGAAGATAGGGAGTATGGTTGGTAAATTGAGTAGGAGTTTGGTACTGTTATAGTAGTATAAGTTAAGATTGGAAACGGTGTATTGTAGGTAGGAATATGTATTGTAATTTAGGCGTTTTTGGAATGTAGGGTTAGGGATGTGAATAGAGCTGGGGTCTGAATAGAGAGGTGTGTTTGGGTAGAGTGGAGTTAGATTGAGAGAGTGATTTGTAGAGTAGATTAGATTTTGACAGTTGGGATTTTGTATTGGATTTTAGAGTGTTTTAGTGAGATGGTTGTTTTGTAATAGTATAGGGATGATAGGATAGAGATAGGGGTTGTAGTGGGATTGTAATTGTATTTGAGGGTAAGTGTTATATAGAAGTTCCGATATAGGAATTTGTATTTATTTGGAGTGTGATATGAGATGAGTGGGATAGATAGGTGTATTATGCTTAGATTTGTGGGGGTTTTGTGGGATTAGGAATATATTATTTTTTGTTGGTTGGTGGATTTTTGGGGAGAGTGTAAGGTGAACCACATAAGCCGGTATGATCAAATTGCATACTGTTTTGATATGTAAAACAGGGGCATGATACTATGCAATGCATAGCATACATTGATATTATGTAATTTTATCAAATGATACTATGTGATATATAGTAT
>CAKJZJ010000011.1 GCA_918292005.1 Clostridiales bacterium
ATTTAATAATCATTAAGGATCAATTAAGTCTTAATGATTATTTTATTTCATATAATATGGTATGAGATATACCATAATGCATTTGGTTAAAAGCATAAAAAACAATAAAATTGTAAAAAGAATTATTTGTATTTGTGCATGCCTGTTAATTTTTTTATTAATAACAATAATCTTTATAAATCCGATAGTTTTAGATGGGGTTGAATTTCAAGCTAAATCAATTACTTCTAGGGCTATGAATAGTTCGGTCTCTGATGTTGTTATGAATTCAATTATGTATGATGATTTGGTCAATATAATAAGTGATGAATTTGGGAATATTACAATGATTCAGGCTAATAGTTTGGAGATAAACAATCTAAGTAGGGATCTAGCACAAGCATGTGAAATAAGAATAGAGGAGTATTCCAAAAATGGTTTAAACGTTCATATGGGTGATTTTTTAGGGTTGCCTATTTTGGTAGGACGTGGCCCAGTATTGAAAGTAAAAATGTGGCCAATAGGCTCAATTGGTTGTGTATTTAGATCGCAATTTAATACCGCAGGAATAAATCAAACAGTGCATAAAATATATGTAGGACTGGATGCGACCGTTGGAGTTGTATTGCCATTTGCAAGTAAAAATTATCAAATGCGTCAAGAGGTATTAATTAGCGAGAGTGTAATAGTTGGACAAGTTCCAGAGGTGTATTTGCAATCTGATACTTTAGATACTCTATTAAACTTCGTTCCTTATTAATAAATATACATTATTTTAAAAATAAATAAATATACATAATAAAGTATATATATGCATAATTTATAAAATAAACTAAAACATTTATATGGTCGATAAATGTTTATTAGAGTGCGTAAATTATTGAAAAACACATAATTTTATGATATCATAGAAAAGTAGGAGAATAATATGTTTTTTGATAATGCTAGCACGACAAAAATGGATGAAGATGTGCTGAGGGAATTAGTTGAGTTTAATGATAAATATTTCTACAATCCCGGTGCTTTGTATGAAAATGGCAGAAATGTTAAAAGTATAGTAGAAGACTCTAGGAAGCAAATATTGAGACTTCTTGGAGCTAATGATGGTAGACTTGTGTTTACGGCATCTGCTAGTGAAGCGAATAATTTGGCTATTTTGGGCGTAACCAATAAAAGTATGAAGAAAATTCTTGTGTCAGTTGGTGAGCATCCTAGTGTTTATAATACTGCTATGGAATTGAAGACCAGGGGCTATAATGTAGAATTTGTAAAATTAAGTAAAGATGGATGTGTAGATACATTAGATTTTAAAAATAAGATGACTGAAGATGTTGGGTTTGTATCTATTATGCATGTTAGTAATGAAACAGGTGCTATCAATGATATAAAATCATTGGTTGAGATTGCTAAAAGTGTAAATCCAAATGTAATATTTCATACTGATGGTGTACAGGCATGTGGGAAAATTGATGTCAATTTATATGATTTAGGTGTGGATCTGTATACAATATCAGCGCACAAAATACATGGGCCAAAAGGTGTTGGCGCATTGTATATACGAGATGGTATAAAAATGAAGCCAATAATATTCGGTGGTGGCCAAGAGTACGGATATCGTAGTGGCACAGAAAATACGATGGGTATATACATGTTTGCAAAGGTATTAGAAAAAGCAATAAGTAATTTGAGAAACAATAAATCTCATGTTTGTGATCTTAAAGAAAAATTATTGAGCTTGTTGGGCCAGTCTGGTTTGAAATATAGTATACATAGTAACAATGGTTGTTCGCCATATATTGTCTCTATTAGTTTTATTGGTTGTAGAGCAGAGAGTATTTTGAATATGTTGTCTGACGATGGTGTGTGTGTGGGTAATGGTTCGGCATGTTCGTCTAGGAATAGTGGCAATAGAATACTTGAAAATATGGGTGTTTCAAAAGTAGAAATTGAGAGTAATATTCGTATTAGTTTTTCTAAAAACAATACGCTGGAAGAAATCGATGTTTTAGTAGAAAAAATAGAAAATAATGTAAGAACATATTTGAAAAATACTAGTGTTTAAAATTGGTTAAATTATATGATTTATGTCATTTTTGATTACATTAATGACAATAAATCCTATGTATATGTCAATTATTATATTATTTGATTGTTATTTCATGTTTTTAAAATTTGGTGATTTTTATGAAAAAAGTTGTAATTATTCGTTATAGTGAAATATTTTTAAAGGGTAAAAACTTTTACTTTTTTGAAGATAAATTATTTGCAAATATTAAAGAAAAATTAGATGGTATAAAGTGTTTTATTAATCGTCTCAATAAAAGATTTTTCGTATCTGATTATGATGTTATTGATGAAAAAAGGATAGTGTCAAATCTACTTACGGTATTTGGTATTCATTCTATTAGTACAGGCGTTATGACTAGTTCTGATGATGCTGCAATTAAAGAATATGTGTCTACAATTAAACTATCGGCAAAGACTTTTAGAGTGTCTGTAAATCGTGCTGATAAAAGTTTTCCATATACTTCTATTGAGTATTCTGGAATGTTGGGTGGAATTGTTCTAAAGAATAATAAAGGTATTAAAGTTGATCTTCATAATCCAGAGATTGATCTAAATGTTGATATTAGAGACAATGATGTTACATTTATTTATCATGATACTATTAGTGCTTTGGGTGGTATGCCTGTTGGTACTTCTGGTTCTGGAATGTTACTGCTGTCCGGTGGTATAGATAGTCCTGTAGCTGGTTATATGATGGCTAAACGTGGCATGCCATTATCTGCTATTCATTTTCATAGTTATCCTTATACTAGTATTCAGGCTAAAGAAAAAGTAATTGAATTGGGACGTATTATATCTAAATACACTGGTCACTTTAAATTATATATAGTTTCATTCACAAAGATTCAAGAAGAAATCCATAAAAATTGTGATGGTGATTATATGATTACCATTATGCGCAGAATAATGTTTAGAATTGCAGAGAGACTTTGCAAAGAAAAAGGAATAGAGTCCATTATTACTGGCGAAAATTTAGGCCAAGTTGCTAGTCAGACCGTTGAAAGTATGACCGTAACTACCGATGTTGTAAATGAATTACCAATATTTAGGCCATTAATCTCTTTTGATAAATCCGAAATAACTGATATTTCTAAAAAAATAGGTGCATACGAGACTTCTATTTTACCATACGAGGACTGTTGTACTGTATTTTTACCTAAACATCCAGTTATTAGACCTAGAGTCCCTAAATGTGAAAAGGAAGAGTCAAAATTGGATCTAGAAACACTGATAACTGGTGCTATGCAAAATATAGAAATTGTGAATATTTAGGTGCTTTTATTAATATTTTTATATTTACTACACATCTGTCGAAATATATTTTTTTTTGATAGATGTTTTTTTATTACAATTAATTTTTGTAATATATTTGACAAACTATAGTCTCATAATATATAATTAGTGCGTATAATAAATTTACAAATGTGTTGAATGTTTTAAGTGTATTCTATACCTTAATTGCGTTTAAAGGGGAAATACATTTTATATTATATAATTTAATTGTGAGGTAATGAAATGTTGAACATAAATATGTTGCTTATGTCTGCTTTCGTTACTGGTTTGCTTGGGTGTGTTATTGGTTTAGCCGTTGCTATACCTGCTACATTTTTCACGGTAAGAGCTTTGCAAAAGAGCAAATCTGAAAAAGATAAGGCTAATGCAAAAAATATCCTAGAAGAAGCCAAAAATGAAGCAAAGAATCTTAAAAAAGAAGCTGTACTTGAGGCTAAAGAAGAGGTTTTGAAACTTACTAGTGAATGCGACCAGGAATTGAAAGAAAGACGTGCAGAAATGCAAAAAGCAGAGAATCGTATAAATCAAAGAGAAGAATTCCTAGACAAAAAGGAAGAATTAATTGAAAAGAAAAACGATGCTGTAGAGAAATCAAAACAAGATTTATTAGAAAAAGAAAAGACTTTAAATAAAAAAGTTGAAGAACAAGATGCAGTCTTGGAAAAAATGAATAAAGAATTAGAGCGTATTAGCAAATTAACTCGAGAAGAAGCCAAAAAAGAACTAATTGCTAAATACGAAGATGATGCTAAAAAAGAGGCTGCCGTAATAGTTCGTGATATTGAGAATAATGCTAGGGAAGAGGCTGACAGAAAGGCAAAAGAAATAGTAACTCTAGCCATTCAAAAGACTGCTGTAGACCATACTAGTGAGGTAACAGTATCTACTGTAGATCTACCTAATGATGAGGTTAAAGGTAGAATTATTGGTAGAGAGGGTAGAAATATTAGGGCGCTTGAGGCTGCAACTGGTGTTGATTTGATTATTGATGATACTCCAGAAGCTGTAGTTCTATCTTCATTTGACCCAGTTAGACGTGAAATTGCCCGTATATCTCTTGAAAAATTGATATTAGATGGTCGTATCCATCCTGCTAGAATAGAAGAAATGGTGGATAAAGTTACTAGAGATATTGAAAACACTATAAAGGAAGAGGGTGAAGCTGCTGTATTTGATGCAGGTATTCATGGTATGCACCCAGAACTTATAAAATTACTTGGACGTCTAAAATATAGAACCAGTTATGGTCAAAATGTGCTCAAACATAGCCTAGAAGTATCATATTTGGCAGGTCTAATGGCTGCCGAAGTGGGTGCTAATGTTAATATTGCTAAAAGGGGTGGATTGCTCCATGATATTGGTAAGGCTATTGACCACGAGACTGAGGGTACTCACGTAACAATAGGCGTAGATTTAGCCACAAAATATAAAGAAAGTAAAGAAGTTATTCATTGTATTGCAGCACATCATGGTGGTGTAGAATATGAGTCTCTAGAGGCAATATTGGTTCAAACTGCTGATGCTATTAGTAGTAGTAGACCGGGTGCTCGTAGAGAGAGTCTAGAAGCATATATCAAAAGACTTACTCAATTGGAAGAGATTGCTAATGGCTTTAAAGGTGTTGAAACTAGTTTTGCTATACAAGCAGGTAGGGAAATTCGTATAATTGTAAAGCCAAACGAAGTGTCTGATGAACAAGCATTATTTATGGCTAAAGATATCGCTCAAAAGATTGAAAAAGAAATGGAATATCCAGGTCAGATAAAAGTAAATGTTATTAGAGAAACTCGTAATGTAGATTATGCTAAATAAAAAAGAAGCACTATCGATTAGTGCTTCTTCTTTTTAATAATAAAAGTCCGTAAAATACGGACTTTTTTGTTTGGCAGGGGTGGTAGGACTCGAACCCACAACCTACGGTTTTGGAGACCGCTACTCTACCATTGAGCCACACCCCTAAATGACTTTTCTAGTATATTACATAGGGACACACAATGTCAAGTACTTTTATATAAATGGGGGAATTTTGTATCGTGGTATAAATATTCATACCATTGTATTTTTATTCATTATCGTTATTTTGAGTAGTGTCTATTGGATTATCTGTTTTTACGATAGGATTATGTTTGGCTATTTCACTGGTGGCTAATTTATCACATCTATTATTATAGACATTATCTGCATGACCTTTGACTTTATTCCATGTTATTTGGTGGTTTTTTAGCAACTCGAGTAATTCTTGCCATAGATCTACATTCTGTACGGGTTTTTTATTGGCATTACGCCAGCCATTCATCACCCAGCTATTTATCCAGCCTTCTGTAAATGCATTCACAGTGTAGGCACTATCAGAATAAATATTCAGTTCAACTGGTTCTTTTAGCATTTTCAGACCAGTGATAACAGCTAGCAATTCCATTCGATTATTTGTGGTGCTTTCCTCGTATCCGCTATACTCTCTTTCTATGCCTTTGTATATTAATATTCCGCCATACCCACCTGGGCCGGGATTGCCACTACATGCACCATCTGTGTACAGGTCTACTTTCTTCATAGATTACCTTCCTTTTGTGGTATTCTACTATATTTGCTTTTTTTTTCCAAATTATTTTGGTTGCTTGTGCAGAAATATTAGATGGTTTATTGTGGATTTTTGTTTGAAATATGGTGGTGTAGTTTCGCTGAGGTGGTAAAATGTGCAAAAGTAGAATGAGCGATCTATTTGCAAAATAGATAAATTTTTTGTAGAAATTTGTTTGACCGTGGCGCGATATATATTATATAATATCTAGTGAAAAAATGTTTTTAAAAAATTATATCTAGTTTTTGAAAAAAGATTGTCTTTTGTAGGATACTAAAAGTGATACGAAAGATGACCAGAGATCATGGGAGAGAGACTATGTCGACTAAAAGTAAAAAGACTAAACCAAATTTCAGAGTAAAACATCCATACGGATACTTGATTCGTAGTATTATCCTAGGTGTGATATTGATGTGCACCGGTATTTTTTCGGTTGCAGGGTACAATGTATTCACCAATATGAGCCGTAATGATACTACACCTGAGACCGTAGAAGCATATTCTCCTACTTCTGGTACTGATGAAGAATTATCTGGTGTGGTAGAATCTGGTCATTGGGCATTTTACTCTTATGTAAATAATAACACGGCCAATAGGGCATATGCCAACAATGCTCATAAGTATGCTATTCAGTACTTCAGTGGTAGTGGCAAGACATATACGCATATAGCTGTTATTCCTAGGTCTTTGATTACAAGTTCCATGTATCTATGGTTCGCATATAGGGCTGGCGCCAGCACTTCTTATTACATTCAGTCTACCGTATACTACAATGCCCCTAGTGCTAATAGTCCAGATAGTTCCTTTGCTAATTATGGCAGTACGGCGGGTACATTGGTAATAGGTCAGAGCAATACTACTAGCCAAACTGCCGATAACTATAAAACAGTAAAGGTGTATAAATCGAACAATGCTGGTGGTAAAACAGCCATGATCCACCTTTCGACATCTAACAATGATTCTGGTTATTTGTCTACAATGAGAAACAATGACTATGTCTTTGTAAAGGTCATTACCAACATGTCAAATAGTAACATTTCTGGTGGATACATGATTTTTGGTCTACAGGATAGTTCGACAGAGTATTCTCTTAGTCAGTGTAGAACTACTAATATGGCACTTACCTCCATAGGTAGCAATTGGTCCAATGGTGGAACAAGTTATTCCTACGAATATCCACAGGCTAGAACTGGCTCAAATGTGGGCAATATAAGTGGTTATGGCACACAGTCTAGTCCGTATATAATTGATTCTTGGCAAAAATTGTCATATATTCTGACCGATAAAAGACTCAATCAAGATATATGTACTTCTTTTGCCTATTACAAACTAACTCATGATATAACAATCGAATCCTCAGATATTTCGTCTGGTAAAACAGCAACTTTTTTCAATTATAGAAATGCTTCTGATGGTATCAGACCTGCTGGGAGTGGAGATTATACAGCATCATCCGGTTCAGGTACAATTTATCCTATCGGGCTTGTATTCAATGGCGTACTGAACGGGCAAGGATACGATATTAATATAGCGTTGGGTTCTTCCTCTTCTAATTCAGCTTATGCAATATTTAGGTACATGACTAGGGGTAGTATCATATCTAATCTAAATATCAATGTGGCTTCTTCAACGAATAGCAGTTGCTACACAATGGGTTCTATATTTGTTGAGAAAATGCTGGGTGGCACTATTGAGAATGTTATCCTAGATGCCACAGGTACGTGTGGTGGTAGCACCTCATATTCATGGAATGTCTATGGGTTAGAAGTAGGAGATGATTCTCATGTTTCTCACCGTGCTGCTTCTCCATTTGTGTGTGCTATCATGGTGGATAATAGTCTAAGTAGTGTGAATGCGACTGTACATATTATGGGGTGTGCAGTTAGAGGTAAGAGAATTACAAGTGTGTGTGATCATGCCTCGGCGGTTGGCCTTTCTTATGGTGGGCTTGTTGGTGCAGTATTTACCAAAAATGACTCTGGTAATAGGTATACTAATGTTTATATACAGCACAATTCTGTCGAGATCGAACAATTTGAAGTATATAAAGATGCTACCTTCAATTGTGCTTTATCCGATGATGAATCCAATAGAAGTGCTATGGCTGGTATTGTAGGTAAAGCATATAGTTCTTCATCTACTAGCAATAGAATTTACCTGTACATACAGTATAATATGACTCAGACTAAATTCAGAATTAATATAGGTGCTAGTACCAGTGGATTTAGGTCGGCTAATACCGCTTTTGCTCTGGCTGGTATCTTTGGTGGTAGTAATGATAAAGTTTCCAGGAATATTGCCTATAATGTGGTGAATAGACAGACTCTAACTGGGTATTATATGGATACTAGTGGTAGTTATATCAATTCCACCACTACGGCATATCTTTACTTTTATGGCATAGCTCCGGTTACGAATTCCACTTACAATTACATAATGAATTACAATAATGGAAGTTTGAGTTCCAATACAACACAGAGTTATATTACTAGTAGCTCAGTAACTTTTTCCAAATTCTCAAGGACTGCATTCTCTACTACTGCATCAAACACTTTTTATTCGTATAATACCAATGTGGATGCACCAAAATTGTACAATAATCAGTCGGTATATTTGACTTTGGGTCTAGAGACAGGAGGGCAATTCGTTGTAGATGCTAATCATACTCCTTTATATGCTATGCATAATGAGGCATATTTGCGTGGACAATGGGCTCATTCTAATCAATCTAAGAATCAAACGAGTGTTACTCCATCAGGTTCTACGTACACAATTTCCAATGCAAAGCAATTGAATTATATATGTCAGATACCTAGTTCCGTGATAATCAAATTAAGCAACAATATAGATATGAGAGGATATCTATGGGTTCCAATTAATACAATTAGCGTGACTTTTGATGGTCAAGGACATACCATTAGGGGACTAAGAATCGTTGGTAATGATGGTGCGGGTTCTTCCACATATTTTGGTATGTTCGGTGAGTCAAGCGGTATTACAATGCGCAATGTTACTTTTAACAATCCGGTTGTTTCTTTCAGAGTATCAGATCAGGGTTATAATAATAGGAGTACTTGGTATACAGGCATTATAGGTGCTGTTACTAATAATGTTGGCTCTAACAATATATCCAATGTAACTGTAACGAACTTCTATACTAAATTTTCATCTTTTGCTGCTTATACATATGCCACACATAAATCTGGAACTGCCAATACATCAGCATTTTTAACACCAAAAACCACGTATGTTTATGGTTGTGGATTAGTAGGTTGTGCTGAAACTAGTTCCACTGTTAATATTACTCAGTGTAAAGTAACAACAGATGCTGGATGTCCTGCTAGTAGTAGTTATAGTATGTATGCCACTTATGCGGATTTTGTATTAACATCTTCTACGATTCAATCATATTGTGCAGGTATAGTGCCATATATTATGAGTTCGGCAACTGTAAATTTGAATGAAATATATGTTGATGTTGATAGTTTGCCTGCCATGGCTTACTATAATCCTTTGTATTACACCAAGCTTGGAACAATCACATATAAGGACATGCTAATCAAAAGTACCTTAATTTCAGGAATAGACAATTGTCGTTCGAGAAATCCGGAGATAGTTACTAATGGGTCAAATAGGGTTCTGTATGTAGTCAATTGTATCAATAGTACCGCAGCTTCAACATGTAGTGCTACCGACATGTATGATGATACTAAGCTGTCTAGTCCAGAAGCTCCTTCTGGCTATAAAACCGTGGTGCAGGGTGGATACTCAAAACTAAGTGAATTTGCCAATGCCATATCTACGACCGATTGTGGTGACATATGGTATTACTATAACTATGATGTTACAAGTACTCTGGATGGTGCCGCCCAGTTTGCTTACAGATTTGGCACTACGACATATGATGGGGCGTCATCTAGTTCCAATCTATACATGATAGGATTATTCTGCGCTGAATTAAGTGTTAATGTAACTACCGTAAAAGTATATGGTAGCGATGAAGACTATACTGCCGGCAAGCGTGTAGGAGAGACAGGTGCTACATCTGGCCTTAATAATATATTTGAGGCGGGTGTTAGATTGAGAAATACAACACCTGTGTCTTTTGCTAATAATTCTACATACAATGCATCTAATCTGTATCCACGTACAACTAGTGGTACGTATTATTGTGTAGAGCAGTATATGAAGAGACAATTCAAAATACTTGCCGGTGCAATTCGTGATCCAGTTATATCTTACGGTTGTTATGAGATTCATGATAATAATCCAAATAATTCTACTTGGAGATACACTCATACATATGGCCAAAGTTATTGGTATAATTATGCTATGAACAATAATAGTTCGTATACACCTACAACAACCACATCTAGTGATTATACTTCACATGTAGCTGAAGTCATCACATATGGTGATGGCTGGGGTGGCTATGATTTTTGTGACTATGTCATCGCACACAAGACTGTGGCCGAGGCATACTTTTATGTATCTAGATACAATAGTTCAACATTCAATGGTACGGCAGATGCTGCGCCTACGGTAGATCTAGGTGGAACTGCCGGTACTCTGACTTCGATTAATGAGTCTGGTAGTAATTATAGTCCCGGGGGACTAACAAGATTCGGTACTACGACCACTGGTTGGGAAACCACCAAATGGAAATTAACAGATTTCGACGCAGGTACTAGGGTATATGTGAGGTGTAAAGATCTAGTACGCACGACCAGTACAAATACACACATAAATAAAACTCCGTATATAGCCAATGCATCGCCATATTCCAGCATGTCGTATTTGCTCACATTCAATAATATCTACTTCTATAATGGCTCTAGTGCCACATATTATGGGCCGGGTAATGGAATCTTTGACGTAAATACAACTACAGCACATTTTGAACATAATATTGCTGCTAATCCTACTTATACCAAGACCTTCTATTTCGACCCGAATGACAGCACATACGTATCGTATACTAGTACAGCATCTACTGGTAAATATTATGGTATCACATATTCACATACAGGTTTGAATGCTGTATCGGGTAGTAGAACTAGCGACTATGTTTTCCAAAAAGTATATAGTAAAACGACAACGTATTATAACTTTACGTCTAATTATACTGGAACTTCCAATTACACACCTAGTTTTACTTTAAAATCCAGTTTTGCTGGGGCTACTACTAGTACGGCGGCTACCAGTCTTTTCGTATATTTCAATACATCCTGTACATATACTTGGACCATACCTAGTACTAATGCAAAAGCTGGTAACTATATATCTTCTGTCGCCGCTTATAATGTCAGTGCTTCTACGAATTTGAATTCTAGCTCATTCACTCAGTCGGATACTTCTTGGTATGTAACGACGGCCAATAAACCATCTGGAACCAATCAGGCACGTATAGATGTCACGTATGCTAGGAAGACATATACTCTGACTAAAACTGGTTGGGGAGCCTCTTCTTACATATCTGTCAATGGCAGTACTAGCACTACATCTATATATTACAAGTGGAATACTGTGTCGGTACCTACATCATTTAACGATCCTACGCAGTATATAAAAGTAACTATTGATGCAAATGCATCATCTGGCACGGGTGATTATTATTTCACTGGTGATACTACTGGGGTAATACTAGTCGACAATACTACTAATGGTTCAGCTCCTAATGCTGCTGATTTTACACAATGTTCAACTGCTAAAACTATTACTATGCATAATACCAATGAAAATACTGTGACTATTACAGGTGCTGTAACACACTATACTTGGATAGATATTGCCGCTGCTACACATAGTAGAAATACTCTGTCTGGTAGTGGTACATCGGGCAGTCCGTATGTAATAGCCGATGCACTAGACTGGTATTCGGCCGTGTCTTTACGTAGTTTTAATAATAAGTATTACAAAGTTACCGCAGATATAGACTTCTATACAACGGGTACTTTTGCCGTTCCTGGTGTGTCTGGTTCTCCATTCACAAATAGGGATTATTACCATGCTTCTGGTGCAGTTGCATCTGGTTCTACCTTAGATGGTGACTCACATCTGCTGAAAAATTTTCAATTCACGACTGGTAATGGAACGGCAGCAATACAACAAAATAGTGGTACAATTAAGAATCTATTCATCTATGAGCCGGCAATCTTTACAGGTGGACAATTTGGTACGATAGTTAATACTAATGCATCAGGCGCACTTATCGATACTTGTGGTGTATATGTTAGTGGAGGCACGGATGGTTGTTTTGCTTTTGTTGTGGCAAATAGTGGAACTATTTCTAAGTCTTATTGTGATTCTTCCGTAAGTTGTTCTCTAAATGGTGCCTTTATTGGTACTAATAGTGGTGTGATTTGCGATAGTTACTTTGTTGATGATAGTGGTTCAACCTATTTTTATGGTATCAATAGTGGTACAGGTTCTGTAACCACATCCTATTTCCATTTCTTAAAGACCAGTTCGAGTGTCAACTGGCGTAATAGCAGTGCAAATCAGACAGCTAGCTATGTATATATGTACTCTGCATCTAGTAGTGTATATCCGTACGCCAGTGGTACTGGTACCGGCACTGTCAGTGGTACAACGAATACTGTATCCAAAATATCTAGTCTAGCCAATGCACAGAGTAAGGATACTTATGCAGGTTTTAGTTTCTACAACCCATGGTTTATGGCTGCAGCTGCGACAAACGCATGGAATGCTACATATAGACAGGTACTGCGTGGTGCACCAATACTAGCCAATGGTGCTATTGCAATGAGACATACTGTAACGACTAAAGTTTATCTAGACAATGAATTAGTCACTGATGATTATAACAATAGAATCAATTATTCGACTAACAATAACAATGAACTGATAGTAGAGACCAAAACCGCATCCAATGGTACACAATTTGAGGATGCATTAATCGCACCTGCTACTATTACAGCACCTTCTGGGCATAATGTGTATGGTTATATCAATGTACTACTTCCTAGGTTCTATAGTATAGTAATTAGCTATGTTAACGGAAATACTACCACAACTCTTTCTACATGTACTGGGTCTAATGCCGCTGCTGGACAGAAAGGTTATGCGTTTATTATGGCCGATAATGATGACTCCTATTTAAAAATAGATCTGGTGACGCCTACTGTGAATTTGTATAATGCTTTCATTTTAGGCGATGCGAATACTTATCTTAAAATAGGCACAAATATTACAGGTTCTCCATATTTAACCAAAAGTAGCTATAGTTTTATTGATATATTGCATGTGTTTGCAGGATTACAAATTAAGTTTAATGTAAATAATGGTTTTCAAGCTATTCGTATGGCAGAAATGAGTTTAAGTTATACGACATATAGTGGTAATACTACTAGTGGGTCGGCTACACTCTGGGATTATAATTCTTCATCTTATCCATATGCTAATGGTTCAGGCACTTCTACTACCACTAATAATGTCACACTGAATTTTAGGGTATTTAATACTACTACACAAGTTTTGGTAAAGTCATCTAATACACCTGTTGATTCACTTAATGCTAGTAATAATAATCTATTTACCTTATCCGGTATAACCAATGAAATACAATCAGTCGTTTTATCAGCGATATATAGAGTAAAAACGGTACTAAAGGCTCCTGGGTCTGGGTGGACGACTACTCTTTCGCAGGCTGGATCGGGTGTACTAGCTACTGCTACCACCGACGATGTAAACACATATCCATATGAAGAAAAAACTGATAGGATGTGTACCATCACCGTCAATGATAATGATGAGAGCAAAAAACTCTCTATTATCGGCTATGGTTACGGGAGCGATACTATAACGACTAATGTATTCGCTAGAAGTTCGACATATGAGACTACATATCCAGACACACACAAAGGCAATACTATCGCTACGTGGAGTGCTCGTGATACCGGCAATGTAAAGGGTTATGCTGGGGTAAGTAATACAACTAATGCACTTTGGACCAAAAGTTGGACTAGCAGTACACCTTATTGTCCTACATATGCATATATCTCTGGCAATAATACAGATGTAGGCGATATACGAATCATAATAACCAATGTAACTGATACAGTAACTATGACCGTAATAGCTATAGGTGAGAATCTAAAGAATGGTATTACGCTCAATACATCAAGCAGTGGTCTATGGGTATATTGGGACAATAGTGCTGGTACTAGGGGAGGTACTGGCAGTACAAGTCTTAATTCTGGTTTTGCTGAATTATGGACCAAAGCTATCACATACAATTCTAGTCCAACATTATCTTTCCGTTACGATGGCTCTACGCTATCTGCTACCAATAATACGGCTATAAATAGCAATAATTATACACTGAAGTACGTCACCATGAATGGCCATACATATAGATGGTACTGGTCTAATAGTGCGACGGCATCTGGTACATCTTCGCAATTCAGCGATAATGATGTCAGTCATAGTGAGAGTAATGTAGCCTCTGCTAAGACTGTATATCTACACTTCATAGAAGTATTCAAAACTACTTCTACAACTACAACAGCGGGAACATATTATTCCTATTTACATGAATTAGCTAAAGGTAATTTAACCATATATAGAACATGCAATAGGGGAACTGGTTATATTACAGCTACTTCTGTTGACGATTATTTCGACTACAATGATACGATTACCACATCGTATACTCTTTCCTATACGCATACTGGCATTTCTAATTCGACTCTAGAAGTAGGCAATCTATACACAGCTGCTATGACTACCAAGACCAATGTTGATGAGACTAGTGCATTATCTGGGTTTAGTTGGTCTGGTACCATCAAAGGTACTGGCAATGCAGTCATTGGCGCTACTTTTACTCAGAAAAATGTATTTACTACTACGTATATAGCCAATCCATCATTACAAGATGATAGTATAGATCCTTATATCCAATTCTACAGCTGTACGAGTAGTAATGATGGTAGTTCTGCTAGACTATCTTTCAAAATGAATAGCACCAGCGCTACTGCTGTGAATTACTATAAACTCAATAATCTGCGTACTTTACAGTCAAATCAGAATACTAACGTGCCTGTGTATGTAGGAACTAATAAAATAGCGGATATCCAATGGTCCAAAGACGCCAATGATATATACAAATATACTATAACCACAGCTTATGGCTTTGTTATCAAATTTACTCGTGGTGACATACCTGCTGCTAGAATAGATGATACTACTGCCACAACTTCAGATTATAGGATTATGAATATTGCTAGCAGTGGTGCTAATTCATTATTTAAATCTGGATCTGGTAAGGCTACATATGTTAGTGCCAATCATACAGTTACAGGTGGTAGTGCACATAGTGAATATAGGTCTGTCAAGGCTCATGCTGTGGCATCTACAGATGATGTAATATTTACATATGCACCTCTGATTACGATTAGTTACGCTCCTCCTAGTAACCCTGATCCTAATAACCCTGATCCTAATCATCCAGGAACTACAAATCACTCTTGTGCTGCTATAAATGGATCGTATCTGGGTTATACTACAATTACACAATCTGCTAAAAAGAATAATGCTAATTATAGCCCAGTATTATCTAGTGGATATAGTGTGACTTATGATTTAACAGGTACTAGTACATCTCTACAGATAGTACTGACTATTACTGTTACCGTAACAGATGGTTATAAGGTAAATGGTTGGTACATTAATGGCTCTACATACTCTGATACAAATAATCACAATGCGAATGGTAGTACGCCTAAATTCCAAATAAGTACACCTAGTGGTGGTGTGGCTCTAAGTGTGGTTACTATATATCTAGACCAAACACTTTTCGGTAATGATATTGTAAGTGCAGAGTATTATCCAGTTCTAGAGGAAATATACACGGGAGAATTTACATATTCTATCACTGGTCAGGGTACTGTAACTATACAAGATGGTAGTTCAGCTGAGATCACTACCATAGATAATACTAATCAACTTATCAAAAGTAGGAAAAAGCTAAAATCTGGTACAGCTAGTATACATTCACATTGTACTCTAACTACCAAGATGTTTTACTTCGGCAGTTATAATATCACATTTACTGCTTATGATAAGTTTGAAATCAAGACTGCTACTGTAGGTAGTTCTGCTGCTTTACCTACAAATAATGTATCAACTAGGACTTGGTTATTGAATGGTACATCAACTACTAAACATGCAGATAATAGTGAGAGTTCGAAATTAATAACAGCTGAATTTATAGCAATCAATTCCTTTACCAATGCTGATCCTACTACTCAGAATACCACTAAGAGTGGTAATGGATTTATGAGTGGCGTATGGAATAACGTTGAAACTAGTGGTAATTCGACATATGCAGTTACGATTAAATCTGGTTATATACTGAAATATATTGATTTGTCCGCTACCAATTATAATTCTTCAGCTGGTGGTAATGTAACAGGTGATACTATAACAAATGATGCACTACATAGGGCCAATGTAGTAGGTACGAATACTTATAGACTTATCGCTCCAGCCAAAAGTGGTACTACATCACAATCTAGGACGTATCTACTATATGATATTGATGGTGTGCAGTGTGATAGTTTTGAGCTGACACTTACTATCAATGCTGCAGGGACTCGAGCAGAATTGGCCTTTACCAATAAAGGAGACTTTTATCTATCTCCACATACATTCAATGTTTCTTATGTGCTCATTGCTCAGGATGTAACGACTAGCACTATTACAGGTGACGACTATAGTGGTGGTATAGTCAATGCCTTCTCTGCTAAATACATGAGAGTATACTATAGCAATACCGATGCTACAGAGCCAACCTTTACCGATGCTACAGCCATTACACTTACGTATGGTGGTAATTCAACCTATAATGCTAAGCCAACAGGTGGAACAGTAGTAACCGGTATAGGTAATGGAACATTCACTAGTTATTACAAAACCTTTACTCTGAATAGTGGTAATGCTATTGTAATATCTAAACTTACATTTGGCACAACTAGTTATTACGATACTGTACAATTCAGTACAGATAATAGTACCTGGTATACCGTATACGATAGAATAGTAGATGGGGCTCCTGCTACTATAGATTTTGTCGCAGATGATTTATTTAGATACCAGGATAATACAATGCAAAGTACGACTATGTACACATATCTAGATAATTTATCCGAAAAAGATGCAAATAATAGGTTTATTAGTGCAGGTAATATAGCTACATATATTCCTATCGTAGCTAATAAATCTTACATAATCACTGTACGTAATGCTTCGGGTTATAAATTCCGTGCTAATTACTACAAACAGGATGCAACTGCTCTGACATCTAATACCGCGTTTGTGGTTACTCAGACTCTAAATGCTAATGAAAATGCTAGATATCTAGTATTGGATTTCGAAGCTAATGTAACCAAAGCAAATTTGCTCAGCAACCTAGATCTGACTATTCAGATCGCTCAGGGTGCACTGCGCACAGCTACTCAGGAAGTAATGGTGCCTGCTGGTACGGTGAGCATGGTAAATGGTAGAATCTATACCAAATCTACCCACTATATGAATACATGGGGTGCTGACAATAGTCATCAGTCTGATAGGGTATCTAATAGTGCTAGTTCCGAAGTAACTCTACCAAAGACTATAAAGACTCTACCTTACTTCACTTTCTCTCCTGTTAGACAAGTATTCATTGATTTTTATACAAATATTAGTCTAAATGAAGGTCAGAAAAAAGCATTCACAGATGGTATAAAAGTAACAACTACGAATAATATCAATCGTGGTAGGTATTTCTCGTGCAACAATACTGCCGCTAGCACTCTAGATACTGACGCTAGCACTCTAGATGACTTCACAGTAACATATAGTGTGCCTAGTGATCAGTGGAATTGGGGATATGGTATCACCGGTACATTGAAATTGGTTACTGGTGAATCTAGTACTACATTAGCATCCAATATTAAAAACAATGCAGCACAATTACTATATCATGGTGCGCAATCGTATTCTAATTACTTTACCAATACTACAAATTCTGCATCGGGACAGGTCACATATATCCGTGTAGACCTGACTGAGCGCACTCAGGCATATACATTCGGACATAATTGTGGCAATGCTACATGCGACACCTGTGGTGGCAGTGGAGTAAAACTAGTAGTCCAGGCGACCATGCTCAGTTCTAATTCAAATGGCAGTCTAGGTAAAATTTCAAATTCGTATCCAAATGATAAA
The DNA here is from genome assembly GCA_918292005.1 of Clostridiales bacterium. Lineage (GTDB taxonomy): Bacteria > Bacillota > Clostridia > Christensenellales > UBA1242 > UBA11490. Next base: position 18,149 of record CAKJZJ010000011.1, read on the forward strand.
GTATGCATCAATTACAAAGCATCTAGTACAGCCAATGGTAGTCAAAATAATTATCCTGGGACTAATGAACATTATTATTATCAAACAAGTGATACATCAGTTCTGACTGGCAAGATATACTATCAGGAAAATAATGGTACATATAGTCAGGTTGCTCCATCTCCTAATGACAATCCAAGTACTCTTGGATATTACGAAAGTATCATTATTGCTGGTGGTTCAAATGCTGGCACTCTTTGGTCCAATATTGATAATAATTCCACCACATCTATTGTGATGGGATATTATACTATTTACAATGTTTTTGTAGGTACTTTGCCAACTGGTATGATACGTGGCTCGTGGGTAATAGAAGATAATAGCTATAATTCGACAGAAGATTCATCCAAAAGTGAGTATAGGTCACTACCTACTGTTAGCACTTGGAATCAAGATCCAGCTCTAATTTATGGTGGACCATCACTTGATCATCGTATCCAACGTACACTAATCAATGATATTACCGGACTCACTGTCAATGTCTATCATCATATACTGAAGACATTCAATATCAATGTAAATGAAATCAAAGTTAATAGGCATACAGGTCTAAGCAATGGTGGAACTACAGAAGCATTGAGTGTAAGTGCGCCTGTTTCTACTACGACAACATCTGTGACATACATATTGTCTTATACTTATGGTGGCAGTGCAGTGACTGTAGGTAGTATAGTGATTAATGGTACTCGTGTATCTTATAGTGGTAATACCGTAACTTTCCGTGCGAATGTTCAGGATATAAATATTCAAATATCTGAAACTAATCAATATTTCTCACTCAGCTCATTCGAGGGGATAACTACGGCTGCTACTCCTTTGCTAGTAAAGAGAATAGCACGAGCTTCAGATAGCAATACAAACCTAACATCATCTGGTGGTGGTGAAGTTATCTCAAGTTATGCATACGATGCATGTACTATCACTAGTACTAGTGCATGGGTAAGTAGTCAAACTGGCTCAACTATTCAGCCGGGTAATGGTAATGCAACACTTACTCTAGCAGACGATAGTGAATATCAATTCTACCACTGTGATAATGTCAATATCAATGCTACATTCGATATCTGGCATAAAGTAACTCTGAATAGAACTAATGCTACCGTTACTACTACAAATTCATGGGATTCGTCTGCTACTATCAAAATAGGCGAAGCTAATTCAGCTGCTAAACTCAATAAATTTACACATGTTTACAATAAAGATAATGCTACCGGTCTGTACATCAAAGAGAAAGAGGGTGCTACGGCATACTTCGATGTATCTGATGAAATATATGATATTACAAACGATAGAAATATTAGACAAAAAGTGTATGTAATATCTAGACTATCTGGTTCATCTACTTACACACTTACAGACACAGGTACTATTGATGGTTCATCATTATTTGATACTGCTGCACATTACAGTAGTAATTTCACTGCACTCAGTACAGCTAGAACTACTTTGGCACTAACTAGTGCAAATAGTCCTGCTGCTACATGCAATACAAGTCTAGCTATAGGCAGTGGTAGTAGAATGGATGAGTATGTAACAGCATTCTATACCAATGCTATTAGGCTAAAAGTAGATACTCAGAATAATCAGACTGCTTCTACATATTATGGTTCTGCAGTGACGACCAACGCTAGCAATTCATATTCTTTGTCCGGAAATAATGGTCCTACTATTACATTCTCTCTATGGACTAATAATACTGCTACTAATGGTGCTCCAATATTCAGCGATGGTACTATCTGTGTGGGTGGTAATTTCATCTCAGCACCTACTTTATATCTGAAAGTAAATAGTATTACTACTGCTGTAGAATGGACATTTAATGGTATAAAGAATTGGGAAAGTTGTAATGGTACCGATTCGTTTACAGCAGCTACACTGAATGCTAATATGATTAGCTCTGGTTTAGTATACCAGGCATCTTCGTTTACCATTGGTATTAGTGATTCTCACATTCATACAGCATTTAGGATAATGCTCACTCCTAGATATTGTATTACTATCAAATACAAGCTAGAGAAAAATGGTGATGGTAATTATGAAGCTATGGCAGTAAGTAGTGCAAATATGGTAACTATGAATACTGCCGACGTTCCATATAATACATCTGCAGGATATGATGGTTATACACAGTATTTCGATAATGGTACTACAGTATCTATAGTAGTAAAGACATATAATGATAATAGTTTCTATGATGATAATAATACCACCAAGCGTTATAGAATAGAAAAAATAGAGAATTCTTATTCTACCACGGCATCTCCATCATACTATGGATATGCACAATGGTCGTACTCATATACTATTAATGGTGGTAATGCTACACTATATGCGTATGAAGTAAAGGCATTTGTTCTGAATCAAATCGCCGTATCAAAGACCTATGTATCTACCAAGGGTAGTAATGACAATGCTCAGCATACAGGTGGCACATTTACCATATCTGCTACACATGGATTTACGTACGGTGGCAAATATTACGGAGATAATTATGACACCGTGACACTTAGTCATACTATGGAGCAGGGCTTCTTTATAGAAGGATATAATAATATCCTTGCTCTATCCAATCTAACCAATTCTACCGGCAGTGGTACCTCGACCTTTGATATTAATTGTAATGCTAGTAATGGTACAACTGGTGGTAGTAGAATAGACTATACTCAGATACAAATGCAGGCTAAAGAGATATCTGTTCATTTTACCGATCCATACAAAGGTATTAGTGATAGCCAGGGTAATATTCAGACATCAGCAGGTGCTATCTCTGAGTCTAATAGTATACCAATGATTATAAGAGTAACTACAGATAATCTATCTGGTGCACTTAATAATGCTAATATTGATGATTCATATCAATTGACCAATGATACAACGGTTGTTAGTGGCAAGAATTACTTCATATATAATAGCACATATGATATTTATGAATTGGTTGTATCTCCGCAGTCAAATCCAAAGACGTCTGGTTACTACGAAGAGCTCAATCATTATATTGGTTATTTCGGTGTGATTACATTCCAGGTGTCTACTACAGATGGCGATGATAGTGGCTATAGGCTATATGGCTTCGGTGTAGCTGGCACCAATAATTGTCATTCGCCTAATGCTATAGTGAATGATACAGCTGGATATACCAAGTCTTCTTCTCCTGCCAATAGATATGGTACTATATCTAATAGCAATGTTCTCACAGTAGGCTCGAATACTTCTCAGGGTACAGGACTTACTTCTGGTTCATTGACATTGACTGATGACTTCGTCAGTGCTAGCAGTCAGGGTACTGCCAATACACTAAATATAATAGTATCTGTATTCTGGTACAGAGTATATTTCGTGAATATCGATTTCCGTGCAGATAAAACTTATTTAGGTAATAGCAGTGCAGTAATGGAGACTAATATTGCTAGATCTAATCTATCAGACTTCGATATTAGTGGTACATATATCGCTGCAGGTGGTGGTACTGCCACTACTAGTATTACATATTCGGACTTTGGTGCTCCACAAGGAACAGGTACAGAAACATATTTCCGCAAGAGATTTACCGTAGAATATGGCACGAATATTACACTCAATCATGCTCTATATGTAGAGCCTACATACAGTAGTGGATATCAGCTAGGCTACCAGTATGAATATATTAGCAATACTCTGTCTAGTACTAATTGTGCTAGTCTTAGCAATTCCGTAAGTGGCTCATCGGTAGCTACTACTCTTTCTACGATTACTGGACCATTCACTATATGTATTTACTACGTTCCTATCCAGGAATTGATCATAAATAAAGTAACTACTGGCGAGGGTAGTGTAACTGGAACATTTGCAAATGATGTATATGTATTGACGGCAGATACATTCTTTAGACCTGGCAAAACTTACTACGATGCTTCACACAATACTACTACTACTCCTGCATATACCGGTTCTAATGCTTCTGAACAGATCGCTCAGTACGGTCTAGGTGTGTATGAATTGGCCAATGTATTCTCATATCAGACATATTCTAGTAATACCGGCACGTCTACTACTATTAGCAAAATTTATGGTACTCAAGCTCCAAGTAGTGCTCCTAGTGGTGATGTTGCAAGATCTTTGGGTAGTACTACAAATGCTAACGTTTATACTAGAACCAATGGCGATTATGATCTATACGTATATACTATATATGGTGCTAATTATGATGTAGGTACTCAAGCTACACAGACAGCATATACTGATGCAAATAATGGCACTCGCAAAAAAGAATTTGTACCACTGAATTTGAATTATCTCAATCAATTCACTCAATCAGATCAGGGATACAAGCTGGCACTTAGCTATAATGATTCTACCAAGGTAAATACAGGAACATTCAGTGCTAGTGGTACTAGTTTTGATCTATTATCTAGTGGTATATATGGCAGTGCTACATTAAATCTAAATATTCCGAATAACCAGAGAAAAATCACTACATCTGGCAATCGAGTACGCACTAATGGTACTATTACTGCTACATTCCAGCAGATATACGAAGTACTATTTGAGATGATAATGTCTACCGGCAATACTGGTACTAAATATCCGTCAATGTCTGTTACCGATACGGTAAATACAGTGAATATTTCTGATCAGGGTGTATGTAATGTATACAATTCTACAAATCCATCTTCTCCAGGCTCTCAGACTGTCAGGTATTTCCGCAATAATTATGCTAGATCTGCCGATCTAGGTAAATATACTGCGACTGTATCTTGGGATGGGCGTACAATAGAAGGTCTATTCAATAAGACTAGGGTAATGAAAGATGACTATGGATACAATGAGTCGATGGCATCAGCTGAAGTATATAGCACTGTAGATGCTCTTCTACCAGGGCTATCTGGTGTCACACTCACATCTCCTGAACAGACACCTACCTTCACTCTTACTCCTGCTGAGCAGTCTAGTCTCACTACGAATGGCTGGGCACATGTAGAGTCGCTATACTTCTTACGTAGGACTCTTGTCAAATATACCAAAAATCTAACAAGTGTAATGCCTGATATCGGCGGACAACACAATCCTGTACTGAGTCTAGTACATAATACTTCCACAGATATTCAGGGTAATAATGCCAATCTATCTAGAACAACTGTCTCTATATCTAGCACTAATTATCCATTCGGTACAGTGAAGGGTGGAATAACTAGCAGTGCATATGTAGACAATAGGATAGATATATCCAATGTGGGTACTACAGTAGATGATATCTATGCTGTAGTACAGTCTACTAGTGCTACTGTGACACTATTTGCCGAAGATATCTCTGGATATGGTTATACATTCCTAGGATTCTATCATGGTAATACTAAGCTTACTTCTAGTAATGCTATAGTTAACTATACCTACAATAGTACTACATACAATGGATATAAATTGGAGAATTACACTATACCTGCCGATGAGACTACTACATATGTAATTGAGGCAAGGTACCAGATTGACTCATCTGCTAGCGATAGCATACAGATAGTAGGTAATGGTTATGCTCAGATAGCATGTACTAGTGAGAGTAATATATCCAATGTAACTACTTCAACATTCGATTATACTAGTTCGGATATTTACGCTAATGATACCAATATGAATATATCTCGTCCAATCATAACTTCTGGATCTGATGATATAACTACATTCGTTGGTATTAAAATCACATATGGTGAGGGTAGCACTCTCGCTGCTGTTTCTGCTGAATATATCAATTCTAATGTTCCATTCCTTACCGATCTCACTCATACCAAGATAATCAGTGGTTCGGGATATTCAATATTTGTATACAATGTAGCAGAATACAATGACGTCAACTATAGAGCTATTCCTACACTTATCAAATTCATCCTGACGACAGACACATGGTATGAGAATGCTGCTGCTGTGACTGATTCCAGTGTCACTCTGGGTGGCACGTCATATACCAAATATGCTATTACCACTCCAGAACAATTAGCTTATGTGGCAAAAGATCATAATATTATGAATAGTGCTACCACATATATAGAATTAGGTGCAAATCTAGACATGAGTGCTCATATCTGGATACCTATGGATGGATTCAAAGGTGTATTCAATGGTAATGGCTATACTATAACAGGACTTAGAATCACTGCAAACAAAAATATTGTGACAGCATCTGATCCTGTTGAGCATTATTCTACTAGTCCAGTAGAGTCTATCAATGCATACTTCCTAGCTCCTACGTATGATTCTAATAGCAATACTTATTCTACAGATACTGCATATTTAGGCAATATTGATGCTGCTAATAGAAATACTGTGGCTCTGTATTGGACTAGTGCTAGAGCTAATTACTCCGGTACAACATATTACGACTATAGAGAATACAATCAATCTTATGGTAATGGTATAGGTTTATTCGGTAGTACCAATGGCGCAACGATTTTGAAATTGCGTTTTACCAATTTCAATGGATACAATTACAATTCTCTGACTCAATATGCTGGTACACTAGTGGCTCAGGCTACTAATACCAATATTAGCGATGTATCTATATACAATGCATCGAATAAGGCTATTACATATTCTAGCCCAGTTGCTTTGAATACAGCATCGTACTATATAGGTGCTCTGGTAGGTAAAGCTACAGGGTATATGTATATATTCGGATACAATCTAGTGGCTACTGGTATTAATAATACTGATGGTACTACTATCAATTTATCTGGTATAAAGAGAAATTCAAATCTAATTTTCTCATTCACAGTAGGCTATGGAGATTGTACTAATAAACCTAGTGTATTTAATAATGTCGCAGATAATAATGTCGCTGCAGGACTAATCATCCAGAATAGCTACATTGGTGCTAAAAAAACTACAAATAATGATACTACAAATCTCGCTGGATCTACAGCTGCTAGTGTTTCTGCGGCTCTAATCGGTGCCCAGAGCAATAATTCTATATCTACATATCTAAATGATATATACGTAGATGTATCTGCATCAAATGGCGCTACTGAAAACTATGCCATTTATGGTGCTGCTAGTCTGCCTTCTAATATTACCTATGATAGTGTATATGTAAAGAATTATATCTCTCAAGTAAATCAGGCATATGCTTCTTCGGGTAGGACTAGTGACTTTACATCGGATAGATGGATAAGGAGTGGTAATACTCCTACAGGTTTGACTTTCGCTAATGCTACTACTATAGGTAATCCTACTGCACAGACAATAACTGCTAATACAGTATATCCTATATCTACAGCAAAACAATTATTAGACTACATGTATAGTGCAAATCAAGGCTCTAATTCAGATCTAACTGGTGTAGAATTCCACCTAGTGAATGATATAGATCTGACATACGCTATATGGAATGCATACGATCTACCAGCTGGATATACTCTAGATGGTGGTGGATTTACAATATCTCATCTAAATCTAAATTCTTCTAGAGAAATGAGATCGGACGGTACTAGTGGTGGTCTGCAGAATGGTGTCGGTTTGGTTCAAATAAATAAGGGTACTATTCGCAATATTAGACTAACTGATGCATATTTGTATGTGAATGATGATTCTGGTAATAGAAATTATGCTGGATTAATCGCAAATAATAACTATGGTAATATTCTGCAATGTTATGTAGAGGGAACTATCGATATTAGTGTAGATGCTATTAGTAGTGTAGATGCTACTAGATATGATATATTTGTAGGTGGTATTGTTGGTAAAACACTGAGTTCTTCTATAATCAGTGAAGTAGAGACTGATATAGATATTAATTTAATTAATTACCACTATATTGTTGCTGGTTTAAAGATTATAGGTGGCATTGTCGGTGTCGCAAATGGAGGTACGCTCTATAAGATTGGATCCAATCCAACAGTAAATGTATTTGGTTATGCTCCTATATCTAATGCTGCCAATTATATCAATGTCTATAGAATTGGTGGACTAATTGGTGAAGTATATACAGGCGGTGACAATGTCGTAAAAGATTGTTATGTAGGTAATAAGATATCCAGTACATTTACTTCTAATATCAATAGATATATAGGCACTACAAATAGTGCTCTAGGTTCTATAGGTGGTATGTCTATTGCCAGTGCTGTATTAAATGTGGATACATTCTATTCTGCTATGAATCCACAAGCTGACTTAATTGGTAGCAAGGATGCTAATACGAGTGTAACAACGGCTCATACATTTGCTTTGGGTGCATCTTATACAGGTGTAACCAATATTACAGATGACAATCTAAATACACAGAGCTACATGTCTAATACATGTGGATTTGACTTTGGTAATATCTGGAGATATGATGGCACACGCAGATATCCAGTACTTATCGGCAATCTCAATACTCATGATATCAAAATCACTCTCAAGACCGATGGTGTGAAATTCATTGATGATGAGAATGCAGATAGTGGTGCTACTATCACCAATAATAAGAGCTACTATATGGTAGAGAAGGGTATTCTATACCAGTCTACTCCTGCCAATCTCAGTGATACCGAGTATTATATCAAAGATTATTATCTGAAAGCTCTGCATTCGGATGCTATCTCTGAAGATTATAATATTACTATCTCTGCCAATCCTGGCTATCATCTAGTGGATATTCTCATTGATGGTCATAGTGTTATTCATCATACTATGACTCAAAAGTCGAATAGTGTAGCTACTGCTACTACTGAAACTGTGAATATATTTAGTCTACTGCAAACAGCTCTCAGCATTTCAGATACTACAATGGTACAGAGAACTAGTGAACATACTCTAGAGATCATCGTCAGCAAAGACTTCTACTATTTCCACACGGGTATTGTAGTTTACGATGATGTCAACCATACTTATTCTCTAGCTGGTGCTACTAGGTCTGGTGGTGCTGGTAGGGGGTATACTAGTGCATATGGTGAAGTAAATATTACTTCTAGTAATAGGATAGTAGATGGTAATACCTATAATAACCTGCTATATAGTAATTCTCTCAGATATAATAATAGCAATCCTGCCGATGATTGGACACTATCCAATACTTCTCAAGATTATTATTATCAGAATTCTGGTGCAGACAATCTAACCAATGGTAATAGTGCAGTAACATATACTTATGATGGTGGAGCACCAGTAGGTGGGCCAAACTCGTACTATGCAAATAGACTAATTGGCTGGATATTTATACCAGAAGGTGTAACTCGTGATTATGGACTATGTATTAGTAGTGATCAGCCTACTATAAATTCGTTTATTAAAGTTGATTTTGATGGCAGCAATTATTCTTATACTGCAATGAATGGTTCGACAGTAAAAGGATTTAAAGATGCTAATAAACTCAGTGTAGATGCCAGTGTAACTGGTAGTACTGTGACTATTCTAAATAACTCTAATTCAACTTTCCCTAGTACTAAAACTACAACTAGTTACGTAAGACATAGTAGTCTCACCGTTCTCGTCTCTAGTGCTACTAAAGGGTCATACTATCCAGTAGTAGAGAGAACATACACATCTGTATTACAGAATATGGTACATGGACATACTCACGTAAATGCATGTTACAATGCATCTGGTGCACTCGTATGTACTGACTACAAGACTCATACGTACTTCTGGCATGCAGATAATAGAAATACTCAGAATTCTAATCATCCAGATTGTGATATAGTATCTACGGGATATTCTATTACGTATGGTACCGGTGAGAGTGATGTAAATAATGGATTTACATATTCTTATGAACAAGGTATTACATGGGGTGACATGGTAAACATTCAGAGTGATAGATTCCTAAATAGTTCACAGAAAAAATATATCCAGATAACACTAGGACTAGATTACCGAAAAGAAATAGATTATTTCGCTCGTAGATACTATGATGAAACATCGGGTACCTATAAGGTAATGTACTACAAAGTAGATACAACTGGTGGTATCAGTAGAGTATTTTCGATTAGCGGTAATGCAGAAGTAGCAGAAAATAATGTATATGCTAATACCTTTGATATTGTGAATTCGCAATTAGTAGGGGCAGATTATGTTACTACTATCACATTTGAGCTAAATAAGAATACTGCTGGTGAATATGCATTCCTAGTTAAAGATAAAGTATTCAAAATCGAATTTGAATTTACCAATGCAAATCAATCTAAATTAACTAGAATCCAGGTTGGTAGTAGTGATAGTTCTTATGCTCAGATGATTAAGTTCGGTTATGATAAAACTACAAGTCAGATGAAATACTACATTGGTACAGATAAAGATGCTAATATGACAGCATTTACTTCGACTGAATGGGTTACCGGTAATGTACATGGCATATATGGTGTCAGTTTGAATGTTAAGTTAAAATATGAGAATGGTACACTATATATTACTGCTGAAATGTATTACAATTATTATCTATCATTTGAATCCACACCTTTTGATGATTATAGGCTAACTGATGAGACCAATTGTATAATCACAAACAATGTAAAAACAGTCGAACCGGTAATGGGATCTTATTACATGGGTGTGATGTACACTAGTTATACCGATACTATATCTAGTAACCTAAGATCTAAAGGTTATCTATCGTATAGTCTGAATGCTACTCCATCTATTATAGAAAAAACATATCTATACAAATACGGCATTATGTCCAATAAACTCGACCATATGAAAACTACCATATACTTCGAAAAAGATTATTATTCATATTTCGACCAATTGGGCTTACAGACAACTATCCCAGGATATTATTCGGGACAACTTGGTGGAGAAATGGTCAATAATACACATTATACCAATGCTACTCCTACTAGTGTCACTTTATCTAGTGCTAGTTCTACTCTGTCTGCATTGCTATCTTCTATGCAATTCGTTACAATTGGGGGTACAGCTACTTCTAGTGCCAATGGTCTAAGTAGGGATACAGCATTCGTACTAGATACTCCATACAAGCTAGCTTGGTTATCCTATGTTCTGAATGAAAATCCTAATGCTACATATACTTATTCTGGCTCGACATATAAATTCTCTGAAGCTACTTATAAGGTAATAGGTAGTCTAGATATGTCGGATAAGTACTGGATGCCTATATCTACATTCAGTGGTGAGATATTCACTGGTAATGGTGTAGGCAATGCTGGTAGTATCAATAATTTAAGGCTAGAAGCATTGCAGGCTAATTGTTCGAATATCGGTCCAATACTTGGCGGTACTAGTCCATATTTCAGCAGTACTCTAGCATTCATTACTAATGCTACTGATGTAAGGATAGTAAATGTAACATTCAATAATACAAGTATCAATACAGATATGTATGTAGGTGCTGCAGCACTGATAGGTATCTGCAATGGTGGATACTTCGATAGAGTAAGGATTAATAATTCTACTATTATATCTACTTATACGGCCTCTAATGTTTCTGCAATGCTAGGCAGAACATATGGCAATACAATTATCAATGAGTGCGAGATAGTAGGCTGTACTGTGAGTGGTCTATCTAGACAGGCAGCGTATGTATGTAATACGACAGATAATGTAACTATTGTCAATAGTTATGCTGCATTATCTTCGCAAGAATCATCTAAATCGTTAATTTTCGTAGGTGATACTAATGCAAATTCTGCTATCTGTCATGGTAATGTATTCTATCCTACCAATTGTGCTACAGCTACGACTCTGTTCTCTCCAGCGGGCCCTGGTGTTGGAGTATCTAATGGAGAGAATTATATAATTGGTAGTTACGCGAATGCTATTGCTCCAGCAAGTGCAACTACTAGTACTCTAAGTAATCTAGACTTTGATAATGTCTGGAACATTACTACGGGTGCTACTCCAGTATTCGGACACAAGGATAGGTATAATAATTACACCAATTATGCTTCTACAGCATCTGGTACACTATCGGGTGCTGGTACGAAATATGATCCATATCTAATAGGATCTCTGGCAGATTATGCTAAATTTGTAATAGATATCAATGCAAGTACTAGAAATACAGCTTCAACTTATTACAGATTAACAGCAGATATTGATCTAAAAGGTCAGGCTATGCAACCTATAAAGGTATTCCAAGCTAATCTCGATGGTAATGGCTATGCTATCAAAAATTACTATCTGAATGTAAGTGACGAATCAGTCACAGGATACAGAGATGCGGCACTTATCATGGTCAATGCTGGTACTATTACGAAATTATTTGTACGTAATTTCACAATAGTGAATTCCAATACAGACAATGATGACAATTATACTGCAGCTCTAGTTGCTGTGAATAATGGTACTATTACCAAAACTTCTGCCAATGGTATCATCCTGGGTGCTACACTCACTACAGGTGGTATGATAGGTAGGAATAATGGTACTGTAAATACATTACTTGTCAATAAAAATGGTAATTTCGATAGCATTATACACGGTTTTGCAAAGGCAGGTGGTGTAATTGGTTATTCTGATACATCATCCAATAATACATCTTTGGGTATAGAGAGTAGTATTATAGGTGGTGGTAGTTATCTAAATGGCTATAGAGTGGGTGGTGTAATTGGTACATCTGTAAGTACAAATCCACACAATAATATTTATAGTCAGGCTAAAGTAAAAGGAATACTAAGTGGTAATAGTGTATATGCAGGACTAATTACTACTACAGGTAATATTACAATCAATCATGCATATTCATCAGTATCTGATACTGGTGTAAGTGATGGTACTAATAACTTTAAATATGCACCATTAGCCGTAAGTGATAGTGGAACTATTACTATTAATCATGCTAATTATGTAACATCATACATCACGATCACTGCTACACAGGGTGCTTCGGCTATATCTAGTATTGCTCTCACTAGTGGTTGTAAAGCTAGCACAGTGACCGCAACAGACATAGGCTCGGGTAATTCATTGACCAATCTAAGCACATATTTCAATCCTAACAAAGATTGGGATTATCAGAATGTATGGTCTGTATATAATTCCGGTGCAACATTACCTGTATTTAAACATTTCAATGATTACATCATACAATTGCCTAAATATGATGACGATGACGTGTGGATGCTGGCGACTGACCTGGATGCTAGATTCTATAGCTATGCTACTAGTAGGAGAACTACTGGTAAATATATAGTAGCTAGGAAGACCAGCAATACTGTGAGTGAAGATACAGCATATTATGTAATAGAAGTATCTACTACTGGTATGCCAATAAATGAGGCTGGATCTGGTAGTTCTGTAAATCTAAGTCAAGTTGTCATTAATGACGATAATACTATATACATCTATCGTGGCTCTATTGCTACTATAAATGTAACGAGTGTTGCATCTAGACATGTAGATAGTATACAATTAACCCATGAAACTGTACCGGCAGTGACATTGAGTTATACTCTAGACGATACAGGCAATCCAAACGGCGGTTCAGGCAATGCACTAGGTGTGGATGGTACTAGATCGGGTGTAAACTTCTCAATTAATCCAACAGCCGATGTACTCAATAATTCTACATTCAATATGTACGATAGAGATAGATTTACATATAAAATCGTTATCAATCAGTCTAAAAATAAATATGAGATCGTAGTTGGTAAAACTCAAAATACTTCTAGAGATGAGAATCTAGTACAGAGTATTACCATAGCATCTAGCAATACAACTGATGATGGTGCTGCTGTAACAAATAGTCTACCTAATGATAATTCGACAGTATCTAAGAATATTACACATGGTAGTATAGTTACTATTACGGTAGATTTGAACCATTCAATCATGAATACTACAACAGAAAATGTAAGAATAGACAAATGGATGCATTTGTCAAAAGAAACTGGACATTCGGGTGTAGAAAACTATCGTTCATCTGACTATCTAATTGCTAATTCTATAATTGCATCAGGTCAAAATGTAGAAGAAACTATACAAAATGTATATCTAAATGGTGTACAAAATTCTACAGGCACATACACATACTTCAATATCAATACTGTGGATAATGGCGTTAATTATTCAGTAAGTGCTGGCAAACTAGTAATCTCATTTACAGCTACCATGAATACTAGAGGTAAATATGTAGTAGATCTAGTAAAACAATGGTTAGTGCAAATACAGATGGAACTCACCGAAGATGTAGGAGAGATATATCCATATGTATGGTTGAGTGGTAGTACAGCATTTGATGCATCCAAAGTAGAAGGTCAGGCAGATATAGACTTTACTCAAACTATAAAAGCTGATAACATATCTACAAAGGGTTATTCACGTTCTGAATATAAATTATCTGGCAGTACAATTGTGGCTAATGCAATGGGTCCAGGCTCGTATAAAATTGGTGCAACTACTTACGATTATAATTCTGGATCTAATCTAAAGAATGCATTCTATCGTCCATATACTACGTCTCCATATGATACGGGATATCTAATTAATAATATCTTTGTAGATAATGGTCATAGTATAAATGTAATTACTGAACATTATGGATATTATACATTCAATGGATTTACGGTAAATTCTGCTGCACAAGCACATACAACATCAAATCCTGAATATAAATATATCTATAATGAGTACTTTAGAATTGATTCTGTAACACAAGCAAAGGCAATTATTGCTAATTATTCTCCTACGATTTATGAACTCAATATAATTGTTGAGAATTCTAGAGATGGTGCTACTCATGGTTATATAAAAGATCCAGCAGATAATAATAACAAAGTAGCAATTACTTATAATATTAAACATGGTTCTTCACAATCTATAACTCTAGTAGCTGACAAAAATTATATTCTAGACGAAGCAGATATTTATTACAATGAATATAAATATGTAAGCACAAATAGGTATTATAGAAATGGTAATACTTATCAAACAAATAAACCTGGAGACTGTCTACCAATACTGCAGACGTCACCAGTGGCTCTAACTACAGTAAATGTAGTGAGAGCTCAATCATCTGTAAATAATAATACGTCTGAAAAGAATTATACTCATACAATAACATATAATAATGTCTATGGCAATATCGAGATGCACATCTCATATACCAGATATTATTGGGGTGATAATCCTATGCAGACTACATCGCTAACTGGTGCAGGTACTAGAGCAAATCCATACAAGATATCTTCTACTAGTGACTGGGCATATATAGCTAGGACTAGTGCAAGCAATAATTATTCTGGTCAGTACTTTATACTAACTAGCGACATTGATTTTGATTATAGATTTATGCCATCTATTCAGAATTTCGCAGGTACTATCTATGGAAATGGATATACCCTAAAGAATATGCTATTAGATGACGATAATTATACTAGTCGTAGGGTATTTAATGTCCGTGGTTATGATGCAACTAATACTATTGGTTTAGATGCAACATATTTAACCAATAGGACGGAATCCCTGAAAGAACAATATTATTTGTACGATATTGCTAATGAAACAAATAGTTCATTTGGTCTAATAGATAACTTAACTGGAACTATTAGTGATGTAAATATTGAGCATATGACATTAACCAATACAGATATGACTGTAAGTAGAACAATGGGTCTAATAGGTTTGTCTGAGATGGGTATAATCTCTAATGTAAACATCAATAATACATCTACTATTACTATTAATAGAAGAAGCACAGCTAGTAATAGTACGGTGGACTTTACTCTAGGTGCTATAATTGGTAATCTAAGTATGGGTTCTTCACTAAGCAATTGTGTAAATAATGCAATTATTAATTATACTGGTGAAGGAACAATTAAATCATCTGCAAGTAGTTATATAGGTGGTATAGCAGGACTATATTCATATGCAGGCATTGTAGATAGTATTAATAATGGTAATATAACTATAATTAACAATGCCAATAGATTGGCCACAATATCTGGTATAGCTAATACTACACTCACAACTCATTACAATTCTAGCAGTAGTAGAAAATCTATACCAATTGCATTGAGCAATTATCCTAGTGCACTATATAATGTAGCTAATAAAGGCAATATTACAGCATACAGTAATCTAGCTAATGGTATATCTAATGCAGTGGCTAGTGATGGATCTGTAATCAATGCATATAATACTGGTGCAATTACTAGTGCCAATAGCAATTCTGCTGGTCTAGTAAGCAAAATAGATGGTGGAATTCTTAAGAATGCATACGATAGTGGATCTGCTCCTAAGCCTACATATGCTACACTTGCATTGGGTGGTGTGGCAGAGAATGTATATTATCTATCCACACTGACTAATGGTCAAGGGACCTCACTTACTGATGCTAATATGAAATTGACATCTAGTTATGCATTTGATTTCACATCAGATTGGTCGACACCTAATAATGCATATCCAACACTCAAATTTGAAAGCATGTCTGGATTTATGACATATGGTGGAACTGGTATTGCAACCAACGAAGGTAGTGGCTTGTGGATAGATGATTCTAATGTAACAGCAATCAATTTAGCTTCTTGCTACAATTCTTCACTCGGTGCATATATCCTAGATAATGTTTACAAAGTAGCTGCTTTATCTAGAGCAACAATGGTAGAGAATTCAGATCTTAATGGAAAAACATTTGTCATAGCATCAGAAACTCCATTAGATTTTTCAGGTAAATATTGGACACCAATTAATAGCTATGGCAGTACAACAGCCAAATTTAATATCATTGGTATCAATAAATCTGCTTCATCTATAGTTGCTAGTGATCTCGATATGGAGACCCGTAATGATAATGTAAAACTAACTAATATTAATATCATACCATCTAGTACAATTATAAATACTACAGGTAATACATATCTATCATTCATAAATATGTTGAATGGTACAGGTACAAGCAATAATAGTATAATTCGTGGACTAGACTTTGAGAACTTTAGTTCCAGATCGTTTAGGGTAGGTGGTGTATATGGTTCTGTAGTATTGGGACATGCAATAGGTAATGTAACTGTAGCTTATTGTAATTACATTAGTGGTAATGTTGCAGGAGCATTCATTGGTGGACTAGTATATAGATTGAGTGATCATTCTCATCTGAAATGGTCTACAATTACAGGATACAATCCAGATCCTAGTCATTCAGATGAATTGCATACAACATATGAGTTTGGCATTGATTATGGTGGTAGTCTATCGGTATTTGGTACTGGTGCAGGACTAGCTAATACAATAGAAGGCACTTCAACTATAGAAGAAAATTATACTAATGGTATAATTAATGTCTACAATTCTCAGAATACTGCTCCATTTGTTGTAAGTGCTACTACAGGAGCAACAATTACTAATAACTACACTAAGAGCAAATATGAATTGTACGATTCAGAAGATTATATATCAATATTTGTTAGCTCTCTCAATAATGCGACATTTTCTAATACTTATTCAGTAATGCCTGTTGTTAAACATACTCAGAATGGTCTAAATGAGAATATGAATAAATCTCAGGCTACAACAGTTGGTAGTTCTACTAGTGGAACAATTAGTAAAAACTATTATGTAATTGATAGTGCTTCAAATCCTACAGTACATTATTGTGCTAATAGTTATTTAATTAATAATAGCTTCAACAATGTACAGATCAAACAAATTGGAGATAGTGATCTAAGTAATAGAGTTGCCTTTAAGGCAGATAGTACTTGGGATTTCCGTGATATTTGGGTATATGTACGTAATATCAATAGGAATTATCCAGTACTGAAAAAGATTATTGGTGACTATGTAGCCGAATTGGTAGTAACTGTATACAATCCATATGAATATGGTGACAACGATCATTATCTACTGGGCAATATGAATTATGATGGATTAGACACAATAGAAAGAGAATCTACTGGTAATATAATTAGTGCTGGTATCAATCCAACAACTAATGCTAGCAATCCAACAGCAGCTATTACCGAAGATAGTACTAATCACATTGTTACAATGACCTACGTATATTACATTTTAGCTAATAATACAGCTAAATTGACTGTATACAATACAAATATTGGTCTAGTATCCAGTGTATTATTTGGTGAACAGGGATTACATTCTACTCAACTCACAGAATATGCTACTACTCAGGATAATGCAGATGTAATAATTGATGATGACATTGATGGTGATGCATATCAGATAATTATTACACTCAATCCACGTAGATTCAATGCAACTATCAATGCTACATTAACAGCAGCTAATGGCACAGATGGTGTAGAGAGTACAGATACTATTACTATGGTATTTATACACTATACATCTTCTAATGTTGTTGACTACGCATATTCAATTAATATGGCTAATGGAACTTATCATCTAGATGATATATTCCAAGGTGTAGTAGATGGTTCTGGAGCTAGCAATTCAATCATTGGTGGGAATACAACAGTGGATAGTTATGGCTATTACAAAGTATATATGTATTATCCAATCTTCTATCCAAATGACACGACGAATACAACTATATCCGCTACAAACTCATCCAACAATCATACATTACAAAGGATATATGTTGCTACCAATGATACTTCGGTTCAGAGTGGCAAGACATATTATCAGTATAATAGTTCAACACACATTTATAATGCTGTGTCAAATCCTACTGGTAATCCAAAAACTCTAGGTTACTTTGAATTGGGTTATCAATTCTACGATGGCATTGCTACAATAAATAATACACAATGTAGCATTAATTATATTGGAACATTCTCGTTTGATACTTTAACAAGAGATATCACGATAAATGTAACAATTAATAAACCATTAGAATACTGGCTACACGATACAGCTGTTAATTACTAAGAAAAAATACACATTGATTAATTTCAATGTGTATTTTTTTATTAAATAATGCCTATTTGTTGAGTTTAGAAATCTCTATGTTGGAATACAGTATAGGACACAACCAAGGCTATTGTAGAGTAGGCTATATATAGTAATGCACTAAATATAAAGGTCATAGAACTCTCAATGCCTGTAATTAATATGCTAGCTAAATTATTAACTGTTTCTATCATAAATGAATTACCTAAGAATTTAAATTGATGTAAATTCATACCAGGCAGTAGTGAATACCAGAAGCTATTACCAAATAGCATATTTAGAGCATAATTTACAATCAAGAATACTAGAGAGAAAGATATAGCACCTGCATAGTTTTTGATTAGAATGGCTATTAGAAGGGCAATAATAACGAAGAAAATAACATCTAAGGTAAGGAATAGCAAATCCAACAAAATAAGCGCTAATGGCGAAATTTCGAAGGCTGTGGTAGCATTGAATACAGCTAATACATTTGTACTAGTATAACCATAAACGAATATTCCGCCAACGAATGTAAGTATAAATGAGAATAACATAAATGTTATTACAAAGAATAGGGTTGCAAATAATTTTGCTGTAATAATTTTTGAACGCCTAAATGGTCGAACTAACAATAATTTTATTGTTCCAGATTCTGATTCTGCTGTAATAATATTACACATTAGCATCATTGCAAATACAATAATAATAATTGTACATAATTCTAATGCAAAGTATACAAAATCAAAGACATTTGGTTCATTGCCACTCTGTTGGTTGAATGAAAAGTTTTTTAAATAACTATTGCTATATACGTTATTATCTAAATAATACTGATTTAGAGTTATTTTTTCATTATTCTCATAACGATTAAATTCTTTATATTCAGGACCTGTAAGTTTATTAAACTGCGTTTTATCCATATCTTTTGTTACATCTGCGAGAATATTATATTTTACATAATCGTGATATGTTAACGCTAAAAGTTTGTAATCCGTAATACTCTTTTGTATATTCTTTATTGCCTCGTCAGTTTTTAATTCATTAATCTTTTCTAAAATGACTTCTTTATTTGAGTTAACTTTCTCTTTCATTTTATTGAGAGCGTTAATTGTTGATTTTGATATTTTAATTTCACTAATGCTTTCTACACCAGCTTTAATTTTACCACTAATATTAAATCCTTGTAATTGTGAATCTATATCACGATATTGTTGAAAGGTAGCACCAGTAGTATTTTCAGTAGATGTTAAATCACTAGCATATTCAATATTACTAATAAAATTGTTATAGTCTGTCTCATTTTGAAAAATTAGTTTTAATTCGTCATTCTTAATTAGTTTGTTTGTATATGTCTTTAAATCTTCGAGTGTTTTGTTTAAATCGGTATTAACGCCTTTAAATTTAGCCGAATCTGAAGCATTACCCGCTGTTAATGTGTCATAAGTGGATAATAATTGATTAATACCTGTAATTTTGAATTTTAAATAATTTAGAGTGGTGGAAATATAGTTTATTGCATTATCCAATTCTTCTTTTAGAGCTGCTTCGTATTCATTGGTATCATATACAGTCACTATATCTCTTTTATTTCGTGTTTCGTTATAATTAATAGAAGATATCAATTCGTCACTTTTAGACATATATACTATTCTAAAACGATCGTAAGATTTACCTGCGCTAGCTTCTTCATTGTATAGTTTTTCTAAGAAATCTATATGGTAATAGAAGGGGTTATTGTTTAAGTCTGTATTATAATCTTTTAGCGAATTAAATGAACTAAAGTCATATAGTGATGTGCTAAATTTATTTACAGCATTCTTAAAAGCGGTGTAATCATCATTAATTGATGAATCAGTAGTTGATCTGAGTTTGTCCATTGTTTGAATGATTTTTTGATAATCATCGCTGATACTTACAACACGATTTTGAGCTAGTGTATAATATTGAATGGATGCATCGGATGTAATAAATTTACTATCAAATCCAATCTTGCTGTCTTCTGCGTCAGCATTCATAAAATGATTATAATAACTAGCAGAGTCTTCGAGAGAATCATATACAACTGTACTATCACCAAGAGACATTGGATTAAATAATCCAAGTGATGCAAAAATGATTGCAACAATCATTATGGCCATTATGAATACACTAGGACGTTTAAAAATCTTTTTAAATTCAGCTCTAGTCAATCTGAATGTACTAGTCATTTTTCATTCTCCTTTATACAATATTTGTTTTACCTTTAGTTTTATTATTAATTATTTCTAGGAATATCTGTTCTAGAGATTTTGTTGCTACTTCTATTCCAAAAATATTAATACCATAACCGACTAATTTCTGTGTAATTTCGCTTATTTTGTCTTCAGAAGTGTATACCAAGACTCTATTACCGGCGAGATCTACTTTTAGTCTCATTTCGTTTACAATGATTTTTCCAGCGAAATTAGGGTAGTCAACTTTTACTTGAATTCTTTTAGCACCTTCTATTGTTTCACGTAGGGAAGTGATAGACTTAATTTCCAGTAATTGACCATTATTAATAATACCTATGGTATCACATATTTGCTCCATATCTGAAAGCATGTGTGATGAGATTAATATAGCAATTTTATATTCATGAGCTAAAATTTTTAGGAAGTCACGCATCTCTTTGACACCATTTGGATCTAGACCACTCAAAGGTTCGTCCAAAACTAATAATTTAGGAGAGTGGAGCAGTGCTTGAGCAATTCCTAGTCTTTGTTTCATACCCAGTGAATATGTTTTTAATTTGTCTTTTAATCTGGCCTCTAGACCTACAATTTTAGCATATTTTTTGATATCTTTAATACTAACATTATTGTATAGGCTTGCATAATATTTTAGATTGTCCCAGCCAGTCATATTTGGGTACATTAGGGGATTTTCTATTAATGCACCTATATAAGATAATGCTTTTTCTTGATCTTTAGGTATATCATAATTGCAAACACGAATTTGTCCTTTAGTGATGCTGGTTAATCCACAAATCATTTTCATGGTGGTTGTTTTTCCTGCTCCATTTGGACCCAAGAAACCAAAAATTTCACCCTCTCTGATGGTGAATGAAACATTATTAACTGCAACTCGATTTCCAAAAGATTTTGTTACATTTGAAACATCTAATACAATTTTGTTACCCAATTTGAGCTCCTTTTATCACGAAATAGTGATATATTGTGTCCTGTAATAATATATTTTTATGTTAGTATTACTATTTTCTTAGCTAAATAAAAATATTTTGAGTGGTGTATATGTCTAAAAAAGTTATTAATTATTTTGCAATAGGAATTCTATTTGTTTTTGTATCTATTTTAATCCTATTTGCTAATGAAAATATTTTTAGTATTCCTATTAAATGTGTTCTAGAAACAGCAATTCTTTTGTTTCTCGTACTTAATATATTATTCAAATATTATGATAAAGAGATACTAAGAAAATTATTTTATGTGCTGTACATTCTAACTGCGATAATTATTATAGTAGTATATTACATCAAAAAGAATGGTTATTTAGACATATTTTCTTCAACAAATAGTTTAAAAAATTTTATTTTAGGTACCAGAGAAAAGGGTGTGTTTGTTTATATTGTTTTACAAATTCTACAAGTAGTCTTTTTGCCTATACCAGCTGCAATTATATGTATTGTAGGTAGTATAATATATGGACCATTATTAGGAGCCATCTACTGCAGTCTAGGTATATTGATTGGATCATATATATCATTTTTTATTGGCAAAACATTTGGATATAAACTTGTTTCATGGATTGTAGGTAAAGATAATACCGATAAATACACTGATATTATTCGTAAGCGTGGGGGATTCTTTTTGGCTATTGCTTTTTTACTGCCAATGTTTCCTGACGATATACTATGTTTGATATCAGGTATTACTAATATATCATTTAAACAATTTTTTTGGATAACACTAATCACCAGGCCTATCGGTGTAATAGCAATGTCGTATTTTGGTGGTGGTCATATAATACCTTTTTCTGGGTGGGGGATATATGCTTGGATAGGAATACTCATATCTGTATTAATTGTCGTCATTATGACTTACAAATATCAAGATAATATGCAAACATTTATTCTAAAGAAAATTTTTAAAAAGCATAATAAAAATTAATCATAGAATATTTTCATTTTAACAAATGTGCCATAGATGAGTGGGCAAATAATAAAATTAGTTGAAAGAATAGATGGTAATAATAATTCTACAGCAAAATATTTGAAATTATCCAATTCAAAACCAGCAAGAGCATTAATACAATAGATTAATAATAAGCAAATAAGGAATGTTAATAATCCAAATAAGAAAGCATATTTTGGTTTATAATTATTTAATTTATGTTCATGTGGATTAAATAAATATGGCAAAATAAATACTAATGATAATACAACTTCAGCTACATATGTGATTATTATAAATGTTTTATCGTTTGCATCAATAAGACCATTTGAATTGAACAATACCACAGAAATAGTGGTTTCTAATAGTAGTATAAATAATAGTAAGAATCCGAAAATGAACTTTAATTTATTTACAAGTACATAGGAACGATCTAATAGAACAGCCTTAGGAGTGTTTTCGTATCTATTAATTTTAATGGTATTAGATGAATATTGGGATATCTCTTTGTTGTAATTATCGGTAGTTGTTTCTTCTACAGGGAGAGATGTTTGCTCAGCCTCATATTCTTCATCTTCATTATCAAAATCAACAAACTTATCTTCTGTTTCACTTTCTTCTTCGTAATTGAATAGATTGTTTTCTTCTTCAACTATTTCATCCAGATTATCATTATTCTCATCTTCACTTAGTAGAACATCCAACTTGCTTTTGTAATCTACAATTTCTTCTTGTGATTGATTATCTTCTTTTGTTTCTTGAGGTGTAGTTACTTTCATTTTTGATTTAGATAGTTCGTTAAACTTTGCCAAGAATATCTCATTTCTACGTTTGCGCTCATCTTCTGTCATCTCAATTATTGGTTGCGGAGTTTTTTGAGTGCTAGGTTTATTATAATTGTCTGTGTAATCTGCGTACCCATAAGAAGTATCTTTTGTTCTTCTACCAACATTATCGATAATATTTGGTTTTTTGTTTATCTCTTTACTAGGTACATAATCAGCATCACGTAGTTTATATATACCATCTCTATCTAGAATGATTATATGTTTTTGTTTTGGTCTAATATAATGTAATCTTCTGAATGGGGTATTTAAATGTTTTCTATTATTCTCTTTTATTGCTGCGATAATACTATCTCTTTGTGATTGTGGAGTAGTAGTATCTTCGTTATCTTCATTGTCGGTATTTGTTTCAGACATAATCTCCAAAGGTGTAGGCTCATGATATGCATCATCAGGAATGGTTTCCTGTTCATCATTATCCGAATCAAAATTTGCAATAGATGGAATAGTGTCGGGATCAACTTCGTGAATTTCCATATGAACTTCATCATTTGTTTGGTTATCGTTTTTGTTATTCTCATCAATACATTCTAGTTCTTCCTGAGACTCAATGTCATCATCTTCAACTTCATCAGATTCGTTATCAGAAGTTTCCTTTAGAACATGTATTTTATAGTATGCAAAACCAGCATCGGTCATATGATAGTAATGTCTACGACCACCAATGTCGCTATCACCCCAATATGATGATACCAAACCTTTTTCTTCAAAACGGGTTAGACTACTATAAAGTGATGGTTGTTTTAATTTAATTTTACCATCAGAATACTCTTCTACTTCTTTAATAATCTCATAGCCATATTTATCGCCATTGGACAGGGTTCTAAGAATTATGTTATTTACCGAACCACGAGAAGCGTTTCTATGCTTTCTTCTTTTTGCCATAATACCACCTTATATATAATAATAAAAAATTACATACACTTATATAATATATAATAATACAAAAATAGTCAATAAAAATACTATGCGAAGTAAAGAAAAATCCACATACAAGCCAATATTATTTGATATAAAAAACGTATATTTGATATAATATTGTAAGGAAATTTTTAGAGGTAATAGTATGATTAAACCAGACTTGATAATACGAACTCACAGACGAAGTCTGAGTATAACAATTACAAAGAATGCAGAAATAATTGTTCGTGCACCGAAGAAATTGAGTATGGATAAAATTATTTCTTACATTAATGAGAAAGAGAAATGGATTACGACTAAACAAAAAGAAATACAAGAAAGACTGAATATAAATAAGAATATCATTAATTACAATCAATTGTTATTCCTGGGTAAAAAGTATAATATTGAATATGTAAATGGTTTGAAAAAAATAGAATTATCATCAGACCAATTAATGATACCTAGCAAATACAATAATGAGTATAGAATTAAACACATTAGAGATTGGTACATTTCAAATGCAAAAATAATTTTAAAAGATAGATTGGAGTATCTAGCCAACATAATGCAGATAGACTATTCTGGACTGACCATCAATAATAGCAAAAACAGATGGGGTAGTTGTGATATCAATCGTAATATAAAATTAAACTTTAGACTAATCATGTTGCCACACAGGGTAATAGACTATGTAATAGTGCATGAATTATCACACATACTCGAGTTTAATCATTCAAAAGAATTTTATAAAATAGTGTCTATGATAATTCCAAGCTATAAATTACAACAAAAACAATTAAAAACATATGACTATATATTATCACTATTTAGATAGGTAACAATGAACCTATATAATTAATGGTTTTGATATGGGGCAGTAGATATTTATTATGTTTATTCAATACCGTCAAGTATTAAACATCTATTATTATGGATGAATTTGACGGTATTTTTTGATGTTAAAATAATGGCTTTTTCTAGCGTTTTTATCCATAAACTATTCGCAAAAGACAACTTTTGCGAATAGTTCTATATATAAAAATGGGTAAAATAATGCTATCAATCAATTATCAAACCAAATAGGAATAATGTGTAATCAAAACAATAGAACCAAAATAAATATGTATCAAAAAAAACATTATAATCCCATAAAAAGATTATATGCATAATTCTCTAAATATTGATTGCATAGTACTTTGCATAGTATTAAAAATAAACCCCATATATAATATAAGGTTTATTTTTTGATTATTTTGTTGTAAGATATTTCTCTACTTTATTAATAACATTTTTAACATAGTACAAAGACATTGATCTATATATGCTGGTAAAGGCATCATCTTGTTCATCTAGAGTTTTGAAATCCCTAATGCTATTGTTTCTCAAATAATTAATAATCTTTAATAAACTATCTATGCTATCATCTATAAACATTTCTGTTGGTACATTGTATAGCATTGTTTCAATAATTTCGCTTGGTAGATCATTGTTGTTTTTCTCTAGCATCATAATATTTTTAAAAATTAAAACTACATTTCTATATACATCATCTGTCATTTCGTTTTTGTGTTGAAAATTATTGATTGCTAAGTCTGGATACTCAATATCAATCTGACCATTATAGTAATGCATCAGTCCTTTAATGTTCTCATTATTATAGTAAGTCAGACATGGAATTATTTTAAAATAGAATACTTCTGTTTTGTCACCTTCGGTAATGGCGCTTTTCATACATATATAGTCTCTTTCAAGCCAGAGTATATTATTTTTATCAAAATACTTTAAGAAAGATTCATATATACCTATTCTGATTTGTTCCAATGTTATATATAATTCCGGTATTTGTATTTTATTGGAAAATGATTTTTTCAATTTTTTAACTGGCTTATAATTAAAAGGTTGATTAATTTCTATATACACTGTTGTAAAAATATCATAATGACAATTTGTTTCTAGCGTATATTCATCAAAAAATATTGCTGAAAAGTTATCTAATTTGAACATTGGCTTGTCCTGGATAAAGATGTCCAAAACATCAGGCAACATATCATAAAAAGATTCTCTCACATTATAAATATTCTCTTTATTAACTGTTTTTTTCAAACTATTATTAATATTCATACTTTCACCTATTCTAAATTACCTGTACATTATATCATAATATTATTATTTTGTCGAACATATAAAATTATTATAATTACTCTTATTTACTTTACTATATCAGTATCTTCTGTTAAAATAAAACTGTTCGCAAAATACATTTGGAGAATGTCTATGGAAAATAATTATTTTACAGAAAGAGACGAAAATAATATATTAAAAATAAGAGAAATTAGAAAAGGCTTACCTGCGTTCTGTGGCGAATTTTTTAGAGGAATTGAACCATATACTACTCCACTCACTAGACTAGGATATGCCCGTGATATAAAGTTATTTTTTGATTTTTTAACCCAAGAAACAGAAGAATTTTATCAGAAACCAATTCTACAATTCGATATTGGCGACCTTGATAAAGTTAATTCTACTCATCTGGAAATGTTTTTGGAGTACATCAGTCTATATAGAGTTAATGGTGTCACCTATAAAAATGGCGAGAAAGCTAGATGTAGAAAATTAAGTAGTATCCGTGCATTATTTAAATATTTCTTTAAAAAAGACGCAATAAAAAATAATGTTGCATCAAAAATTGATACACCTAAAATACATGAAAGTCAGATTATCAGACTAGAATTAGACGAAGTGGAAAAAGTCCTTGATCTAGCCGAAACTGGTGAAGATATGACTAATATGCAGAAAGAATTTCATAAACATACTCAAGCTCGTGACTACGCAATGTTATCGTTATTTTTAGGAACAGGAATTCGTATTTCTGAATGTGTTGGACTCAATATTGATGATTTTGATTTTAAACAGAATGCATTTAAAGTAACCAGAAAAGGTGGAAATAAAGTCATTTTATATTTTAATGATGAAGTATCTGATGCACTACAAAACTATATTTTGGAAAGAAAAAAAATAAAGACACAGCCTGGTAGTGAAAATGCCCTATTTTTGAGCATGCAGAATAAACGTATTTCTGTGCGTGCCGTCGAAAAACTGGTAAAAAAATACAGTAAGATAGTAAATCCACTGAAAAAAATAACACCCCATAAATTAAGAAGTACATTTGGTACAAACTTATATAGAGCTACTGGAGATATTTATGTTGTTGCTGATGTTTTAGGACACAAAGATGTAAATACCACACGTAAACATTATGCTGCAATATCAGATGATATCAGAAGAAATGCCGCAAAGAAGGTAAAATTTAGAGAAGAAAAAGAATTAGAAGAAGTTTAAAAAATTTAGAACATTTGTTTGACATTGGGAAAAATTCATGATAACATATATTATGTAAATAATGTAGTGGGCGAATCCCCTACAATTTAACATATAGGTAGGTTAAAATGAAAGAATCAAAAGAAGAACAATTACTTAGTTTTATTAAAACGTATCTTAATGATAATGGATATCCTCCAACAGTAAGAGAAATGTGTAAAGCGATAAAAGTAAGTAGCACAAGCACTATATTTTATTATTTAAACAAACTAGAAAATTCCAATAAAATCCGTAAAAATCCCAATAAAAATAGAGCTTTAGAAGTTGTTGGTAGTTCAACTTTTGGTAGTTCTAATATATCTTCGCTTGATGGCGAATTTACTAGAATACCAGTTATTGGTACGGTAACGTGTGGATCGCCAATTTTGGCTATACAGACCACAGATGAATATTTTGTTGTTTCCCCATCGTTATTTAAAGGTAATGACCTATTTATGTTAACAGCACGTGGTGATAGTATGATTAATGCTGGTATATATAGCGGAGACAAAATTATATTGAAGCAACAATCAAGTGCAGATAATGGCGATATTGTTGCTGCTCTAATTGATGATAGCGCCACAATAAAGCGTTTTTATAAGGAAAAAGGTCATTATAGACTACAACCAGAGAATGATGCTATGGAACCTATAATAGTTGATAATGTTCAAATACTCGGCAAAGTCGTTGGATTAGTTAGAAAATTTTAATTAGTATAATAAAAAGCACTAAAACTAGTGCTTTTTTATTTATTATATAATTCGATAATTTTGTTTATAGTATCTGGATCTTTGGGATTTAACCAGATAATATTTTTATTGCGTTTAAACCATGTGATCTGTCTTTTGGCATAATTCCTAGTATGTTTTTTAATAAGCTCAATGGCATCGTTTAAATCGATTTTCCCACTTAAATACTGATAAATCTCTTTATAGCCTATTCCTTTCATAGATTGGTTAATTTCAGGGTTTAATCCACGTTCATACAAGGATTTTACTTCGTCAATAAGACCGTCATTAATCATGCTATCAACCCTACTATTAATTCTATCATATAATTCCTGTCTATCTATGTTTAAACCAATCAACAAAGGGTTATTTAGTATCGGTTGATGTTCATTATTAATTGCATCTAAATTCTGACCAGAAGATAAATTAATTTCAAGAGCCCTAATAATTCTTTTAGTATCATTGATATGAAGTCTCTGAGCTGCTTTTGGATCAACACTTAATAATTTATTATAGATATACTCTTTACCATTAAGTTCTAGTTGATTTTCCAATTCATGACGTAAATCGCTAGATGATGTTGATGCATATGAGTAATTATTGATTAAACTATCAATATAAAACCCTGTTCCACCTACAACAATAGGAATTAACTTTTTAGATTGGAATTCTTTAATTTTAGATTCTGCTAATTCACGATATTGAGAAACATTAAAAGTATCAGTCGGAGATACAATCGAAATTAAATGATGAGTAACTCCTGACATTTCACTATTAGTAGGTTTGGCTGTTCCTATATTCAGATCTCTATATATATACATACTGTCAGCATTGATTATTTCTGTATTAAAGTGTTTTGCCAATTCAATAGATATTCTAGTTTTGCCTGTAGCCGTAGGACCTAATATTATTATACTATCGTACATTAGACTATCCTTTTAAACCATTTTTCAATTTCTTTTTTATCTAATTCTACAACAATTGGTCTGCCATGTGGACATAGTAAAACTTGATTTTCATTATTTAATAGTGTAACTAAATGATCTATCTCACTATCACTTAAACAATCGTTTGCTTTTACAGCAGCTTTACATGCTTTCTTTGCAATATAATCACGTATAACATTTTGTTTAGAAAGTATTAGGTTATTGTCAATATCATTTAATATATTGTCAAAAATCTGTGATATGTCTATATTATTAAACACAACAGGTTCTGATGATATTTTAAATGAATTATCCCCAAATTCACTAATATCAAATCCCATTGAATTGATTAGAGTAATATTTTCTTTTATAAATTGTGCTTCCATATAATTGCAATCAATTACATATGGTATGAGCAATGGTTGTGTATTGATTTGCTGACTTTCGAGATCTTTATTAAATTTATCAAACAAGATTCTTTCATGTCCAGCATGCTGATCTATTAGTAAAACTTTATTATTCTTTTCAACTAAAATGTATGTATTAAATATAGTGCCAATTATCTTATATGATGCATCTTGTAATAATTGAATGGATTGTTGATCAACATTACTATCAGGAATACTTATACCTTCATTGTTATCTACAGTATTTGGTTGTTGAACTTTAAAATCAAAATCTTCCATCACACTATTGTTTATTTTGTATTGTGCTGTTGTTTCATTAATTTTGTTTTTAAAATCAATCTCATCATTCTTTTCTTTATTGGATTCGTATACGTGTTCTTTTTCTCCAACCAAACTTACTTCTTTGATTTCATTTGATTCATATTCTAATTTGTTAAATTCAGTACCGATATTTGATGTGTTTTCTAATTTTGAAATATCTACATTTTCTTTAGAATCATCATCTTCTGTAGTAATCTTTTTAGTATCATTAATATGATATAGAATATTTGAGATTTCCGAATATATTATACCAAATAGTAAATTATTGTCTTCAAATTTTACATCTAGTTTATTTGGATGTACATTGACGTCTACTTTGTCTAGTGGTATTTCCATATTAATCACATAGAAAGGAAATGAATTTTTCATTATATGGTTTTCATATGCTCTAAATACAGATGTTGACACGGTTTGGTTGATTACATATCTGCCATTTATTATTAATGTTTGATATGTTCTATTTGGTTTAGTATATGTTGGTTTACCTAGGTATCCATAAAATTTGTAATTGTCCCTACTAAATTCAAAACTAAATATGTTATCAACAATTGATTTTCCATATATTGAGTATATTGCATCATACAGGCCACTTCCATATGATTGATAAACAATTTTATTGTCGGCAATATACTTGATAGAAATATTTGGATTCGCCAAAATTAATCTAGAAACATAATTTGTAATCTCTGTTTCTTCTTGTTTTGGCTTCTTTAGAAACTTTTTCCTTGCTGGAATATTATAAAACAATTCGTCTACAACAATATATGTACCTGTGGTTGCACCAATAGGAACTATATCTTCCATTTCACCACCAAATACTTTTATCTGATGGCCTTCGTCATCAGACTCGGTTTTTGATGATAGAGTAACTTTTGAAACTGCTGCAATTGATGCCAGTGCTTCGCCCCTAAATCCTAATGTTCCTATTTTGTTTAGATCCGCTATAGACTTTATTTTGCTAGTTGCATGTGGCAAAAAAACTTTATTAAAGTCGTCTGCATCAATACCGGAACCATTATCGGAAACTTTAATTTGTGTTATGCCGCCATCTAATATTTCTATTGTAATATTAGTGGCATGAGCATCAATACTATTCTCTACTAGTTCTTTTACTACACTAGCAGGCTTGTCTACAACTTCACCTGCTGCTATTTTTGTATAAACATCTTTTGTTAAAATATTAATTTTAGACATATTAATCCTTTTTTAAATAATTTTTCAATTGTAATAGAATATCAAAAGCATTCAATGGTGTTAATGTGTTTACATCCAAATCATTCAAAATATTAGTAATATTCTTTAGATTTTTATTGTTTTCTGTGTTTTTTACAGCATAATTTTCATCAAGTGAATTTATGATTTTGGTCTCTCTAGACAAATCATTTTCTTCTAGTATATGCAGAATATCTTTTGCTCTAGTTAGTACGGACTCTGGTAAACCTGCTAAAGAAGCAACTTCTATACCAAAACTCCTATTTGCTCCACCTCTAACGATTTTTCTTAGGAATATGATACTATTATTAAATTCTTTTACGGATACTTGATAATTCTTGATACCATCTATCAGGCCTTCTAATTCGGTTAATTCATGATAATGTGTGGAAAACAAAGTCTTTGCTGTAAGTGATTTGGATATGTATTCTATAACTGACCAGGCAATACTAAGTCCATCAAATGTAGAAGTACCCCTACCGATTTCGTCTAATATAAGTAAACTATTATTTGTAGCATTGTGAAGAATATTACTTACTTCAGACATTTCTACCATAAATGTACTTTGTCCCATAGACAGATCGTCACTAGCACCTATTCTTGTAAATATTTTATCTGTTAAAGATATTTTTGCAGATTTGGCTGGAACAAAAGAACCAATATGCGCCATCAATGTTATTAGTGCTACTTGTCTCATATATGTGCTTTTACCAGCCATATTTGGACCTGTAATTATCATAGTTCTACTATCGGTAACATTGAGTATTGTATCGTTTGGTATGAATTCTTCTTTATTAATCAATTCAATAATTGGATGTCTACCACCAATTATTTCGATAGATTTATTGTTTTTATTTATTATTGGTTTTACATATCTATGTTCAACTGCAACATTAGCTAGAGATAGTAGCACATCCAATTCTGCAACAGCCTTTGCCGTTAGTTTAATCTGTGGTAAAGACTCTAGAAGTTTATTTCTAATAATAGCAAATATTTCTTTTTCCAGTTGTTCTTTCATAGAATCTGCATTTAGAATTTTATCTTCTATTTGTTTTAATTCTTCCGTGATAAACCTTTCAGCATTTGCTACTGTTTGTCTACGAATATAATCATAAGGAACATTGTTAGAAAGACTTTTAGTAATCTCTATGTAATATCCAAAAACCTTATTATATGCTATCTTTAAATTCTTAATTCCAGTGCGTTCTTTTTCTTTAATTTCTAGATTCGCTATCCAAGTTTTTGCAGATTTTGAAATATCAATATATGAATCTAAATCCTTATTAAAGCCGTATTTTATGATATCGTTTTCTTTATTCGGTTTAATAATATTATTTTTATCTACAATGGATTTATCTAAAATATCTACTATTTGGGTAAAATCAAACAAATTGTCATTGATATTAAGAATATTTTGCGACTGAAAAGACTTTAGACATTCTTTCAATTCTGGTATCAAAGCTAGAGAGTTCTTTAAAATTATGCAATCACTATTAACTAGATTATTATAACTAATCCTACCACACAATCTCTCTATATCATATATTCGATATAAAATATCGCCAATTTTTTCTCTTAATGCTATATTTTTTACTAATTCATCTACGGAAGATAATCTTGCATTAATTTTTTTGTCATTGTACAAAGGCTGTTCAATATAATTCTTTAAAAGTCTAGCACCCATTGCAGTTTTAGTTTTATTCAACACCCAAAACAAAGTACCTTTTTTCTTTCTATCTTTTAATGTTTCTGTTAATTCTAGATTGCGTCTAGTATTAGCATCTAATTGCATATAATCGATAGATGAGAAATATTCAATATTATTGATATGAGATAAATCTCTTTTTTGAGTCTCAAAAATATATGTAAGTAATGCACCGGCACTAATGCAAGCAAATTGTCTATTATTAATATTGAATGACTTTAGAGTATTTACATTTAATTGCTTCTTTAATATTTCAACGGCTACTGTATAATCGAAATGCTCATTATCATACTCTGAGCAATTAGGTAGATAGCCTGTAGTCACAGCTGGTAGCATCTGATAAAATGCCTTCATTTCGGCATTTACAATTACTTCACTCGGATTAAAACTAACTAAATAATCATTTGTCTTACTAAGGATATTATCTCCTGTAAATTCAGTTACAATAAATTTTCCAGTGGATATATCTAGAGTAGATATACCAATATTGTCCTTTTCTTTGAATATGCAAACTATATAATTATTTTTTGTTTCGTCAAGCATTACAGTATCCATTAGAGTACCTGGAGTGATTACTCTAACTACATCTCTTTCGACCAATTTTACACCCTTTTTAGGTTCGGTTAATTGCTCACAAATGGCTACTTTATAGCCTTTATCTAGCAACTTTGCAATGTAACTCTCAGCAGCATGATGTGGAACACCACACATTGGTGCACGCTGTTCCAAGCCACAGTCTTTACCTGTTAGGGTTAATTCTAATTCTCTAGCACACAACTCTGCATCTTCAAAAAACATCTCGTAGAAGTCACCTAGACGATAGAATAATATTGAATCTTTGTATTTTTCTTTTGTTTCCAAATATTTGGTCATCATTGGAGATAAAGCCATAAATTTCACCTTTAAACTAATTCTGCATACAGTTTGTTATTGATAAACTTAATAATTTTTACATTATAAAAAACATTTTCTTTTAGTTGTGCATTGACTACAACTGTTTTTCCACTATCAGTTTGGGTTATACATTCATTATTTTCATTTTTAATAGCCATTACAGACACTGTTTTCCCTACAATTTCTTTGTTTTTTTCTTTTGTAATCTGTTTGGATAATTGTAATAGTGCATGAATTCTGTCTTTTTTTACGCTTTCGTCAATTTGATTTTCCATTTTATCTGCAACTGTTCCACTGCGTCGTGAAAACATAAAAGCAAAAACACCATCAAACCTAACTTCTTTTACGAGATTATATGTGTCCATAAAATCTTTTTCGGTTTCTCCTGGGAAACCAACAATGATATCTGTAGAAATATAAGCATCTGGAATAGCATCTCTAATCATTTTTATCAATGAGAAATAATGCTCTCTAGTATATTTTCTATTCATTGATTTCAAAATTGCATTAGAGCCTGATTGAATAGGCAGATGTATGCATTTGCAAATTTTGTCATTAGATTTAATAGTATCCACCACCTGCTGACTAAGATCCTTAGGATGAGATGTCATAAATTTAATTTTAAAATCACCAGGTATTTCAGCCACTTTTTTGAGTAGATTTGCAAAATTTACATCTGAATCATCTATATCATTACCATAACTATTGACGTTCTGACCGAGTAAAGTTACATATCTATACCCACTGTCAACCAAACTTTTTACTTCTGCAATTATATCGGACATTTGTCTACTACGTTCTCTACCACGAACATATGGAACTATACAGTAAGAACAAAAATTATTGCATCCATAATTAATATTGACCCAACCATTAGAAAACATATTGTCTCTAACGATATCTATGTTTTCATAAATACCATTTTCTTTTTCCCACACATCATCTATTTTTTTGCGAGACTCATTGAATTTAGTAATGTAATCTTTCAATAGATGAATATTGTGCGTACCGAATATAATGTCTACAAATGGGAATTTTTCGAATATAAGCTTATCCCTACCTTCTGCCTGAGTCATACAGCCACAAATGGCAATAATCAGATTTGGATTCTTTTTCTTTAATTTTTTTAAAGCACCTATATTACCCAAAATTTTTTGTTCAACGCCATCACGTATGCAACAAGTATTAAAGACTATCACATCAGCATCATTTACTGTATTAGTAGATACATAACCTAAATTTTCCAACATTCCAGCCAGTTTTTCACTATCGTGAACATTCATCTGGCAGCCAAAAGTTTTTATAAAATATTTCACAATCTTTTCCTATAATTAAAAATAAATATTTGTACAAGATAATTATATATTATTATAGCGAAAAATTCAAGGTTTTTAAATATTATAATATTTAAAGAGTAATTATCTATGAAAACAAAAAAAATAATAAAGATATCTGCAATAATTCTTTTATCCATACTCATAATTACTATGTCAGTAATTGGAATATACACAATAGTCTGCATTGAAGAAATTAAAAATCTAGATATTTCAATTAGCACCCCAACAACATACAATACAAAATTCTATGATGTGGATGAAAAATTAATAGAAAATACTGACATTAAAAGTAAATATACGGAATTAAACAAATTAAAGCCATATACAATAGATGCGTTTCTCTCGATAGAAGACAAAGACTTTTATAAACACCACGGACTAAATTATAAGAGAATAGTAAAAGCATTACTAAAAAATATGCAAAGTGGAAGTTATAAGGAAGGGGCTAGCACGATAACGCAACAATTAATTAAAAACAAATTTTTGACAAAGGATAAGACAATTAAAAGAAAGATACAAGAAGCATATCTAGCAAAAAAAATAGAAAATAGAAATAGCAAAGATAAAATATTAGAAACTTATCTAAATAGCATATATTTTGGTCACGGAACATACGGCATTGCTAATGCATGTAAACTATACTTTAATAAAGAGCCAGAAGATATCAATCTAAATGAAAGTTGCATATTAGCAGGTTTAATTAATTCCCCACAGAAATATTCACCAATTATTAATAAAGAGAATTCAACAAAAAGAAAAAACCTAGTATTAGACCAATTGTTAAAAGATAAAAAATTAGATAGAAACGAATACCAAAAAGCAATAAACACAGAAATACAATTAGATATAAACGAAACAAATACTAATAAAAATCTATACATAGAATATTGTATAGAAGAACTAGAAGAAATAATGAATATGCCAAAAGAGAAAATATTACAAGGAGACTACAAAATATTTACATATCAAAATCAAGAAATACAAAATAAATTAGATGATATAATAGACGATGAAAAATATTACGAACAAAACAATTATGGAAATATAGCAGATAGCCAAAGTATAATACTAGATAATAAAATACATGGAGTAAGTGCAATATCTGGTAAGAGTAAATACAATCTAGTAAATATAAAAAGACAACCGGGAAGTCTAATCAAACCAATAGCAATATATGCACCTGCAATAGAAAACCTAGGAGTATCACCCAAAACACAAATATTAGATAATAAAATTAATTATGATGGATATACACCAAATAATGTTGGAAACAAATACTATGGTTATGTATCAATAGAAGATGCAGTAGCAAAAAGTTTAAATATACCTGCAGTAAAACTATGTAAAGAATTAGGTATAGACACGTGTAAAAAATATTGTAATGAGTGTGGAATAAAACTCGCAGAAAGTGATAATGGCTATGCAATCGCTCTGGGTGGAATAACATACGGGGTTAGTCTAAAAGAAATTTCAGATTCATATTCGGTATTCAATAATAACGGAAATTATATAAAAAGCAAATTTATTAGAAAAATTCAAACAAACGATAAATTGACATTATATAATAATAAAATATCAATAAATAATGTGTTTATGTCAGAAACATCATATATAATGTCGCAAATTCTAAAGTATAGTACAAAAAATGGCACATCAAAAAAATTAAAAAATTTTAATAAATTTTTAGCATCAAAAACTGGAACGGTAAATATACATAACACAAATTATAATACAGATGCATATTGTCTAGGATATACAACCGACCATATTGTATGTACATGGTTGGGTAATTATAGTATGGATAATGAGCATAATTTGAATGGAAATAATAATGGTGGTACATATGCAAGTATGATAACAAATGATATTTATAATTACTTATACAAAAATTATATCCCAGATGATTTTCAAAAACCCGATGGAGTAATAGAATACCCTATTGATTCTAAAACTCTAAATGAAGACCATGTTCTACTCAGTGGTAAAAATATACCTGATAGATATAAGGAATATGATTTATTTAATATAAAAAAATTACCACCTGATAACAATAAGTATATTGGTATAAATCATATTGATTTTAACGTAAGTAAATATGGCGACCACGTATGCATCAATTTAAAATTAGAAGATATATACAAATATGATATTTATAAGATATTAAACAAAAATGAATATATTATAGATTCTATAAAAAATAAGAATGATAGTAATTATATTTATTATGACAATGATATTACATTTAATAAAGTAATAGGTTATTATATAGTAAAAACTAATCAATATGATAATTCACAGATAACTTCAGA
Organism: Clostridiales bacterium; assembly: GCA_918292005.1. GTDB lineage: Bacteria > Bacillota > Clostridia > Christensenellales > UBA1242 > UBA11490. The sequence continues at coordinate 56,033 of CAKJZJ010000011.1, forward strand.
TATTAAATATGTACTTTTTAAAAAATAAAAAATACCACATAATTTGTGGTATTTATTTTTTTAGTTTCTATTCTCTAATTTATTTCTAACTGCTTTTTCTACTTCAGTATAGAAATCAGGATTTTGTTGCATATATATTCTAACATTATCTTTGCCTTGTGCAATCTTTTCGCCATTATAACTATACCAAGAGCCACTCTTTTGGATAATATCAAATTCTGATGCTAAATCAATGATAGAGCCTTCATTATTAATTCCTGTACCATACATAATATCAAATTCTGCAGTTTTGAATGGAGGAGCTAATTTGTTTTTAACAATTTTAACTTTGGTTCTATTACCAATAATCTCTGCACCATCTTTTATAACATCTGTTTTTCTAATATCCATTCTTACAGATGAATAGAATTTCAAAGCCTTGCCACCTGTGGTAGTCTCTGGATTGCCATACATAACACCGATTTTATCTCTTAATTGATTGATAAATATAACACAACAATTAGTTTTATTAATGATACCGGTCAATTTTCTCAGTGCCTGACTCATAAGTCTAGCCTGTACGCCCATAAAGCTATCACCCATTTCACCATCTATTTCAGCCTTTGGTGTAAGTGCAGCCACACTATCAATGATTACACAATCTACAGCACCCGATCTAACTAATGCTTCACATATCTCTAGTGCTTGTTCTCCTGTGTCTGGTTGAGAGATATAAAGATTATCTGTATCAACACCTAATTTCGCTGCATATTGTGGATCTAGAGCATGTTCTGCATCTATAAATGCAGCAGTGCCACCCATCTTCTGTGCTTGTGCTAAAATATGCAAAGTAAGTGTCGTTTTACCAGAACTCTCTGGTCCATATATTTCTACTATTCGACCTCTAGGCACACCACCTATTCCTAGTGCGTGATCTAGTGCCAAACATCCTGTAGGAATCACATCAATAGTCTTTTTTACATCATCACCCAGTCTCATTATAGAGCCTTTACCAAATTGTTTCTCTATCTGAGAAATCGCTTGTTCTAGTTGTTTTTTCTTATTGTCGTCCATAGTAAATTTCCTTTTTATCAAACATTTGTTTTATAAGTATTATACATGTGAACAAATGTATTGTCAATAAAAATAATATAATAAATAGTAAGTTTTTAATTATTTATTTTTGGTAGTTGCTTTGGTCTTTTTAGGCTGTTCTTTTTCTTCAGTTTGTTGTGTATTTTCAGTTTCTGCTACAGGTTTTTCTTCTTTAAACACACCAAAATTATTAATCAAATAAACAAGTCCAGATATGATAATTAATGCCGTAGTAATACCAACGAAGATATAGAATACTAATGTGAAATATTTCATAAATTCTGTACCATTGGCACCTGTATCTCTCAAAGCATTAATGAGAAGTCCATATACTAGAGTTGCATATAAAAAGTTTGCTTTAGTCTTTGCTACTTTATCTGCTGCAATAATCTTGCCTTTTAATTGACCAATTTGTCTAATTCCTGTTACTTCGTAATCACGTAAAATCATAATAAACATTACAATTAAACCATAAGGCATAGGAATAATAGGTTCACTACCAACAATTAATATTAGTAACCCAGTAGTTGCTAATAATTTATCGGCAATCGGATCTAAAAATTTACCTAAATCGGTAACCATATTATAATGTCTGGCTATGTATCCATCAACTGCATCTGATATGGCAGCGATAATAAACAAGCCAAGCGCAATAAATTTTGAGCCAGGAAATGATAGCAACGCAAATACAATAAACACTGGCATTAAGCAAATTCTTGTAAGTGAAATTTTATTAGGAATATTCATCATAATCTTTCTCCTTCTAAATCATAACCTAGATTTTGGGTTATCTTTATTTTATATGTTTGTCCTATATTTAATTTTTCTTTTATAATTACTAGTCCATCTATATCTGGTGCTTGACCATAATATCTACCTACCGAATAATCGTCATAAGCATCGTCAATCAAGACATCAAATACTTTACCAATTAGGTCTGTGTGTAATTGTGATTGAATCTCATATTGAATCTCATAGATTTTATCTAATCTTTGCTGTTTGATAGATTCATCTATTTGATTCTCAAATGAATATGATCTAGTGCCTTCTTCTCTACTATATTTAAAGAATCCAACATTTTCTAATCTAAATTCACGCAAAAAATTGATAATTTCATTAAAATTCTCATCAGTTTCACCCGGGAAACCAACAATAAATGTAGATCTAATAACAATATCTGGTATTTCTGTTTTTAATTTGTGAAATAATTCGTATATAGATGCTTTGTTTGATCTACGATTCATTGATTTTAAAATACTATCAGATACATGTTGTAATGGAATATCCAGATATTTCATCACTTTATCATTATTTTTGATTTCACTTATTAGATCATCATCAATTTCTTCTGGATAACAGTATAATAGCCTAATTCTTTCAATACCATTTATATTAGACAATTTTCTAATAAGCGTCACTAATTGTTTTTTGCCATATATATCTACACCGTACTTGGTAACATCTTGAGCGACCAAGATAAGTTCTTTTACACCATTACCAACTAGTGTTGTAGCTTCTTTTATCAAATCTTCCATTGGATAAGATTGATATCTACCACGAATGTATGGTATCAAGCAATACGAACAAAAATTATTACAACCATCAGATATCTTTATATATGAATAATGAGAACTGGTAGTCAATACACGATTAAAATCACAAGGCTTTTCGTATTTCAAATCATATAGTGATGCAATTAATTGGACTATACTATCATTATCCTTTAGTCTAATAAAAGCATCTACTTCGGGCATACTTTCTTTCAAATCTTTATAGCCCAATTCATTTAAGCATCCTGTAACGATGAGTTTCTCTAAATTTTTACCTTTAAAACCACCCATTTCTACAATGGACTCTATGGATTCTAGCCTAGAACTCTCTAGAAATGAGCAAGTATTAATAATTATAATATTGGCTTCTTTTGGATCTGTAACAATCTGCATTCCCGTAGAAGAAATGGCATAAATCATTTTTTCCAGATCAACCCTATTTTTATCACAGCCTAGAGAGATAAAACCAACTTTTTTCTTCAAAAATTCTTTTATGGTCATTCGTTCAAATCTTCTCCAAATCTTTCTTCAAATTCTTGTTCGGACATATATAATGTTCTACGGCCATTACTATCTGCTGGAGAAACAAAACCTGATTTTTCCATTTGCATAATAATTTTACTAGCTCTAGGATATCCAATACCAAAATATCCTTGAAGCGAAGAAGTACTAACACGTTTAGACTTTAAGAAATATCTCAAGCAATCTTTCATTAGAGCATCAAATTGTTCTTCTGCAGCACCTGTACTAGCATCAAAACCTTCATCTTTTGTGAACATTTTTTGTTCTATTGATTCATCAAATACTGCTTCATTATGATCTTTAATATATTGAATAATTGCTTTTAATTCATTAGTGGCAACATAACAACCTTGAATTCTATCAGGATCTCTTGAGCCTTGTGGCGAGAACAACATATCACCCATACCTAGTAGATATTCTGCACCTGAAGAATCTAATATAGTTTTACTTTCTTGATAGTTTGTAACTGTAAAAGCAATTCTAGATGGCATATTTGCTTTAATTGTACCAGTAATAACTTCAACTTTAGGACTTTGTGTAGCAAGAATTAAGTGTATTCCTGCAGCTCTTGCTTTTTGCGAAATTAAAATAACTTTTTCTTCTATTTCTTTTTTGGCTCTAACCATAAAGTCGCCAACTTCATCAAATACCATTACAATGTAGTACATTTTTTCTACTTGACCAGTTAGAACTTCATTTGATTCATTATACTCTTTAATGTTTTTAACCCCAAGATTCATTAATCTATTATAACGATTATCCATTTCTTCTACTAGCCAACTTAGTGCCATAACTGCTTTTTCACAATCAGTAATTGCATTTGGAACAAGTAAATGTGGTAAACCATTAAATGGAGTAAATTCAACTCTTTTGGGATCAACTAAAATCAACTTAACTTCATCAGGAGAAGATTTATATAAAATACTTACTAATAAAGATGCCAAGCATACAGATTTACCACTATTAGTACCCCCGGCTACCAACAAATGTGGCATTTTATCTATCGATGACACTTTACATTCACCAGATATATCTTTACCCAATGCATAAGCCAATGGTGATTTATTATTTTTAAAATTATCACTTTCAAGTATTTCACGTAACCCAACCGTCACACGTTTTTTATTAGGAACTTCGATACCAAAAGCATTTTTACCAGGAATTGGAATTAAAATTCTACATGTACTTTCAAGTGCCATGGACAAGTCATTAATTTTACCGTTTACAGAATTAACAGAAATACCAGGAGTCATTTGCAATTCATATCTAGTAAATGTTGGACCTTTTATTGCATTGATTACTTTAGTTTCAATTTTGAAAGCAGCAAGAGTATCTTCTATTAGTTTTCCTTTGGTCCTAATATACTCTTCATCTCCAGATATATCACTTGAATAATATCCCAATAAATCCAAAGGTGGTCTATTGTATGTTGGTGGTTTTTTATAAACCTTTTGAGTAGGCTTAGGTTTAGCAGGCTCCATCATAGATACCTGTACTGGACGGAAACTCTGATTGTCTACTATATTTTCTTTTACTTCGCCAGAATATATCTCCTGAGCCTTTTTAGGAATATCTGTAATTGAATTATTAAATGACCTACTAGTATTGTAATTCTCCCTATACTCATTGAAATTAGACTTGGTTAGATTATTATCATAGAGATTTGTAGGAGTATCTAGATTTTGCAAAGTCTCACTTCTATCTGGATTGGTAGATTGATAATTATTAGGTTTGAATAGATCTTCATCAATCTTAGGCTCGTTATTGCCGAATAATGTTTCTTTGGCACTCTGAGATGCAGAAAGTCTATTTTCATTCTCTACTGTTTGTTCTTTTAATGACGAATCTGTATCTTCATCCCACATCTCTGATTTAGGTGGAGCAACATTGTCAATACCCTTTTTCTTATTATTGGTTTCAAATTTTCCATTGGATATATTCAAATAATCTAGTGCTGCCTGTCTACGTTCTGCATCCAATTTTACTTTATTTTCGTCTACCTTTGGTTCTTTTTTAACTGGAGCAACATTAGTAACTTCGTTTTCAGTTTTTTCTATAACGTGTGGTTGATCTCTATATTCATTAGATTTGCTCGTCATCAAAGACTCTATAGTAGCATTGGATTGACGTATATCTTCGTAAGAATCTTCTTCATCATCTACATCTTCACTGTCGTATGATTCCTGGTTATCTTCTTCTGATGATTCGGTATTTTCATTTTTAGACAAACCTAGTATTGAACGAGCCATTTGTTTTTGTTCTTCTTCGTCCGAAATAAATATCTCATCTTCATTTTCTTCGGTAGTCGAAGCAGTCTCTTCCTCTACAATGTCACCATCTTCTTCTGTTTCTTCGGCTTCCATAATGCTATTGTGCTTTTCATCTTGAATACGTTCTGCATCAGTTTTAGAATTTTTAATCTCAATATATATCCTATCGGTTAAAAACGACACACTAATTACAAGGCATATAATTAATATTACATAGGTAGCGACATCATATGTCAATGTGTATAAAGGATACAATAATGTCGCAAAAACCACACCACCTGCAGTAGTGCCAGATTTGAATGTAGTAGAGATATATGTTACGAAATCACCATCTATAGTTTTAGAAGTGGCTAATTGCATGATTAATACGAAAAAAATCAAACTCAATATTGATAGAATAACAATAGATTTGGTCGCTTTTATCTTTTTACCACACATTAGCATAATGCCATTAGTAATAAATGCTACACACAAAGGGTAAAAAAATAAACCTATTACACCAAGAACTGATATTGTAAATATATCTATCAGATTAAATGCTACAAAAATAAGTAACAAAGAAAAGACTATAGTTAGAGTAAGCCCCAACTTTAGCCTTCTATTTTTATTATTAAGTTTATTGGTTTTAGTAGGATAAATAGCCAAAACAACACCACATTACATATTTATACTTATTACATAAGTATACCACACATAAATAAATAATAAAAAACAATTTTAGTTATTTTTTAATTTTAGACACAAATTTAGAATTAAAAAAGGACATCAGAAGTATTTGATGCCCAAATTAATGTAAATTTTCACTTACTGTAGTGGCAACGAGATTATTTATCTTGTAATATTCTAGAATTAAAGGTAATGACTTTAGTGTACATTCTGTAGGATGTGCCAATATTAAATCCCCACTCTTAATATTTTTTGTGGCTCTAGTAAAGATTAAATTTGAATCATGATCACGCCAGTCAATAGTATCCTTTGACCACATGATAGCATGGTAGCCCAACGCATTGCATGCTTCAATCGTTGATCTATTGAAACTACCAGATGGCGGAGCAAATAATTCCATATCAATACCAAGTATACTTTTTACCATTTCGTGATTTATATGTATTTCTTCATAATTTTGATTATAATCCAAATGGACATGGTCCCTATGTAAATAGCCATGATTGCCTATTTCATGTCCCCTTTGCGATATTTTGATAAGTTTTTCGGGTTCTTTTTCTACCCATTGACCACCAACAAAAAATGTACATTTCGTTTCATAAGCATCTAAAACATCTAGAATATCATCTATAAATTCCGTACCCCAATAAACATTAAACATGATAGAAACTTTATTACTATCACGATTGCCATTGTATATAATGTCGCTATTCTCATAACTAAATACATATTGATAACTACTAGTGCCTAGATATGCAACAAACATAGCAAGCATTACAATAATTATAATATTTGCAATAATTCTTACCTTTTTTAATTTCATACCAATACCATTCTACTAATAAATAATATGAAAAATTCATTCAGTATATGATAAAAGGCAATATTGATTTTGGATTTTAATTGTGATATAATCAGTGTACATTGGTGGTAATATGATAAAAAACATGTCAACTGAAGCATTCATTACCGAATGCACAATACTTATAAACAAATTAATAAAAGAATACAAAATAAATCTAGGAACAAATGACATAATTCCTAAATTTTATTCTGTTTTTACTGAAGAAACAAATAAAAAATTTAACGATAGAATGCTATCATTTATTGCAGAATTCTATCAAAACAATAGGAATATAAGCACATATTATGATCCAGACATGATTGAAAATATAGAATCACCACTAATAAGAACTATAATATTCAATTATATGGAAGAATTCAAAAATAATGACTTATATACTATAGACAATGGAAAATATATCATCAATCCCGAAAAAATTACATTTCCTTTCGATACTGACCAAAATGGCATAAAAACCACCAACTTAGAATCTATAATGAATTGTAAAAGAGAAAATAGTAACAATTATCTCACTTTGATTATTACTAAAGATGGTAAAACATATAGAGCACCTACATCACATGCAACACTCTATATATGGCTAAATATGCTAGGAATTGATACAAAAAATGCAATAAGAATAGAATGGTATGGGCCGCAAAATAATTTTGATATCTCTAGTTTCGCTAGATATGAGTATAATGATAACCAAGAGAATGAAAAATGCATAGAGATTACAGCCACACAGGCAGAATCCATAATGGCAATTATTAATACCCTAGATGCTGAATATCCACAATATGCATTCTCTCATCCAGATAATAGTTCACTGCTAGCATATCTAGAAAAGTCTGATAATCTAGGTCTATCACCATGGAATTATAATCCAAGAATCGCCGATCACAACCTATCCATGCTGTATAGATACACAAATCACAATACAAGTTTTAATAAAACCAAATATCTAAAAGCACTATACGATGCAGCAAAAGAGTTTTAAATTTATAAAAAAAACGACTTGATGAAATATTCAAGTCATTTTTTTTGATTTCATACAAATTAATCTTTATATTTGCCAACTAATTTAAGATCAACCTTACCATCATTAATCTTGATACATTCTACTTCTACAGTATCACCAATATTAACGACATCTTCTACTTTTTCTACTCTCTTATTGGAAAGTTTGGAGATGTGAATCATACCTTCTTTATTGAATCCCAATTCTACAAATGCGCCGAATTGAAGAATTCTAACAACTTTACCAGTATAAATTTTACCTACTTCTATGTCTTCTGCGATAGATAGAATAATCTCTTTTGCCCTATTGGATTTTTCTTGATCTACACCACAAATCATTACTAGTCCATCATCTTCGATATCAATTTTTACACCAGTTTCTTCGATAATTTTATTAATCATCTTACCACCAGAACCAATAACGTCCTTAATCTTGTCTGGATTGATAGTAAATGAAATAATCTTTGGAGCATAAGGACTGAGTTCTTTTCTAGGCTCAGACAATACTGCATTCATCTTATTCAAAATGAATAATCTACCATCTCTAGCTCTAGACAATGCTTCTCTCAAAATCTTTTCATCAATACCTTTGATTTTTATATCCATTTGTATTGCTGTGATACCTTTTGTAGTACCAGCAACCTTAAAGTCCATATCACCCAAGAAATCTTCTAGACCTTGTATGTCTGTAAGAATGGCAACTTTGCCGGATTTCTCGTCTTTAATAAGACCCATAGCACAACCAGCAACTGGAGCCTTGATAGGAACACCGGCATCCATTAATGCAAGTGTACTACCACATACAGAAGCCTGTGATGTAGAACCATTGGAACTCATAACATCACTAACTGTTCTAATAGCATATGGGAATTCTTCTTCACTAGGAAGTACTGGAACAAGCGCTCTTTCTGCGAGTGCTCCGTGACCTATTTCTCTACGACCAGCAGATTTTAGAGATTTAGCCTCACCAGTAGAATATCCTGGGAAATTGTAGTGATGCATATATCTCTTTTCTTCTTCATCATCTAGTCCGTCTAAAATCTGAGTATCACGTAAACTACCAAGAGTACATGTAGATAATACTTGTGTCTCACCTCTAGTAAATACTGCACTACCATGAACTCTAGGCAAAATACCTACTTCACACCAGATAGGTCTAATTTCATCTAGTTTTCTACCATCTGGACGAATACCCTTCTCTAGTATCTTAGAACGCATAATCTCTTTTTTAACTTTGTACAAAACATCTAATATTTGTCTCTGACAATCTGGATATGTCTCTGCAAAATGTTCTAGAATCTCATTATTGGCTACTTCTTCTGCAGCTTCTCTCTCATGTCTATCTAGATGTTCCATAACTTTTTCCATAATAGGATAGCCGAATTCTCTAACATCTTTCTCTAGAGTTTCATCTATTACATAGTATGGGATATTTTCATTTTTGGTAACACCGAGTTCTTTTGCAATTTTTTCTTGGAATGCAACCTGTTTTTTGATTTCTTCATGAGCAAAAAGAATACCTTGAAGCATTTCTTCTTCACTCACTTCGTTAGCACCAGCCTCAACCATCAAAATTGCATCTTTTGTACCAGCAACTTTTAGGTCTATGAGAGATTTTTCTCTTTGCTCGCTAGTAGGATTAATAATATACTTGCCATCAATATAAGCAACTTGACAACTACCTGTAGGACCAGCAAATGGAATATCGCTGATAGTCAATGCGATTGATGAAGCAAACATAGCAAGTGGCTCTGGTGCAACATCATAATCTACACTAAGTGGTGTAGCTATTACTGTAACATCATTAAAAAATCCCTTTGGAAATAATGGTCTAAGTGGTCTATCAATCAATCTAGATACTAAGATTGCTTGATCGGTAGGTCTACCCTCACGCTTTTTGAATCCACCTGGAATTTTGCCTACAGCATAGAGTTTTTCTTCAAAGTCTACACTGAGTGGGAAAAAGTCTTGACCTGGACGAGGCTCTTTGCTCATACAGGTATTACACATAACTACAGTGTCTCCACATCTTACCACACAATGACCATTGGTCTGCATAGCATATTTACCAATTTCTACTGTTACTTCTTTTCCGCCAATTTCTGTTTTAAACTCTTTAAAATCTTTCATTTTCTCTCCTTTATTTAAAAACAAGCGAAAGGATAATCTTTCGCTTGAATTAGTTAAATTAACGAATGTTTAACTTATCTTTTAATGCTCTGTATCCTTCAAGATTGGTTCTTTCCATATATCTAAGTAGATTCTTTCTGTGGCTAACCAATTTTAAAAGACCTCTACGAGAATGGTTATCATTAGGATTCTGTTTAAGATGCTCGGTTAATTCGTTGATTCTAGCAGATAGAATAGCGATTTGAACTTCGCAAGAACCTGTATCTCCCTCTTTGGTAGCATACTTTTTGATAACTTCCTGTTTCTTTTCCTTTGAAATCATAATTTTTCTCCTTTAATATTTAATTTGCCAATAACCAAGACTAAACTATGGAGATTAGATTAGACCTAGCCATAGGTAACGGACATAGTATAACAAATAACTTTACTAAAGTAAACTACTTTTTAAAAATTTCTATATAAATATTATTTAAATAAGCTATCTTTTTTAGCAATCATTTCGTCAATTCGAGAGATGTACTCTTGAATATTCTTTAGATTTGCAAATCTTTCAATCTTATTTGTGCTAGAATAATACCTTTTTGATATTGCATTGGCACCACATGCAACGATTGAAGCAAATTCTTCCATGCTATCAATATTGAAAATGCAAGTATGTTTTTTGAAATATCCAATATTTTCTAGATTGCCAATCATATTCTTTTGCTTGTATAGATAGTAGGGTTTATATCCAGCATCGGTCAAAGCTTTATGAGAATATTCAATCATTTTGAATACTTCATTTTCTTCTGATTTATTGGCATTTTTTTCTTTTAATTCACTACCATTTTTCACTGATAAAGTATGTACAGTAATATTCTCTGGTGCAAATTCTATGGCTTTATTTATGCTTTTTTTGAAAGTAGATAGTTTTTCTGAACCCAAACCTGCTATCATATCCATATTAATATCGAAGTCATAATTAAGTGCCAATTTATATGCATCCAATATATCCTGGGCAGTATGATTACGCCCTATTTCTTTCAAAGTTTTATTGCAGAAAGTTTGTGGATTGATACTAATACGTGTCACGCCATGTTTTTTCAAAACATCTAATTTTTCTTTCGTAATTGTATCAGGACGTCCACACTCGACTGTAAACTCACTTACATCATAGCCCAGAGTACTGAGAAGTCTATCTAATTGACTTTCACTTAAAATAGTTGGAGTACCACCACCTATATAAATTGACTTCACAATATATGCCCTAGTTTTCAGCATTTTTTTAGTTTTATTTATTTCATAAATAAGTGCATCAAGGTATGGCTCCAATAAATCAGCACATTTATTAATTGGTGCAGAAATAAATGAACAATAGTAACATTTGCTAGGACAGAATGGAATATTGATATACAAATCAACCAAACAATCATTTTTTACGATTCCTTGTTGATTTTTTATAATCTCACGAGTCAAGCAAGCCTTTTCAAAAGTTACATCAAAATCTTCTGTAAATAACTTCATTGCCTTATTGGTGTCGCCATGATTTTCCACAATTAATTCATAGTATAATTTAGTTGGTCTGATACCAGTCAAACTTCCCCATGGTAAAATTTTATTTGGGAATAAATGCCTTAAATAAGCATAAAAAGCCAACTTTGCATACCTTTTAAAATATCTATTTGGAAAAGATTTATTTATGATACAATCATCTCTATCCACCACATAATCATCTAGCGAACTAGTCACATGAGTGTGAATTTTATTACCGGAAACAATCTGCTCAACAGAAAAAGTATGAGTAAGATTATCTATCTCATCATTAGAATAGAACAACTTTAAAACCAAAAGCAATTCTTCATTAAATTTTTCATTATTTGTGATAATATTAATCATTATGCTGTCCTATGTACTTCTATTGCAAAACTAAGTGTTGATAATTTATTGATAATGTAATCCAATTCTGATTTATCTTTTATATTTAATTGAACATTAATCATTGCTTGATTATTCTCACGTTTCTTCGCAACCAAGCCTACCATGGATACCTTTTCATCACTCAATTTTTTAGTAACTTTGGCAACCAAACCTGGTATATCATTTGCAATAATTGTAATAGAACCAATAAAACTTTTATTGCTATTTCCGTGCCAATCACATTCAATTAGTCGCTCAAACTCATAATTTTTTAAAGCTTCGCAATCTTTTCTGTGAATGGTTATACCATTTCCCCTAGAGATGTAACCAACAATCTCATCGCCTGGTAATGGATTACAACATTTAGCCAATTTGGTCATTAGATTAGAAAAGCCTTTGACAATAATATCACCATCATTTTTATATTCGGAAAGAGTATATTCTTTTTCCGATTCTTTCTCTACAATGTGATCAGCACAATACAAGGCATTGAGTTTATTGAGAATTTGATTAGCAGTAATGCCACCATAACCAATAGAAGCATACATATCTTCAATACTCTGAAAACTATATTTATCAAAAACTTCATCTAGGTAATCATTAACCATCAATTTGGCTAAATTATAATTTTTCACTTTAGCAGCATATTCAAGAATTGATTTACCTTTCTTTATATTATCTTCCTTCATTTCTTTTTTAAAGAAGGCATTGATTTTTGACCTAGCAGCATTAGTTTTTACAAACTTAAGCCAATCACGAGATGGACCCTTTGCATTAGGATTGGTGATAATCTCTACAACATCACCACTATTCATTTGAGTATTCAAAGGCACCATTCTACCATTAATCTTTGCACCGACACAAGTATTGCCAATATTGCTATGAATGGTATAGGCAAAGTCCACAGGAGTAGAACCTTCTGGAAAGTCAATAATTTTACCCATAGGAGATTGTACAAATATTCTACCACTATATACATCTGTTTTCATGATGTCTAGTAATTCATTATTTGATTTATCCTTGTGCAAATCCATAATGGAACGAATGTAATTAATTCTAACTCCACTCTCATCTACTTTCTTTTTTTCTTTGTAAGCCCAGTGAGCAGCAAAACCATATTCGGCATATGTGTGCATATCGAAGGTACGAATCTGTACTTCAACAGGATCGCCATTGTCTAGAATGACTGCTGTATGTAGAGACTGATAACCATTCTCTTTTGGATTGGCAATATAATCTTTAAAATTTCCCAAAGGTTTAAATAAAGTAAATACCTTACCAAGAGCAGTATAACACTGGTCTACTGTATCAACTAGAATTCTAACAGCCAATATGTCCATTATTTGATTTAATTTATTCTCATAGAATGTACCTGCATCAGCTACTTTATTTAGAAAATCATTTCTACCATAAATATCATTGATGGTATTGACACCCATATTTTTGCTCTGTAATTTTTTCGCAATACTGTAAAGTTGTTTCTGTCTACCATATACGACTACATTAGGACAAATGGAAACCATCTCACCTTTAATCTTTTTTATCACTTCCTGTATTTGAGCATTTCTCTCTTCAACAAAAACATTCAATGCAGAACTCAATTCATCATACATCTTTGGACGATAATATTTAAAAGTAGCATTACCAAATTCATTTCTTATCTGACTCAAACCAAGCATTTGACAAATAGGAAAATAAATATCTGTAATCTCCTGCATATAACTAGCCTTTGCATCTTCAGTAAAACAATCCATAAAATCAAGTTTAGATTCTTCTATGCAAAGTTTGATAATAATGACACGAATATCTTTAGCAAGAGCAATAAACATCTTTTTAATATTCTCTAATTGTTCTTGGTATGTAGAAAGATTTAGACTCTCAATTTTTTCTAGTCTAGAAAATATGGAACGAATATCATCACTCAATTCATCCAAGTTGATTGCATCATGATTATTTTTAAACGCAGGATAAATAAGACCTATTATTACACTATCCAAATCCAATCTATTTTTCATAATAGACCTGGAAATTTTGAATGCAAATTTTTCAGTGTAAAGACCAGAATCAGAATAGTAACATTTGATTTTTTGATATGTATCATCAACATATTTACATTCGGATTCATCATATAGATTTTTCAACTCATTGAAAAAGTTATCCATAATATCTCCTATTTTTTATCAATTTTATTCAAAAATTCAAAAACAAAATTATATATGCTAGATTTCTCTAATTTGCTCTTATTGTCAGTAATTGTCATGTTATTGTCAGAAAATACTAGGATACCTAACTCAAACATAACCATATAGAAAAAGATGAATTCATTAAATTTAATATTCTTTAATTTTAAATTATTCTTCTTTAAATTATAAAAGTAAGAAATCAAGTCATACACATTGTTATTATTGCTTGATTTTACAGCATTCATAATAGTAGCAAAAGTATCTCTACTAACATCCAAATTTTTGAACAATTCTAGATTTATACCATTATCTGTAGTATATATTTTATTGAATTTGGTAGATAAATAATTTAGGTATCCAGAGCACAAATAACTATCAAGAATAAATATATAATTGTAATCTTTTAGATTGATATCACAACTAGGTGAAAATATAATTACATTCTCGCCACAAGCATTATTGATATCAAACATCTCATAATTATTTATCTCTGGCAATGCTTTGCATACATTAAAATATGTATCCATATTGCTTATAAGAATTGCTGTACCGAACTTACTCTTTTTACAATGTAAATGTATTTTATCAATTATTTTATCAAAACTTAGATTTATACAATTTAGATATTCACTTTTATAATTAATATATTTTAATTGAGATATATAATTGGCAGATATGATTTCACTTTTGGTTTCTGTATTAAGTTTGGAATAATTAATATATCGAATAATACCACTTATCCTTTCTTTATTGCCATACTTCTCTAGCGACAATTCTACTATTGCTTCTTTTTTGCAATTAACATTCAAATTGTAATAGTACTCACTTTTAGAAAACCCAACAAGGTTTATATCACCCTGTTTCAATCTAATATGTTGTGGATAATTGGACATACGTACAGCATTATTACCCGTTATTGCCAATCTAAATAATGGTTTTTCATTTTTAAAACCACAAGGCTCAAATATATCTAATTCTTTTATAAACTCTGGTGTTATATTTGTATCTGAAATATCCAAATCATAGTACTTACGAACTAATAAGTCAGTTTCATTTGTATTCTTTAAAACATAGTCGTTAATTCTTGTTCTAAACTCTTTTAAGTTCTTTTTTTCTATGGATAGTCCACCTGCTTGATTATGACCACCAAATCTAATAAGTAAATCTTTTACTGATGTAAGAGCATCAAATATATTTACACCAGGAATACTCCTGCAACTCCCTTTATATTCACCATCTAATAAACTAAGAAGACATGCTGGTTTATTGTATTTCTCTACTAATTTTGAGCATATTATACCTAAAACACCACTTTCCCATTCGTCATTGTATAGAACAATCATGCCTAGTCTAGCAATATTGGTATCTTTTAACATTTCACATGCAGATTCAAATATTTTATTTGTTTCTTCTACACGTCTATTATTTAATTCAAGCAAAAAATCAATATTCTTTTTTATCTCTTTATCATCATTCAATACATACAAATAAAAAGATATTAGAGCATCTCCCATTCTACCGGTAGCATTAATTTTAGGCGCAATTTTGAATGAAATATCTGCACTAGTCAAAGGTAATGAAATCTTTAGTACAGAACATAATTGTTTTAAACCTTTAGGTAATTGATCTTTTTGTCTCTCCAAACCCATTTTAACTATAGCTCTATTTTCGTCCATAAGTGGCACAATATCTGCCACTGTGGCAAGAGTAGCAATGGTAACATATTTGACTGCTTCATCTATTCCACCTAGAGCCTGAACTAATTTAAGGGCAACGCCAGCCCCACACAATTCTTTGAATGGATATAATTGATTATCTAATTTTGGATTAATTATTAGCGTATCTGGTATAATATCAGGTATATCATGATGGTCGGTAACTATAATATCAATACCTAGTTTTTTGCAATAAGCAATTTCTTCTACGCACGTAATACCACAATCCACTGTAATAATTAGGTCTGGATTATATAATGATTTTACCTTATCCAAACTATCCACAGTAAGACCATACCCATCAACAACTCTATTAGGTAAAAACACATTTACTTTGGTATGAATACTTTCAAAATATTTATATAGAATAGCAGATGCACTAATACCATCGGTGTCATAGTCGCCCATAATTAAAATACTTTTATTTTCCGAAATGTAGTATTTAATCTTGTCAACAACAGCCTGCATATTTCTCAATAAAAAGGGATTGTATAATTGAGTAACTCCTGGGTTTAAATATTTGGTTATTGCATCACTATTAGTTAAACCCTTTGAAAAAAGTAATTTAACTGTATCTGTACAAAGGTTAAATTCACGTGAAATTTTCTCAATTTCTTTTATATTAAATTCATTTGTAGTCTTTTTTAAAAATTCCATATTTATATCCGATTTGCCGAAAATAAGCCCTTTAATAATTTAAAGGGCTTAATGTAATTAAATTATACAAGGACTTTATCATCCTGTTTTTTATCTTTTTTATTATTTTCTGCTTCGATGCGTTTTTTAAGTCTATTATCCTTTGCTCTCTTATACCAGAATGACCAAAGACTGGTATAGAAAATAGTACTAATAAATAATGCAACAAATATACCAACTATTATAGATAAAATGGTATAAATGAATGACAGGCCACCAAAGAACATAATTGCCAATAGTAATCCAATCAACATTGTAGTAACAATCAATAGGATATTTTTAGTTTTACCAACAGCGTAATATACTCTATCTGCATTACTTGATTTAGCAAATTTATCTTCTTTTAAAGTACCTTTAATGCTATTATTAATAATTGTTGCAAATAATACGGAGAGAATAGTCATAACGAAATATGATACAACAAAATTTAAATTTAAAGGTATTCTAGTTACCAACAATAATGCTGTATGCAAAGCAAGTCCACCCAATAATGCAAGTGATGATGTATAGCCTGCTACTAGATTGTATCTAATCCAATTATAAAAGAACACAAATGCTATAATACATAATATGGCAACACTGGATAGTAAAACCAATTGTCCAATACTACTAGGAATAT
The DNA here is from genome assembly GCA_918292005.1 of Clostridiales bacterium. Classification (GTDB taxonomy): domain Bacteria; phylum Bacillota; class Clostridia; order Christensenellales; family UBA1242; genus UBA11490. The sequence continues at coordinate 73,218 of CAKJZJ010000011.1, forward strand.
TATCTTGCTTTTCTGAAGTATTGATAACAACTGAACTCTCTATACTATCTTGTGCCATAGTATACAATTTAGTCTCTATGTCAGATTTTAATGTATCAATCTGAGAATCTAGTTTATTATCAGTATTAACTATCTTCACTATCAAACCATTTTGAGCACCTTCACCGACTCTATCTATTCTATAATCGGCAAAGCCATCTTCTTTCATAATGGTATTTAGATTGGTCTCTAATGCTTTGTATTCGCTTTGAGATACGGTTGTACCAAATTTTACATTGAATGTTGTAACATTTCTAAAATCATAATCTAGATTAAATCCCCATATTGCACCAAAAACAATAGCAACAACAAGTACAACAATAGGCAACAACATCCAATATTTAAACTTAGAGATATAGTCAATTTTATTAGTATTATGCGATTTCATCTACATTCTCCTCCCTAACAAAATTCACTTTCTTTTCATTTTTTAAATTGAATGCAGTATAATCTACAGCAAATACTTTATTCAACCACAGAGATGTAAATGCAGTACCAGCGAGTGTAATTAAATAATTGAATGTAAACATTCTAATAGCACTGCTAGGCACAATCAACATCAGTAACATACCACCTGTAACAATCAATAATGTATCTAGGATATTGAATAATGCACCCCTGTAGCCAGACGTAAATGATACTAGGAATTTTTTACCCATAGCATATTCTTTTTTGATAACATACAAATAATACATGTGTAAAGCAAAGTTTAGCACATAACCAAACAAGAAACCTAGCCAGCCTGCAAATGTAACCTGTAAATCTACACAGGCAGAAATGATAACAGATACCATTAATGCAAATAGAACAGATAGGCAGGACACTAGTCCTAATTGTTTAAATAAAATGTATGCCAAAATAATACTAGCAACAATCAACGCGATTGTCACAATAGTCATGCCGAGCCTAGTATAGTCACCAAATACAGCACCTACTTCTATATCATCTAGTTCTGTAGACATATTCACGCCAATAAGTGCACTTTCCAATTTTCTAGCATAAGATTGGCCAGATTTTTTATCAGTAATACCTGCACCAGAAATAAAAGTATATCCATAATCATTTTTCTCAGTAACCTTAGGTGTAGAGAAAGGATTATCATAATCTTTATTCATATAGATATACATAGTCTGATCAGAAGAATTACTAACAGTTTCTGTTAAATCGGCGAATTTTTGTTTACCTTCTTTGTTGAATTCAATATATACACCATGTGTAGTACCACTGAGCATATATTTAACAGATTCAATATCTTGACCACTAACTTTTACTTCTGCATCTGCACCCTTTTCAGATTTCATTTCCAAGAAACCAACTACATAATTACTATTAATTGATGTAGCAGGAACTTCTATGGTGATTTTATCATCACTATTTAGATATACTTTTGCATCAGCAAAATCTTGATTCAATAAATACTGAACCCTATCAACTGCCGTTTTATAGGCATTTTCTTTAGAACCTTTGTACCAGTCAGCAACTTCTAGGTCATAAGTATTTTTAACACCACCACCGAGTTCCAAACCAAGTTGCAAATTACCAAGCCCTAAAAAATTGTAATTTGTACCAACTACAGGAAAGGAAACAAAAGTAAGAACAAGTGTCAATACAATAAAAATGCTTGCTAGTACGTAATTTCTAATCGCTCTTTTTTTCTTCATCTTGTCTCTCCATATTAGATAAATAATAGTACATAATACTATTTAAAAGATTGTATCCAAATTTTTTGTATTCAGACCAAAATTGTATCAAAAATAAACAAATTCATCAGGATACATACAATTTAACAAATGTATTATACAATATTACCTTTACATAGTCAATTTATTTTGAATACTTTGATGTAAAAATGGCTCAAAAACAAATAAAAAAAGCACGTATTAACGTGCCAAGCGTAAACTATTTTTTAATAATATTCACAACAATTATCCCAATCAGTCCACCCATCGCTATGGTTAAAATCAAATCATAGAAATTACTGAGTACAAAACTAATTTTTCCCTGCAAAATAGCAAAAATTACATAATTAATAACAAAATACAGAGTAGCAACTATTACACCATTGAGTAAACCTTGAGATTTTAACTTTTTTAATGTAACGTATATCCCAAAAAACAAACTAACAATCTTTATAACTTGATTTACTGGAAAAATCCAAGCATTACTAATATCAAAAAACCTAATAAATAAGGCAAATACTAAAATGAGTATTAATGTAATAGATATAGCCAAAAGCGTACCAGTAAGATATGCCAATGCCCCATCTTTTTTATTAATAGATAAACTTTTTTGCATGATCATTACCACCTTTATACACTATATGATAATGTCTTTTCAAATATTCTTAAATAAAAAAAAGATAGAACAAATCTATCTTTTTTAGTTAATTATTTATTTGTTTTTTTAGCCTTTGTAGTTTTATTGGCAGTTTTTGTTTCTTCTTTTACTTCTTGTACTTCTTCTTGTTTTTTAACTTCAACAGGTGCTTCTTCCTTTACTTCTGCTTTTTCTACTACTTCTTCGTCTTTAACAGCAGTTTTATTATCAATACCAGCTATTGCATTGATGTGAATAGTCATAGTAGTAGGATTTTTAGCATTACCAGTAATGATGGTAACTACCTGTCCATCTGTAGTATTCTCAATACTTTCAACTACTCCGTAAACACCAGAATGTGTAATAACTTTTAGACCTTTTTTAATTTGTTTATTCAATTCTTGTCTAGCAGCAACTTCTTTTTTAGAACGCAAAAATGCTGGAACTAACATAACAATTAATACAGCAATCAATACCAAAATCATCCAGTTGGCAGACAACCATTCTTTAATACCTAGTAAAAAATTCATAATAACTCCTTGAAATATAATTAAATACTAACATTATTATATCAAAATTGATAGATATAGTACATCAAAAATGATATAAATATCAAATTATTTTTGTAAAAATGTGTATTTTATAGTCACATATCAATACTATTACTTCGTTTTTTGGATTGAATTCTGAATTTTGCCAGAATTATAACGAGCAAGAAATTCATCTTTAAAGTCTAAAAGTCTATCTTCACGAATAGCAACTTTGATATCTTCCATTAATTTAGTCAAAAATCTGATATTGTGAATACTGAGAAGTCTAGCACCTAAAATCTCATCTGCATTAATTAAATGTCTGAGATATGCTTTTGTATAATTACGACAACATTCGCAATCACATTCACTATCAAGTGGTGTAAAATCTTCCTTAAATATGGCATTTCTAATAACGACCTTGCCGTCGTGAGTAAATGCAGTACCATTTCTGGCAATTCTCGTAGGTAATACACAGTCAAACATATCAATGCCCCTGATAACACCCTCGAGTATACAATCTGGACTACCGACACCCATTAGGTAATGTGGTACATTTTCTGGTAAATGTGGTTTGATGGTATCTAACATTTCGTACATAATCTCTTTAGGTTCACCAACAGACAACCCACCTATTCCCATACCATACTTTATATATGGTTTGGTTCTCTCTAGGCTCTCTAATCTAAGGTCTTTGTAAAAATTACCTTGAACAATAGGAAATAATGCTTGATTATCATTTTTATGGTATTTATAGCATCTATCCAACCAATCTAGCGTTCTATTCATGGCTTTTTTGCTTTTTTCGTAACTAGTACCATACACTGTGCATTCATCAAAAGCCATTATTATGTCGGCACCAATATTTTCTTCTATTTCCATACATTTCTCTGGAGTAAAATATAGTTTTTCACCATTCAAATGTGACTTAAATTCTACACCATCGTCAGAAATTTTTCGCAAATCAGCAAGTGAAAAAACCTGAAAACCACCACTATCTGTAAGTATTGGTCTGTCCCAATTCATAAATTTGTGCAATCCACCAGCCTTTTTTACGATATCATCGCCCGGTCTTAAATGCAAATGATATGTATTGCCCAGTAATATCTGTGTATTTATGTTTTTTAAATCTTCTGGTGTAAGAGACTTGACCGTGCCTTGTGTACCTACAGGCATAAACACTGGAGTTTCAATTACACCATGTGGAGTTTTAAACTCACCAATTCTTGCACCAGATTGTTTACATACATATTTTGTTTCAAAACTAAATTTATCCATATAAAATCCTTTTAATATAAAAACATTGCATCGCCAAAACTAAAGAACCTATATTTATCATTTACAGCAACTCTGTATATTTCCATTGTTTCATCATAACCACAGAAAGCAGAAATCAACATAATAAGTGTACTCTCGGGCAAATGAAAATTGGTAATAACAGCATCAACCATTTTAAATTTATATCCAGGATAAATGAATATATCTGTGTCTTTTTTTACAGGATGAATAATACCATTATCATCTGTAGCACTCTCCAATGTTCTGATGCTAGTAGTACCTACGGCTATTATCCTACGACCTTCACTTTTTGCTCTATTAATAATCTCACAAGTTTTCTCGTCTACATCAATATACTCACTGTGCATCTTATGCTCTAGAATATTGTCTACACTTACTGCTCTAAAAGTGCCAAGTCCTACATTCAAAGTAACTTCGGCTATCTCAATACCTTTGGCTTTAATATCATTTAATAGTTCTTTTGTAAAATGCAAGCCTGCAGTTGGAGCAGCACTGCTACCAAGAATTTTATTATATACTGTCTGATACCTTTCTTTATCTTTATATTGGTGTTTGATGTATGGTGGCAATGGCATAACACCTATTTTATCCACTATTGCTTCAAAGACACCATCAAAAGTAAACTTAATTATTTTTCCACCAAAATCGGTATCGTCAATTATTTCACCAGTTAGTTCATCTGAGAAAATAATCTTGCTATTCACTTTTAATCGTTTGCCTGGTCGTGCCAAACACTCCCAAGTATTAATATCAATACGTTTGAGAAGCAGTATCTCAATACTAGCACCAGTATCCTTTTTGCCATAAAGCCTTGCTGGTAAAACCCTAGTATTATTGATAACTAATACATCTCCACTATGCAAATAATCTATAATATCGTGAAAAATCTTGTGAGAAATCTCACCAGTAGATTTATTGTAAACTAGTAGTCTAGAACTATCTCTAGGCTCAACAGGAGTCTGAGCTATCAATGACTCAGGCAATTCGTAAAAATATGATTTGGTGGACATTAAATCAACATTGTTTTTATTCATCATCTTCACCATTTTCTACGAAAAGTTTTAAATATTCTTGATTTTTAGCAGATAATTTTTTACCCAGATGCTTGTATGCATTAGGCAAAACTACTCTACCCCTAGGAGTACGAGCAACAAAACCTAATTGTAATAGATATGGCTCATAAACATCTTCTATAGTATTAGCATCTTCACCAGTAGCAGCAGAGAGTGTATTGAGACCAACTGGGCCACCATGGAATTTATCAATAATGGTCTCTAGCAAAACCCTATCTGTATAATCTAGTCCCAAATCATCTACTTCCAGTATCTCTAGTGCTTGTTTACAAATCTCATTGGAGATAGTATCACTACCAGATACTTCTGCAAAGTCTCTGATACGACGAAGAAGTCTATTTGCAATTCTAGGTGTGCCACGACTACGTTTGGCTAATTCTATACATGCTTCGTCAGTAATGGCGATATTGAGAATACCAGCACTTCGTTTGATAATTCTAGATAATTCTTCGGTATTGTACATTTCTAGTCTGCATACAACACCAAATCTATCACGAAGTGGACCTGTAAGCATTCCAGCCTTGGTAGTAGCACCAATTAGAGTAAATGGCTCTACATTGATTCTCATAGTTCTAGCACCTGGGCCTTTACCCAATATGATATCCAATGCAAAATCTTCCATTGCAGGATATAATACTTCTTCTACAGACCTACTGAGTCTATGAATTTCGTCTATGAAAAGGACTTCATTTTTCTGCATATTGGATAATATACTCGCTAGATCTGCCACTTTTTCTATAGCAGGTCCCGAAGTAATCTTGATATTAGTACCCAATTCATTGGCAATAATGTGTGAAAGTGTGGTTTTGCCTAATCCTGGTGGGCCATACAAAAGTACGTGGTCGAGTGCATCTCCACGTTTTTTTGCTGCTTGGATATAAATATTCAGATTTTTCTTAATTTTCTCTTGACCAACATACTCATCCATTGTAGTTGGTCTAAGTGTATTCTCCACTTCAGTCTCTGTTAGATTCCTAGTAGATGTAATAAATCTCTCTTCTTCCATGAATACCCCTAAACACTATCTATTCATATTCTTGAGTGCTTTTTTCACAATATCTTCGGCTTTGTCATCTACGAGTGCAACATTTTTGACTACCTTGGTTGCATCAAACCTAGTAAGTCCCATAGCAACTAGAGTATCAATGGCTTCTTCAACAGCACTAGTAGAAACTGCTCTAGTAGAATTAGGCTTCAACATACTCAGTTGCAAATCATCAAAACTATTTTTTAATTCAAGAATTATTCTCTCAGCAGTCTTTTTGCCTAAACCTTTTACCGATGACAATAATTTGATATTCTCAGTTACGATAGCATCAATCAAATCTGCTACAGGCATAGCAGATAGTATGGCAATAGCCATTTTGCCACCAACACCACTAACACCAATAAGTTTCAAAAATGCAGATTTTTCATCACGAGTGGCAAATCCAAAAAGTGTAATAGCATCTTCTCTAACAGCCATGTATGTATATACTGTAGCCATCTCACCTACATTGGGTAATTCATATATGGTGGTATCGCTGACATTGAGTTCAAAGCCAACACCATTACAATTGACTACTGCAATATTATTATCTTTTTCTTCAATTATTCCAGTTAAAAACGAAAACATGATATACTCCTATTTAATATCCGTACCGGCAAGTAGTAGATTGGTCTGACTATGACATAGTGCTGCAGCCAGTCCATCAGCCGCATCATCAGGCTTCGGAATAGCACTAAGTTTTAGGATAGTTTTGACCATGTACTGTACCTGATGTTTATCAGCTCTACCATTACCTGTGAGAGCCTGTTTGATCTGCAAAGGTGTGTATTCAAATAGTTTTACACCTTTATTAATACAAGCCAAAAGTATTACACCCCTAGCCTCAGCAACCGTAATACCAGTCGTAATATTGGTATTGAAAAACAATTCTTCTAGGGCAACTTGATCGGGTTTAAAAGTATCAATAAGCTCACACATGCCTTTGTATATTTTGCTAAGACGTATAGGCAAAGTATCTTCTTTGGGTGTAGTAATAACACCATAATCCACAACATCTATTTTTGATTTTTCTTTTCTCAATACTCCAAAACCTACTATCGCTAGTCCGGGGTCTATTCCTAAAATAATCATAATATCTCCATATTAACATATAGAGTATATTATATTAAATAGAGCAAGTCAAACAAATGTTTTACAAAATAAAAAATATGCCGACCCTATCACTAAAAACATCTCATAATAGAGTACAGCATATCCTGTATATTTTTATTCTTCTTGAAGTTCTACATTGTGATAAACTTCTTGCACATCATCACTATCTTCGAGAGCATCAATCATTTTTACAAAAGTTGCTTCTTTATCTGCAGGCAGTGTTACATAAGATGATGGAATTAAATCGATAGAACTATCTGCAATAGCGATATTATTTTTTTCTAAATTCTCTTTTACGGTATCAAAAGTATCTGGAGTAGTATAAATCTCAAATACTTCATCACCAATAGAAATATCATCAGCACCAGCATCTAGGGCTATCATCATCATGTCATCATCAGATATACCCATACCTTTTTGTACGTAAATAACGCCTTTTTTGGTAAACAAATACGATACACAGCCATTGCTACCTAACGAACCACCAAATTTATCAAAAATGTGTCTAACATCACTAGCTGTTCTATTTTTATTGTCTGTCAAAGCATATACAATGACAGCACTACCAGCCACGCCATAACCTTCGTATGTCATGCTCTCATAATTGACAGAGCCTAATTCACCACTAGCCTTTTTGATACTACGATTAATATTATCATTAGGCATATTCACTGCACGAGCCTTAGCAATAATATTCTTCAGTTGTGAATTTGAATTTGGATCTGGTCCACCCAATTTAACAGCAACTGCAATTTCTCTACCAATTTTGGTATAAACTTTAGCATTCTGTTGATCGTTTTTCTCTTTTGTATTTTTAATTTTCGTCCATTTATTGTGACCTGACATAAAATTTACCTCTTTTTATCTATATAAATACATGAGTATACTAGCACTCACACTGGCATTCAAACTCTCTACATTATTAAGCATAGGAATACTAATTGTCATATCAGAGATTGCCCTAATGTCCTCACTAATACCCCTGCCTTCATTACCAATCACAATACCTACATTTCCACCAATATTGACACTGTGTGCAGTATCTCCAGACATATCTGCAGTAATAATTTTCACATTATGTTTTTCTCTAATATCCTGCAACATAGCATAATCGCAGTCAATCAAATCAACATCAAATACATACCCCATGCTAGACCTAATACATTTGGTAGTATATGGATATACCGAGTCTATAGAAAGAATAGTAGTATATCCGAATGCACAAGCACTACGAATGATAGCACCGTAATTGCTAGGATCTTGGATTCTATCTAGTATGATACACCTATGAAAGTCGTGTTGCGACCTAGGAGATGGTATCTGACATATGGCAAATACTCCATCGGTAGTCACAGTGTCAGATAAGTAGTCTGCTATAGACTGTGAGACTATCTCTATATGTGTATCTTTAAAGCGCTCTGACAGATTTTCTCTAGATTTAGCCAGAATAATAGTATCTACCAATCCCCTGGAATACAATTCGGATACAATTTTTACACTTTCTACTAGGCATTTATTATGTATTCTACAATATTTTTTAATTTTTAAAAGTTTGGCTAATTTGACAATATGATTGTCTTTGCTTGTAATCATATTTACCCCCAAATTAGTTGTATAATAAAAACGGAAAAACAAGTATTACGAAAGATATAATACTTGTTTAAATAGCAAATTAATTATTTATTAAGTGCTTTTTTTGCAGTAGCTACTAGACTAGCAAAAGCCTTTTCGTCAGTAGCAGCTAGGTCTGCAAGAACTTTTCTATTTAGGTCAATTTTTGCAACCTTTAATCCATGCATGAATTGGCTATATGACATATCATTGGCACGGCAACCAGCATTGATTCTAGCAATCCATAATTGTCTGAAATCTCTTTTCTTTAGTCTTCTACCTGTATAAGCATATTGACCTGCTTTCATAACGGCTTGCTTAGCAACTCTATAGAGTTTACTTCTAGCACCCCAATAACCTTTAGCACTTCTAAGAACTTTTCTTCTTTTCTTTAATGCATTTACACTTCTTTTGATTCTCATAAGTCTAACCCCCTATTATGCTGATAGCAATCCTTTGATATTCTTTTCATCGGCTTTGCTTACATATCCAGCCTTTCTTAGTCTTCTCTTTCTAGCAGGAGACTTTTTGGTTAAGATATGTCTTCTATTCATTTTATTTCTTTTGATTACTCCAGATTTTTTTAGTTTAAATCTTTTCTTTGCACCTGTGTGTGTTTTTTGCTTAGGCATAATTTTCTCTCCTTATATAGTTATTTTGTATTCTTTGGTGATAAAACCATTACTATCTGTCTACCATTAATCTCTGGCTTGCTAGTTAGGTCGCATACATCGGATAGCATCTGATAGAATTTATCCATGATAGGCATACCCATCTGTGGATTGGCTAGTTGTCTACCGAACATACGTAGTGATACTTTTACTTTGTCGCCATTGAGTAGGAATTTACGAACATTCTTTGCTTTAAACTGCATGTCATTGTCGGCAATATTCATACTTAATTGCATACCTTTTACTTCGGTAGTTTTTTGTTTCTTTTTTGCTTCTTTCTCTTTTTTAAGAGTGTCGAAACGATGTTTGCCATAATCCATAATTTTGCAAACTGGTGGAACTGCATTTGGTGAAAGTAATACCAAATCTAGTCCTTCTTCTTCGGCTTTAGCCTTTGCTTCATTTAGGCTCACGATACCATAAGCCTCGCCCTGACTACCTACTAGTCTAACCTGCTGAACTCTAATTTGTTCATTAATAAGCAACTCTTTAATAGTTGTATACCCCCAAAATAAATTTATAGATATAAAAAAGTGAGTAAACATATTTACCCACTCCTCTCAAAAAATAAATAATGAAATCTATTCTTTAACCACATTAAAACGGAATTCAATGGGTGAGAAGTGGCCTTCTTCTTTAAACTACGAGATTATTATATATATATAATGCACCTTTGTCAAGGTTTTTAGCAAAAAAAATAAAAATGACCTGGGATAAAACCAAGTCATTTTACAATACTAAATTATTTAACTATTTTCTTTTTACGGAATACAAACCAATATACGCAGAACCCTGCACCACCTAAGACAACTATTGAACCAAGTACAATACCTACTATTGCCCCTGCAGATATTCCACCATTATTAGATGGTGTCTCTGTAGTATTTGGATTTTCTGGCTGCTCTGTTTGTTCTGGATCAACAGGAATATCTTCCCATATAGCAAAGAGTACTGTATCACTATCTACATTAATTGTTGTTTCATTTATTTTATTACCATTACTAGATAATGCCCATCCATCAAATTCTTTGCCTTCTGGCGCATTAAACAAACAAGTTGTTGGTAATGTATATTGACCATAAACATCTTCTGTTATTTGGAACAAATCATCTTCATTATTGGAATTTAGTACCACCCTAAATCCCGCAACGCTGATTTTCATGATTGATTCTTTATTTTCACAAGTAACTTTTATGTTGGTAGTACCAACGGTATCAAACTCAAAAATTGTTATATCGAGTATTGCTTGAGTGCCTACCATAAAACCTACCTGATTATTGTCTTTTACATCAACAGAACCATCAGTATAGTACATTCTCAATATAATTTTAGAAGGATCAATAAGAGACCCAGCGACGACATATGTATCTGAATATGCCGCAATAAAACGGTCTATTTGCTTCTCTTTCCAAATTGCGACTATAACTATCTCATTGGAAGCAAGTTGATATGTTTCACCAGGATTTTTTTCTGCAACTTCAGTTTCATTGTCGCCTAAAATTCTAATTGACCAGTAATCAAATTCGTGACCTGTTAAACTGAAACTAAAATAATTGCAAGGTAACAATTTGACTGAATTGTTACTCTCATATTCAAAAATCTCATTGGTACCACTGCCCTCACCAGGACTATAAATGACCCTAAGTGTAACACTTGTCCAAGTTAGTGTAAATTCATCACTTGTAATATAATGTGTATCATCGAAATATGCACGAATTGTTAAAGTTCTAGTTGATGCAACATTGCTGTCAACACTAAACCATTTATGATTTACTGTATCAGTTACAACACTATTTTCAACAACCTCATATTTTGTCGCAGTGAAATTCACATCCCAATCTGGTGTGATTTCAGTATCTAATGCATCTAGACTTCTGGCTTGACTAATTGGTTGTTGCGTAAACGACATATTTTCCCAAACTGCATAAATTGAAAGATTGTCAGTTACAACATACTCATCACCAACACTATAGTAATTACCTTTTATTTCCCAACATTTGAATACTTTATTCTCTGGTGCTGTGAATGTGCATGCAGGTAATGTATATACTCCTGTTGTATTTACAGCTGGCATACTACCACTGCCATCATTTCCATAAAATTGTATTGTATAAGTTTGTGCTTTTTGCCATAATGCATATAATGTAATGTTTTGATATAAAGTTATAGTATCGCCAACCGCATATTGTTTTCCCCCATACGATTTGTCAGACCAACATTTGAATTCTAAATTATAATCTGATACTTCTGGTGGTGTAAAAGTACATTCAGGCAGCACGAACACTCCATTAACGTTTTCAACTGGAGCCATTGTCCCTGTTCCACCATAACTATCAAATGAAACTTTAAATTTTTTTGAATTGGATATCAAATAATAGGTTTTGAGATATCCATCATAAGCATTACCATTTTCTATTATTGTTGCATAATAACCAGAGATTGGTGTTGTTGGAGCATTTCGCAAATATGTTGAATTTGTTAGTTTGTCTGTATAGTTATCGGGACCAGCAAGTGTAATTCTACCACACTTTGTGAGAGTTACATCATTTGTGTAAAGAACTTTTTTAGTATCAGGTTCATTTTTTGAATTAAGATTAAGTTCTCCATCAGTATTCAAAACCAAACTGTTAACATAGACAAGAGAATAAACATTGTCATTAACTCCTGCATTATAAATTAATGATGCATTATCCAAAAGTTTGAGAGTTCCTGCTTCAATTATATTGTTGACACTTGTATTATAACCAGTTGCACCATTATATGGCCTAATCACTGTATTGCCACGAATAGTCAATTCTCCATTAATCTTAAATTTATTTTGCCAACTAATCCCGCCAACAGAATTAGGATTTCCAGAGGTATTTTCTATTGTTAAATTTCCTTTTTCAAATGCCAAAATATAGAAATCAAAGCCATTATAATAATCTTCAATGGTCAATTGCTTGTCAGATGTGTTTAATCCATAAAGAGAAATGTCGCCTTTGTAGTTTGATATATTGTCAGTGTCATAAAGTTTCAAAACACCAGTGCTGACATCATATTCCATATCAGCACCAGCACTTGAGCTATTTGTCTCTACTGTTTCATAAGAAGGGTTGATGTGCAAATACTTGCCACCCTCAAATGTAGTAGAGCTAGTGCTATGGTCATATCTATGTAATACAATTTGCAATTCAGATACTGCAATATTTTCAAACTCAGTAGCATAAGCAGTTTTGACTTGATCGTGCACACCAAGCCCCAGCATACAACCACATATCATTGCAACAGCAATTATTCCAGTTATAAGTATATTTCTATTAATTCTCATCATATTTCTCCATTAGAATTTTTCTATGCAAAGATATGATAACACATAAAAAACTTTTTGTAATGCAAAACCCAATGTTTAACGAAAAAAAATAAAAATGTGGACAAGTCGAAATTGACTATCCACACAGATACACTCCACTCACTACATTCGGTCGGTATGACAATACTCTATATATTACTCATTCACCATCCAATCTATATAAATACCAAAACCTTTGGTCGCATCATTGACAAATACATGAGTTACAGCCCCAATAAGTTTACCATCTTGAATAATAGGACTACCACTCATGCCCTGTACTATACCACCAGTCCTAGATATTAGGTCAGAGTCTATAACACGGATAACCATACTCTTTTCATTACAAGACTGTTGAAAATTGGTTTTGATTATCTCTATATCAAATGTTTCTACATTTTCTCCATCTATACATGAGTATATCTGGGCTTTGCCCGGTCTGGCAGTAAGTCTACCACCTAGCTCTAAAGACTTTTTGCTCACAGTAAATACCGTTGGATCATCTACATATCCATACACTCCAAATTCACAATTTTTATCTATACTACCCAGTACAGTATCTCTACTGAATGTTCCAAGCAATTCTCCTGCAGAGCCAGATTTACCTTTTTTTACACCCAATATTTTGCCCTGATAAATATTACCACCACTGACTTCGACACATTCATTGGTATCGGCATCATTGATAGAATGACCTAGAGAGCCAAATCTACGCGTAGTAGCATTAATAAATGTGAGAGTACCTATACCCACGGAGTCTTCTTTTACCCATAAACCTAGTCTATATGACCTGGTCATTATATCGTATGCTGGAGTAATAGATAGAGATATAATCTCTCCACCACGTTTTACATCTAGGTGTATATCTCCACCAGTATATGACTCTAGAATGTCGCTAATATCATCAACGCTGGATATCTCCACACCATCCATGTGAGTAATAATATCGCCAGATAGTAAACCACTATCTTCAAAAGGTCTAGCCACCCCATCTGTAGTCACTATATAATTGCCACCGATAAGTATAACACCTTTGGACTGCAAGGATATACCTAGAGCATTACCACCAGCAAAATATCTATCTGGCTCGACTACATTTACTTTTAGATGACATATATTGAAAAGATTGAAAAGTCTATATTTTATCACATATTCATTAAATTCATCTTCGGCAGAACTGGCAGACACGGATGCAATATACGGCTTTATGAATAAATTTCCTTGTAGGATATCCTGCAATTCTGCATGTGTTACTACCATATTTTCGGAATATTTAATAAGCAAATCATAAGGAAAACTAATAGACACTACGATAAATAGCGAAATAAGTAGTATTAGCAAAACCTTTTTCCATTTCATAAAAAAATACTCCTAGTACAGTCGTACAAGAGTATTTTAAATAAAATAGTCGAAATTATGCATCAAAGACACACTTTGTAGTGATTGGCATCTTTAATTATATCTTCGGCATGAGCAAGTGTGGTAGTATTCCCCGAATTACCCAACATTCTGGCTATTTCTACTACTTTTTCTTGAGAATTTAGATGAGATACTGTGGTTACTGTAATACCATTCTCGTCATGCTTTTCTATCCTATAATTATTATCTGCATACACAGCAATCGTAGGTAAATGTGTGATACAGATGACCTGATTAAATCTAGAAACATTACATATTTTCTGTCCAACCACACCACCTATCTCACCACCAATGCCAGCATCTATCTCATCAAAAATACAAGTTTTATGTTTATCTGAATTTTGGATAGATTTGAATGCAAGCATAAATCTACTCATTTCGCCACCAGATATGATTTTAGATAGTGGTCGTAATTCTACACCCAGATTGGCAGAAAACATATACTCTAATCTATCTGCACCATCGGGAGTCACAATACTTTCGATATTATTAATATCGAATTTTTGTGTAAATACAGCATCAAATCTAGCATTTTTCATACCTAAACTATGCAATTCTTTCACTAGTCTATCACGGAATAATGCTATCTCTCTAACGCGAATCTCGTGCAATTCATTACACACAGAGAGTATTCTATGCAAGCATTCGTCTTTTTCATGACGAAGTTTCTCCAATTCTGCATCGGCCCCTAGCAATTTCTGTAGTTTGATATTTAATTCATCACGTTTATCTAGCACATCAGCAATAGTCCTACCATATTTACGCTCAAGGTCTTTGATATCCTGCAATCTATCATTTAGAGCATCTAATTCACTCTCAGAATAATATATTTCGTCCTTACTTTTGCTGATATCGTCAACAATATCTTCCAATTCGTATTTGACGGAATTGAGTCTATCTTTGATTTCTAAATACTTTGTATTTAAATCTGCAATCTGCTGAATATTATTGGTGGCTATTTTAATGGCATTAGGTATACTATATTCGCCATTGAGCAATTCCAAAGTATCGACAAGTGTACGATGAATTTTCTCACTATTCTCCATTAGTGTAATTCTGGATTTAAGGTCTTCTTCAAGCCCTATAGATAGATCGGCTTTATCTATTTCTTCTATCTCAAACTGTATGAGTCTAATATTATTCTCTCTATCGGCATCTAATCCACCCAATTCTTTGATTTGGGTGTCTATTTTTCTCAATTCGTTTAATTCAACTAGGAGTCTACCTTTAGGCTCTACTAGTCTATCGGCAAACATGGCATCTGTTAACATCAAATGTTTATCTGGATCCAGCAAAACCAAACTATCATTTTGACCAAAAATATCTAGCAATATAGCCGATAATTTCCTAATGATATTGAGTGTAACCAATTCTCCATTTATTCTACATTCATTTTTGCCAGAAAGCGAAAAATATCTAGATATTACTATTGTACCATCATTATCCAGTCCGATATTAGACATAATATCTGCTATATCTCTATCGGCAGTATCTACTGTAAAAACCCCATCTACTCTAGCATAATCTTGACCAGACTTTATGAGAGTTTTATCAGCACGAATACCCGTAAGAAAAAGAAGTGCATCCACCAGTAAAGACTTACCTGCACCAGTCTCGCCAGTCAATGCATTGAAACCATCTTCGAAATTGACAACTGCTTTTTCTATTAATGCTAGATTTTGAATCCTAAGTGTCGATAACATATAGACAAATCCTAATCAAATATTTTTTAACATTGTATCAAAAAGTAATACAAATAACAACTAAAATAAAAAAATACAATTATTGCTAATTGTATTTTTGATGTGTGGTGCGAATCAACTATTCATTCATAAGCCCATTCAATTTATCTCTCACAAAATATGCGTCATCTTGGTCGCATGTAATAACTAGTACTGTGTCGTCCCCATACGTACAGCCTAGAACTTGAGATAGTGATAATTGATCTACTAGTGTACTAACCATGCCGGCAGTACCTTTAATAGTCTTCACTATGGTCAAATTTTGCGCAGATCTAACAGATATAACACATTCCTTGAAAATACTTAGACATTTATTTGACAATGCCTGTGCAGATGAATTCACAACTGCATACTTGTACTTTTTGCTATCAGATAGAATCTTTATCAACCCCAATTCTTTGATATCTCTACTGATAGTCGCCTGAGTTATATCAAACCCTGCTTCTTTGAGAGAAGATACTAATTCTTCCTGAGTCTCAATCTCTTTTGTCGAGATTAACTCCAGTATCTTAGATTGCCTTGAATTACGAGCCATATTTCCACCTCAAAACTTGTAATTAATTCGCTCAAACGATCATTCCACCTAACAATCATTTGTTTTATCACTTATTCAGTGATTGCAATAATTATACAACAACTTTTATCTTTATGCAAGGGGTTTTTGCATATTTATTCATATTTTTTTTTATAAAAATTCATGTTTATGCATAGTGATTTTTTAAAATGTATATTTATGCAATTTTATGTATAATCGCTATATTTAGCCGTTTTTGTCCTATTTTTTTGAAAATTTTTGCCCTAAATGCATAAAAAATGCATTTTTATGCAATCCCCTATCGGACTTTTTGCATATCAAAAAATTTTTTTAAAAGACAATATACAAATCCCCCATATTATATTATGTAATATTTGTAATATAATAAAGTTATTAATATTAATAAA
>CAKJZJ010000012.1 GCA_918292005.1 Clostridiales bacterium
CTTATAAGATAGATACGATAACTTCGATAAAGAAGAATATCTGTCCTGTAAGAGATGATACTCATAGGAGAAGATAATATATCTTACTGATATGATAGACTATATAAGAATAAAGAGATAGATATGAAGATAGTATTCGGAGAAAATCTAAAATGTAGTAGGGGTAAAATCTAAAGTGAAGATATGAGAGATATGGATAGTGTGATGTTGGTAAGAGTGATTGCTAAAATGGCTTTTATAGTTAATATTATTTACTATTTATTTAAGATTGGCGAAGCCAAGGGGCGTAGCCCCGTATCACATTTTTCTCTATGGGGGTCATTTATCTATTTTATAAATAAAGGGGGATTTTCGGAGACAATAGATAGACAATATTGATTATGGTAGGGTAAACTGTATATCCATTGTCTATGAACAATCGGAATACAAATACTCACGGCTAAGAAGACGAAAAAATAATTATGACGTATAATAGCTTGAAATAATTATATATTATATGCATAAAAATATAAATGTCAAAATATTTTGGGAAACTCTTGACAAATAGTGCATAGTGTGATATTATAGTAGTATGAGCAAGTACACATACCGCAGATGCGGTTTTTAAAATGATATATGACTACTTTCTACCACGGCAACTACGGCATGATACAGGTGATGCTGTAAGTTGGAATGTGTGCTTGCGTTGAATTTGTGATATGACTACAGTCTACCGATGCAGCTGCAAAGTGAAGCAACAGACAGATATTTAGGAGGGCTTTATGAGCGAAAACATAAGTGTAGTAAAAACAGAAGTAATTAGTAAAAACGACGTAGATACGCAGTTAAGGGCACTTGATTGTGGTGAGCTTGGAAGGATCAGAACGGTTATTATTGACGGTGCTGTTTGGTTTGTCGTTAAAGATGTGTGTGATTGTATTGGATATAGCAATTCCCGTGTAGCAGTAGCAAAATATGTTGACGATGATGATAAGGATGTAACGAAGTGTTACACCCTTGGTGGTAATCAAGATATGACAATCATAAATGAGGCTGGATTGTATTCTATTATATTTGGCTGTAACTATGATTTGATACAGCACAGAAC
>CAKJZJ010000013.1 GCA_918292005.1 Clostridiales bacterium
AGCTTATACTACACTTAATGGAAATGATATACCATTTAGTGATGGCACTTTATATTTAAATTCATATGTTTCACCGGAATATTTAAAAGCATATCCAGATGGAGATACTACAGAATATAGATTGAATAATATTAGTGGTTATAGTTATAGTCATACTGCAATATCTGACCCAGGTACATTTGAGAGTAAAATTAGATTTACAGCAATGTCATACTTAATGTTAAATGATGGCCAGACATCACCATACATGAATATGCAATGGAATCATTTATTAATTGGTAAAAGAAAACGTGGTGATGATGACTCTAATTTTTTCTATGCCGCTAGTTATATATTACAACCAGTTGCTGTTGAACCAATATATTATCCAGCAGGAGGCGAAGGCTACGTGACTGGATATAAATTGGATATGAATGATCAAGTTACAGAAGTTTTAACTGCTACAACTCCACCTCCATTATATTCTGCATACATGACGCAGAAAAAATCGACATATACAGCAAGTCCAGAACAAGGTTTTTATCCAGCTGATGGAAACGGTGTTGTCGTAAATGATTGGAGCGAAGCTGCACTTACTGGTGTAAGCACAGCAATGACCGTATTGACAAAATCAGAAAATGGCATATATACTCCTGAACAAGTGTATGGTAATGGTAAAAAGCCTGATGCAATATACGAAGCAGATAATGCTGGAGAATCTGCTATATGGTCTGCCGCAATATGTCAGCTTTTTGATTATAAAGGTAATTCTGTAGGCACTGCATTAATGACACGTACTCTTAATGGTTTTGCATATGAATCACAGGCAGCAAATTATAATTTAGGTAATTATGCATTAAATGATGAAAATAGTATATTCTATTATGGCGACGAATTTGAGTATTTGAGTGCTGGTGAAGAATATCAGCCAATAACTCCACCAGATCCATGGTATACGCATTCACAGACAGGTGCATACACAGTAAATTTTGCTAATTGCACATGGGATAATAATTTAACAGCGAATCATAATATCAATATATTAGAAGCACAAGATGAATTCGAGAGACATTCTTTCGCTGATGATATATTTCCTATGGATAATTATAGAATAGCTAATGGTGATTTAGCCGAAGGTGAAGAAGATAAATATGATTTTTATAGATATACATATTTAAAAGAAGTTGTTAAAAAGACTAATATTGGTAAAGAAGGTATAAATTTACCAGTAAAATATGATGTTATTAATAATAAAGCTGGTTTTTGGTTTAATATGCATGAAGAGCCAATTGTGAATAATGTTGGTAGATTAGAAAAGAGCGCATATAACGATGATATTAAATATACATCTAATATTCTTTACATTGGTAAGACACCAAACCAAAGATGTATATTGTCTACAAATTTAGCAATAAATGGCGTAAGCTCTGTTACATTCAGTGGATTTTCAGCAGATGATTTCCAGGGATTATATGTTATGGATAGTAAATATAATCCAGTAATGTATATAGA
>CAKJZJ010000014.1 GCA_918292005.1 Clostridiales bacterium
GATATAATAGATGCAATAGAAATAATCAAACTCAAATATGGTTTAGAGGGAGAAAATTATATAATCTAGGAGAGAACTAAATGTACGAGAGTTATACAAAACAATCACTACCAACAAAAAAATACAGAGAATTGCTAGGAAGTGCTATTTGTGTTTTTAATTCTAATACTGGATTTTTAATAGAACTTTTATTAAATATTAATCCAAAATTATCGTGGTATAGTTTAATAGATGAAAACGAGCAAAGATTCCAACAAGAAGTAGATAAATGTTTTAAGAATATTGATTTAAGTGTTGCAGATAGTTATAGAGAATTAGCAAAAAAAAGAAATCGCATATTACATAGTTTTAGAATTACCAACGAAAAAAACATACAAGTTTTAGCTACAAAAGCTAGATCGCCAGAAAATAATCAGTTTGAAATTACAGAGCAATATTTATTAGATTTTATTAGACAAAACGAAAAATTTTCAAATTTACTTTACTCGCATAGAGAAAAATTGGATAAAACAAAAGAGAACATTGGTTAATGTTCTCTTTTTGCAAGTTTCAAAATTGACATCGTATAGATGTCTTTTTTTGGTCTTATTTTTTTCTACTAAGTAGAAAGTCGATAAATTCGGATAGTTTCTTTTTGTCTGCAGGCTGAAAACTAGATGCAGAGAGTATTGAGTTTGTTTCTTTGGCTAATTTTTCGCTATATGCTTCAACATAGTCTTTGGTTTGAGTATCGGTAAACAATTTCATAATGGCTTTTTGCTGTCCAAAAGCCTTTCTGCCATAGTAGTGTTTAAATTTCATATTTTGTATAGGCGTACAGTATTTTTGAAAATGTGCAGTAAGTATGGTCTTTTTACCTTCTATTATATCTACACATTGTGTTTTGCCCATTTCTTTTTCGTTACCGAAAATACCTAGATAGTCGTCTTTTATCTGGAATATTAGTCCTAGATTTAGTCCGATATTCTGTATTTCTTTTATTTGTTTAGGCTTTGCTCCTGCGAGTGTTGCTCCTATTAGCATTGGGCCAATAATGGTGTAATTGGCTGTCTTTAATTCGTACATCTGTAGTACTTCATCTTCGGTATAATCTTCGCTAGTGGATAGGTTTAGGTCGGCTAATTGTCCACAAGCAGTCTTGATGTATATTTTATTCTGTATTCTTTGAGTCTCAATGAGAGTCTTTGCATCAAAGTGTGTACTAGATAGTAATTGATTACTTAGGAAAAATCCTGCATCGGCTATGGTAGTTGTAATCGACTTTGCATTATGGTCGCCACCTAAGTACACGTACATAGATGGTATGCCACGACGCATTTCGCCTTTATCCATCATGTCGTCTTGTGCTAGTATTGCCGACTCAAATATTTCGTATGCAGTGGCTGCCTTTACGATATCGTTTGTATGCTGTTTGCCACCACATATTTTGTATCCTAGAGATACTAGATATCCCCTAATGCATTTGCCACCACGTAAATATTTTTTCAGTATCTCGAAATAATCTTTCATAAAATTGGGTGAAGTATTTTCTTTTACGAATTCATAGAATTCTTTACTTTCGAAATATGCTGTTATTTTATCTCTAAAATTTTTTATTTCTTCTGCTATTTTCATAGTTATCTCCCTAATATTTATTATACTCTCACTTGACATAAATTGCAAATACCTTTTTTATTATTATTTCTTTTAAATTTTCGTTCTTGTATTCGTGAAATATTTATGCTAGAATGTATGTAGGAGTGAATTATGTTAGGAGCAGTAATAGGGGATCTGGCAGGCTCTATATATGAGTATGGCCAGATCAAAGGTGTTAGCCCAGTATCTTCTCAGGATACAATACCTAAAGATGGGTTTTATAGTGATGATACCATACTTACTGTGGCTATTGCCGATGCCATTTTGAGTGGAGCAGACTATGGCGAAAAATTGCGTGAGTATGTAAAAAAATATGGAGATGAATTACCCGAGCATAGACCGTATTTCAAGACCATGTTTTCGCCAGGACTTACCAAATGGGCGCAAGGTCATGATGTGGGCATTAGTCATGGTAATGGTGCTATGATGAGGGTGTCTCCTGTAGGGTATCTATTCAATACCGAAGCAGATGTAATAGTAAATGCGAGAAAGGCTACCATGCCATCACACAATGCACCCGAGTCTATAGATAGTGCTACCAGAGTGGCACTCATTATATACTATGCTAGACAGGGCATGAGCAAAAACGACATCATAAAGAAATTACATATAGATATTCGTAAACCACATATAACTAAATTTAATTATACTTGCGAAGACACAATGGATGTGTGTATGTATTCACTATTTGAGTCAAAATCTTTTGAAGATAGTATTAGACTGGCACTATCTTTCGGTGGAGATACGGATACCAATGCATGTATTGTGGGCAGTATGGCCGAAGCCATGTATGGTATAGATGGTGCTCTGAAAAAACAAGCCATGTCTAAACTCCCACCAGAATTCCAAGACATAATAAAAAGGGCGTATGCTCATGTAAAAGATATATCCACACCAGTGGAAGAAAATGGTATGTAAAAGAAAAAGACGACATCAGTCGTCTTTTTTGTCTGCAGTATGACAGCACACACATGTGCCAGGTGCATACAGACTTTTGTCATAATCTATACCATTTCTGTCATAATAATCCTTTATAGCGGCCTTAACTGCTTCTTCGGCTAGAACCGAACAATGCAATTTGTGAGCAGGCAGACCGTCTAGGGCTTCTACTACTGCTTGATTGGTGAGTTGTAGGGCGTCTTTTATTTTTTTGCCTTTTATCATCTCGGTAGCAATAGAACTAGTTGCTATTGCACTGCCACAGCCGAATGTCATGAATTTCACATCGGTGATTGTATCTCCATCAATTTTGAGATACATACGCATTATGTCTCCACATTTAGCATTACCTACTTCTCCTATTGCATCGGGGTTTTCCATTTCTCCTATATTCCTAGGATGGCGAAAATGGTCCATAACTTTTTCACTATATAACATGTTTGATTACTCCTTTTTCCATCTCGTCCCATACTGGACTGAATTTACGTAAATGTGCTACTACTTTTGGTACCGATTCTATTGCATGGTTTATATCTTCTATCGTGGTATATTTGGATAGTGTTAGTCTCAGACTGCCATGAGCAATTTCGTGTGGAAGTCCTATGGCTAGTAGTACGTGACTAGGATCTAGCGAACCACTAGTACATGCCGAGCCAGAAGACGCACATATATCCATATCGTTGAGCATGAGCAGTAGGCTCTCGCCTTCTATTCCTTCAAAACTCATATTGAAATTGCCGGGTAGTCTAGAGATAGTATCTCCATTTATTTTGCTGTGTGGTATTTTGGATAATTCCGTAAATAATTTGTCTCTATATTCTATTAGTCTATCATTGACTTTAGCCATATCTTTTGTAGCACTCTCTAGTGCCACACACATACCCATTATGCCAGGTAGATTTTCGGTACCTGCTCGTCTATTTCTTTCCTGCCCACCACCATGGACGAAAGGGAATAGTGGCGAGCCTTTTTTGCAGAAAAGCATTCCCACACCTTTTGGCCCATGAAATTTATGTGCAGATAGAGACAACATAGATATTTTGTCTGCTTTTACATTGATAGGTATATGTCCCACAGCCTGCACGGCATCTGTGTGAAATACTACTCCGTGTTTTGCACAGATATTGCCAATCTCTGCTATGGGCTGAATGGTGCCTATCTCATTATTTGCATACATGATGGTTACCAGACAGGTTTCTTCGGTAATGGCTTTTTCTACGTCTGCCACTTTTACTATTCCATTTTCATACACGGGTAGATATGTAATAGTGAAACCTTGTTTTTCTTTTTCTTTGAGTGTGTGTAAAATGGCGTGATGCTCAAAGGCAGTGGTTATTATGTGTTTTTTGTTTCTCATAGCACCATATTTGCAGGCACTATCTATAGCCCAATTATCACTCTCAGAGCCACCAGATGTAAAATATATTTCATCCGACTCTGCACCCAGACATTTTGCTATTCTATTTCTGGCGTCTTCTAGATGCTCTTTGGCCCTTTGTCCCATATCGTGTAGAGAACTGCAATTACCATATATCTCGTCCCAGTATGGTCGCATAGCGACTATTACTTCGGGAGAGACTCTCGTGGTGCTAGCATTGTCTAAATATATCATATAATCTCCTATATTACTCAATATTTTTAATATCCTACCATTTTGGTATGATATTATTATACAAATAAAAGGTGCTTATGTCAACACCTTTAAAAAGTTTTATCTATAATATCCTGTAGGGTAACACTATTTAGGTGGTCATATATCATCTTTTGCAGTGTGCCCCAATATCCTATTGTGGTGCAATCATGTACATGCTCGCAGGCATTAGGATTTTTCTGGCAGGGTGCTAGATTTGGTGCATCGCCAGTGAGTTCTAGTATTTCGGCTATGGTATAATCTTTAGGCGCTCTGGATAGGGTATATCCACCATTAGTTCCCTTTTGGCTAATAATCAATTTGGCTTTGGTAAGCATTGCCATTATTTTTTCTAGATATTTATTGGATATGTGTTGTTCATTGGATATTTCGGATATGCTTATATACTCCTGCTTTTTGGTAGCAAGGGCTATCATTATACGTAATGCATATCTACCACGTGAAGATATTTTCATATTTACTCCTATATACCATATATTATCATAAAAATGTCAAAATGCAAACTATACTTATAGATTTGCAAATAGGTCATACTATGCTACAATAATAATATGGAATTGATAAAAGATATTTGGACTAAAGCAGATATGACAGAATTTCAGTTATATCTAATGACTTTTAGCAAAGGCGAAGAAAAGGGCAAGTGGGAGCAAAGGATAGTGAATACCAGTCTTCCATGTATTGCCGTGCCATCGGACAGAGTAAGGGAAATAGTAAGAGATATATCCAAGGGTAACTTCATATCTTTTATAGATATGTGGCAGTGGGATAATTTTACTAATACTACCATTATAGGTGGACTTATTTGCCGTATAAAAGATATAAAACTAAAAGAAAAATATTTGACTATTTATAGCCAAAAAGCAGATAATTGGGCGACAATAGACACCATTAAAATTAAACCTAAAAAAGATGAAGTGCCAGAGTATATGCAGTATGCAAAAAAGTGTGTAAAAAGTACCCACACTTTTACTCGCAGACTGGGTGTTATCGTCATGTTAAAATTGGTGGGCGAAGACACCATAGCAGATATACTGTCCACCATTATTACCATGCGCGACGAAAAGGAATATTACGTCAATATGGCATTGGCATGGTTGCTGGCAGAGTGTTTTACTAAATGTAGAGTCCAGACTCTGACTTTTATAGAAAGTGAGCATGATAGTCTCAATAAATTCGTCATCAACAAAGCAATTAGTAAATGCAGGGATAGTTATAGAATATCTGCATCGGACAAAGATATGCTCATCAAATATCGGGTAAAATAGCATACGATTTATTTTAGTTGGGTATTGACATTCTTTGGTTTACCTGTTTATACTATAAGTATAAATGGGGGATAAAATTATGGGAAAGAAAGTTTTTATGGGAAAGCCAATAGAAGATAACCAGGACATCTTTTCTTTATTAGGACCGAGTGGAACGGGCAAATCTTTTTCTGCAGAGTTTTTGCATAAATACATGGGGTATAGGGTGGCTCGTCAGATAACAACACGCGATCCTAGACCAGATGATACCCACTATGATTATATGAGCCGTGCAGATTTTATCAAAGCACAGGATGATGGTAGACTGCTCGGATATTTCTCTGGAGATAGAGAAAAACTATCTGGTAATGGTTATGGATATTTACTAGATGGTTTGTATGAAGAATTGGATAAATATGGCAAAATAATATTATTCCCGTCAGCTTATGAATTACTATTGGATTATTTTCAAGACAAGTATGGCAATACTGCCAAGGTGGGATTAGCCTATAAAGATAGTCGTAATATGATAGATAGGACTTTTAGTGCGAAAAAAGAAATGTCTACACTTGAATTAGAAGACAGGATTTGCGTGGGCAAGACATTGTCTGGAATATTGTCTAAATACAATGTGGATAGTAATGATCAGTCATTTCATCTAATATATACAGACGCTCTGTCTTCAAATATAGAAACAAGCAAAAAGATTCAATTATGTAGAATATTATCTCATATGGGTTATAATACCAGCGATACAGGTGTACAAAAGGCGATATCAGAATATATAATGGAAAGGTGATGATATGAGAATATGTTTGGTTCACGAAGAATATCCAGCCGAGACTAATTTTGGTGGCATTGCCACTTACCAAAAAAGATTGGCAGAAGAATATGTTCGACAAGGTCACAAGGTTTATGTCATAGCCAGGGGACTAAAAAAGGATCAACATTACATAGAGAATGGTGTGGATGTTACCAGAATTTATGTCCCACAAACTGATGATCAGATTCAGAATTATGTGACATATAGGGAGAGAGTATCCGAGCATCTTTTACGCCTGCAGAATAATAACCAAATAGATATTATAGAAGTACCAGATTGGGGTGCAGAGACAGTACTTTTTGAGCAATACAGGAAGGTTCCTATTGTCGTTAGATTACACACTCCATTGCATGTTTGGCTTCAATTCAATAAAAACAATTTCGGTGCAGTCACTCAGCAGATGTTGGAGTGGGAAAAATATATGTTGAATGTTGCCGATCAGGTAACTTGTTGTTCTAGGATATTAAAAAGAATTGTTGTGGGTGAGATGGGCATAAAAGCGAAAAACATATTGGTTACGCCCAATCCTGCCGACCTAACAAATTTCTGTCTAGATAGCGAGATCAAAAAGCAGAATAGAATACTCTATGTGGGTAGTTTGGAAGAAAGAAAGGGTGTGGTGGTACTAGCCAAAGCACTAAATATATTTTTTGCTAAATATCCAGATGTGCAGATTGATTTTATCGGTAAAGACACCAATAGAAATAATCTCAATATTTCCACTATAGAATATATTCGTCAGATTGTAGAGCCTAGGTATCACAAAAATCTAAACTTTTTAGGTCAAATAGACAATGAAAAACTAAACCAGTATTACAATAGAGCCCGTGTGGCAGTCTTCCCATCGCTATTTGATAATTTTCCGTATGTGGTACTTGAAGCGATGGCAACTGGTGTACAAGTGGTTGGTAGCAAAAATTCTGGTATGGTTGAGATGCTGGCAGACAAATGTGTGTACAATACTCCAGACGAAAAAGACCTAGCCAGATTAATAATAGAAAAGTATGCCAAGTCCTTGACCGAGCCATACAATATGGATAATATTAGACGAGTTAAACGTTGGTACCAGGCAAAGCCAGTATGTCGTAATATGTGTAGGTGCTATGAAAAGGTAATAAGCGACTACAAAAATTATAATGTCCCACAAGAAGTCTTGCAGGCTGTGTGTGATGCGCAAAATCTAGGCACTATAAAAGATGTGGAAAGAATAACTCGTGGTGTTGCCAATGCCGTATTCAAAGTAGCAACGGACAAAGACACTTTTATCGTGAAAAAATATAATTACAATATTGATTTTGCATTGTCGGAAGAATTGATTTCTAGATACCATATAGATAGAGTCCATATGGTGAAGCCAATGAATAATGAGCCTATCAGTGTGCAGGGATACACATTCAATATTTTCCCATATATAAAAGGTGTATTATTGAAGACCAGCGACGTAGGTAGTTTGGTGCCATTAATATTGACAGATAGAAGTACAAACAAAAATGGTATAGTGCAATCGAAATGTGAGTTTTATTATAATGAATTGCAGAATGTATTTATACCAGAAGATATAAAAGATGATGTGCAATATACATTGAATGTTTTTGCCAAAATCAAAAAATCGGACATATTGAAAGAAACATGTCTCAATCATGGAGATTTATCTAGGACAAATATATTAAAAAATAGAGATGGGCTACATATTATTGATTTCGATGAGACAACCATTGGTCCATTCTTATATGATTTTGCCGTAGTAGGTATCAAGTTTTGTTTAGATGGCGGAAGATTTGATGAGTGTAAATATGACAGTCTAAAGAATGCCATTGTAGGCAAGTCTAAATATTCGTCTGACGATTGTGATATTGTAGTAAAATTTTATCTATGCAAGATCTTACTAGAAAAATTTTATTTGCATTGTATAGGCAAAATAAATCTATTTTCAAAAAACCAAATGAGAGATTTTTATTTGCAATATCTAAATGTTTTGAAAGATAATTTTTAATATTTATTGGGGGTAAATATTATGGGTAATTATTACGTGGGTGTAACTGGCACCAATGTTATTTGTAATGAGACTCATTTCGATGGGTATATTACTGCCTATCCAATAGGCGAGCCGGGGAATATTAGTTTTTATTCGGATGTGGCATCTAAACAACCTTTAGATAAACCAGCATTTGAGAAATGGGCTAGAGAAAAAGTCGCCAGTATTTTGTCTCGTGATCCAGATGCAAAATTTACATTCTTTAATAGATCTATAGAACCAATATGTGCAGGATTGTCAGATGAGCATATATCTGGTCACAACGATTGGGATTTATTGAAATATTTGAATAATAAATATGAATCCAGAGACATGGTTCAAAAAAGAGATGTGCCAGTATTGGATTATCTACATTGTACGGGAGATAAAATCACATATGATGCTCTAGTAAAATATTTTGGCGCTAAAAATTTTGTAATTCAAAAATTATTTGGTGCAGGTGGACTGGGAACATATTTCGTAACTTCCGATGCAGAATTAAAAAATCTACATTTGTCTGCAGATGAATTGGTGTCGGTGTCTGCCTATGTCGATAATCTTCCAATTAATTCAACATTGATGATTTCGTCAAAAAATGTATATGAATTGCCAATAAGTGTGCAGTTGATTAAAAATACTGGCAACTTTGAATATATGGGTGGCGACTTTGAAATTGCAAATAGACTGACGTCAAAAATAAAAAGTGGTGTGCATGCATACAATCAGAGCATTGGTAGAGAATTGCAACTAATGGGTTATCGTGGTATATGTGGTGTAGATTACATAGTCTTGCCCGATGGCAAAATTAAATTTATGGAATTGAATCCTAGGTATCAGGGCTCGTCATTTCTTTTGAGTATGGCATTGAAAAAATATGGCACATCTATCGCAAAAATGAATGCCGACTGCTTTGGCTCGGATAGTATGGTCGTACCTAGTTTTGAAGTGCATAGGAGTTTTATAAATTGTCTACGTGATGATGATGGCATCATATTGGGTAGACCGAGTGAGATAATAAAAAAAGTGGAGGGTTCCACTTTTAGAAAAATCTATGACGAGAGCATACTTGCCAGAGATAATTTTGAAAAACCTGATGACGTGTCTAGCATTATTCTTTGATGCCAATGGCTTCTCTCATAAATGCATTTGCTTCAAATTTTTTATTTGCAAGTAAGTCCATGATGGTGTCCACGCTTGCCCACATCACATCCATCACTTCTTCTTCCTGAACATGGACATTGCTAATTGGGCTATTGTCGGTAAAACGATATACCATTAATATGTCTGGACAGCCAGTATAGTATCTATTTATTTGACCTACGAATTGGGCGGTATCGATATTGATATCTATGCCCAATTCTTCTTTTATTTCTCTAGCACATGCCTGCAGTGGTGTTTCGCCCGATAGTGCAGAGCCACCAGTACATTCCCACATATAAGGGTGGGATTTTTTTGCATTACGTTGTGTTATTAGATATTCGCCCTTGTCGTTCACAATCCATGCGTTTATGACTAGATGAAATTCATTATCGTCTAGATGTTCTCCACGTATTTTGGTGTATCCTAGTTTTTTAAAATTTTTGTCATAAATATCCCATACTTCCATGTGTGTCTATTTCCTTTTTTTTACAAGTATACCATATAATAGTGTTTTGCCAAAGTAAATATTGGGGTTGGGTAAAGTTATTTGTTTTTCAAATACAAACAAATGTTTTATATGGTACATATAAAATGTTTGGTTTTATTGGGTTTTTGTGCTAAATTATATATGGAAGGAATGTTGTGGTGAAAATATGAGAGTGTACAATATTACTATTGATGGACCATGTGGTAGTGGCAAAACAACTATTGCAAAAGCAGTGGCAGAAAAATTGAATATTACATATCTAGATACGGGTGCGATGTATCGTTCTATAGCATATTATTGCAAAGAGCATAATATAGATGTGAATAGTGAGACTGATGTAAAGGGTGTACTAAAAGACATAGACTTACATGTCGAACAGATAGATGGTATTCAGCACATGATAGTTAATGGTGAAGATATTACTGGTAGCATACGTACCCAAGAGATATCTATGTTGGCTTCTACTGTATCAAAAATACCAGCAGTGAGATTGAGACTGGTGGATATGCAGAGAGAGATTGCTAGGAATATATGCTGTGTAGTAGATGGTAGAGATATTGGCTCGTATGTATTGCCAGAGGCCGAGTATAAATTTTATCTAACTGCTGATGCTGATGAGAGAGCAAAGAGAAGATATCTGGAATTAAAAGATAAATCTAATACCACCATTGAGAAGGTCAAAGCCGAGATGATAGCACGTGATGAGCAGGATAGCAAAAGGGCTTTTGCACCACTCGTTGTTCCAAAGGGTGCATTTGTATTGGATACTACCAATCTATCTTTTGATGAAGTTTTGGAGATGGTTTTAGGCAAAATTAAAAAATAACACGGGGGTTTGTATGCAAAAAAGGATAGCTTTGCTGTATGATTTCGATTTTACATTGTCCAAAGGTTTTATGCAGGAATTTGGATTAATCCAAGATTTAGGGTTTGATGATGTGTATAAATTTTTCCGTGCGTGTGATGCTATGTACGCTGGTCAAGATGTAGATAGGTGTCTTTCTCTAATGAGTGGCACTAGAGAAATGGTAAAGAGTTGTGGTAAAATACTTAATCGTGAATATTTGAAAAATTTCGGTAAAAATATCAAATATTATGATGGTGTGAACGAATGGTTCGATAAAATAAATGCTATAGGTAATGCTCTAGGCTACGAAATCGAACACTATATCATTAGTTCGGGATTTAGAGAACTACTAGAAGGCACTACTATTGCTAAACATTTCAAAAGATTGTATGCCAATTTCTATGCTTATGATAGTGAAGGCAAGGCTATATGGCCGGCTCAAGTGGTGAATTATACTGCGAAAACACAGTACATATACAGAGTGCGTAAAAATATGCTAGACAATCTATCTTCGGTAGATGAGATAAATAGGAAAATACCAGACGAAGATGAATTGCCATTTTCTCACATGATATACCTAGGAGATAGTGAAACAGATATCCCATCTTTCAAGATGATAAAAACTCGTGGTGGTCAGGCAATATGTGTATATGCCCCAGATAGCGAAAAGGCAAAAAATATTGCCGAAAGATGTCTGGTTGAAGGAAGGGTAAATTATTTCGCACCTGCCGACTATAGAGAGAATAGCACACTATTCAATTATGTAAAAGACTATATAGAATTGGTGGCTACCAACGATAAACAGTAAAGGATAATATTGCAAAAATATGTCTAGGCTAAAAGATCTAACTTGCATCAAAGGAATGATAGAAGAAATAATATATCGTAATGACGAGAACAACTATACGGTTGTTCTTGTTTCTGTGAATGACGAGCTTATCACTGCGACGGGTAGATTTCCTATTATCTCCGAGGGCGAGTGGGTAGAGCTGAATGGCAAATTTACTCTCAATAAAAAATATGGCGAACAATTCATGGTGGACTCGGTGAAACTTACCCCACCCAATACCTGTGATGGTATCATTAGATATTTGAGCTCTGGGCTTATCCCTGGGGTAGGGCCTATCACTGCCATGAATATTGTAAATAAATTTGGCGAAGCCACTCTGGATATAATTAGATACAATCCCGAAAGACTAACCGAAGTAAAAAACGTATCGAAAAGGAAAGCCGAAGACATAGCACTAGCATACAATGAAGTACATCAGATGCAGAATGCCGTTATGATAATGCAGGAGTATCACATATCTACAAACCTAGCAATCAAAATATACAATCAATACGGCGAAGGCACCGAAGATATACTCAAAAACAATCCATACAAAATGGTGGAAGATATAGATGGTGTGGGATTTTTTACAGCAGATAAAATCGCTCTTGCCATGGGTGTGCCAGAGAATAGTGACTATAGATTGCGTGCAGGCATACTACACGTATTAAAAGAGAATAGCGATAAAAATGGTAATACCATGATGCAGACCGAAGCATTGTACGAAGGTGTGTTTCAATTATTATCCATACCAGATATGCAGAATAGATTGGATAGTCTCATAGAAAAATTGATATTAGATAGTTATATCAAAAAATTAGAAATAGAAGATGTGGAATATATTGCTCTGTCACAATATTACAAAATAGAAAAGGTGATGGCAGATACACTGCTACTTCTAGATGCAGATAATAATGATACACAATTAGATGTGTCCGAAGACATAAAACACTACGAAATAATCAATCATATCACTATGCACGAAAATCAACGAAAAGCCGTGCAGTTGGCAGTAAGTAGTGGGGTTTCTGTCATAACTGGTGGCCCAGGTACCGGAAAAACAACAATTGTGAAATGTATATTACAGATTTTCAAAAGCATGGGCAAGCGCGTAAAACTGATGGCACCTACTGGACGTGCAGCCAAAAGATTGTCCGAGAGTACGGGCGAAGATGCTAGTACTATTCATAGAGCACTGGAGATGACGGGTGGAGATGAGAATAGATTTATTTTCAATACTCAGCAGAAACTAAACTATGATGTAATAGTTGTGGACGAAGTATCCATGGTGGATAGTCAATTAATGTATTATCTCGTCCGTTCTATCAAACGTGGTGCAAAACTAATACTCGTAGGAGACAAAGACCAGCTGGCTAGCGTGGGTGCTGGTAATGTGCTAGCAGATATACTGGCTAGTGAAAAATTTGCTAGCATTAGTCTCACTCAAATATACAGACAGAGTGAAGACTCTCTCATTATTGTGAATGCTCACGCTATTAATAATGGGCATATGCCAGACTTTAATAATAAGTCAAAAGATTTCTTTTTTGAGCGAAAAGAAAATGCTGACGAAGTACTCGCTAGCATTGTAGAGATGTGTACCAATAGGATACCCAAATACCTGGGTATAGATAGCAAGCAAGTCCAAGTGCTTGCCCCTATGAAAAGTGGTATTATCGGCATAGACAATATCAATAAAGAATTGCAGGAACGTCTCAATCCACCATCACTTAGCAAATTTGAGATTGTGACAGACAAGACTATCTACCGTGTGGGAGATAGGGTAATGCAGATTAGCAATAATTATGAACGTTCGTGGGAGAGAGATGGTATATTCGGCTCGGGTGTTTTCAATGGCGACATAGGTGAGATACTAGACATAGAGATATCTACTAGTGAGATAGTTGTAGGATTTGAAGATGGTAGGGTGGCTAGATATATCAAAGCCGATCTGGGCGAAATCACTCTTAGCTATGCTATTACCATTCACAAAAGTCAGGGTAGTGAATTCCCAGTGGTTATTGTTCCAGTTCTGAGTGGCCCACCAATGTTGCTTACACGTAATCTACTCTACACAGCAGTTACTCGTGCCAAACAGATGGTAGTACTCATTGGCACCAAACAATGTGTCGGTAGAATGGTGCATAATAATTACACAAAGATCAGATACACCATGCTGAAACATTTTCTAGTAACCGATGGAGCAGACTATGTGGTATAAAATGTTGATTCCGTCAGGTGTAAAATGCATAATATGTGGTGCCGAGTGTAATGGTACGGCACTATGCCCAGATTGTTACAATTCACTTCCTTTCATACACAATCATTGTAGAGTATGTGGTGGTGAAGTCTATGGCGAGCTAGATATCTGTGACGATTGTGTGGGCAATCCCCATCTCTATGACAGATGTCACTGTGTTCTGGAGTATGATGGTGTAGTGAGAGATAAAATACTAGCACTCAAGAATAATCATAAAAAGTATATAGCTCTGCCACTATCCGATATACTTATGCAAGAGTATGGAAAATTAGGCTGGAATGTAGATATTATAGTGCCCGTTCCCATCCATGATAATAGGAGAAAAGAACGTGGATACAATCAGAGCGAATTGATATGTAGTAGGCTATCTAATGATACTGGACTCGTAGATACCAATATACTCACTAGAGTGGTGGATACACCACACCAGACTGGTCTAGATAGAGCCAATAGAAAGAAAAATATTCATTCTGCATTCAAAGTGTCGGATAGAAGTAAAGTAAAAGGTAAAACCATTCTCGTCATAGACGATATTTACACTACAGGCTCTACCATTGATGAATGTGTAAAAACGCTAAAGAAAGCAGGTGCAAATGCCGTGTATGTATTATGCCTAAGTAGGACTCCTGTGAAATAAAGAAAAGACACGAAATTTATTCGTGTTTTTTTTATTTTCCCTATTGAAATGTAAATATGGATATGATATACTCTATGTAATTGGGGGGTATATTATGGATTTTGGTAATTTGAAAAATGTGTCAGTAGAAGATGCTATAGAATATATGAGAAAGATGGGCTATACCGAGAATGTTCATGCGAAAAAAATGAGTGACGACCTAGGCCCATATATAAAGATGCTAGGTAGCACAAAAGAAAAAAACGGAATGGTAAAAACTTTCAGTGTAGATATGGGCGAATTTTTGCCTAGAGTTTATAGAGAAAATCGATCAATTCATGCTACACCTTTGGGTTTTATTTGGGCTAGTTATTGGGATAATAATTATGATGCCGTGATAGAGAAGGACAGTAATGGTTGCGATCGTGTACCAGAATATATCAGAGAGTGGTGGACACTCGTTGCTAGCAAAAATCCAGAGCAGGCACGAAACGACTATTTGAGTAGAATGATCCAAGCATATGAATGGGCATCTAACAAACCAGATAGGATTGCTGTAGTTAGAGAAACCATTTCCAAATTATATGATAAAATTGAAACTATATGTAGCACATCAGAAGACTCTGCAGAAATGTAAATATAGAAAGTAAAAAAGCACTCTAATATTAGGGTGTTTTTTTTGTGTCGAAAATGGCACTATTTGATAGACTAAATATTTGCATTTGTGGTAAACTAATTACGAAGTAATTAAAAGGGATGAAAAATGCGAAATAAATTAGCTGCTATTCTAGTAACATTCTGGATGGTTGTGGTATTCTCAGCCATCGGTGTTGCCGTGTACTCACAGAAGACGAAATACTATGAGGCTAGTGCACATACTATAGCCATAGACGATGGCATAGAGAATGGTACCATTCGTGTAGAAAGAGACACTGCACATCAGGGAGATTCGGTAGTAATATACATAGAGCCTGCCGAAGGTTATAGGCTGAAAGATTCCACTCTCAAATATAATGATAATGTGATTACCGACGGTACGACTTTTGAGATGCCAGATGAGAATGTTACCATATATGCAGTTTTCGAAAAAATTCCTTATGTTATTAATTATGATACTGGCGATGGCGCTAGCCATGGCAATGTGTCAACCTATGTAGATGGAGATAATATTACACTACAGCCTGCAGTGAAGCTAGGATACAATTTCCAGGGCTGGTATCTAGACAGAGAATATACTAGACCAGTACTATCTACTAGTGATCTGGCAGGCAATGTAACACTATTTGCTAAATTCGAGATTGAAACTTATACCATCACATACCACACAGATGAATTAACCAGTCATACCGGACCTGCAGAATATACGGTAGAGGAGACTATTGAGCTGGAGCCTGCTACCAAATTGGGTTATGCCTTCCTAGGCTGGTATTTGCAAGATAATTATAATGGGGAGCCAATTACCACCATATCAAATCGTATAGGAGATATAGACCTATATCCTAGATTGGAGATACTGGAGTATGATATCACATACCACCTAGATGCAGATGTTACTCATAATAATCCAAATAGTTATACGGTAAATGATGATATCTCGCTCACACCTGCTACTAGAGTGGGATATACATTCGGTGGCTGGTATTCCGATTCGGGGCTCAATCATTCAATAGCCACTATATCCCATAGGACTGGTAGTATAGATCTCTATGCTAGATGGCAATTAAATATATATACCATTACCTATCATATGGGTAGTGGTGAGACGCATAGCAATCCAGAGACGTATAATGTGACTAGTGTAATAAATCTCAGCGATGCTAGCCGTGATGGTTACACATTTGATGGCTGGTATTCCGATCCTGAGTTTACTACCCAGATTACAAGTATTGAGAATAGTATTGGGAATATAGACTTGTATCCTAAATATACTGTCATCGTATACAATATCACATACCATGTGCCTAATGGTGCTACACATGAGAATGCAGATACCTATTCAATAATAAACGATATATCATTTACCAGTGCAACTCTTACTGGCTACTCTTTCGGTGGATGGTATCTAGACGATCAATACATACAGAGAATATACAGTACCAATGCGTACTTGAGAAATCTAGACCTGTATGCCAAATTCACTATCATTACATACTCAATCATATACCATATGGGTGAGAATGAGACGAATTCTAATTCCAATCCAGAGTCATATACGGTAGAGAATAGTATTACTCTGGAGCCTGCTACCAAGCCGGGCTATAATTTCGTAGGCTGGTACACCGACGACCAGTATAAAAATATCATATCGAGTATCTCTAGTAGGACTGGACTACTCAATCTGTATCCAAAGTTTGTGCTAGGTAATACCATTACCTACCACATAGATGCTAATACTCAGAATAATAATCCACTCAGTTATGCTACTGGCGAAGTAGTAGTCTTCTCTGACGCAACCAAGTCCGGATATATATTCGACGGCTGGTATACCGAGAGTACTTTTGACAATGTCATTACATCTACTGCAGGATTAGATGACGACCTGGATTTATATCCAAAATTTGATATTATCACATACACCATTACCTATCACATGGGTAGTGGGGAGACGCATAGCAATCCAAATACTTATGATATTGAAAATCCAGTATACTTCCAACCAGCATCCAAGACAGGATATGTCTTTGATTACTGGTTTGATGGTAATGGTATTATTCTCGATACTGAGAATGTTCTAGCCGACATAGATCTATCTCCAGTATTCCATGCCGAGACCTATACTATTACATATCACATGGATAGTGGAGAGACACACTCCAATGCTGACAACACATATACTGATGTACTTCCTGTGACCTTCACCGATGCAGTGAAGCTCGGCTACACATTCGACGGCTGGTACACCGAGTCTACATTTGTCAATAGTATTACTAGCACGACTGGTTATTATAGCAATCTAGATTTGTATCCTAAATTCACTCTCAATACATACACCATTACCTATCATATGGGTGCTGGGGTGATAGGGATTCCATTCTAAGGTGGAAATAAACTCATTTTCATACTTTTTACATTTTTTTAGGTTTATCTAATACAAAATATATAATTATGTGCTATAATAGAAATAGAAAGCTTAAAATTGAGGTGGTTATGATAAAAAAGAAAAGTTTTTTAATGATTTTAGTAATGGTATTGATTTTACCATTTACTTTTATGTTGTCTGGTTGTTTTGGAGACAGTGATAATTACAATAACAATGAGCCACTTCAAGATGGATATTATAGAATAACAGTTCAGCAAACTACTGGTGGACAAGTTAATGTTTCAAAACAATCGGCGCAAGAGGGCGACGAAATTACTTTAACTTACAACACTAGCAATGGTTACCTTTTTGTGAAGGTGTTGGTAAAAGATAGTAATAACCAAGAGGTTGCTGTAAATAATGGTAAGTTCACAATGCCAGCAAGTGATGTTACAGTTTCTGCAACTTTTGAAAGAGCTTCTGGTCAAAAATATTTTGTTGAAATAAATTTTGATGTATACGGCGAAATTGAACTTGTTAGTCCAAGTATGGAACAATTTGAACAAAGTCAAGGCAAAATAAGTGCAGGAACGAGAGTCGTTTTAAGATATGAAATGTCTGAAGATTGGCAAGGATACGAATTTAAGTCTTGGAATATTGTTGATACCAATGGAAATAGTGTTACAGTAACAAATAATTCGTTTATTATGCCAAATTCAAATGTAACGGTTTCTGCTGTTGTTGGAGAAAAAACTTATAC
>CAKJZJ010000015.1 GCA_918292005.1 Clostridiales bacterium
CAGTCTGACTCCCGGTATATATATATGGTATTCGGAGTTTGATAAAGCTTGGTAGGCTGTGAAGCCCCCGCACTCATTCAGTGCTCTACCCCCATATATACTTTCTCCGAGGCTAGCCTTAAAGCTATTTCGAGGAGAACCAGCTATAACCCAGTTCGATTAGAATTTCTCCGCTATCCTAAAGTCATCTCCGGACGTTTCAACGGACGTGAGTTCGGTCCTCCACAGAGTATTACCTCTGCTTCAACCTGCTCTAGGATAGGTCACTAGGTTTCGGGTCTACAGCATGCAACTAATTCGCCCTATTCAGACTCGCTTTCGCTTCGGCTCCGTGACTGAATCACTTAACCTTGCTACACACCGTAACTCGCCGGCCCGTTCTACAAAAAGTACGAGGTCGCTATAAATCGCTTCCTCCGTTTGTAAACATATGGTTTCAGGTTCTTTTTCACTCCCCTCCCGGGGTTCTTTTCACCTTTCCCTCACGGTACTTGTACGCTATCGGTCATTAGATCGTATTTAGCCTTAGGAGATGGTCCTCCCACATTCACACCAAATTCCTCGTGCTCGGTGCTACTCTGGATACTACTCATCGTAATGCTAATGTTTCATTTACGGGGCTGTTACCCTCTTTGGCGCTTCTTTCCAAAAATCTTCTACTACATTAACATAGTCAACTTTATCGTAGTCCTAACCCCGTGCGTATTGCTACCCACGGTTTGGGCTCTTACCCGTTCGCTCGCCACTACTTAGGTAATCGTTAATTTACTTTCTTTTCCTCCTGATACTTAGATGGTTCAGTTCTCAGGGTTCCCTTCATTATGCTATGTATTCACATAATGATACCAGTAGATTAGTACTGGTGTGTTCCCACATTCGGTGATCTACGGATCGATGTCTGTTTGCGACTCCCCGTAGCTTTTCGCAGCTTACCACGACCTTCATCGGCGTCTAATGCCAAGGCATCCACCATACGCTCTTTTTCGCTTGATCGTATTTCTATCGAATTCCTTGATTTATTAACTAATAATTGATACAACGATTGAACTCTTCTACTCTTGCAAAATTGCATTCGTGAATTGTTTGTATTACTCATTCAGTAATCTTTTCTAAAATTAGAAAACTTATACTTTACTCGTTTTACTTGTATATTTCAATATAAATATGCAGTTGTCAATGTACTCTTTGCTACCGTTTCAGATAGGCACATAGTCCGCTCGAAACGATTGCAACGTTAGTATACCACTATTAAAATTCGCTAGTCAACACTTTTTTTCAAAAATTTTTAAACTTTTTTATACTTTTTTTTGCCATATTCACCACCACCCCTCCTGGTGTTTCTTTTTTTATTTGTCTTCATACCAATTTTTGTTACAATCCACTCCATCGAAGGCTATTATATAGTTATTTGGGAATGGACAAATACTATATAATACGTGCCTTCACACGCGTTATTTTAATTGTTTAGTATAGTACATATAATATTATATATAGTATATGTAGCATACACAAAGCCCCATCAAAGACCACACTTCGCCATAAATACTATCCATATAGCACAATTAGATTCCTTGCCGGTTTTATCCATATAGCCTAAATTGAAAAGATATAATTAGTAACATACCACCACCATAAACCATATACAAATAAAATTGGGTATTGACAATCCCCCACGATGGCTGTAAAATATAGGTAGTTTAAAAGATGCAAATATGCATCTAAAAAATAATAATGGGGTTTAAAATATTATGAGTAAAAACACAAAAAGAATTGCAGACTATGTAAATACTGCAAAAAGCAAAGCAAAAAATATCTTTCAGATAATACGTGAAAACGCTAGAGAAATAATACAAAATGCAGAAGCATGGTTCAATAGTCATGCCAAAGAACTAAAAGCTGTAGGTATCAAATCGGTAAGCACATTATTAACACTAGCAACACTACTTACTGCTAGCATGGGACTGACCGGATGTAATAGTTTCAGTGGTAGATATGATGAGTCAATTCCTGCCGCAATAGCCACTAGATCTCCAGACGAAATTGCTGAAACTGGTGTAAAAGCAGAAGACGTACTAGCACAATTGGACTTAATGAGCAAAGACATGTATACAAAATTGCAAAAACTTTATCAAAGGTCATATCCTGAATACAATGTCAAAGATGAAGACATAGACCAGATTGCAGTTAGATTTGATAATTTTACAAATCAAAAAATCGAATACGGCGATAGTGCATCTTATGATTATCCTTTTTTCTTCGAAGAAACCATTTGGACAAATGGAATTTGGTTAAAAGATAAAATTACAGACGAGTTGCCCATTGCAGATGTATCAAATTATGGCTTAATTTGTAATATGACAGCAAATTTTCAAGGAAAAACAGCCAAAACAAGCTTTATGGTACGTTTTCCTTCTGACATTTTTGAAAAATTAATGGCATCATTAGGAAAAGAACAATCAATATTGACACCAAAGATTATGAGTCAATACCCAGACGTGTTTATTGATGACAGCTTAACGGGTGCTACTATTTACGATGCATTTAATATAGATAGAGAGTATATTAATACATTATCTCCAGAAGAATTAGCAGTACTCTATCAGACACTACAAAATATGAGATTCTTCGTAGAAAATACACTAGATGGAAATTACAAATACTCTCCAATAAATACTGACGATGCCATAGAGAATAGTGAATTTAATATCAACTAATTGTTTGTATAAAAAAGACATCTGCAAAAGATGTCTTTTTTATACATTAAACTATCGAGAATGTAATCCACCTGTTTCCTTATTAACTAGGCTATTTACTCCATATGGACATATTTCCCAATAGTATTTAGAATTATCACCTATACCTATCGTACGTCGTGCACCAGCAGAACTATAAGAAATAGCTGCATCTACTAACATAGCATAGCATAGGGCTGAATTACTCATTTCGCCCAAACCAGAAACTGTGTCATTTAAATAAGTTTTATTAGCAGTTGAATTGCCAGAATAAATATTGCCAGAATCAGGAACTTTGTGCAAAGTCCATTCGGTAAATGCAGAAACACTTGTCACCTTACCATTACTAATAGTAACAGCAAATCCACTGCCCGTTATATCTAATTTCAATTTAGGCGCCCACGAATCACCACTACTATCTAGTTTAGTAGCAAACCCTACCATCAGTGCCCAACCCTTGCTAGTACCTTCTGTGGTGGTAACGGAAGTATTAGCCCACACATCTTGTAAATTATAGTCGGTCTCTATCTTATAAACATAGTTGTTTCCATCTACACGAGTAATTGACTCGTTTCCATTATATCTAGGCACAAATGGGAATATTTGTATACATCCCTGTATATTAGCTCTTTGGCTATATTGCCACGATGTGTTTTTCCCATCATCATTAACATATGCGCCACAATTATTTTGACATGGACCAGATGTATTCCATGATATAGCCCCCCACAAGATGCCATCCTGTGGTGGTTTATGCCTTGTCATGACGTCCTGACTCGTGTTTGCACTAACATCAATTTTCAATGTCTTATTATTGAAGAGGGCATTAGAGTATTCAAATCTCTTAACACGTACCTTATATGCTTCATTTTGTAATGTGGCATCAGCTGTTCCAGAACACAATTCATTTGCAGGATAAAAAGACTTGCCGGGATAACTAGTGTTTTTTAGATATGCATTACCGCATCTAGAACATGGGAATACTAGAACATTATATTTCGCATGACAAGTATATGGGTCTGGATTGTAATATGTGAAATTTCTCGAAGTTGCGTAATTCCATGCAAACAAATGTGTTTTAGGGTTTATCGTTTTACCTTCGGTGTACGTGCATCCCGATCGTGTACACTTATAATGTGAAGAATAGCCATCTTTTGTACATGTAGCAGCCGATGCTGACACATATGTAAGGTTATGACCTAGAGATTTGGAGTAATATATCTTATCTTGCACTCGCGGTATTGGTTGTGGTGGTAACAATAATGGGTCTACAGTTGTACTACCACTAGAATATGCCAAATTACCATAATCTTCCACAATTTCAGTAACATAGCCCCCACAGACAGTACAGTGTTGTTTGTATTGAGCACCGGTTGTACAAGAACCATCTTTTACTTTATCAAAATAATGATAAGTCTTCTGCTGTCCATTGATGGTGAGATTGAATGTTGTATATTCCCAATCTTTAGAGAATGTATCATGTGTCTCGGTATGACCTGGTGCTGGAACTTTTTCAACTATCCAATATTTACAATAGCTACACTGCTGATATTTGGTTCCGTCTACAGTACATGTATTTGCTTTTAATGTCTGGAAAGTCCCCATCGAATGTGTACCCAATGTACCCGAGTCTAATGCTACAAATGTAACCTGCTCTGTATCGGAAGTTGAACCTGATGACGTACTAGAAGTAGGTAATGTGTTTGTATATTTGTATTCTGTTGTCTTTGTTGCTGTACAGCCAGAGTATGTGCACTTGGTATATCTTTTATGTTGTACAGCAGCCTTAGTACTATAGCTAACATAAATATACTCAGATGTTGCTGCTGTTTTATTTTCATCTGTACTCTTAGGAGTAATATTACATATTTTACACTTATAATCTTTGTGAGTGTAATTGTAGTGGCACTTCATATCTGTATCAGGATTGGTTCCTATTTCGTTAGTCTTGTGAATGGTTTGAGTGTTCGTTGTCGCCACATTATGTCCAGCATGCTCGGTAGATTTTGAATGTATCAATGAATAATACCATGTGGTAGAAGTGTTCTTTGGATATTTGAGAGTACCCATAGCGACACTTGGTACATTCGTTGGATCTGACTCAAAGACGTTGTCTCCATCAGTGGCTGCTGATGTACCAGACTTGTATGCAAATAACTTAAAGTAATCCGTTTTGTATACACTAGCAGTGTAGCCTTTGCTAGTATTTACATGATTACTATTCAGTGAGTATGTTAGTTTGTATGGCATAGTATAATTACTATTACCATCCAATAAATCATATAGTCGGTAGGAGAAAGTAGTTTTACTAGTGTAGATCCTAGCCTTCTCAGAGCCAGCTGTTAGAGTCTTTTTATCATCTGCAGGATCTTTCATTGTGACTCCATTAGAAGACAGAGTGACTCTATTAGAAGACAGACTGGAATACCTATTTTTATCGTAAACATATCCATCGTGGGTATATGTTACGCTATATCCCCTAGCTACCCAATATGGTGTAAATGTCACATTGGAAGAAGGTGTGTATGTGAATGTATATGTACTGCCAGAGAGCTCAGCTGTGCCCGTTGATTTATTCTGTGTAGTAGTTACGCTACCACTACTATCTGCAGAATATTTAATTACTCGGTAAGCATCACCCAAAACACTTCCAAGTTTGAAACCAATGAGTATCATAGTGATATTTGAGTCTTGCTTTAATGTAGTACCTATAGTATAAAGAGATGTATGGCTATCACCAGTGCCCTTGCCTATATTATAATACGAGCAAGCAACAGTCCATTGGAATGAATCTCCCTGTAATACCGCAGACGTACCATACTTGATTTTACCATCTAGATTTACTCTAGTATCTTCGGCAATAGTTACTGTATAGGATGGAATATTACCCCATACAGGAACTATATAATATGTCACGCCACTAGTAAATTTGTTAGATGATAATTTAATATTATACGTTCTATACTCCTGACTATAAGAGTAATAATCACTAGTCTTCGTTCTATCTAATGTTAGTATAGAAGCTGTTTTGTCTGCTTCATAGATAGTATAACCTACAATCATCGGCTGTCGATCTGACTGTCTAGTAAATTCAATAG
Organism: Clostridiales bacterium; assembly: GCA_918292005.1. Lineage (GTDB taxonomy): Bacteria > Bacillota > Clostridia > Christensenellales > UBA1242 > UBA11490. The sequence goes on from CAKJZJ010000015.1 coordinate 5,831, forward strand.
TTTTTACATCATATTTTTCTGCAGGAGACAGATTATCTTTATCGTTATAGTCAATAATTGTATCATATAACCTATTATATACACCCCTATAGATATTAAACTTGGTCTCCGGTCTTTCTAGAACATCGGTATACCCATATACCGTACCCAAAATAGGCAGAGATAATGTATTATTACTATTCCTAGTGAATGCATAGGTTGTGGCTCCAGATAGAACATTAGAATTAGAAGTACTAGCGAATCCTATATTCACATATTTAGGATTAGTAGCGTCTTTATAATTGGTCTCACCGAACGGAGTACATACTAGTCTCCAGACAGTCACACTGCCACTGAAGAATGCATTGCTATAGTAGTTATTACCATTTTTAGCCACAAATGCATAGGCAGGAGTCTGCACACTAGTATCCGACCATGTGTAAGTTTTTGTGGTATAACCATTATTTTTAGGATCGCCAGAATTGAAAATTGCATCATATCTAGAATACATATCACTATCTGACACACTGAAGTAGAATGCCGTACGAATATGATTGGCTGTCAGTGTATTATCACTATACAATTCCCTTGCTGTGTAGTATGCATTATAGCTATAGCCTGTATTATTACTATTGTCTTGTATAGTCTCTGTATTTATAAATACATTTCTATCGGAATTTTGAATGTCATATTTAGCAGGTACTATTACACCTAGACCTGCTGGGAATACATAAGATAAGGTTTTGCTAATATTACCAGTTGCAGAAGCGTATAGCTTATTTATATAATCTGAATCGGTAGTACCAACATTATGAGTATTATTATCTTTAGTGATATTTTTTAGGTTTAATAGTGTTTTATTAGAAGAAGGATCTTCTACCTCTAGGGCTCTGACCTTCCTAGTCATATCTATTACAATAGTACCATTGGTGGTCATCGCCTTTCCGGAGCTCCCCACTACCGATTGAACATCATATGTGTATTTGAATACATCATACTTAGTAATAGGTTTAGTATAATCGGAATATGAACTATCCACACTGAATGTCATGGAGTCTTTTTCGAGTGTCAGATGATCATAAGAAGTATCCCAACATGTACGAGTATAATCAAATAAACCATTGTTTCTATTAAATTTCAGACGATATTGTATATTATTACTATCTGTTACTGAAATCACATATGCATCTGAAGTGGTCGATAGTTTAATTTTAGAATTGTATGGCACAGTAAATGCCACAGCAAGTTTAGTTAGATTATTGCCATTGAATCCATTGATTGCATTCATACATATTGGACGATTGTCGCCAGGACTCACAGTCAATGGATTGATATAATACTCATCTACCGTAGTTGTTTTGCGTGTTATAGGATCTATACCAATATTAGTTCTGAGTCCAATAGCATTTAGGTCGCTCTTATATGGTAGAGTGAATTTCAATGACACATCTACATCATCACGTATCTTCAATGCTATTATGAATGTGTAATTTGCACATAAATCATCTAGAGTAATTTCAGATTGAGTAGTGCCGGTCACTTGATAGAAATTGGCACTGCCACTATCATCACTATAATAGTTCCAATTGGTTCCACTTACCTTTTCCTGATGAGTAGATGGTATAGAATGTGCACCAATATTCCCTGATGCAATCGAATGCGCACCAGCCACTGGTACAATAGCGTAAGATAATAATTCTAGACCATGCGTACCAGTACCATTTGGATTAGCATGCAGATCGACAGTAGCAGTACCAATGCCTAATCTAGTAGTCATACTATCTATACCATTCAGTGTGATTTTGTTACCTGCAGTAGCTGATGATGTAATACCATTTTTTGTTACACTTAGACCTGTTCCAATATTATCTAGTACAACATATCCTTTTTCATTATTAGCTAGACCCTCGCCATATTCTTCATCCATAATACGATCTGCACTGACAGTAACGATATTATATGATAGAGATACTGTCACCATCTTTTCATCCATTATGATAGTGAATAGTCCACCATCGGCAGTAGAGATGACTTTTGCTTTTGTAGCATCCAATTCTACACCATTATGCGTCAGTTTCTGGACTTCGAAATTTGCCCTAGGTCGTAAGGTGCATGTTGTACGTGTTAGACTGTCGTTTTGACCACCCTGTTTCTGTAATACCGTTATTGTGTAATATTCAGTTGCGGTACGACATGTACTCAATCCAATTATATATTGATAGGTGTTACTGTTCACCTGCTTCTTGGTATATATAATAGAATCACCGGCATAGGCTACTAATTGTGTGGTGGTTTTTCCTTTACTATTGAATGCATCTCCACCCTTTACTCTTAGTTGATCTAAGCCATCACGTATTTCTATTATGGTCTTGGTATCTCTAGCATTAAAGAGCACATATATAGTACTATTGGCAGAACTGGTATCCTGCAATAACCCTACATAGTGTCTATCCACAGTATTACCACTACTATATAGAGTAGTATCTGGATAGGTAAATCTTACGAATGTATGTCCCTCATCGCCAGATGCCGCACTGATAGTGATATAAGTACTAATACCCAGAGTATATTCTGCATTATTTGTATCATTGGTATCATTGGTATAGATGGCAGAATTTTTAATTGGATGATCGTATGTGATCGTATCGGATGTACCGTTGAGCTTATCCAATATGGTCTGAGTAGTTACTTCTATTTCGCCATAACCATTGACTACATTATTTACAGTACTTCTATCCATCTGGATATTGAATGAGTATGTAGGTTCTACCCAAGAAATAAAGTAATTATTGGCACTAGTGATATTGGAGCCAACGACCATATTGGTATTAGGTGTAATGGTAGTTAGTCGCTGTTTAGCACTACCAGTCTGATACCAGCCATAGCCCACCTGTCCGTCGAGTACATTATTTGTAAATGTATATCTTCGTGAACCTTTTGCATCATATACAGACATTGTATTGCCATTGGTATATTTTATGAACCAGCCATAATTAACTTTCCAACCGTAATTACTTGTAGCCGAACCATTCTTTACGTAATAACCACTATTAGTGATGATACGATTAATGATATTGGCATCGGATATCCTTTGTTCATCGTCTACATACCCATTAAATTGAGTTTTATTGATACTATACATGTAGATCATCATATTCTTCCATTGTACTGTTAGACGGATGTACATACATGTATCATTTTTGGAATTAACATCAGTATATCCACCATCGGCTGGTACCCAGCCAGTGGTAGTACCGAATGGTAGGTATTCCCATTGTAGAGTGGTTAGATCCAATACATCGGTCATACGAATATTGCCACTTGCATCGGTCTGCCATCTACTACTAGAGAAGGAGAATTTTTGAGCTAGAATAGTTAGGTCGACAGTAATACTACTAACCACATTACCAGTGTCTTCATTGATGAATTTTAATGTAATTTTCTTTGTATTTACATTGTAATTCACTTGTTGCATTAGTAGTCCACCAGCAATAGTGGTAGAAGCCATATTAGATAATACTGCCGTAATATTATTTTGCCCAATATCTATATCCTCTAATGTGGTTTTTTGTGCATTGGTATACGTCTTCAGATATGAACCCTTGCTAGAGCTGATAGTTACCGACTCTGGTACTAGATTTGCTCTAACATTCATATCTCCTTTACTATCCTCTATCGGGTAGGTTTTGTTTACGGCTAACATTTTGGTCTCGGTGGCATTCTTTATCTGCCATTTGAGCATCTCATCTACCTGATAGTATCGAATAGTATGGATGGCTTCCTTCTGCATATTCTGAATATACAGCGTCTGATGGTCAATAGAATATTCGAATGTGAGTGCCAATACAGTTAGATTGCTAGCAGTATTAACTATTCTATATGTATTTGCAGGACTATATTCATGAGACACAATAGTATCTGTAGGAGCTCCTACTTGTACCAAATTGGCATCCACTCCGGTACCTAGGGATATACAAGTAGTAGCATCTGCTTTATTCCTAGTGTCTGCCGCCTCGATATAAATTTTTGCATTAAATCTAGCATTAAATCTGAGATTGTAATCATCATCCGAGACATAGGAAACACTAGCACCAGATGTGATAGCATAGTCTGATTTATAATCTTCATAATTCTCTGTATATGTAGTAGCATCCCAGAATGCAAATAGATGAGTATTTTTCTCGGATACTATAGTGAATGTTGGCTGAGTATTGCCTGTTAGATTACCAATAGACTGAGTTGCATTGGAGATGATGAGTTTGCCAGCACCATTGAATGTGAGCTCTGTAGATCCAGACACATCTATCCTACCACCCACAGAATATACCGTATATTCTACCGGACCTGCACTGGTACCGGTATCGAAGTATATAGTATGAGTAATGAATGGTGCTAGATATACTACGCCATCATCACAGATATATCCACCAGTTTGTACTGCAGCTAGAGTAGTATAGACAGTCTTATATTTGTATGTACGATCTACTACGGCTAGACCATTGGTAATAGTTACTTTCTGAGTACCATTATATATAGTATCTGTCTTGGTGCATGCAAAGCCTTTGTACTCAGACATGATGTCTGTCACAGTGGCTAGCTCTACCCCACTATAATATGTAGTGCCATATCCTGTCTCAAATGCACTATTCCAGCTATGTATGTTTGTGGCTAATGGCAAATATACATAGTCTACCTGTGTCTGCAGACCATCATTGACTGCAAATCTAACAATACCAATTTTTTGTGTTTCATAATACCTAGCATTAAATGATATATTCTCATAGGTCTGATCACCAGAATTATACAACTTGACGATCTCGTTCAACTTACCCTCTTTATAGTCTTCACTATGAGCGTTCCAATGTGTAAATAAGTGTTTGTATTCACCATATCTAGATGCATTTACATCATCGCTATGGGTAAATGTGGTTACATTATTATTACCAATAGCATTGTCGTCCAATCTAAAGTATGGTACAAACCCATTGGAATATAGAGTAGAAAGTGTAGGAGCATAATTCCAATATTTACCACCACCATTATCTAGACCGTATATTGCCTGGTCATAACCTACTTGGAGAGTAATCCTACTTACTTGTGAATTATTCGCCATAGAAACAAATCCAGTAAATTCAACAGTATACAACTCCATTTCGACATAATTGATAATAGACATTTCTGGTACATATATTTTTAGTGTATCGCTATAATTCATTGCAGATTCTGCACCATATATAGCCAAACTATTGGTATTTACACTATGTTCGGTAGTGCCCTGAGTAATACCAGTCTGTGTATTGCTTAAAGATTTGAATTTATATGCTACATGGTTGGCATCTGCAGGATATGGCTTATATATCGCAGAATGTGGAATACATGACCATGTAAATGTATATCCATAAGGAACTTTCACTATGAGTTTTTTAGAAGCATTAGCATTAGGCAGTGCAGATATTACATAATATGGATTAATATTCCCCAGGAATTCGGTAGCAGAGTTTACATTTTGATCTGTAGTACAATCTACAATGGCTAGATCTGCACGCTGAACGTCTATAGGTTCACCATCTTTATACAAATCATTGTCTTTAGTATAAACTTGTGTATCTAGTCCTACAAGAACAGCTCTTCGCATATTACATGTCAGCGTCAGTACGCCACTAATATCTACATAGGCTATCTGATCTACTCTTTGGCTGTTTTCTACTACATTTACAAGTCTACAATTAGGCTCGTTGGCTACAAGCACCGTCCAATCATGTGGGTACCAGAAGTACATAAGCAGTCTACCTATAGACATGTCGTCCCCTACATCCATACCGCTCGCAGGTTGATTATATTTGGAATCATATGCATCACGAATAGATAGTAGCCAATTACTGATAGAATCATTGGAACGTAGACCACTTGGCTCTGCTACACTCAGCTGATTGATATAGCTATTAATATCGTCACTCGTTCTGTCTAGTAGTGTGAGAGTATATGTAGGAGCAGACTGATTACCCTGTGCATTTAGACCGGATGCCTTTAGAGCATCATGCCATACGGAATTTGCCTTGTATTCAGAAGGCAAGAAATTGAGTTTCAGTACTACATGTTGTATCTCATTGTATGCAAACTGAGCAGTCATGGTATGACTCAATTGAATAACATTGCCCTCCGACAATATTTGTTTGGAGTAAATATTCTGCTCTTGAGCAGTAATCCTGGTGCCAAACACAGCATTATCAAACGACCAGCCTGTGAAGTGTTTGTACATAGCATATGGTACATCATTACTATCGCTATCAATATTGACAACACCCATTCTGATTTGAGCACCATATGGTACGTCACTGATAACCAGAGTATGTATATTTGTCTCGTTATTGATAGTGTCTATTATATCCAATGTAACCGATGACTGAATATTATTGCCACCCATATAGAAATTGATATCACTTGTTCCGACTTTAATAGTATTGGTTGTTAGGCCATTGCCATCAAAAGCACTATGAATATAGTCTTCGTCGCTATATGTAGCCTCATATGTGATAGTGTATTTGAGATATGACACATCTACAGCAAATACTGTCTTATCTGCCTCACACTTGGAAATATTGATAGTATTGGTAATATTCATATAGTAGTCATCATTATCAGATTTACCGGCAGATGTACTTCTCTCGCATGTTACGTACTTGCCCGTAGTTGTAACATCAGGATTGGATAAAGTAGCGAAATTCATATTGGTCAAGAAGTAATTGGCGTCGGTATTACTAATGCTAGATACATTGTATCCATCTACAGTCTTGATGGTAATGTCTGGACCATAGCCTAGATAGATATTTCTGTATTTAATCCTATTATATGTCTCGGTACCACTTACTTCGTGTGAACCATAAGCCTGAGCAGTAAAATATGTGCCCGAAGTAATAGTATTATGACTGGTATATTGTAGACCAGCATAACTCGAGATATTGTTATTATTACCTGCACTATTAATACCAGTTAATTCTACAGTGGTGGTAGATACGAGTGCTGCAAATAGATTGACAGAGATACCACCCTGTGCATTTATAAGAACTTTGTTTTCATTATCATTATTGATTACAGCATAATAATTATAATTATTGCCGTTTTTTATACTGATTATCTTGATAACATAGATAATGTCTGTGTTACTGTAAGATCCCAGTGAATATGAAGTTGGGAGCTTATATGCATCGCCAGTCAGTGAAGTGTAATAATTATTCTGCGCACTTATTGCACCACTATTCAGTGTATAATTAGCACTTATTCTATAACCAGCGAATTCTGGATAAGTAGCACCATACAGACTCAGTATATCCGAACCAAATGCAAAATTGGATACTTCATGAATATATACTTCATTATTAAGTCCCGTCTCAAATGTTGAATTCTCACTCACTAATGTGGCTGTTATGTTGCCATTCTCTATTACTGGTCTATATACATTGATAGTAACTGGCACGTGTATATAGAATGTAATGTAATTATAATCGGAAGCAGAGAGACCTGCAGATAATCTATAATTGCTTAGATTGATTGTGAGAGCAGTATCCCAATTGCCCACACCATTATTTACGATATACTGGATGTTGTCTATATTATCGAAGTAGTATATAGATGAAATAACTTCTCTATTGATACCTAATTGTACATCGGTGGCAATATTGAATTGCTCGCCATTAATCATAATAGTATTGGCATGTATTGATTTATTGGCTGCTATCTCGTAGGCATTATCATTATGCAAGCCATATTCGGCTATTGATTGGATACCCGAATCGGACATAACCCTAATCCTAAATGCTAGCTGGAATACAGGATAAAGTACTGTATCCCCAGATATTCTATCGGATATAGTATTAGCTGCCGATCCATTGACAGAAGCATTGGTGAATACATTTGAGCCACCCTTGGTCTTAGACCAATGGGATAATGTATATCTAAGGTCTGCACCCATAGATGAATATTCAGGATTGAGTAGTTTGCTATTTGTTCCCCCGTACATATATACATATGGAGCCTTGCTATAGTCACTCTGTGTCTCTGGCTCAAAGCTAATGAGTTTGGAGCCGAAAGCTACAGACATCTCTGACTCCTGATAATAGGCATCGTCAACATCATTGTATGCAAATCTGACTGTAACATCTACAGGAGTCCAAATAATATATATGGTCTTACCTGCTGACATATCGGCTAGAGTGAACGTGTAAGAGCCTTCAATCATATCCTGCCCTGCAGCATCCCATGCAAAACCTGCTATTCTGAAATATCCACCCACAATAGGATCGGATACATTATATATACCATCTTGACTATTTGAAATCCATGCATCTAGATCCATTACATCATCGGCAGCCCATAGATCGCCTAGTCTATAGGTATGATTTGCACCTGGAGTCAAATGCACATTACTACTAATCAGTACAGGATAGCCGATATCATTATTATTTAAGTGTTCGCTAGGATTGGCTGGCCACATAGTCTCGGCAAATAGCTGTCTGCACCCACCGAAATTTAGATCGATATCTACTCTAGTACCAGCTACCCAAGTAGGTGTAAATACCTTCACTACATCGATAGTATCATTTTGACTTACAACATAGTAATATTCTTCAGCTGTTTTATTGACGAATGGATATAGAACGCTATTTACATCCTGCCATCCAGTCCATTTATTCATACCATTAGATGCTGTGAATATTTGATCGCCGTGATCATCTATAGCCATAGGATTAGGCATTTTAATTGTTGTGCCCACTGCCTGTCTAATGGTAATTGGGAATGTTGTACCATCGGTAGCAGATATTGATCCTGCTGGTTCTAGAGCAAACTGGTACACTCTCTTTGTTTCCCATACAGCATAGAATGTACGTGCATTATTATTGATATAATCAGTTAGCTCCTGAGCCCTACTTTCTAATGATTTTTCTGTACGTATACCACTTGCGTAACTATACATTAGAACCACAGATGATGCAAAGCCACTCTTATTAGTCTCTGCAATTATATCATTGATTGGTGTGTATGGAGTGGTAGACCAACCCAAAAATTCATAGTAATCGGTAATGAGTGAATTACCAGAGCCTAAGATATTGGTGGTATACATATTGGTAGTATATGTCCACTCAATGATTCTCTCATATCCATGATTGAGAGTGATGTATTGATTATTGAATAGACTTATTTGTTGTGTATTTTTATCTTTCTCTACCCTAATGGTTATATATGGTGTTTCAAAATTGGTAGCCTTATTATTGCTAGCCAGATTTAATGTTTCGCCTGTAGTGGAATTAGGATCGGTAATATAGAATTTGATTGCTACGAAATTGCTACTCTGTGCACGCAAAACGACATGTCCATTCTCAACGATACTAGCGCTATATTGTATTGTGCTACTAGGATCATAGACATTATCATTTCTATCTACCCAGCCACCAAAGTCCATACCAGATTCTTGTGCTACTGGTGTTGTTGTAGGCAGTTCGTAATATGATGCAAACCACGTTACATCTCCGTTTACAGGACTTAAATCGGTCTGTTTTACTAGATTGTCACCAACCATGGTAAAGTGCTGATATGTTTGTCCATTTTTAAGTATTACATTGTCGGTAGTCATATAATAAGTACCATTGAATGGAGCAACACTTAAGATAAAATCGGCACCTGTATCATTGGTAAATACAATGTCATAGATATCTTGTACTTGGGCCTTGATGACGAAGACATATTTATTGAGTGTAGTATCAAAGGTCGATACACCTAGAATGTTTTTAATTTGTATAGGTGCTCCCCAGCCACCTTCGCTATAAGAATTGTCAGAGATATCATACAACCATCCTACAGAAACAGTATTATTTTTCTCAATTATTACATTAGGCAATGTAATATAATCACCATAGGATAATTTGCTATCACCATTAGTGTCTGAGTAAGTATAAGTCACACCATTGAGTACTTCACCATCGCCATCCTGGAATTCTACAACAAATTCGGAAGGAGCGAATACTGCGATGATATAAACTTCATTACGTAGTGTAATTGTATCATTATCAGATAGAGCATTACCATTTTCATCGGTCCATCTAATAAAGTCACAATATGAAATGTAAGCGTGAATATCGCCAATTCTGATAGTATCACCATATTTTAGGTCCAACACATAATTGTATTTTAGCGAATTGAGCATATTAACGGAATAGCTTGCAATAACAGTCTTTAGTACACCGTCAGCATTGGTAACACCAATTGCATTCGAATAATCACCATAAGCGTAGCCTTCCCTAGATATAATGGCAGCACCGCTATAATAAGATATGGCCATGTGAACGGCTACTTTTGTAATCTTATACTCAAGAACAATATGAATATATGTGGAATCGCCTAGGTATGTATCAGTTAGATATGTACTAAAGTCATAGCCAACATTATATGCCCCATTCCACGTCATTGTCACGAATTCAAATCTCTCTGCACCTGTTACATTATTATCTCTACCTAGGTACAGATATTGGCCAAATTCTAGAGCACCTAGATCGTAATGAACCACACCAGGCTCAATACTAGAATCGTATGTATAGTATGTTGCATTAGGATTTAGTTTGCTGACAGCACCCTTAGCTGTAGATCTACCATCGCCTACCCAAATTTCTGCAACCAGACCTGCGATTGAATTATCGTCTTCATCTACATTTTTAAGATCTAATACAACACTAATGGTCTTTAGTTTGAATAATGCATAGACGGTAAGGCTGGTACGAACTTTGAACGTAATAGAACTACTTGTACTACTTACAAAGTCGTAATTAGATGATGTAATAGTATTAAGATTTGCCTGTGTTACATCCAAGAAATTGGTACCATCATATAGTTTCCAACCTACGAAGATATAATTATCGTCATAGCCGGAAGTATCTGTAAAGCTAGCCAGTGTAATAGCATTCTTGCGTGATACTCCCATTCTATCACCAGTAAAGAATGCTGTATCAACACTATCTATTTTAACTACAGAACATAGAGTATTCTGGTATTCTGCAGACTTAGGCGTAATGCCATCTTGTTCAACAACAACGCCATCTGCACCAAATGAGAATAATTGATCTCTGTATACGATGTATACGTGATTGACCAATGTGCCATCTATAGAATGAACTCTATAATACTCATCCCCGTCACTTTCTACGATGCCACACATGATACCTTCTGCAGAAGTATTATTGCCTTTGACTAATACGCCGTCATAGATATAGTAGTCATTTTCAAACATATCGATCAAATCAACGAAATTAATACCAGATGGTAATACAGAATCAAATGGAGATACTATATCTACAGAAGCCACTCCTGTCGATGGATTTATGCTAGCAATAACTTCGTCATAATTGGAGATAAGCATATCCCCTGCTTCTAGAGTCCTGCTTACCTGAGAATATGTACCACTCTCTAGATCGGATAGACTAGCAAAATAATGTAAATATACAGTGTAAGATGTCTCACATGCAGGATATAATGTGATTTTGTACTCATTATCTGCTGTCTCTAGTAATTGAGCAGCAGTGCGCTGAGTGGATACTTGTCCACCGAAGAAGTCTTCATTTACACCCTGCAAATGCCAGTATTTGAAGATATTACCTGGCAGAGTAATAGTATCTGTAAATGTGGTGATTGTGTAAGATGCAGAGCCATCTAGGTGAATATAACTATGACTAGTGGTATCATCACCATCACCCAGAGTACCTAGGCCATCTACATTAAATTCAATAGTATATACAGGATTGAAATTCAGATAAATGATAGCATCACCGGTAACCAGATGAGAATTAATAATATTGGTACCATTGTCATCTAGAGAATAATTGGCAAAGTCAAAACCTGCAAGAGTATGCAATGCCAAAATATCTGCATTGGTAAAGTCTACACTATCGTAGTAATTGAATGTTTGTGTAAGATCGGTAGAATTATCTACTAGTGTACCATTTTTATACCTTGCATTTAGTTTAAATGTAATATCGTGAGTAGCTACTCCCCATACTGCATAGAATGTAATAGTTTTGGTATTATCGTCGTAGATGTACGTGGATAATTTGCTAGTATCTAGTGTGAATATATAAGACACATCTTCTATGTGGGTATATTCAGATGCTGGAATATTACTAAAGCCATAACCTGCTAGTGTGAAACCTGTATTACCCGCACCTACGATAGATACTCTAAAGAAGTCACGCATATCAATAGTGGCAGCACCCACATAAACTACAGGGGTACCTTCGGTAGTCATAGTCGCACTAAAAGTATTATTAGATAGACCTAATAATGTATCACTAGAATCGGCAATATTCACAGCAATATTATAGATTACTGAATATGCTGGATGATATGCATAATCGTGAGTAATCTCATTTATAGTAGAGCAAAATTCGGTATAATCGCTAGAAGTAGCGATATTTTTATTATGTGTATCGCACAGACCTACTAGGCGATAGCCAGTGTGGTCATCCAGACTATCGTATGTAATTCCACCGAAACTAAAGTCTCTACAAGCAACAGACACTTCATCATATTTATCATAATATTCAGATGATATAATATTCTCTTCATCATCGTAATATATTACACTATATCTAGTCTGCCAATTGGTATATATGGTGTACTCAGAGTATCCACCAATAGCAATACTATCCTGAGACACTCTATCATTTGCTGGATTGATGCCCAGATATGTCTCTGTAGTATTGGTACCATCACTCAATACGAATGTGTAACCTATGAGTTTATACTCGCCATTCATGTGTGTATTAGGTGTAGTAAAAGTACTGCCATCTGGTAATGTCCAAGTGGTAGTTGAACCATTTAAATATTCAAATGTTGGTAGTGCAGCCAGATTTATCCTAGCAGTAGTGAATAATGCTAGAGTATAATAACTCTCTACTACAGGATCGGTCGCACCACTAGGAGTGTATGTTACATCTATATTTGTACTAGTATCGCTAGGATCGGTAATGTATAGATGCATAATAGTTGCACCAGATGCACTAGTAAATATAGCCGTAAATACATAATTGTACACATAGGTATATTCACCACTATTCGCATCAATTACAGGAGCAATAAGCTCAATGGTATCTGCACTAGCATATACTACTGGATTGCCATTTGCTTCTACTAGACTACCATTGATAGTTAATTGATATCCGGCAAATTGTTTGGTGTCTGACAGTGCTACTGGGACAACATTAGATATGATGTATTGTCTATCGGCACCATTCACTATAGTGCCAGATATATCTGTAGCCTCATATTTAGCCACTACCGAACCGATAGTAGTACTCGTATCTATCGGATCAAATGCGTATGAGATATTATATGTGTATTCATTATAGTACACAGCAGTAAATTCTATAATATTGTTTTCACCATTCACAAATGTAAAGTTGCCAGCACTTACCGTAAATGAAGAATGAACTAGATATTCGCTGCCATTATATGACCAACTATGAATTCTACGATTTGCAATAATTGCATTGTTTAGATCATCCTGAGATTTTAGGGTGATTGTAGAATTGAATGTGATATTTTCGTCTGAATGTACACCATTATATGTGTATCTCAAGGTCATATTTGAGCCAATAGTTACTGCTTCAAAATTAACCTCTGCACGATTGCCTAGATTGATAGTATCGCCCACATTATACACTATATTACCTATTGTTGTACATTTCCAACCCGTTAGAGTCTCGCCAGGTACACTAAATACTACACTTGTACCATCTGCTCTCTGACCTACTGTGTAGCTTGCACTTGATACAACAAATGACTCTATACGGCCAGCATGTGTATAGTAATTGATTCTGAAAGAAGTTAGATTGTATTGAGCAGTCAAGCTCATATTGTCTTTACTGATTGTGTATGAAGATTCGGTATGAAGTGCACCATCTACATACCAACCTATAAATGCACCACCTGTTTTTTCAGGATTTGGTACAGTAATGGTTGCCCCCATAGGAACTTTGATAGAAGAACCTACATCGGCTGGAGCAATAGTTCCCAGACCGGTAAAGTCTGTATGTGATACTGCAATTCCACTTGTAAATGTACCACCAGCTAGATTGATAGTTACTGTATATGTCTTTGGCTCAAGTGTGATAGAGAGACTACCAATTCTAGTATTCTCATCAAAATTGATGCTATTTAGACTAATAGTTCCATTACCATATGATACTATGTCGTCACCACTCTTTACACTCTTGAATTTAAACCTAGTATCTATCTGTGAGAAGTCATAGGATAGATGATCCAGAGCAGATACAGATATGGCATCGGTCTTGCTAGATTTGGTCAAAGTAGAAGTATTTAGGTCGGTGGAAATAGTAATAGAAGTAGTATCATTATTTGCTTCTACGCCATTCAAATATATAAGTTCAAGATTAAGTGTATATGTGATAGGTCTATAATTAACTTCTATTCTATGTACACTACTTGTAACTTGGCTATATTTAGCCACAAGTGCGCTAGTATTGCTACTAATATATCCAGAAGTAGATGTATATGAATCAAATTCATATAGGGTATCTGGACTATTAGCCTCAACATTCAAAGTATTGAAGAAGTAGAGTACTACATCTGCACTATCATATATAGTTCCACTTGATAAAGTATTGTCGGTATAAACAAATTTACCAGTTAGATTCTCATCAGGATCTACTATTACCGAATAGTCTACACTACCATTATTAACGGTAATGGTAACAGTTTTGATTTGAGTATCATCTAGTACGAATACTGGGTATAGATATATAGTATCGCTATTGCCACAAACATCTGCAACCTCAATTGAACTATTGAAACCATATAAGCCATTTGTTGCACCTAGAGCATTGATCTCTGTACTGAAACCAACTAATGTATATTTGCCATAAATAGTAGTGGCAAATGTATTGATAGCAAAGCTCTCACCATAAGGTACTTTCACTACATCATTTGGATTATTGGTTTTTATATTACCATCTTTATCTAGAATATGGTCTGCATATCCCTGAACCCATGTAATATGTGTAGGTAAATTGCTCGTATCAGAATTGATCTCTTTATATTTAAGATAAGGATCGGTTAGATTATCTATGAAATTGACAGCAATAGTATAGTCTTTACCCGTCCAATCAATTATGAATGCGTAAACATCACTATTATTATTGCTCTCATTAGTAATTGCAGTAAAGATATTAGCATCACCCACATTCTGTGGATACATATATGTGCCAACACTATAAAGCCTATATTCATGTATCTTCCATTTGCTAGGAACATAATTTTCGTATCCTGCAAGTGAATACAATGAATTGAATGCAGGAAGTACTACAGTCTTATCTAGGCCACCAGCAACAATCTCACCGTCAGATGTAAAGTATCTATATCCATCATAACCCTCGAACGAGAATTTTTTGATAGGAATCATTTTGAGCACTACTTCTCTGCTATTAGTTAATTCTACATCACACAGAGCATCAATACCATACACTTCACCATTTAGATTGAAGCCAGTTAGATAGTAATCAATATTGTCGTAATTGTAAGTATTGGTATTGCCACCAACCAAACTGACTGTCAGTAGATATCCATTCTCTAGACCATTAGCGGCGAGTTTATTTTGCAGTACAGATTTATTGATGTGGTGATAATTGTCATAGTCTACTGTAAACAATGTATTACCATTGAAAGTGAATGTTGCATGCAAATCACTACGCCATATAGCATACAGAGTATGATTGGCTGTAATATTGGTAAGAGTGGTAATAGGTTCCCCTACTATCTGTGTAGCATCTTCACTCCAACCAACCAAAGTGTAGTCCACTCTAGCAGGCTCAAATTCTATAGTATAATTAGATCCATTATCTACATAGACATGTCTATATTCTACAGTATTATCACCAGCATTTAGCATAAATGTGAGTTTTCTTATAACCCTAGCAATAATAGGGGTTAGAACAACATCGCTGTCTTCTGTGACAGTAAACCCAGTGTTATTGTCAAAAAGTACATCTGTGCTATGCGACGATGCTGTATATGTAACTGTGAATCCGGACACAGCATAATAGTCATTGCCACCCACAATATGTTCAATATAATTACCATTGTCAAAGTATATTGTATTGACACCTTTTTTGTAGATAGTCTTTACAATATTTGCATCAAATGGTATTGTTTCTCCCCTAAAGAATGTGGACGTCTCTGGGGTAATAGTACTACCATTCAACTCGTATCCAAACTCTGCACAGTCGGCAGCGTATGATAGAGTGTATTTGGTAGACCATACAGCTTTTAGACTTAGATTACTTTTGATATCAGATAGCAATGCATTATTCATTTCTGCATTTACTACATCTTCTGCCCAGCCAACAATACCACTGAGAGTAGTCTCATAGGAATGTGCTGTAGCAGATATCAGGTCTCTTACTCCAACTGAGTCACCATAGTATATTTCTAGTCCTAGATCGGCACTCGTATATGTGATTTCGTCTGTGCCATTTGGTCTAGCAACTTTTAGATTGATAGTGAATTGTTGTCTAATCCAGTCTGCCATCAAATCAATGGTCCAATTCTGTGTATCATTGATTAGAGTTGGTATATGATGTATTGTAATAGATCCACTTGGCTCTGCCCAATATGTTGCATATCCACTACTCAAAACGATGATGTCATTGATATCTACAGATATATCGTATTTATTAATTACGCCGTCAGAATTATTGTCTGCTAAACCTGTAGGTAAATCATTATTATCTATGATGCCATTACCATTGAAATCTATTATCCATGTATTGAATGCATTATCTGCAGTAAGATATGGCACATTACCACCGAATATTGTACTCAATGAATTCTCTACACCATCTACAACTGTAATGTCTGCAGGTAGCCCTGTAGTCTCTGGGTATGCAGAACGGAATCTGACAGTGTATTTCTGAGCACGTGTGCCTACAAAGATATATTCAGTATTTTCATCAACCAAAAGTGGAATTTCAAATGCATCCCCAATGGCGTAATCATCATCACCAAGTTTCCAGCCTATGATTGTATAATAATTGCTATGGTAATCACTCAAATCACTTTCGCTAGGCATTACAACTGTTACACCATTTGTAACATTCCTAGTTTCTACTATCATGCCACCAACAACAAATTTTACAACAACACTAATGTCGCCTTGATCAGGCTGACCAAATACTGCTACATAGGTTACATCACTGGTAGGTCTAATAACTGTACCATTAGCTGTAATAGATGCACTATATGAGCCATCTATAAACATTTCTTGCCAACCTACGAAGTTGTATCCAGTCTTGGTAACATTCTTACTACCATTAGCATTGAGAACTATGGTCTCACTACATACCCCATCATAACCGATAGTATATATGTCTACTTTATCTTCTGTGGTATTGTCGGTGAATGTAGCACCTTCCCCTGCACGATATGTTACACGAAGTGTTTTGGTAGGATAGATAGTAATAATTACATCATTACCATCTACATTGTGATTGTATCCAGTACTCTCGTATGTTGCGATAGGCATTAACGAATTGGTATTGAATATTTTTACGTAATTATAATCATAACCAGCAATTTCTGTATATGCATCTAGTAATTTTACATTATATGTATTTCTATATGCATGGGTATTTTCATTATATAGAGACACTGTCTCTCTTAGCATTTCTTCGGTATATAGTGCATTATTCTCGCTCACAACATTGTATATTACTACATCAAATGTCATATCAGCATATAGTTTTACATTATATCCACCATAGGATACAGGATCGAAATCTTCTAGTCTACTATTGGTAATGAGTTCACCTTCAATAGAACCCACTCTCCAACCTACTAGTTTTAGATCCCCATATACTACTTGAGCAACATCTACATTGAATAGATATCCACCCACCTTGCTAGCATAATATATCTCGGACTGAGAATGTATCAACATCTCATCCGTACCCCTATATGCATAGAATTCCATAGTTAGTATATTCTGTGTCTCTGCATATAGATATACATAACCTACATTTCCGTCCCAAGTCATATACTTGTCGGCAAGTTCGTCAACCGATTTAAATGCACCACCAATATTGCCAACTAATTTTGCAGATAGGTCAAAGTAAACTTTTGCACCCGTAGTACCGTCAATCAAGTACCAACGATTAACGTGCTTGTCATCACCTAGGCTTGTGAATGTATTAGGTTTGCCGTCAAGTAATGTGATAGTATCTGTAGCATTAAATAATGTACTAACACCATCATATGTGTCGGCACCATTAGTCTCGTCACTCTTGTACACGAATTGTACTCTATTAGGAGTCCACTCTGCTATAAATGTAATAGAGCCATCAGCGAGTGCTGGGAAGTGAGAAGTACTGAACATTCTACCACTCGTGAATTCTCTATGATTATTTACACCATTTCTACCATCTGTATTATACAAACCTTTTAGTACATATCCAGGTTTCAAAGTTGCTAGTCTTACATTGATTTGACCTATTACTGCATTATAAAAATCCAATGTAATAGGGGTATTTTTTACTACTTCTAGTAGAGAATCTATGCCATCTGGCAAATCTTCATCGGTAATAGTAATAATCTCATCATGAGGAGTCCTTACTTGATAAATAATATTGTATGTTTCTTGCTTAAATGCTGCCCATAGTACTAATTGATATTCATTATTTACAATATCATAATATGTGATTGGGTCGCCACTATTTATTCTAACCATTGTATATACTGGATCGCCATTGCCATCTAGTACTGGATTTTCATTCTCATCTAATACTGGGCTAGAGAGATCATAATAATACCAATGCGAGAATACATATGAACTATTCTGCGAATTATCGTATACAGTCGTATTGAGTACTGGTAATCTCACAGCTGTACCATAATTTACAATACCGGTCGTAACCGAATTACCCAATGATGAATCTGACAGGGTATTCTCTGTACCAGTAATGTCTTTTACTCTGTATATTAGCCTGATAGATCTCTTTTCGAAGTGTGCGTAGAAAGTATAATTAGAAGTAATCATATCACTACTAATTACTAGCCCTTCTGGATTATCTGGCGTATAAACTATTGTACTAGTTCTACTACCTACAGAGTATCCTAGGAATAGATATCCATCGTGAGAGAATAAGTCAGTTCTAATAGTATAACTATCGCCATACTCGATAAGTTCTTCTATTTTTTGACCACCGAATTGGCTATCATCTATGAATGTAAATTTGAATTGTTGTGGTTTCCAATTAGCCCTGAGATATACCGTATCATGCATGTCTCCTTCCAATTTGAAACCATATTTAGTGTCTGGTTTTGACTCCAAATATACCTGTCTAGTGCTGAAATCAAATACCAAACTTACACCCGTACCAAACTCGTGTTTTTCACCACTAGTATCTTCTACATACCAGCCACGGAATTCGTAGTGTTCCATGCTAAGTTTGCTATTACCGGTGGTTATTTTCATTTTTAGATTGCTGTAATTATCGCTATATTTCCTGGTTGTTGGGAGTGTACCATTACCACCCTCGCTACTATATGCAATCTTGAAATTCTGTGTCCATGCAGCATAGTAACTATCATTACCCATTACTTTGTATCTATTACTTGCCGATGGTTTTACCACATCTGGTTTGCTAAGGACATTGTCTGCATATTGAGTCTTTGACCAACCATCAAAGATGTACCCCTCTCTAACAGGTGCAGATGGATAAGCCTTGGTCGTGCCACCTTCTGCTTCAATAGCCCTATAAATTTCATTAGTACCATTATTGTAGTAGAAATTAATGGTATATATGTCTTTTTGCCAATAAACAACATAGGTTAAATTGTTATTACCAATCGTAAAGAAGTAACTCTCTGGCACTCTCTCATAAATATATGTAGCCGTTCCCCTGAGTTGCCAACCCGCGAATGTACAATAATCTTTTTTCCAATTCAATTCGCCAACTATATAACTAGAGCTAGGGAATGGGAAAACTTCTCCCTGAATACCCTTGATAGCAAACGACCTAGCAGAAGAACTATTTTGCTCGGCAAATGTGATAGTGTAAATCCTAGACCATTGAGCATATAGATTCACATCTCTGCTCTCGGTATGTGTATATACATGGTCATTGATAATATAACCTTTATTGCTGATATCTTCACTTGATTGATACCACGTGAGATACCACTGTACATCTTCGGCTTTGGAATTACTATTGGTTGTCCAGCCCATAAATCTATATTCTGGATTACCATTCAAAATAAAGTCGGAATATGTAACATCTTCTAGGCCCAAATCAATAATATTGAATGGCATACCCTGGCTAGCCTTGTCTCTACTAAACTCTCCAGAATTGTAGAATCTACCATAGTTATCATCGTATTTATACACTTTGATAGAGTCCACTGTCTTCTTGGCATTATTGTGGTTTTTATAGAAATTCAGATTGTATTGCTTCCTAGTCCATTTAGAGAATAAATCAAAACTATATCTCTCATCACCCGGACTCAATTCACTAATATTCTCTGCTGGAGTTCCCAGTAAAATATGTGTCGCATCGCCGTAGACATATTCAACGTAAGGAATACCACTGCTATTAATGCGAATTTCCATTTTATTATCTTTAGGACTAACTGGAATAGTATAGTCTTCATCTAGATACCAACCACCGAATTCATATTCATCGGCACCATCACCATTACCACCTACTAGGTCGGATGTAAGTGTTTCGTCGGCATAGATATTTGCTACCGAATTAAGAGTGTCTAGATATTTGATAGTATGGCGTTTTTCGTATTCTTCGCCTACTGGATTTTTGATAACAAAGTCATTATTTACTTTGAGCAAGTTTGAGCCATTATCATTGATAGGCTCTCCATCGGTAGTCTGGTAGTCTAGACCAGAGTGCATTACGATGGAATATCTATTTTTATCCCAATGGGAATACAGGTCAATATTACCTGCTGGCATCTTTAGAGTAGTAGAACCTGGATTGTATAAATCGCCTACATCTCCAAATGTTTTCTCGGAAGATAGTGTCCAACCACTAAAATAGAAACCCGTTCTGCCAGAGAATTCATCTCTAAGAGCACCATCTCTAGTACCATCTTCGGTACCATATGGCATAGGAACTGTTTCATTGTAAACAATTATCCTAGGCTCACAATAAGGAATGGACTCGGAGTATGTAGCAGAACCATCTTCGGCATAACCTACTTGTACGTGATATGTAACCTTGTAACTATTAATCTCGTAGTATGCATACAAGTCAATGACATTCTGGTCTACTTCCTTATTAGGATCGAGTGGAGTGCCATCGGAATACAGCCAACGTTTGAATGTATATCCAATCTTCTCACTCTCAGGCAAGTCGCCCAGAGTAGAATACTTCTTCACTCTGAATGACCTTACCAGCCTATTATCACTGTACAAATTGATGGTAGTCCTAGGATAGGAATACACATACAAAATGGTTGCCAAAAAAGACAACAAAAGCAGCAATACAATGAGTGCTACTTTTATGATAAAACTTCTTCTCTCTCTACTATCTCTTTCTTCCATTTTTCCCTCGCAAATGAAATAAATTTATTTGCAAATAGTGGGTGCATTATCCCACTATAATTAGAATATTACATATATATTATATAATTATAGGAAAATGCTGTCAAACCAATGCTATAATTATACTAAAATGGTTATTTATACATATATATGCATTTTTATGTAGATTTTTGTAAAAATATGGCTTTCTTTCGATATTTTTTATACCATAATTTATGTTTCGCAAAAGACATATTTTTATAATTGATTGAGTAAAAAAATATAAATATATAAAAAAATTTAATTCATAAAAAAGTTTTATGAATTAAAAATTTCGATTTTTTACAACTTGTCAAAAAGTGGCACTTTCGTGACAAAACAAATAAGAGCACCCATTTGGAGTGCTCTTATTTTATGCAATAGAATATGCATTATTCTATGTTATTTTTCTTCCTAAAATCTGCTCTACCACGCTGTGTGTGATCGAGAATTATTTTACGCAAACGGAGTGACTTTGGAGTAACTTCTAGCAATTCATCATCATCTAGAAATTCTAGGCATTCTTCTAGAGTCATAATCTTAGGTGGCTCTAGCCTTAATGCTTCGTCACTAGCCGAAGAACGCATGTTGGTTAATTGTTTTTTCTTACATACATTTACTACGATATCTACACCTTTTGGATTGATACCAACTATCATACCACCATACACCTGAGTGCCGGTAGTAATAAGCATTCTACCACGCTCTTGAGAATTGAAAAGTCCATATTGACATGCTTCACCATTCTCAAATGCTATCAATGCGCCATATTGTCTGCGCTCAATATTACCTTTGAATGTGTCGTATTTTTCAAATACACTTGACATAATACCTTCACCTTTGGTATCGGTCAAAAATTGCGATTTATAGCCAAATAATCCCCTAGACGGAATTAAAAATTCTAGTCTAGTTCTGGTGCCGTGAGAACTCATTGATACCAATTCGCCTTTTCTATTACCTATCTCACTCATAACAGCACCGACACTATCTTCTGGAACATCTGCGACGAATCTATCGATTGGTTCACACTTTACGCCATCTATCTCTTTGTAGAGAACTTGTGGCATAGATACTTGGAATTCATAACCATCTCTACGCATATTCTCGATAAGTATAGATATGTGCATTTCTCCCCTACCGAGTACAGTGAAACTATCTGCCGAATCGGTGTCTAGGACTTTCAAACTCAAATCTCTTACTGCTTCTTTGTATAGCCTATCACGAAGATGTCTACTTGTACAATATTTGCCTTCTTTTCCAGCAAAAGGACTATTATTAACACTGAATGTCATCTGTACAGATGGCTCACTAATTTTCACAAAAGGTAATGCTTCTACACAATCTTTGCTACATACGGTATCGCCAATAGTAACATCTGCAGATCCAGCCAAACACACAATATCTCCTGCTTCTGCCTGAGTAATAGGCACTCTTTTTAGACCTTCAAATGCAAAAATATTGACTATTTTAAAAGGTTTTGCAGCACATTCGCCATAGAAATTCACCACATCTACTGTGTCGCCAACACCAACAATTCCCCTTTCTACTTTTCCTATAGCCAATTTGCCCAAATAATCATTGTGTTCACATGAACTAACTAGCATCTGGAAAGGAGCATCAATATCCTTTTTAGGCTCAGGAATGTGAGATAAAATAGTCTCAAATAATGGCTTCATATCCGTACCAACAGTATCTGGATCTAAACTAGCAACACCCATTCTGCAAGAACAGAATACAAATGGACTCTCTAATTGTTCTTCACTAGCATCTAATTCGAGCAATAATTCTAGGACTTCATCAATTACTTCTTTTGGTCTTGCTTCGGCTTTATCAATCTTATTCACTACGACAATAACTTTGTGATTAAGCTCCAAAGCCTTTTGTAATACAAATCTGGTCTGTGGCATAGGGCCTTCAAAAGCATCTACCACTAATAGAACGCCATCAACCATCTTCAATACTCTCTCTACTTCTCCACCAAAATCGGCGTGTCCTGGAGTGTCTATGATATTGATTTTTACACCATTATACATTACTGCTGTATTTTTGCTCAGAATGGTAATACCACGCTCTTTCTCTAAAGCATTACTATCCATTACTCTGTCTTCTACTACTTGGTTTTCTCTGAATACTCCACCCTGTTTTAGCAATTCATTAACTAGACTAGTTTTGCCATGGTCTACGTGGGCAATGATTGCCACATTTCTTACACTTGCCATTTTTCTCTCCTTATAAAAGCAAAATGCTTTTAACAAAAAATCGAATTTATTTTAGCACAACTGAAGTCAGATGAAAAGTACTTTTATAAAAAAAATATAATTATTTTTATGTATAAAAAATGCCCCGGTCATCCCGAAGCATTTGCACATTTATTTTTTGATAGGGTTACCATTCTCGTCTAGGTCGACTACTAGCACCTTGACTTCTTTGATACGATTGTCTTCCACTTTGCTCATTGTGAAATGTATTTCTACTGGTACACTAACATATTGACCATCGACAATTCTTTCGTCTAGAGTTTTGAAAACAACCACCTTGCCTTCGGTAGGCAATTCTTCGGACACACCGAATAAGAATCCACCGACAGACGTATAATCACTCTCTGGCATATGTTCTATTTCTAGCATTTCAAATAGGTCGGATAGGTCCATATCTGGATCGACTATATACTCGTGTTCACTCTTTTGATTGATGACATCATTCTCCACTTCATCATGCTCGTCATATATCTCACCAACCATCTCTTCTATTGCATCTTCCATAGATACAATACCACTAGTTCCACCATGTTCATCTAGTACTACTGCTAGATGTTTTTTGCTGGTCTGCATGGTCCTTATGATGTCGTCCACTTTCATATTTTCATTGATGAATAGTGGCTCGGTCATTATCTTTTTGACCATGAGTTTTTCACCAGATAGCATTGCTCTAAAGAAATCTTTTTGATTGAGCACACCTATAATTTTATCTATACTTTCATCATAAACTGGCAGCCTTGAAAACATTGTATTGAAGAATACATCTTGTATGTTTTTGACACTTTCTGCATAGTTTATGGCACAAACATCTACCCTTGGTGTCATAATATCATACGCTGTTCTAGAATTCAAATCCAATACACCTTGCATGATTTCTGCATTATCTTTGTCTATTACGCCTTCTTCTTCCATTGTGTCAATGATGGTTTCCAATTCATTTTCTGTGACTGTTGGTTCATCTTCATCGGGCTTAACTTTCTTGGTTGCAGCCTTCTGTAATTTTAGGAATAGAAAAGACATTGGTGTAAATATTTTATACAACACTAGCATTAGTCCACTAGTTCTCAGTACAAATTTATGTGGGTCAGATTTTGCTATAGTCTTTGGTAGTATTTCTCCGAATGTAAGAACAATAAGTGTCATGATAACTGTATTGGCAATATTGGATATTGTAGGATTGGCAATGATTGTTGCAAATATATATGCAGCAATCGTTGTACAAGCAATATTCACTAGGTTATTACCTATGAGAATAGTTGCCAAAGTTTTATCATAATGCTCCACTATGTATAGAGCCTTCCTAGCACCCCTCACATTTTCATCGGCTTGATTCTTTAGTCGTATTTGATTGACGGTAGTAAACGCCGTCTCGCTAGCAGAGAAATATGCCGAACATGCAACTAGTACTATCACTACTAGATACAGCCAGATATTTACTCCACCGATATTTATTGCATTGAGCCTACTCGGCACAGCATCCATAATTAATTCGTCTCCTTGTTTTAGAAAAAGTCTATGCCGATTATACCACAACATGCATAGTTTGTAAAGGCTTTTACCATCCCACCACAGAAGCATGAAAAATGCACCATAAATAATGTCGATTAAAACTATTGTTTTAATTTGACAAGAAAAGGCAATAACCAGTATAATGTAGATGTATGAGTAGGAAAAGGCGCAAAAAATTAACAAGAAAGAAAAAATTCTTCATAATAGCCTCCGTTTACATTGCCGTATTTGTACTTACTTTTATAGTAACCACTTCGACTTTGGCGTGGTTCCATGGTAGTACATGGCAGTCAAACGATGTATATATGGGTGGACCAGTCTACCTATATTTTTCCGACTCGTCTGGGGAGACCAAAACCAGTGGAGCAAATCAACTAGTGACACAATTACCACCGGGCTGGAGTTACCTATACCCTGGCATGAATCTTCACTTTGAAGCATCATGTGTGGTAGAAGGTCATGCATTTGAGCATACTAGAGAGAATGGCGAAGAATTAATCGTATATACTACAGGTGCAGTGCTCAGAGCCAAAATCAATCTAGATGTATTCGATCCTGCTGGTAATGAAAACGCACAAGCATGTCAGGACATCTATAATGAATTGTGGCCAAAATTAAAGACTGCTGCTGCAGCTGGAGCATCGGATACCGAAGGAGTATGGCTATTTGACTTACAAGATACCGAAGAGTATCCCGAAGAAGAAGACAATTATTTCTACTACGTTCAACGTGAACAAACCCACCTAGATGTAGGCGACTATGTTTTACAAGAAGTCGGTGGCGACGAAAATAATGTAGTAGTCAAATTCCTAAGCAATGTGGTAGTCAATCTAAATGGTGTATCATTTACCAATGTACATGCCGACTGTGATATCCGTTTCACTATAATATTCGAAGGTTTGCAGGCGTACTTCCCATATCAGGCTTCGGATGTAGGCGATCCATGGCAAAATGATGATAGTGGCAGACTAGTTACTTATGCCGATGTAGGTCTAGGTAAACCACTCACAATAGCCAATAGTAGACCAATTTACAGAGAAGCACTCGTATTTATGTACGAAATGGACACAAATAATCCATAAAAATTAGGAGAGAAAATATGACAGACATAGAAATAGCAGAAAAAGTAAAACCATTAAAAATCAAACAGGTAGCCAAAAGCCTAGGACTAAAACCTAGAGAACTCATCACTTATGGCGACTATAAAGCAAAAATAAACAAAAAGGCTGTACCTAGCAATAACAAACTAGTTCTAGTAACAGCCATAAATCCAACCAGTGCCGGCATTGGTAAAACAACTGTATCCATAGGCATAGCAGATGCCCTACACCATATGGGTGAATCGGTATGCTTGGCTCTCAGAGAGCCATCTTTAGGCCCAGTATTTGGTATCAAAGGTGGTGCTACCGGTGGTGGTCATAGCCAGGTAATACCAATGGCAGATATCAATCTACACTTCAATGGTGATTTTCATGCTATTACTAGTGCAAATAATCTACTATGTGCAATGATAGACAACCACATCTTCCAGGGCAACAAATTACATATAGACCCCAATAAAATACTTTTCCATAGGTGTTTGGACCTAAACGACAGGTCATTACGTACCGTTACAGTGGGTCAAACCAAAAAAGAAACACCTAGGGATGATCATTTCACAATTACTGCTGCTAGCGAAATTATGGCTATAATGTGTTTAGCAACAGATATCATTGATTTAAAACGAAGACTAGGCAATATTCTAGTAGCACTGACTACAAAAGGTAAACCAGTGTATTGTAAAAATCTACACGCCGAAGAAGCAATGGCTATACTACTCAAAGATGCCATGCTACCAAACCTAGTACAGACTCTAGAAGGAACTCCTGCCATAGTACATTTAGGACCATTTGCGAATATTGCTCACGGCTGTAATAGTATCACGGCTACGAGACTATCTATGGACCTAGCCAAATATACCATCACAGAAGCAGGCTTCGGTGCAGACCTAGGTGCAGAAAAATTTTTGGATGTAAAATGTAGAGTGGCTGGATTAAAACCAAATGCAGTAGTTTTAGTAGCCACTATTCAAGCCCTAAAATTACATGGTGGTATGGATAAAACGGCTCTAAAACAAGAAAATCTACAAGCACTCAAAGATGGTATGGGAAATCTAATTAGACATATAGACATCATTAGGAATGTATATCATCTACCACTAGTCGTTACTCTCAATAAATATACTAGCGATACCGAAAAAGAAGTAAAATTGGTACTAGATACCCTATCTAAAATGGGCGTAACATACGCTATCAATGATGCATGGACTCTAGGTGGCGTAGGCGCAGAAGATTTAGCTAAAAAGGTAATGAAAGCCTGTGAAACAGACAATAGCAAATTCTCATATAGTTATGAACTAAACGAAACGGTAGAAGATAAAATAAAGAATATCTGCAAAAGAGTGTACGGTGCAAAAGGTGTAATACTCACAGAGAAAGCAAAAGAAAGTATAGAAACTATCAAAAGTCTACATATGGAGAATTTCCCTGTGGTTATTGCAAAAACGCAATACTCACTCACCGATAATCAAAAACTTATCGGTGCCCCTACCGACTTTGACATTACCATTAGAGATATAGAGATTAGGTCGGGTGCAGAATTTCTAGTAGCTCTAGCAGGTGACATGATGCTAATGCCTGGGCTATCTGCCACCCCTGCCGCTGTCGGCATGAAGATTACAAAAAATGGTAAAATAAGCGGTTTATTCTAAAAAATATTAAGGAAAAATATGGATAAAATATACGATTTAATCATCTTGGGTGGTGGCCCTGGTAGTATGAGTGCAGGCATATATGCCATGCAACTAAAAATGGACACATTACTTATAGAGAAAGAATGTTTCGGTGGACAAGTAGCCACCACTAGTATGGTTACCAATTATCTAGGATTCCCTAGCATCACTGGTAGCGAACTAGCAGAAAATATGCACAAGCATCTGGCAGGAACTGGGATAGAAATCAGGAACGAAGAAGTTGTATATACCGATCTAGGACAAGATATAAAGGTGGTCAAAACACATTCCGGAGAATATTATGCCAAAACAGTTATAATAGGCATTGGCACTACCATTCGTAAATTGTCTGTAGATAATGAAAGCAAATATGTAGGCAAAGGCATTAGTTACAATAGTCTAAAAGAAAGAGATGCCTATGAGAATAAAAATGTCGCCGTAGTTGGTGGTGGTAATTCTGCTATAGAAGATGCACTATACCTATCAGAAAAGGCAAAAAAAGTATATCTGATACATCGTAGAAATGAATTTCGTGGAGATCCACTACTAGTTGAGAATCTCTACAAACAAATAGATAAAAAGCATAATATAGAATTGGTACTAGAATGTAAGCCACATAGTATAATAGGTGCCGACAAAGTAGAGAAATTCGTGGTAACACATATCCCTACAGAGAGTCAAAAAGCACTAGATGTAGACGGAATTTTCGTGTGCATTGGTAGGGGCGCAGATACAGAAATTATTGATGAAAAAGTGGCTAAAAATGAGTCTGGATATATAATTACCAATGAACAAATGCAGACTAATATTCCAGGAGTATATGCTATAGGAGACATTCGTACCACCCCACTCAGACAGATAATAACAGCATGTGCCGATGGCGCTATCGCCAGTGTGTCAGCAAAAAATTTTTTAAAGAATGGAAAATAAGGAGTTAATATGAAAATACTTGTTACAGGTGGCCTAGGATTTATAGGCTCACACACAGTAGTAGAATTAATAAATGATGGTCACGAAGTAGTCATCATTGACAATCTATGCAATAGTAAATTAAGCGTATTAGATAATATCGAAAAAATCACTGGAGTTCGTCCAAAATTTTATCAATACAACCTACTCAATATAGATGATGTGCGCAAGGTATTCGCCGAAAATGAAATAGAAGGAGTTATTCACTTCGCAGGACTAAAAGCTGTAGCCGAGAGTGTACACAAACCTATTGAATATTACGAAAACAACTTATTTAGCACCATCAATCTGCTCAAATGCATGAGAGAATATAATATATACAATATCGTATTCAGTTCTAGTGCATGCGTGTATGGACAACCAAAAGAAAACCCAATAGACGAGACTTTCCCTAGCAATAATGCCACCAATCCATACGGCAGAACCAAATGCTTTATCGAAGACATTTTAAAAGACTGTTACACAGCCGACAATAGATACAATATTATAATACTAAGATATTTCAATCCAGTAGGAGCGCATGCATCTGGACTAATAGGCGAAGACCCTAATGGCATACCTAACAACCTAATGCCAATTATTATGCGTGTAGCCGAAGGAAAATTTGATAAATTACACATATATGGCAATGACTACGACACAGTAGATGGCACATGTGTAAGAGACTTTATTCACGTGGTAGATTTGGCACGTGGTCACGTAAAGGCGATAGAAAAAGTAACCACCCCAGGAGTACACATATACAATCTAGGTACGGGCAAAGGTACTAGCGTACTAGAATTGGTAAATGCTTTTAATAAAGTAAATGGGAATCTAGTAAAATTCGACTTTGCAGACCGTAGAGACGGCGATGTGCCAGAGAATTATGCTAAAACGGACAAAGCAAAAAAAGAACTAGGATGGAAAGCAACCCACGGAATAGATGATATGTGTAAAGATTCTTGGAATTTCAGCAAAAGCAAAAAATAAAGGTGAACTATGAAAAAAATAATAGTAGCAACTAGCAACCCACATAAAGTAGAAGAATTCCGTAGATTGCTCAAGGACTATAGGATTATTACGCTCAAAGATATTGGATTTAATGAAACAATAGTCGAAGATGGTCTAACTTTCCAAGACAATGCAATAATCAAGGCACAGGCAGTATACGAATGGGTAAAAACACACACAAACCTAAACCTAGCGATACTAGCAGATGATAGTGGACTATGCGTCAAAGCCATTAATTACGAGCCGGGTATAATGTCTAGCAGATATAGTGGTCTAGGAGATGAAGGAAATAGACGAAAACTACTAGACCAACTAATTACCATACAAGATAGAACGGCATATTTCCAGTGCTTCTGTGCCCTTATTATGCCAGACGGAAATATGGTAGTAGAAGAAGGTAAAGTGTACGGACTAATCACCAAATCAAAAATTGGTGACGATAGTTTCGGTTACGACTGCATATTCTGGTCTAATGCACTAAAAAAGACATTCGGTCAAGCCACTCCAGAAGAAAAAGATAAAGTATCACACAGAGCGCAGGCCGTAGGTAAAATAAGAGAATATCTAGATAGTGTCGGATATGGCAAAGACCAATTCGAAGACGAAGAATAATTAAACAAGTGAGAGTGAAATACTTTCACTTTTTTTGTGTCTACAGAATAGATAAATACTATAACAAAAAGCGAGGTAAAAAATGATAGTAGAAATCAAAGCAGGAGACACATTATATAGAATTGCTCAGAGATACAACACCACGGTAGAAAAATTAGCCGAACTAAATGGTCTAGACAGACCAGAGAGACTCAGCATTGGTCAACACATATTCGTCCCCACATCTATGCCAGCCACATACACAGTAGTCGCAGGAGACACCATGTATCAAATAGCAGGTAAGATGGGTGTACCACTAGACGCACTCATTAGCGCCAATCCACAAATCACTAATCCTAGTCTCATATACCCAGGACAAATAATCAATATACCCACGCCTAGCAAACCCACAATAGAAGTAAATGGGTATGCCATAGCAAGTATCAATAAAACCACACTAGATAGAGTACTACCTAGTCTCACCTATCTATCAATATTCAGTTATCAGGCAAAAGCAGATGGCACACTAACTGGACTATACGAGACTAGCATAATCGAAACTAGTAGAAATGCAGGCACTGCACCACTCATGGTTATCACCAATATTGGCGAAAGTGGTGGCTTCAATTCAGACCTGGCACACACTATTCTAACCAACAATATTGTCAGAAACAATATAATTAATGCCATTATGTCAATAGTTAATGACAAACAATACTACGGAGTTAATATCGACTTTGAATACATATATCCAGAAGACAGGATGGCATATATCGAATTTTTGAAAGCACTAAAGACCGAACTGGGTGACACATTTATGTCGGTAGCCGTCGCACCTAAATATAGAGACAATCAAACGGGACTACTCTACGAAGCACACGACTACAGAGCCATAGGAGAGATAGCAGACCGAGTCATCATCATGACATACGAATGGGGATATTCATACGGCGAGCCAATGGCGATAGCACCTTTGCGTGAAGTGGAAGCCGTCATTAAATATGCCACCACCAGAATTCCTAGTGAAAAAATTTTGATGGGTATGCCTAATTATGCATACGACTGGACACTACCATGGAGACAAGGTAATCGTGCCGAAACGCTATCCAATAATCAGGCAATCAATCTAGCATTTGAAAAGGGTAGCAATATTGAATTTGATACCACGGCGCAAGCCCCATTCTTTAGATATACAGAGAATGGTATCGAGCATGTGGTATGGTTCGAAGATGCCCTATCCATATCGAATAGAATAGCACTAGTAGAAGAATACAATCTAGCCGGACTCAGTTACTGGACGGTCAATAATTATAGTGCAGTGAATTGGTCAATCGTCAATGATATGTACAATGTAAAAAAACTTGCACTGTAAGGAGTTTCAAAACAGAATATCTGCACAAAAATTAGTCAAAAAGGATAAAAATTTTAATTTTATATAAAATTAATCTTGACTAAAATTGTTTTCATGTTATAATGAAAAAAATTACGACTTTTTGTCAATATGTCCACACATACATTTAGGTGTGAGATGCAAAGGTGTAGATATGGAAAGAAGAATATTTTTTGAAGATGCCAGAAAGAATGTAATGCAATTTTTTAGCATGGAATTTCCTGTACTAAAAATTGCCGACATAGACATGTTCATGGGTATGTTTTATAAACTAGTGAATTATGAAGAAGAAGGTCAGAAAATCCGACCTACTATTCTTATCACTTCCAATATAAATTCGGTTATTAGGTATGTGCCTAATTCCAAAAAGATTATTTTCTACGAAGACAAAGACACTACCAATTTCAAGGCTCGTATCAAAGCACTAATGTGTTTCTGCAAATCTGACTGGAATATATATATCAATTTCGGCGAAGATATAATCGAATATGGAATAATTAAAACCCTAGCCAGCATAAAAGAAAAATCCCTAGTACAATTACTCGGCACACGTCCTATTATGGATACCCTATCTAAAAAAGGCTCACTAGTACTACTAAACGTACTCGGTGGTGGTGTATGTAGACTAACTGGTGCAAAGGGCAATAATTGTTCTATATGCTTCAACCTAAACTCCCAGTCTCAATATAATTGGGAGATAGAGATAGAAGAATTCGTAGAAGCCTGTGTAACCAAAATAAAAACCACCAAGAAAAAACTAGACGACATTAAAAACTTGATAACCAATATTTTCCACAAAGCACTCAAAGATTTGCACGGAACAATATGTGTAGTTGTCGATAAAGATTTTAATGACAAGGCTGGATTTTTCCAAGACGGTACTTGGCTAAAAGAGCCAATAGAATTTGGTAAACTATTCGTGCGTTCTTCCACATACGACGAGAACGTTTTGCGTAGTTATGCTGATGTGCTGACCACTATGTTAGATTTCGATGGTATTACCGTCATAGACAATGCTGGTAGAATAAGAGCATACAATATTTTCATTGAGTCCAATCAACAAAACCAAAAAAGAGTAGTTGGTGGTGCAAGACGTAGGGCTGCATATTCGGTACTCCAGAATAAAAACAAAAAGATAATTGGTGTATATTTCCAATCTCAAGATGGAGACAATTTCTATAGAGAAAAGGGCGAACGCAACAAGAAAAACAAGGTAAAAATAGTAGGTGGCGAAGTTGTAAACCAGGGCGAAGAAATGCTCCCACTCGAGATAATTGCCAAATTGCAAGTACAGAAAAAGAAAGATGAAGAAAAAATAAACAAAGATACACAAGAAAAGGCAAAGCAACCCGAACTTACAAAGATACCATTATTAGAAGTAAAGGATTATGAAGATAAAGTATCTCCTACCAATAAAAAATAGTGAATAAAAGACACTCCCACGTAAACACGGGGAGTGTTTTTTTAGTTTAATACTAATCTACATTGACACCCTTTTTGAATTGACTTTTAGCCAAGAAATAGAATGCCACGCTGAGTACAGCATAGACCAGAATACCGGTAAGCACAATGCAATTAAATCCAGTGCTAGTCAGGACTATAGTCGAACTACTCAAATCTATACCTGCTATCAGCATTACAATTACCATTACAATGGACAATGTCGTACTAGAAGCAAATGAAAATAGTGCAGTAAATAGAAATGATTTCAATACCTTTTTTTCATTAAACTTGTAACCTAGAATAATCGAAAAATAGATAATAGATATAAACATTAAAAATTCTACAACAACCAATACTATGAATAATGTTATGACACCCCATACTGAAAAGCTACCACTAATTAACCCTGATAACATCATCTGTAGAACTGCAGTCATATTGGCAGAAGCATATCTAATAAGTATGGCTACTATTACACTAATGAATCCCAATAATATCTCTATGAGCGACGTAATGTATTTGGAATTAATTATTTGACCTTTCGTCACAGGGAGAGTGTGTGTTAGATATGATTCATCTCCATATAGAGATTTGGTAAAATTCATAAATCCCCTTATGAATGGCTGAATAATAGAATTGGCAACCAGTGCATAAAATATGGAATCAAATAGTATTCCTAGCACTTTGAAAAATGCAATACTTTTGCCCAATTCACTGAGTCCCCTAGTGATACCAGCCGCAGCAATAGAACCTACAAATAATATCCACAACCAGCGCATGTTTTTCCTTAGGTCGTATTTCAAAAGTTTACCCAACATAAAAAGTCCTCCTGAAAATCTCATCTATAGTACCCTTCTCTTTTTTGCGAAGTTTATCAACATTCTCATGCAATATGATTTTACCATCATCGATGAATACTACATCGTCTAATATCTTCTCTATATCAGCTATCATATGTGTGGATATGAGTAATGTGGATTCTTTATCAAAATTTTTAAGTATTGTCTGCAAAATATAATCTCTGCTAGCAGGATCTACACCACCCAAAGGCTCGTCCAATATGTAAATTTTTGCCCTTCTACTCATGACCAAAACTAGTTGCACTTTTTCTTTCATGCCCTTGCTCATTTTGGATAGTCGCATATCTTTCTCTAATTGTAAATCTGCCAGCAATTTTTCTGCTTTTTCTCTATCAAAATCTTCGTAAAAATCGGCAAAAAGATTAATGGCATCTACCACTTTTAGACTAGGATCTAGATAAGTCCTTTCTGGTAAATACGACACCATAGCCTTTGTCTTTGCAGAGACCGTTCTGCCATCAATAAATATCTCACCACTAGATGGTGTGAGTAGGTCATTCGCTAGTTTAAAAAGTGTGGACTTGCCACTACCATTTTTACCTAGTAGTCCTACTATTTTACCCGAGTCTATCTGCAGATTGATATCCTTTAAAATCTGCTTTTCACCGAAATTTTTATTTATTCCTTTATATTCTAAAATAACACCCATCACTGTCTCCAGTTTTTATTATTATTACATCAATATAATATCATATTAGCAAAAAAAATGATACTTATATTTGCAATTTACACAAAAAAGCACATCTAGAAGATATGCTTTTTATTTTGTTATTTTTTATTTTTATTGCTAATGGTGGTACTACTAGTCTCTACCGATCTAGTATCTGTAAGGCTCGCCCCACAATTATCACACTTGACCGAACCAGGCTTGAGTAGAGTTCCACAATATTTACAATATTCTTTACTTACCTTGGTGGTAACTGTTGTTGACGACTCATCTCCATCATCTTTTTTAGATTTGATAATAAATAATGCTATTGCTCCAGCACCTAATAACAAACCTACTACAATTACAACAATACCTACGGTCTGAGTAGTCTTTGCCGTTTTATAATCGTGTACAAAGTCATCATCATCCCATAGTGTAGTATTTTTGTATTGAATATCTATAGAGTCGGTACTGGTAGTGATCTGGTCATTTCTACAATTCAATGCCAGCACTATCGTCTGACCTACCTGAAGCTCTGGTTTTTTCAAATCTTCTAGCGTATATGTAGTATAGGTATATCCATCTACAGCTATATGAGAAGGTCCACTAGTGTAGAATCTGTATGTTAGGTAATATTTATTGCCGCCCTTACCCATAAATCTATCGGTAATGACTGCACCGGTCGTAAGCAAATAATTTGGATCGGTCTCGGCATAGGCTATCATATTCTGGTAATAATCGTAATCGTGTTGGTAATCTCTCTGTACTCCACTAGGAGATGCCGAACTGGCTAGTATTATTCCGAAAAATACCATAAGGAAGGCAAAAGTCAACATTACCTGCAATAAAGAGAATATGCCAGAAGTTACATATCTACCACCATGGCCACCGAAGCCACCTATTATTACTACCGATCTACCACCCCTAGTTGACCTAGGGAATATAGGTGATGATGAAGAACTACCACCACCGCTGTGGCCGCCCCAAGAGCCGCCACCTCCTGAAAATCCACCACTGTGGCCACCGCCACCACCATGACTACCTGAAGGCATAATTATATTTCCTTTTTATCATTATTATTTTTTTTCGTTATTAGTTTTTCCTTGTGTGGCACCACATTGTTTACAAATATTATTGCTAAACAATTCTGCCCCGCAAAATTCACACCTACGAGATGTTAATTGTTTTTTCGCTTTTTGCGTACTTTCATCTTTTTCATTTGTATCGTTTGTTATATTTGTTTTGCGTTTTTCTTGAGATTGTTCATATTTATCCAGTCTATTTTTGCGAGTATTTAGAACACAACGTACCACCATTACAATTATAGGTGGTAACATAAATACTAGTCCCATACAGATGAGCCCTATTCTCAGGCCGTCAGTACATACACTTCCGGCATATATCATAGGTATTCCAACCAACAAACCAAAGAATATTAATACTATATTGATTCCATTTGGAGACAATTCCACATCAGAACCAGATGAAGAATAATCGTAAGAACTACTACTAGAATAACTGCTACTAGAGTAACTACTGCTAGAGTAACTACTACTAGAACGGCTACTATATGATCCACTGTGTCCACCCGATGAATGAGAGCCACCCGATGATCCACTATGATTTCCACTACTATGACTACCCGAAGGCATTATTTTTTCTCCTTTTGATTTTTATTAACTGCACCACATTTGGTACACGTAAGAGTCTTTGCATCCAATTCTGCCCCGCAAAATTCACATACTTTAGGTGTGGTTGTTTTGTTTTCTTCTACTTTGTTTTCATGTGTGTTTTCTACGACATTCTCTATATTTTTTTGTTTCAAGACTCTTTTAATCACAACTACAGTTATAATAATAACAGCCACAAAAGTAACAAATATTATTATACCAATTACTATAGGGAGTAATGTACTTAGAGCCCAATATGCCGATGATCCACTACCCGAACCACTGCCACCACTAAAACCCATATTTACTCCTTTGAATTATTATAATCTATTTTCCATTTTTGCCACAACAATTTTTGTATTTCTTGCCAGAACCACATGGACATGGATCATTTCTACCCACTACTTTACCAGACTTTTTAGCCTGAGTCTTCTCGGTATTATTGGTTACCATCTCCACATTGGTAGGAGCTTTCATCATATTATCTAGTTTTTTATTTACTTCGGCATTCTCGGGTGCTTTTGCCTTTTCTGGAGCAATAGCGCCTATTGGAATTGATTCGCCTGCCTGCAATTTTTTGGTTGCTTCTGCCAGTTTTGCTAGTGGGTGATTATCTGGAATTTTGCCTTCTTTGCGTAATTGTTCTATCTGTTGTAATTGTTCTTCGGTAGGCTTTTTGACCGTCATATTGACTGGCACACGTCTTTCTATCTCTACTTTGAAATTGATTAAGAATAATGCTGTTTCTTCACGCATTTTTACTATCATTTCTTCGTATGCTTTGCTACTCTCTTCTTTGAATGCGATGATAGGATCGTGGTTACCATAAGCACGTAGACCTATCTCGCCTTTTAGTATTTCCATAAAGTCAATATGGTCACGCCATAGACTATCTACGACACGAAGTAGTATCTCACGTTCTATTCTCTGGTAATCTATATGAATTTTGGCTAGTTCTTTGCATTTATTCTCGTATACTTCTTCTGCTTTGTCTGCTACTTTCTGAGCCAATTCTTGTACTTCTAGACCTTCTATTAATTCTTCGGTAACGTAATTAAAATCGGCAGGAAGCACACGATTATTTAGCATATTATTTATTTTCTCGATATCCCATTCGGTAAAATTGGTATTCTCATCTACAGCATCATATACCGAATTCATAGCGAAATCTCTAATCATGTCTACTACTTCGGCATGAACATCAGCACCATCTAGTACTCTATTTCTCTCTTTGTATATTTCTCTACGTTGTTGGTTATTCACGTCATCGAATTGCAATACTGTATGTCTAGCAGAGAAATTGAAGCCTTCTATTCTACGTTGTGCCTGTTCTATCTGTTTGGACAAAAATTTCAGAGAGAATGCAGTGTCATCAGATAGTTTAAAGAATCTAACTACACCCTGCAATTTATCTCCACCGAATCTACGCATTAGGTCGTCTTCCATACTTACAAAGAATACAGAAGAACCTGGGTCTCCCTGACGTCCAGCACGACCACGCAACTGATTGTCTATACGTCTACTCTCGTGTCTCTCTGTACCTATAATATGTAGACCACCCAGAGCAATAACTTTTTGTTTTTCGTCTTCGGTTACTTGCTCGAATTCTTTGTAGTATTTCATATATTTATCTCTAGCCTTCTCTAGATCGGGATTGTCCGATGGTAGATATGATGTACAGAAATCTATCTGTTCATCAGAATATCCCAATTCTGCCATTTTTTGTTTGGCTAGATATTCTGGGTTACCACCCAGCATAATATCTGTACCACGACCAGCCATATTGGTAGCAATAGTTACCTGACCTAGTCTACCAGCCTGCGCGATAATCATACTCTCTTTTTGATGGTTTTTAGCATTCAATACATTGTGCTTTATTTTAGCCTTTGTGAGTTCTCTAGATATCTCTTCACTCTTTTCAATAGTGATAGTACCTACTAGTATTGGTCTACCTTCGGCATGGACTTTCTTTATTTCTTCCACTATGGCATCTATTTTTGCCTTTTCGGTAGGATACACTACATCCGTCCAGTCTACACGACGAACTGGCTTATTGGTAGGAATAGTTACAACGTCTAGATTGTATATTTTATTGAATTCTATTTCTTCGGTTTTAGCAGTACCGGTCATACCAGATATTTTGTCGTATATACGGAAGAAATTTTGGAAAGTAATAGTAGCCAATGTTTTATTCTCATCACGCACTTCTAGGCCTTCTTTAGCCTCAATAGCCTGATGCAGACCATTACTATACTTTCTGCCTTCCATCAGACGACCTGTAAATTCATCTACGATAATTACTTCGCCATCTTTTACGATATAATTTACATCTCTTTTCATGATGAATTGTGCTTTTAGAGCATTATTGATGTAGTGGTTGAGCTCAATATTGGATATGTCGGATAGATTCTCTATATTATAGAATCTTTCGGCTTTTGCAATACCCTTTTCATTTAGTCTAATTGCCTTTTCTTTTTCATCTATCTCGTACTCATCAGTTTTAATGGTTTTGGCGAATTTAGATGCACGTTTATACTCTTCGCCACTTTTCATACCCCTACCGGATATTATAAGTGGAGTCCTTGCTTCATCTATAAGAATACTATCCACCTCGTCTATGATGGCGAAATGGTGAGCCCTACATACTCTGTCTTCGGCACGCATAACCATATTGTCTCTCAAGTAGTCGAAGCCCAATTCATTATTGGTACTATATGTTATATCACAATCGTATGCCTGTTTTTTCTGCTCTGGAGTCATATCATGATTGGATATACCTACAGTCAGACCTAAAAATTTGAATATTTTACCCATCCACTCGGCATCACGACCACTCAAATATTCATTGACGGTAACAATGTGTACACCCTTGCCTTCTAGTGCTACTAGATAGGCTGGTAGTGTCTCTACTAGAGTTTTACCTTCACCAGTTTTCATCTCGGCTATTCTGCCTTGGAAAAGAGCAATACCACCTAGTATCTGTACATGGTAATGACGTTTGCCTATTACTCTAGAGCTAGCTTCTCTCACACAAGCATAGGCATCTGGTAAGATGTCTGCAGTCTTTTCGCCTTTGGCTAGTCTCTCTTTTAGAATTGGTGTAGTTCCACGCAATTCTTCATCCGACATTACTCTATATTTATCTGCTAGTTCTTCTACCTTTTTAGCAATCTTCTCTAGTTTGTCTATATTCCTAGCATTGTCTGATTTGAATAAATTTTTAAATAATCCCATTGTGTGTCACGAAACTCCTTACATATTTTCAGTAGCATTCCATTTTTTCATACACTAGTCGTGGAATGTACACACTTCCCACACTTACACTAGTATATATATTATAGAGTATAATAGTATTAATTCCAAACAAATTCAATCAAATTACCTAGTATAATCCACCACTTTTATAGACTTTTGCAAGAAAAAACAGCATATTTTGACTTATGCTGTTTTTACATTTATTATCTTTATGCAAATGATGGCCTACTAGCAGGAACCCATTCGTATATAGTAATATCTCCATTGACAGTTGCAGTGAAATTCTCAGTATCATTCATATAACTATTAGGATAATTATTGACGATATCATTAGGCACATGTATCTCATCAAATAGAGATGCTATTGCCACTGCCGTCATATCAATATTAGGATCGATACTAGAGAATAATCCATAATTGTGTAGTATGAGTGTAGTAAGTGAAGTGCAACCATACAGAGTTGTCTGGTCTACATAATATAGCCCTGCACCCACCGTAATGGTAGTAAGGCTCGAACAATATGCGAATGAGAATGATTCTGTCGTACTAATACTATCTGCCAGTACCAGAGTCTCCATAGTGGTATTATGATCGAATGCATTTGCACCAATGATCTCAATTAGTACACCATCTATATGAGATGGGATATTTATCTCGGTCATCGTAGCACCCAGTGCTGTAAGACCTGTGATAGTATCTCCACTATATGTAAATATGTATTCATATTTTCCATACACGGTGAGACCACCTACACAGCCAGCCGTATCGGTAATAGGCGTTGAATAAGTATTATCTGTATACCAGCCGGTAAATGCCATACCATTGAATTCTGCCATGGTGGTAGGTAATGCAGTTGTACTGCCATCAATGTAATAGTATGGACCTTGTAATACAGGCATCATTCCCCATGGCGAGTATGGTGGTTCTCCAGCATACGTATAGGATACAGTTTGTGTATCACCATCTACTTCAAACTCGAATAGATAAGTGATCGGGCTCCAAGTCCCACTTGTAGCAGTATATAGATAGAATTGCTCACTCTCGAGTGTTGCTGTAGTTTTAGTAAATAATGCTGAATTTAGGTAGGTATTAGTATTGCCATTTGCTACCATTAGGTCTTCAAAATCTTTATAGATATACACATGATTCCAGATATTAGCCATATCGCCTACATAATCTGGTGTATACATGGTATAGAGCATTACATTACCTATGAGTACCATTGAGTCTAGCGATGTACAGCCATCTATCATATTGATATTAGCAAATCCAGTCATCTCGCTCCATATTACCATGGTGGTCATATTCTCACAATCAGAGAAGGCATATTCTTCGATAAACTGTGTACTCTCACCCGTATTCATGATGATCAGATCTGGCTGTCCAGCGAATGCTCCCATACCTATCCTTGTTACCGAGTCTGGTATAGTGGTTGTAGCACAACCTGCTATCAATTTATCATTACTCGAATCAATAATAGCATTACAATCATATCTGCTATCGTAATATGTATTATTGCTATCTACCGTAATGGTGGTAAGATCAGCACAATATGCAGTAATAGCATTACCAATACTATGTACACTAGCAGGAATAGATAGAGATGTGAGAGACGAACAACCATAGAATGCTGTGCCACCTATGGCATATAGGCTATCACTCAGTGTGATGCTGGTCATATTAGAGCAATTATAGAATGCATCATCCCCGATAAGCCAAATATTATCCGACATTGCTACCGACACAATATTGGTACAACCATTGAAAGCATTTGAAGATATTATATAGATACCATCTAATTGTAGAGTAGACTCATTGAAAATGTAGTCTGGTATGATTATATCTGACAGAGTCTGACCCAATGTGGTAAGTCCAGTAATTTCATTACCATCACCATTGTCGGTGTAATAGAATATTGGCATGAATAGTCCATATACTTCCAGCGTGCCACTACAACCAGTGGTATCAGTAATAGGTGTAGAATATGTGCCATCTGTATACCAGCCAGCGAAACCATAGCCGTATATAGACTGTATGCTAGTAGGTAGTGTCAGCACGATGCCATCTACATAGTAGTATGGAGTGGATATATCCGAATATTTATCCCAATAATCATACCAACCGAAAGATAGAGACTCGGTAGACTGAGTATCTGGCATGTAGTACCTAATACTATACCATTGTACATTAGTCCTGACGTAATGGTAATAATCTACACTGTCTATATTTTCTAGTGTTTTGGTGTATAGAGATGAATTGAGATAGTCATTATCCATACTCAAATATGTAACTACATAATCTATAGTGGTTTTCGTTACATATATTTCCTGGAATATGTCCACACCATCTCCCATCATATCTGGAGTATAGCCTATATACAGATCTTCGTTGCCTTTGATTACCAATGTATGTAGGCTAGTACAATTATAAAGGCTAGTGTCATAATAATTATTCAAGCAAGAACCTACAATAATTGTATCTAGATTTGTACACTCGCCAAATGCATATTCGCCTACTGTATATATGTATTCTAGATTGACCACAGTCAATCCTGTATGACCATAAAATGCCCCGTTGCCAATATGCTCAATAGTGCTATCAAATGTGGTACTAGCACAGCCGGCTATGAGAGTATTGGTAGCAGTCTCTATTATAGCATTGCAATTATTCCTACTATCATATGTAGTATTCTGTGGATCTACTGTAATGGTAAGCAAATCTAAACATCCTGCAGTAATACCTGCACCGATACTCTCTACACTAGCAGGTATATGTAGTGATGTAATAGCTGTCTCATTAAATGCCATATCGCCTATATATGTCACAGTATCTGGTATGGTAATGGCTGTAAGTCCACTCTCATTGAATGCCCCCACATCTATTCTCTCTAGCACCGTTCCACTAGCGAAAGTTACACCTGTCATATTCTCATTACCAGAGAATGCATGACTCCCTATACTTCCTACACTACTAGGAATGGTAATAGTACCAGTCATACCACAATTGTAGAATGCTTCACTATCAATACCAGTAATGCCACTACGTATGGTAGATGTGGAACATCCAGCTATAAGGACATCATCTAATAATCTCACAATTACATTGTCACTAGTCGTGCCATTGTAATAGCTGGTATAGTACATATTATTGCTATCTACTATAATGCTAGTCAGCGTTGTTTTGCCATAAGTTAGACCACATGCACCAGATATATTGGTAATGGTACTAGGAATGTATAGCGTGGTAATCAAAGTAGAATTAGACAATGCTCCGGCATCAAGATGTGTAATGGTATACCCATCTATAGACTCCGGAAT
Source organism: Clostridiales bacterium (assembly GCA_918292005.1). Taxonomy (GTDB): domain Bacteria; phylum Bacillota; class Clostridia; order Christensenellales; family UBA1242; genus UBA11490. The sequence continues at coordinate 49,106 of CAKJZJ010000015.1, forward strand.
CTCTACTACAGCACGATCTCTAAGGATGCCATTGATGGTATGCTCGTACACATCAAATATAGCATCGAATATAGGTGTGACAGTGATATCGGCATATATACCTGATGTGGTTGTAATTTGTTCATTGTAGTATCCTTCTTGAGAACCAGACCATTCATCATAATAGTAATACGTTACTTCCCAATGAGAGAAGTCGTATCCATCTTTTTCGGCAGGTAGGAAGGTAACAACATCATCTACAGAGAAGGTAGACTCATTATTGTGTATTGTGGTATAGCAGTCGGCGTCATAGCAAATATTGTATATCTCAACCTCATATTTACCATACAGGTATATATCCCCCGTCATGCCTTCGGTAGACACGAATGGCGTCTCGTATGTACTATCTAAGTACCAGCCTTCAAATACATAACCACCGATATCATCTGCTTGTATATCTCCAGCATACATGACTGTCTCTACAGAATATGTATAAGATATCATACCACCATCGGTATATATACAGTCGCCGTCGATAGTATATGTAATTTCAGCAAAGTATGCATACACTTCAATAGGACCAGTAGGATAATCTATCGTACTCTGATCCCAGCCATTGAATTCATAGCCATCATCTGGAAACGCATCATATAGAGTAATACTCTCGAAGTGTGTGATAGTATCTGGATTTCTGCTATCATTGGTACCATGGTCTATTACATAAGTAATGGTAAATTCTTCTGGCTCAAAGAGTGGATACAGGTCTAGGTCGGCATAATATCCACTAGTACTAGTAATAGGCTGAGTGTATGAACTATCTGTGTACCAGCCAGTGAATGTATAATACTCTTCTTCTGTTAATGCATCAGTGAATGTTATATTATTCTCTACATCGTAGGTATTTGGATTGCTATGTGTCTCGCCACTACCCATGTGATATGTGATATTGTATGTAATTAGAGTGAATTTCGCAAATATATCCATATCTCCAGTAGTGCTAGTGATGGTGGAAATGGCATTTGTGAATGATGAGTCTGTATACCATCCATCGAATGTATAACCTGCACGTGTAGCATCATATAGGGTAATAGTATCGAAATATGTAAATGTGGCTACATTACGTGAATCATTGGTGCCACCATCTAGGTGGTACTCAATATTGTACACGGCGATATCGAATAATGGATATAAATGTAAATTGGTATAATGATTGGTGGTAGTAGTGATAGGCTGAGTATGAGCACTATCTGTATACCAGCCAATGAATTCGTAGCCTATAGCAGTAGTTTCGGCATCTATAAAGTTGAAATTATTGTGTACTGTATAAGAAGTTGGATTGGTCTGTGTCTCCCCGCCAACAGGAACCGCATTCTAAAATGCGGTCCTTTTATTTCTGTTATAAAGGAGTTGCAGGAATTGTATTTCCAACAAAAAAAGTTGAACCAAAACCGACAACAAACTATCTCTGGCTAAAAAGAGATTATCACGGGAATTGGGTTAAAACAAAAACAGAAAAATAAACAAAAAATGGTTTAGCGATTGCTAAGCCATTTTTTATGGTAAATATAATTAGTCATTTCCATATACTGCAACAAGATATAAATTACGAGCATAATCACTTGGATTTATATGTGTTAAGTGATAAGTGACACCTGCATAGGTATAATCCCAATATTTAAAATGTAACCAACCTATTCCTTCTTTCCATTCACTATTTAAAGATGGTAAATCAAAATTGTCTTCAACTGTGTATGTTCTTTCAGAAGGAGTTGGGCCATAATTATTAACAAATGTTATGGTATATTCTTGCAATTCTTGTTTTGCATACAGAACAGTTATTCCTTGATTAAATGAGAGTTCCGTTACTTTTTCGCTATCCAAGCAATTTGCGCTTGTATAAAATCCTTTGAATTCATATCCATCAATAGTTACTTTTGAAACGCAATCTTCGTCTGCTAAGTTTTTCATAGGAGTATATTGAATATCTACAAAACACAAGAAACTCAATTGTTTGAATGACTGCAAAGATGCATTAGCAATTCTTCCAGCAGGTGCAAAACTTACACATTTATATTGTATGTTAATCAACATAGTTTCAAATTTTGCATAGAGTGTCAATTCGTTTATATCATCAATATTTTCATAGTGAATTGATGTGATTTTGCTTTCGTTTGCAAAATCTGGCCTTGTATACCAACCATAGAAATCAGCATATTGATGGGAAGCATTATTTAATGCAACATTACGATCTTCAACAGCATAATCTTTTGGGTTATTGTTTGTTACATAATAATTATTCATTCCGTTAAATTCACCCAAAACATAATTTATTTTTACAATCTTAATCCACTTTGCTGTAAGTGTTAAATCTTCGGTAAACTCATAAGGATATAATGATATTGCACCTTCTAAACTTCCCCAAGACATTGATTCTTGCTCTTCCCAACCATCAAATCTGTATCCCTCTCGTGTTGGATTTGGAATTGCCAAGGTGTTGTCAGTTGACTTAAATGTTCTTGGAGCGTATGGTGGGACAGTTCCATCGCCCAAAACATAATTTATGTTATAAGTGTTTTCAACTAATCTAAGTTGAACAGAAACTTTAACACTTTCTGGTAACATATTAAATTTGTTTGTGGTTATATGTTCATTATGTAATTCGCCATCCAAATAATAAGTCAAAATATAATAATCAACAGCATAGTTTTGGTTTATTGTTTCGCAATGAATTGTAATTTCTTCGCCTGTATATCCTTTATTGTTAGAATTATATTCATTTGATGGATTTATTCTTTGACCATTTGCTTTTGTTAGGTATATACTTTTTCCTCCACGAGCATTAAGTGCTTGCCCTTCGCCTAATATAGCATCATTCCATCTGTTGTCGACGGTTAATGAGTATTCTTTTGCATTTATATTGGCAGAAATAACTAAATTTTTATTAACAGAAATTGGATTATACAAACCTTGGCCATTTTGGTCTTTCCAACCACCGAAAGTATATCCTTCTTCTTTGAATTCATAAGATAGAGATATTCTTGTGGCGTATTTTACTAAACTACCACTTTCAATAACGCTATCGTTATCATCATCATTTGTAATTATTACATTAAGCATTC
>CAKJZJ010000016.1 GCA_918292005.1 Clostridiales bacterium
ATCTATTATATCTTCATCATTTTTATAATAAGAGTTTAAAAATTCAATCTTCTTTTTATTAAATAGTATTTTTTTTGAAACAGATCGTGAATCTGAACTATTTCCATAATTGTCTTTCCAATCAATTTCATAAGATGTTCGTTCGATTATAAAAATTGGCCAACTAGATAATATCGCATTTAACATTATTTCTTTATCTTTTTTATATTCACTATTTACATAATCTAATGCATATCCATAACCATTTACAGCACTCAATAATATTTCTCTATCATTTTTTAATTCTTCTGAAATATATTTAAAAGCATACACATTGTTATTAACCGCTGCCAATGCAACTTCTTTATCGTTTCTAAGTCTCTCACTTGCATATTCTATTGTAAGTCCATTAGATTTAACCGCTTGCATTACAATTTCTTTATCATCTTTAAGTCTCTCACTCGCATATTCTAAACAACGTTCGCAATCAAGTAGCACAATTTCTTTATCATCCTTCAATCTTTCGCTAGCAAATTGTAAAGCAAATCCATTTTCTTGCACTGCAACATAAACAACATCTCTATCATCTTTTAATTTGTCATTTGCATATTTCAAATCCCATCCCATTCTTTTTACGGCGCATAAAACTATATCTTTATCATTCAACATACTTTCATCTAAGCCACCTAGCGCACTTGCTCCGCCAAATGTACTTAGATTTTTTATCCTTTGTATTATTTGTTCTTTAATTGATAATTTATTATCATTTGTTTCAGTGCTAATATTTCTATTGTTATTTATTTTTTGCCAATATTTTTGGTGATACTGCATTATTTCTCTATCATTTTTGAGTTCGTTATTCAGGAGATTAAAAACATTTATATTCTGTTTAATTGCACACCTTACAATTTCTTTATCATTTTTTAATCTCTCACTTGCAAATTTTATTGCATATCCGTCAGATTTAACCGCCTGAATTACAATTTCTTTATCATTACGCAATTTGTCACTCACGTGCTTTAAATCGCAGCCGTATCCTTTCATAGCACACAAAACTAAATCTCTATCATCTAAATATTTCTGTGGCAAATCCTTTAAACTTATACTATGATTCTTGTTCTTAAGTTGTTTTTTTATCACATCTATTAAAGAAATTTTATTAGGAATTGACATAATGAATACCTCGAATTAAATATAACACAAAAACCTTCATTATGCAACTATTTGGCTTTTAGGCATGTGATTGTCTTGATATAAGTCGGTGTTGCCTCGCTTCACCGAAGACAAGCACACAACAAATAAACTCAGTTAGAAGAAAGAGTGTTGTGCGTTTGCTCTGCCAGCACACACCCTACTTCTGACACAAAAAAAGATGACACAGGGTCATCATTTTTTGGCGCAGAAGGAGGGATTTGAACCCTCGCGGCAGTCTCCCGCCCTACACCCTTAGCAGGGGCGCCTCTTCGGCCTCTTGAGTACTTCTGCAAACCGAATAAATATGTGTGGAAATCCACAATATTGAATTATCCAATCTCTACGATTGAACACGATTATTTTAACAAAATAATGAAAGTAATGTCAATAGTTTTTGGGGCAATTCTTCAGTAAAAACGATAGGCCAAGCCCAAATTTCACTATAGATACTATAATAAGATGGCAAAAATGGTCAAAATCATTAGGAAATTTACAAATTTTAGTTATAATAAAAGTATGGAAACGAAAGATTTAAGAAAAAAAGATATTAATAAAAATTATTTACCAAAAGACACAATGTCTAGAGTACATGTGGAAGAAGGGCTAAATGAATTAAAGGAAAAATTGCCCGACACATACGACCACTGTATCGATGTAGCAAATATGGCGTATGTTATCGCAAAGGCTATGTATAAGAGCCATGTTGGTACATTTACCATAGATCAATTAACACAATTATACACAGCGGCTCTGGTACACGATATCGGCAAACTAGATATTGACCCACATCTACTACACGGCAAAAAGGAACTTACGCTAGAAGACAAACGTACTATCCGTGGTCATGTATCTGCTGGAGAAAAAAGATTAAGGGGCAAACTGCCTAAAGAGATAATCGATCTAGCATGTAGCCACCACGAGAGACTGAATGGCTCTGGATATGGTCTAGTATCTAGCAAACCTAGAGATGCTAGAACTCTGGGAATACTAGAAAGAATTTTGGCAGTTGCAGATGTAGTGTGTGCCATGAGTGAAAATAGAACGTATCAGAAAGCCCTACCTAGAGATGAAATGATACACAAGCTACAGATGATGGCTAAAGAAAATGAATTGGATGCTAGAGTGGTAAACGTAGTTGTAAATCAAATGAATCACAGTAATAGTTGGGGTACAGAAAAATCCATGTAAAAGAAAAAGCAGTAGGTGAAATACCTATTGCTTTTTTTTGGTGCTCCCACTCGGAGTCGAACAGAGATTGCAGGCTCCGGGGGCCTGTGTGCTATCCATTGCACCATGGGAGCAAATACACATATATAATAAGAAAAAAATCTAATCGTGTCAAGCACCGTGGGATAGTCATGTCTTCACATATACCCCCACTCTATATTGTTTGACTAAATGAGATATTTATAGTAAAGTATATCTAATAAGGAGTGAATTTATGAAAAAATATGTAATCAGAAAATGTGACAAATGTGGCGCAATGGTAGAAGTAATCAAAGACTGCACATGCGATAATTGTGGCATACTTTGTTGTGGCACACAGATGCGTGAAGTAAGAGCCAATAGTGTAGATGCAGCAGTGGAAAAACACAAACCAACATACGAAGTCGTAGGTCAATATATAGTGGCTAGTGTAAATCACGTAATGGAAGACGACCACTACATAGACTACCTAGTACTAGTAGGCGACAATGTAAATGCAAAGAAATATTTGCAGGTAGGCAAAGAGCCAAAAGCAATCTTCCCATACATCCCTGGTTCTACTCTCTATGCATATTGCAATAAACATGGACTCTGGGAAACCGAAGTAAAATAGAATAGTCTTATCATAAAAACAAAAAACACCATATTAAATGTATGGTGTTTTTTATACACATTCTCACAAAGAAACTTTATATCATATCCCAATATGTCTGTCTCAATACCACTACAAATATTTCTCTGAAACACCACGAAGTATGTGGTTTTGTGACACAACCATGTGTGTTTATGACAATATATAGTGATATATATGTCGCATTCTACACTACATTAAAAATGTAGTTGCTAGGAAGCAATATACCAGCAGGGACAAAATATCTACAATGGTAGTGATAAATGGACTAGCCATTACGGCTGGATCGAATTTCAATTTTTTGGCAATCAATGGTAGAGAGCAACCTACTATTTTAGCTATAACTATTGTGAAAAACATTGCCGAAGCAATTATTGCTGCAGAGCCTACCTTGACACCTTCTGTACCGAATATCACACCATCTACCAGTAGAATTTTTCCGAAACATACTACTGCTAGAGATAGTCCTACCAGCAAGGATACCAGGAATTCTTTTAGCATTACTTTGAATAAATCTCGGAATTCTACATCACCTAGGGCTATACCACGCACAATGGTCGCACTCGCCTGGCCACCGGCATTACCACCAGTATCCATAATCATAGGAATACATGATGTGAGCAAAATACCGAATATACCATTATTGAGCAGTGTCTCATTTTTGGAAATAATAAGGCCGGTAAATGTTGCCGATATCATGAGTAACATTAGCCATGGGAAACGATTGAGCCAAATACGGAATACACTAGTTTTTAGATATGGTTTTTCATTAGGTGTCACACCTGCCATCACCGAGATATCTTCGCTGGCTTCTTCTTCGATGACATCAATGACGTCGTCGACTGTAACTATTCCTACCAGTCTTTTTTCTTTGTCTACAATAGGCATGGCCAAAAAATCATACTCACTAAACATTCTCGCTATTTCTTCTTGGTCGGTATCGGTCTCGGCATAGATAACATTATCATTCATTATGTCCGATATCTTTTTATTATCATTGGCTAGTATCAAATCTCTAATAGACACAACACCCTTTATGACTCTAGCGCCGTCGGTTACATATACTACGTTGATGGTCTCAACATTCTCTGCTAATTTCTTTACCCTTTTGATAGAGTCTCCCACCGACATACTATCTTTGACATCCACAAATTCTGGTGTCATGATTGAGCCGGCTGTACTATCTTCGTATTTCAAAAATTTATTGATAGTAGACCTGGTCTCTGGTGTAGATGCTCTAAGTATTTTCTCCACCATATTGGCTGGCATTTCTTCGACTAGGTCGACTGCATCGTCTATATACATTTCTTCGATAATAGGACCTAATTCACTACTACTAAGTGCAGTGATTAGCTTCTCCTGTATATCTGTATCTACATAACTAAATACCTGAGCGCCCATGTCTTTCGGTAGCAGTTTAAATACCTTTACTAGACTAGCAGGATTCTCTATATGCTCTAGTATCTCCGCTATGTCTGACTCGTGCATTTCGACTAGAATCTGTTTCACTGGTCGCAATTTATTAGACTCTATCATCTCTAATAATTCATCGTACATAATACTGCACCTCCTTACATAATATTGCTAATTACATAAAATTTGTTTATAGGCAAACTCCGTATGTGTTGATTATTTCTATCTGCTTTTTTCACAAACGAAAAAACATTTCTACATTGTAACAATCTATTGGATATATTGTCAATATTTTTATAACAAAAAAAACTAAAAAATGGCAAATGTTTATTGCCATTTTTTATATCAAGACTAATAAAATTACTTGTGCATAGCGTCTACAATTTCTTGGATTACAGCACCAGCATCTTCGTACCATTCTCTAGTCCACAGTCTATATATATTCCAGCCACGAGATTTCAGATATTTGTATCTACTAATATCACTCTCACGTGACTCTAGCGACCTAGCATATACCGAACTATCTATATCTACGCCTAATACATATTTATCTCCATCTTTGATGCCCAAATCCACAGTATAGCCACCTATACCTATGCCTTCGTCTACTACATAGCCCTTATTCTCTAATGCTTGTTTTACCTTGGTTCTTAGCATTCCCGACTCACTCTCGTGATTATCTACTTTGCATATAGACTGCAATATGGCTTTGGCGAGTGCTTCATTACCATCACTAATGGCAAATGCATACTCTAGATACTTTTTGAAAAGTTTAGGGCCGTCATTTTTTAGATCATCCACTTCCAATTCACTAGGCTCTATGGTGGACACAATGTATATCTTTTGTTTAGATCTAGAAATGGCTACATTTAGTCTATTTTCTCCACCGGTCTGATTTAACCAACCGAAATTACGGATTAATTTGCCTTCGTCATTTCTAGCGTATGCCAATGAGAATATGATAATATCTCTCTCATCACCCTGGACATTCTCAATATTTTTTACGAATAATCCTAGGTCTTCGCCATTTTCACTCCTATTACACTCACGCCTATAGACACTAGCAAATGCTGGATCATTCACACATTCTTCGTCTAGCAGGTCGAGAATTAGGTCACGCTGAGATACGTTGAATGTGATTACTCCCATTGTCTCGTGCTTTTTTCTATTCTCCAATAATTCCTTTATGAGAGCGACTACTCTCTCTGCTTCGGCAGTATTGGCACGTTTACTCCATTTACCATTGCCCACCCTAATGACTTCTATTGGTGGATTTTCTGGTTTTACCACATTAGGAGACACGATTAGTCTACCCGAATAGAATGCGTGATTGGAGAAATCTATTAGTTCTTCATATTTTGACCTATAATGGAAGTTTAGCATTACCTGTGGATATTTGAATCTCGCCAGGTCTAGCAAACTCTCTTCTTCTAATGCTGCAGTAATGGTGTCGTCATCTTCATCTGTCTCATAGTCTATCCTACCCACACCCAGACTAGATGGACGTAATTGTTTATGGTCGCCGGCTATTAGTACATTAGATGCTCTAGCAATAGCAGGTAGTCCACGTTCTATGTATATCTGTGATGCTTCATCAAATATGAGCAAATCAAAAAGATTGTCTTCTAGTGGTAGCAATTCAGATACAACTTCTGGTGTCATCAACCACACCCTAATGCCTTTGAACAATTCAAAGCCAAATCTGTCTAGGAATTTACTAATACTCCACTTACGTTTATTATCTACAATTCTAGATATTTCACTATATCTTTTTGAGCCTGCTATATGGTCAAAATAATAATTGGACATAATGGCGTGTACTCTATTTCTAGACATAGTCTTTTTCTCATCTATAGTAGAAATAATAGACTGCACTATAGATTTGTAATTGTAGACATTTACGAATGTCTCTCTGTGCTTGAATTCGAATTCATCTATCTCATCTTTGATGACAAAGTCGTATAAACGTTTGTTGGCTTGCTCTGGAGTGATGCACAGGTCTCTACCTATGGCATACACATTCTGCAGATATGCCTTTTCGTCACTATCAAATCTATCATAGACTATCTTGGATTTTACAAAATTCTCATATTTACCTATACCCACCTGCAACTCTACTGGATGTTTGTACAGGTAGTCAAATGCATGGTAGTCGGTAAAGTATGTAGATACTACATCTAGGAAATGTTTACGATTGGATTTGTAATGGAATATTTTGGAGAATATATTGCTACGCAAATATTTCTCTTGTGTTTCGGACAGGTCACTCAATTTCTGATTGAGTTCGACGAAATCACGCTTGCCTAGGTCTGTCCTTACCCACTCTAGCCATTTGTACTTATTCTGCAATTCCAGATAGGCAAATGCTTCGTTTAATTCTGGATTGCCTAGGAATTTATCTTTGCATGCAACCACTTTGGTTAGTGGCATATCACACATTACTTTGTCTACAATAGAATAGTATTTGTCGGTCTCTTTCATTATAGACTCGTCTTTGATTTTCATGCCTTCTATATATACTTGATACATAGGCATGTCGCCATTACGCTCGGCGAAAAGTTCGTGGGCAATTCTATCAATTTTTGCCACACCATCATCTATATCTCTAGACACTCTATTGTAGTCTAGATTGCTATACTTGCCCTGTTCATTCAAATATATGAGTCTAGATAATTGTTTATAAAATTCTTCCTTGTTTTTGGTATCGGATAGCATAATAGCATAATCGGACAACTCGCCCAGTCTAGACATGATAACGTCTAGTGCTGCTTTTTTCTGCGAAACCATTAGCACAGTTTTGCCGTCATTGACAGCATCTGCTATCATATTGACAATAGTCTGGGACTTTCCGGTACCTGGTGGCCCTTGCACTACCAATTCCTTGGTATTTTTCATTTTCATTATTGCTTGAGATTGTGCATAGTCTAGGTCACTCACATATAGCAGATTTTCATCTTTGAGTGGGATGTCTTCACTCTCATCTACGACATCTTCGTATATATCATGATTGTCCACACTCTCTAGCAAATCGCTCACCAGCACACTCACACTCTCTCTACTGCGCAGTTTGCGATAGTCTCTCTGGAGAGACGTAGAGTACATAGAGAATTTACCTAATACCATTACATTCTCAAATACAAATTGCCCTTTAGGTAATTTAGGGAAAGTGTCTACCGTGTACTCTGGGAATGGACTAAACTCTGGCAGGTCGCCAGTAATCTCTATACCTGCAGAGCCGAAGTACTCTTTTATGTCGGCAACAAAATTGGTGGTGATTTCATCTACCACATTGTATGGCAAATCGGTTAGATTGCCATTCAGTTTGTTTTTTAAGATAATGAGTTGGTTATTGAGCAGTGTGTCTTTGGTATTATCAATTCTAATATTTATCTTGGTCTCGGTCATGGTAATGGCTACTGGCAATAGCATTAATGGAGCATGCACAGCGAAATCTTCAACAGCAGACCTACCCACTACATACGGATAACCAATGTAGGCATCATTCTCACCAGTCTCTCTCGCATCTTTATCTATCTCACGAATGAGTGCCTTTAGTTTTTTATACTCGGCTACTTCTTCCTTTTTATCTTTGCTAGTCTCACATAATGTTACCGACTTTACATCTCCGGTAATGAGTCCTAGTAATTGCTCATTGAGATATGCCGAAGTTTTGCTATACATATCATAGGCATATTTATTGTATATTTTACCCATGTAGAGTAGTCTATTCTTTTTGGAAATATTAATGAGTCTCTGCTCTAGATTTTTGAGTGTGTCACCCACATTACCCGTTATCCTGCGATTGTCGGCAATTCTAGCATAATAATTATCAAATACTTTCATAAAGTCTTTGCCGTATTTGTCGACAAAAGTCTGACCTATTCCATTGATAGTGAGTAGGTCTTCCATTTTCCTAGGTAGTAGTCTAGCCATCTCCATGAGAGCATCATCGGTACACACTACCGGCATTTTGCCATCACGTGAATTAATAATTTTTAATTGACGTCTAACGTACCTTAATTCTTCATATAGACTTTTATTCATAGCACATTTCCATTTTTCTACGTATTTTCATAGATATTTTAGCAAAATACAGTGCCATTGGCAATAGATTTGACCTACTTGCACAGGTATAATAATTTCTCCTATAGCACTTGTCAAAATATCAAATATTTGATAGAATGGTGGTATAATTTTTTTCAGGGGAAAACTTTATGCATATTGATATAAACGAAGATATTAATATAGATGAAGTACTAGAATTCGCCACCATGCGTCACAAAGGACAGAAGCGTGATGATGGCTCCGAATATATTGCACACCCTATACGTGTAATGGAACTCGTAACTAAATATAAAATATCTAGCAATATAAAAATATTGCAGGCAGGAGCATTGTTACACGACGTACTAGAAGACACCTACACATCATATAGGGAATTGGTAGACAGGTTCGGAGAAGTGGTAGCCAGTCTAGTAATGGAAGTAACGTCGTCTACTTTTATGCCCAAATTGGTAGGCAAGCAGACCTATCTAGCACACAAGATGCAATATATGTCTAGTTATGCACTTATCATTAAACTTTGCGATAGACTAGATAATCTAAACGACCTAAAAGGTTGCACCATAGAGAAAATCAGAAAAACCTATTTCGACACCATATACATGATTAACTTTATAGAAATGAAAAGGCAACTAACCGATCCACAAAAAAATATAATATTAGCCATACGAGAAAGGCTAACCGAGATAAACCACATATACAACTTTAGCAATAAGTCCATTCTCGCAGATAGCGACCTGGACCAAGACTAAAAAAACAGCCATATTAGGCTGTTTTTTCTTCGTTATTTTCATTAGGCTCTTGGGTAGAAATCATGCTGGACTTTTTGTGATTGTGTATGTAAATGAGCCATTTAATAAATCCATAGCAGGTATTGACCACCATAGCAAATACAGTTATTAGCATAATGTAACTACCACTACGGATATACAGTGCTGCGTCCAGACCTAGAGTAATTATCCATGCTAGCCACTGCTCGTGGTATCTGAAAAGCAGTAGCAATCCATTGGCCATGCCGAATGCCGAACAGAATGCATCTAGGTATGTATCTTCTGCCCCTGGAATGAGTGTAAGCAAAAAGCCCACACCAATACCAAATGCACAGATGGCTAGTATTGCTAGTATGTCTTGTTTCCACGTAAGTTTCTTTACTTCGGTCACAATATCTTGTTTTTCGTCTGGATGTTTGTGCCAATTAATAAAAGATATAAAGTCGACAGGTATCCAAAAAATCAGAGATATTAGTGCAGTAGAATAGAAGCCCAAAGAGAAATATAGTATCGACTCGGTTGCTTCTATAAAAATAATTGACACTATGAAATTCCATTTATTCTGTTTGGATATCATGAGTTCGCATACAGGATTGGCTAGTACTGCTATTATCGAGCATGTTACTACGAATGAATTTGACGTATCCTCCAGCATCTCATCTGGTAGGAATATTACGAATAGCACCACCATGGTAATCACACTGAGTAGGTATATTATCTGGTATGGCGTAAAGGATTTTATAAACTCTATAAATTTGCTTTTTTTAGCGACTTTTTCTTCTGTTTCCATTTTCTCATTTTTCCCTTATATATAATACTATGTGGATTTTTATTTGCACAGCATTATGTAGTGTGTAAAAGTCCCCTATAATTTCTGTTCCCTGCGTACCCACTTTAGATTAATATTAGGCTCGGCTGTGAGATCCATATCGGCTAGGCTCTCGCCAGATATTAATTGGAAGTATCCTTCGGATGCTATCATAGCACCATTGTCGCCGGTAAGCTTCATCTCTGGGAAGTACACCTGTATTTTATTTTTCTGACCTTCTGCCAGTAGTCTTTCTCTTAGTCTAGAATTGGCGGAAACACCCCCACCTACCACTAGTTTTTTCTCATGGTATTTTTTACATGCAGAGATACTCTTGCGTACCAATTCTTCCACCACTTGTTCTTGCATGCTAGCACATATATCATCTACAGGCACAGGCTCACCATTTTGATTGAGTTTATGCACATAATTAACTATAGCAGTTTTTACCCCACTGAAACTAAAATCAAATGTTTTAGGCATTATCTCGTGTTTAATGAAAGGTAGATTATTGGTACCAGATGATGCATGTTTATCTATAGCGATACCACCAGGATAGCCTAGTCCTAGTACTTTGGCTACCTTATCATAACACTCGCCCACGGCATCATCTATAGTAGAGCCGAGCAGAGTATTTTTGACATAATTATTTACTTTCACTAGAGCAGTATGTCCACCACTGACAATGAGTGCCACAAATGGTGGCTCTAGGTCTTTGTGCGTAAGATAATTGGCACTAATATGTCCCTTTATATGATTGACTGCAATGAGTGGTAGACCGGTCGCAAATGCCAGTGCCTTGGCATAAGACACCCCCACCATAAGTGCGCCCACTAGTCCTGCGCCATAGGTTACGGCAATAGCATCTATATCATCTAATGTCACACCAGCCAGACTGAGTGCCTCATCTAGCACACTATCTATAGCCAGCAGATGATTACGACTAGCCACTTCGGGTACAACCCCGCCGAATCTAGCATGTATCTCTATCTGAGTGGCTATAACATTGGAGAGTATCTCTCTACCATTACGCACGACAGCTATACTAGTCTCATCACAGCTACTCTCTATACCTAGCACCAGAATGTCCCTAGATTTATACTCTTTTTTCAGTTTATTAAATTTTTCTTTAGCAATATCTATATACATAATTTTATCCAATTAGTTTTAGAAATTCGAAAATAAATTCTTTAATATTACCATCCATTACGGCATACACGTCACTAGTCTCGTAGCCTGTACGATGATCTTTAACCATAGTGTATGGACAGAATACGTAACTACGTATCTGGCTACCCCACTCTATCTTTTTGGCATCGCCCTTTAGCGCCAGTGTCTCCTGCATCTTTTTGTCTAATTCTAGAGCCAGCAATTTGGCTTTTAACATAGACATAGCAGTCTCTCTATTTTTTAATTGTGACCTTTCCTGCTGACAGGCAACAATAATACCAGTAGGAATGTGAGTAATACGCACAGCACTATCGGTAGTATTAACGTGCTGACCACCAGCACCACCACTACGATACACATCTACTTTTAGGTCTTCGGGACGTATCTCTATCTCAACGTCCTGACTGAGTTCGGGCATTACCTCGACAGATGCAAAACTCGTGTGTCTACGTTTATTGGCATCAAATGGAGATATACGCACTAGCCTATGCACACCCATCTCGGATTTTAGATAGCCATAGGCATTGTCGCCGTCAATTCTCAATGTTACAGATTTATACCCAGCACCATCTCCATCTATATAGTCTATGACACTACATTTGAATCCACTCTTCTCGGCAAACATCTCGTACATTCTCTTTAACATTCCTGCCCAATCGCATGCTTCTGTACCACCTGCACCACTATGAATTTTTAGTAGTGCCACATTATTATCATACTCGCCAGATAGCAGTGTCGCTAAATACAAATCAAAAGATTCTTTCTCTAATGTGCCTAGTTCGCTCACTATGTCTGCCACCATGCTCTCATCACCTTCATTCTCACACATAGAGATATATTCGGATAAATCTTTAGCCTGGGTATTCAATTTGGCATATTCGGTAAGTTTATTCTCCATTACTTTTATATCCCTATTGATAGAGCTAGCAAGTTTCGGATTGGAGTAAACTTCGGGCTTCATGCTCTCTTCTTTTTTCTTCTCAATGTCTGCTTTTAATTTTTCTACATCAAAGACAGTCGGCAATAATTTTCAGATTGCCGACAATAGAATTCAATTTTTCTTTTTCATCATTTAGAATTATCATATTGGTCACCTTTTAATACTAGATATTTATATCAAAAATGCAGTGTTTTGTCAATGATATCCACACTGGCAGTATTCTAATAATGTCGCATTTGGATAGATTATACTTTTCTACCCACAAAAAAAGGAAGTGGTCTCCCACTTCACTTTTTATCTATTAATCATTAGTAGTTGGATATAATTGTATAATTACACCAATACCATTATTATTGTATAGATTTAGATATTCGCCATCGAAGTAATTAGCGCCACCTGCCCATATATCACCATAAGGCATACATGTTAATATTCCTGTACCACTTAGGTATCCGCCAGTAGACATGCTCTGCATGATAGGTTGACCACCGAATGCCCTGTCTGCTAGACCATCAGATCCTGCCCAATTAAATGTAGAATCAAAGTCTAGACCGAATACTGGCATATCGTGTGGGGTGAAATACAATGCATCCAATCCATTAGTAACAATACCCTGTATTGTGGATATATATGATATTAATGACATCATCTGTAATTCTGTTTCCCCAAGTGTACCCTGTGTCAATTCATTAATGAATGTGTTTAATGCTGTCAAGCCACCATTTTCTAGCATTGCTTCAGTATATACTTTATTAAGCATAATAGAAGTAGCTTCTTCAGATGCCATCTGCTCTGGATCGTCAGGATCAATACTACCAGCAACTAAAGCAGCACCGATTTTACCCTGTAGATACTCTACAAATTTTGCCAAAGATGTAGCCTGCGCAATAGCCATCTGAGTCATTGAGTCTACTGCCATTGGATCTTCTATACCATGCGCAGCAGCATATTGACCAATTGCTTGTTGGCAAGCCTGCAATACTTCTGCTTTTGTATCATTAGTATATTGAGATAGTAATGCTAGTGTAACCAATTGAGCTTTTTGTAGATTTAGATAATTCTCTTCTTGTGCTCTATATTTAGCCCATGCAGCCTGAGATTTTGTTGCATCAGTAGGATCGGCATTCTCGCCATAGAATCTTACATAACCACCTAGTCTATTAGCATCTAGTGGATTAGCTGTGTCGCCCTTTACAAATACAGCAGCATTCATTTGCTCTACACCTTGATTGTTGAAAGTAACGAATGTTTTGCCTGTATCTGGCAAGTCCATATTGTTCTCACCAGTGAAGAATACATTATTTGCTTTGATCGTAGCAACCATAGCATCTGCGCCATAAGTACGTAACCATGGCTCTTCACCAGTAACTAGTGATTCAATTGTAGAATTGATGATATCTACTTTTGCAGGTACTCCCTGTGCTGGATTATCATTAACTACTATGAAGTCTACCATAATAGCTGGACCATTGGCACGTTTAAATTCGCAATCGCTGATAGTTACACCATCATTTGTTCCTGCAATATACATATGACATTGATAGTTCTCATAACCTTTGCAATGGTCTATCCAGAATGTACATTTATTGTCTTCTGTTTTAAAAGTTTCGCTACCAATAGTATAAGTATCGTGATATTCTCTCACTAGATAACTAATAAGGAAACTACGAGATATATTGTTATAGGCTTTTACATCTGCCTTTGTGAATTTGGATAATAAGATTGCACCTGAATTTCTAGGGTCAGCGTTTAGATTACCATTACCGAAGAAATTTAAGTTTTTCCAATTAATCTTGGCACCCTCTTGCTCAGGACGACCAGTTCTGTCATAGTCGATACCAGTAGTATAGAATAATGTAGAACACATAACTTTGATACTGGACTCTTCTCCTGGAGTAGTACATACATATGGTACATTGGTCGCTGCAGGATTATCAGTCTCAATAACCATCTTTGATATTCTACTAGCATCTACACCAAAATAGTTACCAATAAAATTGAATTCTTGATCTGGCTCTACAAATCTATAATAGATACCTTCGTTGTCTCTCTGAATTAGAGAACCTCTGATAGGTATGTTGGTTTTGCCTGCCCAACCAGCTGGCTCATATTGCCAGAAGAATTCTTCTAACACATCACTATCGTGTAATGTAATATTGTTTTGCAAAATAACTGCTTTGATAGCCTTGATATCATTAAGAGTAATGCCATATTTGGTAGCTACTGCTTCGTGCATAGCCTGATATCCAGCATGTGTACGATAGTTTTCATTAATTTCTGATTGTTCTAGATTGTAGTATTTATTGTCATATACAGACAGGTCTTGTGCATCGTATACGTTGAATCCATCTATTACGTTTAGAGTAGCTGTGAAGCTAGTCTGTGTTTCATCATAGCCTTCTTCTACATTGGCAGCAACTACTGTTACTTCAAAAGTTTTACCAATAGCTTCTTCTGTAAAGTCTAATTCTGCATTGATAGTATTGACATCCACGTATCCTGCTAGTGTATCGCCAGTAAGTGTGATTTTCGTATTGCCTTCTACTAGCTTTACAGTAACATTGGTTCTAACAGCACGTAGGTTTTCTACTCTTTCACCTAGGCTGTTTAGTCCTGTTGCGTTTAGTCTGAAATTGAATCTATTGTCATCACCTACATACAAAGGTTGCTCTCTGTCGTAGAATTCATTTTCTTTGCTGGTTTGTACTTTTTTGTAATTGGTGTGCTCTACCCACAAATCACTCTGCATGCTGAGAATTGTATTGACATCGGCTTCGTCTTCTACAACACGGATAACTAGAGTAAATTCATAACCGGACTTTTTATGTTTGATAGTCAGGTCTTTATTACCTGTAGTTGTAGTATCAATGGCACCGAATTCTAGGTCGGCACTGGTAATATTCTCGGTGGTATTGTCCGAGTATTTGATCTTTACAACTACGTTTGATGTGTCGAGTTCGGTATTTTTTACGATTGTGGTCTCTATGCCAGATATTACTTCTGCACCGGTAACTGTCACTTTGCCACAAGCAGCAAGTCCAATAGCACTCACTACACACATAAATACTGCACATAGATATGTAAATATTTTTCTCATAATTTTCCCTTCTTTATTTTTTTAGTAAGCCCAAACAACCACATTGGTTTTTACCCTACTGCCATCAACAGCCACTATCTGCAGATTGACGTAACATTTACCAGTGAATATCATTAGTCCCAGCTCATTCCCGTCACTATCTTTTACGAAAGTAACATTTTTGAGATCTTCATTATAAATGAACTGCACATTTTTATAAGTGGCATTGTCTGGACTGACTTTCCATAGTAATTGTACCATTGTTCCCGTTAGGGTGTCAACGTTTCCAGGCTCATCGAATTTTATTTTGATAGTTTTTACACCATTTTTTTCTGTAACAGTAGTAGTACTATCTGTTTCGTTCACGCACTCAATTTTGGTCACTGGTATTATTTCTTCATATACTTTCGCCTTCATACCCAGGAATGATATTAATGCGATAGAACCTAGATATATAGCAAATATAATAATTAATGTTGCTTTTTTCATTATTGTTTCTCCTTGAAATATAGCGATACTTTATTTTGATATAGCCACATACGGAGAATGAGTAACATCACACCAACAAATGCTATTTTTAGTATAAACGAACTTCCAGATTTTATGAAGAAATATGATATAAATGCGAATATGCCAGATAATACGAATAAACATATGGTGGATTTCATCTCGTTAGGATTGTAGACTTCCCCACCCGTCGTCTGGTATTGCTGAGACTGTGGATTCATGACATCCATCTCTGCACTCCAGAGCAAATGAGTAAGATATATACTCTCAAATGCAATGAATAATACAATACCCTGCCATACGGTATAAGATGTGAAATATACAAATACCCCCGTGGTCACTGCCAGTGACGCCGATACTAGTACGATATTCACCACCAATTTGGAGAAAAGCAATTTTACATGTGATTGTGGGTAGGTCTTCAGTAGTGCTAGAGATGCACCTTCTTCGCTATACACATGAGACAAACCCGTATTGGTAGACAGTGCAAATAGTAGTATCATCAGTATATTGAATGTAACTGCCATCTGCTGTCCTGCCAGACGTGTATCCATGGCAGCATAGATTTTATTTAGTAAAAATATTGCTATTGGCATACAGATAATTATTGCCACTATACCAAAAGCTTTCTCTGGCGTTCTAGCTCTAATAACCACATCTTTTTTCACACTAGATATGGTCGAATTCAGTTTCTTGTTTTTATAAGATTTTTTAATAACGGCCTTTTTATACTCAAATGGTGAGCTAGTCATCTTGAAATACAAAGGAGATACTACTAGATAGGATAGTCCCAGTATCACTACACTCACGCCAACGAATAGCAGAATGTATAGGAATTGCTCGCCATAAAATAAATTATTGACGATACCATATCTATTACCCAGCACACTCTCACATAGTAGATATAGGGGTCGGAATGTTAATGACAATTTTTTCAGTATATCCTGTATCTGCCAGAATGTTGTGCCCCAATTGGCCACTAGATTTATATTGGATGGTAGTGACGCTATCAATTTTACTAGAGAATATACTCCGCCACCTACAATTACCGCAAGTAGTGTATATGTGAGCCATCTCACTCTCTTTAGGAAAATATTGATGGCCATAGCAGGAATGGATAGCAGTGCACCACATACTACAGGTACAGCAGTTACCCAGACCAGTGCGAATGGTAGGAATAAATAATAATATATTGGCAAACCATTCACTAGTCCATATGCCACAAATAGTGGTAAGAAATATGTTAGATTTTTCAGATATTCATAGATATAATACACGACCAATTTGGATGTAAAGGTCACAAGCTTGCCCGTAGGCAGAGTGAGTAAGACCTGATTGTCCCTATCGAAATACAGACTACGCATGAGTCCTAGCGTACATACCACAATGGAGAGTATCATCATGAGTGAGAATACTGCACCTATGAATATACTAGGTATGCCAGGCAGCAGAGACACTAGATTCATTTTCACTAGTATGAATAGTACTAGATATATCGCAGCAGTAATAATGCCGAATTTCAGTAGCGTCAGAACTACTTTGAATATAGTCTTTTTCTTGCTGGCGAGATAGGAAAAGTCTACTTTGTCTCTTAACTGCATGGCAACTAGAGTTTTTAGTTTTTTCACTTCTACACCTTCGCTTTTTTAGTTTTCTTTGTTTTCTCTTTTGTAGGTACAATGACATCACTAGGAGCATTTTCTTCGACTGCAGTTACTTCTACATCTTTGCTAGTCTGGTCTAGGTAGTACTGCTCTAGAGTGGTCTTTTTCTCTATATCTTTTACATCCTGTACATCTAGGATGTGACCTTTTTTGATAATGGCAACACGTGTACATACCGACTGCACTACATCTATCAAATGTGACGAGAAGAATACTATATTGCCTGCTTTGGCATGTTCTTTCATACACTCTTTTACCTGATAAATACTGGTAGGATCTAGTCCAGTCAAAGGCTCATCTAGTATCCAGAGTTTTGGATTGTGTACCAGGGCAGATATTATCGTTATCTTTTGTTTCATACCATGGCTGTATGTCTTCATCTGGTTGTCGAATGCACCTTCCAATTCAAATATCTTTACATATTTATCTATTGCCTTGTTTCTATCTTCTTCGGATACGCCATATAGATCTGCTATGTAATTGATATACTGTCTACCAGTTAGTTTCTCATACAAAGCGTAATGGTCTGGCACATAGCCTATATTCATTTTTGCTTTTACCGATTCTTTCTCCACATCGACGCCACAGACGAATATGCTACCACTGGTGATAGGCTGAATACCAACAATACTTTTAATAATAGTACTTTTGCCTGCACCATTGTGACCCAAAAAGCCGAATACATCTCCACCATGTACTACTAGATTGGCATCATTCACGGCATAGACTTTGCTAGTACCATATCTTTTGCTGAAATGTCTGAGTTCTAGTGTGATTTCCTGATTATCCATGTCTACATCTCCCATTTGTGCTCTAGCCACCTGCAATGCTAGGTAGTCTGCACGGATTTTTTTCTTTCTATCTAGAATATCATAGATGGTATCTACGAATGAATATGCTGCTTCGTATAAAAACCATATTGCTGCCGAGAATCCAACATATACTCCGAAGAATATTAATTGGTATACCGGATAGAATACGAAATGCAAATTGCTAATATTGAATTCCCAAGTAATTTTCAATAGATCTTCTGCCCATTTGCCTATCTTGTCGGCTATGTAATCTGAATTGATGAAGAAATAGTCTACTTCACCATAATTACTAAACCATGCATTGAGAATAAGCACTAGCAAGAAATACGCACCGAAGCCAACTAGAGAATATTTGAATTCTTTTAGTTTAGGTCTCTCGTACACCTTTAGTGCGACTATCAGGATTGGCATAAAGAATGCAATATAGTGATTGATGTAGAATATGACCGTTCTATCACTAAACATATTGGCTGTATCTGAGAAATTAGGCATTATCATAGCCATGAATGCGCCAAACACATTTATAAAGTATGTGAAATAGAATATCTTTTTCCATCTGAATATTAGACACAATGGAATAATGTACATGGCTGTATTACATAGATGGAATGGCCAGTGTAGAACATTGGTCAAATCTATAAATTTGAAACCATCACTAAAGGATAGTAGTGTGCCTAAACTAATGTACAATAGTATCCCACGTATAGTCTCTTTGTCTTTTTTATGCAGAAGTAAATACAAACCAAACGGAATCAAGAAAGAGAAATACAACACAATCCTGTGTGGTAATTCAAAAGATTTCACTCTAACTGTATAGGATGAATACCCAAATAG
The DNA here is from genome assembly GCA_918292005.1 of Clostridiales bacterium. Lineage (GTDB taxonomy): Bacteria > Bacillota > Clostridia > Christensenellales > UBA1242 > UBA11490. The sequence goes on from CAKJZJ010000016.1 coordinate 19,067, forward strand.
TGCCTGAAACATATATCCCGGCATGGTGGCTAGTAGCATAAAGATGATATACACAAATCCGATAGCATCTTCCCTAGACACTTTGAGTCCCGTCTCTAGAATAACTACCGTACCATATGCTAGCATTATTCCTAGCTCAATACCCATAAATAGTGCACGAATGGAGAAAGCATCATAGACTTCTGCCCCACAAATGCCCTTGGTAACCACGGTAATAAATATGGTAGATACGAGAGCAACAGGTAGACCGTAATATTTGACGATAGCAGTATATTTACCATTACGAAAGAAAGGATATAGTATGAAAAGTAGAATGGCAGAAAATAACATCCAATTCAATATCAAACACATTACAGTCAAAAATTCCGATTCGAGTGGAGAATTGGACAATTCAAAAATATATCTCATTGCGTCTTTGCCAGCCATAAACCTTATGAAAAACACACCAGCCAAAGTAAAAGACGATACTTTCATCAGTATGCCTGCAGCTTTATTGGAATTTTTCTTGTAATGGAAGTAAATAACCATAATTATTGCCACGGCAATTGCCAGTGAAAATAATTGTCCAATGAGCATATTATACCCCTTCTATCACGATATTTTTAGTCATATATAATATAACATAACTAGTAATATATACAAAACAAAAAACGACATTTGTGCCTAAAGTACCCCCAAAATCACCACTTTTTGTCGTTTTTTTATGGATTTTGCACATTTGTACACTATTATTGTCTATATTTGTCACAATTTTTATACAAAAAAAGCACCCTACTGGGTGCTATTCTACATAATATTTTCATGATCTAATTCTACATAATGTATATGTGCAGGTGTTTGGGCATTTCTGGTAGGATGAGCATGTTCACCATAATGTTTGGATATATCATAAGGTGGCTCTACAGGTAATTGCACATGCTCGGCATAGTGTTTATCTATACTCATACTTGGAGTAGGTTTTGTCTCATTGTACTCAGGATAATGACTAAATTTATTCTGCACATACTCCTGAGTTTTAGTCTTTTTTTGCGATTCGCCAGTGTAGTCTGGCAGGTCGGTCCATATAGCAAAAATCCTGTCTATACTCCATTTGCCACTATAGAATAATTCCACTGCATTATTAAATGCTTTTACCAGTCTATCTTGTGGTAAAGATGCATGCATAAATATGGCTTCGCTATCCACCATATTGAATTCGCGCAATGTCTGTACATCCAGTGTAGGTAGGCTCATTTTACCCATCAAAGGTATGATGACATCACGTAATTGTTCGTCACTCCATCTACTATAAAAATTTAACATATTACATTCCCCCATTCCCATATAAATATTATGGTAGTATACCATAAAAAATCAATCTGTCAAGGGGATAAACGAAAAAAATGACTCGGTATGGAGTCATTTTTTACTTTGGATTACTCACCTACATATGGTAGAAGTGCCATCTCACGTGCACGTTTGATAGCAACAGTGAGAGAACGTTGATGTTCTGCACATGTACCAGTCTGTCTACGTGGAAGAATTTTACCTTTTTCGGTAATATAACGTTTTAGTTTAGCAACATCTTTGTAGTCTACTTCGGTAGCATGGTCTACACAGAATTGGCAAACTTTTCTTCTAGCAGGCTTTTTATATTTCTTAGGAGCAGTTTTTTCTTCTGCAACAGCAGTCTCTACTACTTCCTCTTTTACTTCTTCGCTCATATTATTCTCCTTATATTTTTCGTATGATTTTTCGTTCGCACAAAAAAACCTTAAACATTAGGTCTATCTACATAGATTATTCGCCACATTCATAATGACACCAGTCACCTAGTAGCATATCTATATAGCACCAATGCTTTTACCACTTTTTGCCCTACAAAAAGCTGGTATTTCAATTAGAATGGAAGACCGTCATCGTCAATAGGTTGCAATTTTGATACTTCGCTAGTCTCTACTTTCTCAGCATCTTCTGCATTCTTGGTAGATAGGAATTCTACTTCTTCTGCAACTATCTCGGTTACATATCTCTTTGAGCCGTCAGTAGCGTCATAAGATCTAGTCTGGATATTACCAACGATACCTACCTTACTGCCTTTTTTCAAGAACTTATGGCAATTCTCACCTAGATTTCTCCATACTACGATATTGAGAAAATCTGTCTCTCTAGAGCCATCTGCACTAGCATATCTACGGCTAACTGCTATAGAAAATCTACATACTGCTACACCATTACTGGTAGTAGTCAATTCTGGATCTTTGGTAAGATTACCAACTAAAATACATTTATTCATAAATCTTTCTCCTTATACCTAAACATCTAGGAATTAATTTTTCCTTAGGCACATAGTCCTAAGAACTTTCTCGTCAATTCTCATTAGGTCAACAACATTCTTGGCTGTCTCTGCAGTAGCCTCGAAATTGTATAGCACATAGTATCCTTCACTCTTGTAGTTGATAGGGTATGCTAGTTTTTTGAGTCCCCAAGGATTAGCCCTATTCACACTCTCAACTTTGCCACCATTCTTCTCCATGAGTTTCTGGTACTTGTCTACGATTGCATCTTTCTGCTCGTCGGTAAGAGTAGCAGAATAGATAGTGAGCATTTCGTACTTGTTCATATTTTACCTCCTCTGGTCTAAATTTGATTAGGCTTTGATTTACACAAAGCAGTAGTAAAATAAATTTTTTACCTGTGGTATTGTAACACAATAATCTCATAATTGCAAGTATAATTTTTAAACTATATATTTTTATTTATATATAGTCGCATATACGGACACATGCATAAAGGTGGTGCAATCACACACAATACTTTTACATAGGTGAATTATGAGAAAAAATTTACAGCAGAGTATTCGCTCAATCAAAAAAACGCTGGGCGACTCAAAAGAACTAATCGTAAAAAAAATATCTAACAAAAAAAATATGGCGATAGTATATATGCTAGGACTCACAGACACGACTGCCCTATCCAAATTCGTCATATCTCCCCTGCAACAATCGACATCAAAAGATGTAAATATAGACACCCTGCAGAGCAGTATAATAGGCCTCAGCGAGACCACCACAGAAAGTGTTGAACAAAAAGTAATTGATGCCATTCTGAAAGGTAAAGGTGTACTGCTCATAGATGGAGAAAGCCAGGCTATAATATTAGCCACAGATAAATACAAAGAACGTGGTATAGAAGAACCACCCACTTCGGCTGTACTGAAAGGTCCTAGAAGTGGATTTGTCGAGAACCTAAAAACCAATCTATCTATCCTACGCAAAATACTAGCTACACCCAGTCTACGTACCATATCTATGACGGTAGGTAAACACACCAGCACCAGTATAATCATCGCATACATAGATGGGATTGCAAACAATAAAGTGGTAGATAATGTCAAAAAGCGTATAGAAAATATCAATATAGATGGGGTTATTGACAGCCACTACATTGCAGGATTTTTAGAAGAAAAACCGAATAGTATTTTTAAACAAGTGGGAGATAGCGAAAAACCCGACGTGGTTGCAGCCAAAATATTGGAAGGTAGAGTGTGTATAATAGTGGACGGCTCGCCCATAATTCTCACTGTACCATTTGTATATCTAGAAGACTTTCAATCGGGTGATGACTACTATGGCGACCATGCTAGAGCCACATTCCTTAGGTGGCTCAGACTAGCCAGCATATTCATTACCATTCTCACCCCGGCATTGTATATCGCAGTCGTCTTGCATCATTACAAAGCCATCCCACTGAAATTTCTCATCACAATCATTAATACTACCAAAGGTCTACCTCTCACACCATTTGCCGAAATATTATTCGTGCTAATACTATTTGAGATACTATATGAAGCAAGTCTCCGTATGCCCAAATATCTGGGACTAGCACTATCCATAGTGGGAGCGCTCATTCTAGGCGACACTGCTGTCAAGGCTGGACTAATATCCCCACCTGCCGTCATGATAGTGGCTGTGTCTGGTTTATCTATATATTGCATACCCGACCAGGCTGCACAATTAAATATACTCCGACTACTATTCACATTCGCTGGTGGTATGCTAGGATTTTTCGGCATAACAATTACACTACTTTTTGTGGTGGTGTATTTGTGCGATTTCGACTCTTACGGCTCGCCATATTTTGCACCCATAGCACCATTCATCAATAATGATATAAAAGACTTTATATACAAAACAGACATAGTCAATATGAAATACAGACCAAAGTCTATAGCCAATAATCGCCGAAACCTAAAGCGTCAAGGAGAGCATAATGGAAAAAACAATATCCACTAATCAGACTGGGCTAATGCTAGCAATATTCACCATAGCCCTGAAACTATCTGCACTGCCTGCCATAGCCTATTCACTATCTGGTGCGAGTAGTTATGTAACTATCGCTATTGCACTTGCCCTAGACCTAATAGGCACTATTATCATTCTGAAATTACTTACCAAATTACCAAAGGGCATGACATTTTTTGACATTGTATCTCAGACACTATCTCGACCTATAGCCATACTCATATACAGCATTTTACTCATTTACTTTTTACTCAAAAGTCTCATCACCCTCCAAGAACTCCACGACTATTATATCGTCACCCTTTTCGAAGACCTAAATCCATACTTTTTCGTCATTACATTATTCCTAATAATGCTTTTTATGTGTCAAAAGCCTTTTAGGGCATTGGGTAGGACTCTGGAAGTGTGCTTTTGGCCACTGCTGATTGGTATTACATTTACACTCATTCTACCCATTGGGGATATGGAAATCATCAATCTACTACCAGTATGCGAAGATGGTTTTGCGCCCGTACTAAATGGACTGGTACACACATCAATATCTTTCGGAGATTTCATAATCCTACTCATATTCATGGGTAGAATATCTTTTGACGAAAAAAAACCTTGCAAAAAGATAATTGTCTATATGCTCTCTGCCATATCCTTTATATTCAATTTTTACATTGTCTTCATTGGTTGTTTCGGCAATACGGCAGTTGGTCAAACTCTAGCACTGGGGGAATTACCTTTGCATAATGCCAATCCCGGCACTATAGGCAGGCTGGAATGGATAACCATCATTATATGGACGGTGGTGCTTATTATACAGGCTGGCATTCTAGGCAAATGCTCGTGCGACTGCATAAAGCAGATATTCCATACAGATAGAGACCTACCACCAGCAATCATAATATCTACAATAATGACTGCACTCCTGCTCATATCTTACCTGCAATTATCCACCATTCTCCATATAGGCACTACCACCGTGGTATCTATAGTCTGTTATGGCATACATTGGGGAATACTCATCCTGCTCATCATATCTTACATTATCCTAAAGAATAAAAATAAAAAGACTTACAGTGTGCCACATAGCATGCCAGTCAAGGAGCATAGATAGATGGGAAATTTAATCAAACGAATGAGCCGAAACAAATATTTCTACATCTTCGCCGTACTCATAATTATCATGTTTCCTAGCACTTTATACATGCAGTCGGATAAAGATAAAACAATAGTGGTAACCACTCTAGGCATAGACTATGGCGACGATGGATACGAAATAACCACTCTGGCAATAACTCCCCTAGGTGGTCAGGATACAAATGTAAATCTAGAGATATTCACAGGCTCTGGAGAGACGATAGCCGAGGCTCTAGAAAATATATCCAATAATACTGGCAAAGATGTGGGACTAGCACACTGCGATTGCATCATACTATCTATAGATATTATGGATAAAAATATTGCCCATGCTCTAGACTATTTCACTAGGACTAGCAATCTAACCACCAATGCTACTCTGGTGGCGACTGATGGCAAATCAAAAGACCTAATAGAAGCCACCAAATCTAGCCACGACCTACTCAATCTGAGTGTAAAAAATATAGTCATATATCAGGAAGGAAAAAGTGTACTAAACAATGTAAATATAGAGAAATTTTATCGTAATTACCTATCACATAGTTCGACCTTCTATATACCCGTGCTTTCGACAGAAGAATCGGACGACCAGGGCAGTAGCCCGGGTGGAGAATCGGGTGGTAGCAGTGACTCCCAATCGCAGAAAAAAATACAGAATAATAATCGCATAATTATCCTAAAAAATGGAGTGTACACTGCCGACCTAGACGACAAAGAAAAGATGATATATAATATTATCTCTAGTGATGCAAAACAACTAGAAATCACACTAGACAATGTAAATGATGAGTATGTAACCAATAGCACCGAAGTATTCCAGCAGACCGACAAATTTATAATCCCGTGGTACTCCATAGAGAATGGCAGACCGGTGGTAACATATCATGTATGGCTCTCCATGATGATAGATGAAATAGAGAGTGTGGAAAATCACTCTGCCATAGCCATTAGTGGAATAATCAAATATCTAACGCCCACAGCCGAAAAGCTCATTAGAGAAAAGATAGATAGCGCACTATCATCTACCATAGATAGTATGCGTGCAAAAAAAATAGACATTATGCGTCTATATGAGCATTTCAATGCCTATCATCATAGCAAATGGCGCAAATATCTATCCACCCTGACAGATGAAAGTGAGTATCTAGATGGTATAGATATTCGCATAGATTTACACCTGAATTACGTAGTATAAAAAAATAGCCATTGTGGCTATTTTTTGCTTTTATTTACATATCAAACATTTCACATTCTACACATAGGCATAATTGATGATAGATAGGTAGATGCCATTCTTGTACTTTATATGTAATATTGCTATGTGCATTTAGTAGTACATCGGATATCTCTTTCATCTTACCACCGGTCTCGCCTGTAAGAGATATTACCTTCATACCTTTTGCTTTGGCAATTTTTTCTGCCAAAAGAACATTTTTGGAATTACCACTGGTAGATATTCCGATGATTACATCACCAGCATCTCCTAGGGCATTTACTAATTGTGCAAAAAGCATAGAATCATTACAATCATTCAAGAATGCAGTATTGTATGCACAAAATGATGTCAATGGTATACATTTGATGCCCTGTTGCATATTGTCTGCCATAAAGTCTCCATCTTCACCATACATAGATACTAGTTTTTTTCTAAAATCATCATCTATAGGTCTTTTGAGAGTGAAGGATTTGAGCAGTTCGCCTGCTATATGCTCGCTATCTGCTGCACTACCACCATTACCACAAACCAATATTTTGTGATTGTTTTTTGCACATTCAGCTAATATTTCTATAGCTTTTAGTAGGGCGTCTTTCATATACTCGAATTCTGGTTTTTCTTTGATAAAATTTTCTATATGCATTTGGGTTGCTTGTTTCATATTATTTACTCCTTAATTATATATTTTACTGCTTCTAGCAGATTTTGACATTCTTTTGTGCAAGGCAATTTCTCTTGCTCTATGAGATTCGATACTACACGTATCTGTGGGATACCAGCATTGATTCCCGTCTGAATATCCACATTGGAATCTCCTATCATATAGCACTGGCTTAGGTCTATATTGAAATCTTGAGCAGCCTGCTCCAATAGTCCTATTTTAGGCTTTCTACAATTGCACTCTATCTTTAATTCTTTTACTTCGCCTTCAAAACCACTATGTGGATGGTGTGGACAATAATACACTCCATCTATGTACACCCCAGATTTACCGAGTAGTGTCTCTATCTTCGCAAACATCTCATCGACTTGTTCAAATGTGCACTCCCCTCTAGCTATTACCGGCTGATTGGTAATGATTATCGCCAAATACTCGCTACGATTAATTAGCCCAATGGCATCGCACACACCATCACAGAGCTCAATATCTTCTACTTTTCTTACAAATCCTTTATACTTATTAATAACGCCATCACGATCTATAAAAATTGCTTTTTGCTTGTTTTTTAGGCATTTTTTCTCCACAATCCCACTTGTGAAATCTAGAATACCAGCCTCGTATCTTTCTGGAGTGCCAATATCCTTTATGTATTCTGGACTACGATAAGCATACACTCTTTCGCCACTAGATATTAACATTGTGACGAAGTCTTTTTCCATATTCATTTTTTTTACTTCACCTATGTAGTCTAGTGCTTTATTATTTACAATAAACATTCCAGCATTTACATTGTTTTTGTAATAATAATCTCTAATAGTATTTTTATAGTCAAATTTCAAAACTCTATTGTCGCCATCTACCTGCACGATATCACTATCATAAGGATGGAGATTTGGATGGGTAAATAGAGTCATGGTCGAATTTTTGCTTTTATGGTAATCATACATTCTGTCTATGTCCACATCGAAAAGCAAATCGCCGGACACTATCAATAAATCTTCTTTTACTTTACCTTTCATGTAAAATAAAGATCCTGCCGAACCCAATGGAATATCTTCGATAATGTAGTTTATATTTACGTCCCATTTTTTGCCATCTTTGAAATATTCCATGATCTTCTCAGCTAGATGACCAACTGACATATATATATCGGTGATACCATAATTTTTTAGATTGATGATACATCTCTCTAGTAGTGGCATACCGGCCACATCTATCATAGGCTTAGGTATTTCGTCATTGGTAATGCTAGTCAGTCTAGTACCACGACCACCTGCCATTATAAATCCCTGCATATATTCCACCTACTCTTCAATTATCCAGCTTTCTGCACCATGCTTTGAGAAAGTTACTGGATATATCTTGCCTGGTAGAGTTTCCATGGCATTGACTAATTTTTGCCTATTCATAGGATTGCAATATAACATTAGGAATCCACCACCACCGGCACCAGAAACTTTTACTGCTTCTGCACCATTCGACATGGCGAAATTGATAGTTTCTTCCAAGTCTTTATTTGATACAATACTCGAAGTCTTTTTCTTCTGTTCCCAGCCCTTTCTCAATGCCTCAGCAAAAGCAGGCATATTACCCGTGAGAACATAATCTTTCATGGCATATGCATTCTCTTTGAGAGACTTCATGGCATCTATAGTCTGTGTATTCTTTTTTTCTGTCTTATTAATTTGGTCAGATATTATATTTTTTGCTAGTACCAATTGTACATCTGCAGACTTTCTACTTTTGCCACTATAGTATAAAAGTAATGAACACTCCAATTCATTCACTATATTTTGATTAACTCTCAAAGGATTTACGATAGTATTCGAAACTTTGCCAATCGCGTCACTATCCTGCCACATGGTCTCATCATTTTTTTTAAATTCCATAAAATTGAAACCACCGAAAACAGACGCATATTGGTCCTGTTTGCCACCGGCAAGATTTAAATCTATTCTCTCTATCTCGTAGGCAAGTTTGGCCTTTTGATACTCATCTAGACCCAGTGCCAACCATCTATTAAATGCCTCTAGTATTGCCACCACCATAGTGGATGACGTACCCAGTCCCGAGCCAATAGGAGCATCATTACTAGTACTCATCTCAAAAGATAGTGGTTTGCCACCATTGTAGTCTTTTACTATTCTATTATATACACCCCTATGTAGTATTAGATGGTCGCCATCTAGTTTTAATTCCGGAACAGCTTCGGTATCTATACTATTTTTATTGTCATACGAGTGTATCTTTATCCTACCATCATTTGTAGGTTTAATTGTACAATATGCATACATTCCAATGGTAACATTTAGTACATTACCACCAAATCTGCTACTATATGATTCTAGGTCGGTACCACCACCTGCTAGACCTATTCTGAGTGGAGCTCTACTTCTAATTATCATAAACTATTTTCCTTTCTTTTCTTCTATTATTTCATTCAATCGCTTCAATAAAATCTTGGTACAATCTTCCCATGTAATATAGAGATTTTTTGATGCAGTAATGCCTACTTCTTTTAGCTTTTCACGATCGGATACTATCTCACATATTCTACTTGCGAAATTTTCTTTGCCGTCTTGAGACAAATATCCATCCACACCATCAGTGACACCATATCCTGCACAAGAGCCATCTATATATACACCTGGTGTCTGGAATGATGCTGCTTCCACTTTTACTAGTCCAAAATTATCATATAATGATGGGAATAAAAGCAGGTCGGCTCTGGCATATAATTGTGGAAAACCATCCCTATCTACGAAACCAGGGAAGACGACTTCTTTATCTGTAAAGCCCAGTTTTTTAGACAATTTCTGTAATTTTTTGGTATAAGGACCTTTTCCAATCACATAGAATCTAAATTTAATTCCTCTATCTTTTACGAGCTTGAGCGATCGTAGTATGAAGTCTATTCTCTTTAATTTCTGCACCCTGCCCACAAAAATGAATACTAGCTCATCTGGATCAATACCAAATTTTTCATTGGCAAGAGTACGTAATTCGTCTTTATTGGTACATAATTTAAAATCGGTACCGAAAGGCAAATATGTTACTTTACCTGTATAACCAAATGACCTGAGCTGTTTTTCAACTAGTGGTGAGCACAAGAATATTTCATCGAATTTATTGTATCGTCTACCAATGTGCCTTACCATCATCTCAGCAATAAGCTTAGATCCTACTGCTTTTCTAAATATTGGTCGGAAATTTGAATGGAATGTTGCAACTATTGGAACATTCTTTTTCTTAGCCAGTTTCAGTGCAAATTTCGCCATATTGAATGGTGAATGCACATGTATAATATCACAATCAATATTCTCTGCAATTTTTTTAAATTCTTTATCCGAATTAGGAAAGCCGTAATAGTCATTCACTATAGGAATAAACGTACTTTTACACCTATGAATAGTGTAAGGCTGTTTATCTACATAGTCTTTTCTATTCTTAGGTACTAGAACATTCAAATCCACATCTTTGTACATATTGAGACAGTAATTATGCATGCAATTGATGACACCATCAACGTCAGGCAAATATGCGTCCATCGCTTCAATAATTTTCAATTTTTTATCCATATTCACTCCCATGTATAGTAATTATAGCATTGGCTATTTTTTTGTCAACTTTTTGTTTCTCTGTGTGCCAATTTTTGACCTTTTTTCTATTTTTGCTTCATTTTTGGTCGTTTTTTCATCTTCGTCAATTTCATTAGGATTAGAGTTTTCTTCATGTAAAACTGTAGAATCTGTGGATTTTTCGTCCATTTTTTCTTCCACAGAGATCTGTGTATCACCACTGGAAATTACTGGTGCTGTCTTACCTTCACATTCAATGATGGCAAGACAGAAGAAAGGTATAATGTATGCAAAAAAATCCATAATAATCGCCTGGTCTGCCATACCCGAACATGCCATCATAATCAATGCTACTATTACATAAAATCTGCCTTTATTCACACCCTTGAAAATCAATCTATATTTCACAAAATAGAAATATCCTAGCAAAATAATACCAATAATACCACAGGATGTGAGCCATTGAAGGATTGTATTGTGCGCTATGATAATAGATACGGTATCTCTAATAGCAGGTACAGGCTCGTATGCTACAAATCCATACCCAAATATTGGATTCTCTATAAACTTATTCCAACACCATGACCACAAATCATTTCTACCATTAGTACCTAGAGCATTTTTTACAAATAGTCCTTTGACAATGTCTATTGTCTCATTCCGTTTGATCACAAAGCATAGTCCTGCTAGTCCCATTAACCCTAGTATCACCCAGAGATAATTGATTCTCTTAGGCGATTTAATAATGGATACAATGAATAGAATTACAAATACAATGGCAGAGATAAATATCATAAGCCTGCAGTATGTAATAAATGTAAATACTTCAAATACACATGCGAGCAGAAAATACAAATAATCTTTTTTCTTACCTACCCCTAGTGCGAATAGAGATATAATAGCCAAACAATAGAATATCGCCATAGTATTAATATTCTCAGCACCTATCCATATAAACTCACGATGTGCTATCGCATATAATATGCCACCACCCTGTCTGACAATCAGAATAAAGTATATACAGAAAGCAAATAAACTTCCCACTATGAAAGAATATGCGAGCCCATCCTTTAAACCATTTGTGAAATTGACTGCCAGAAAATAAAAGAAATATGTGAGCAATCCAATGCCTACAATAGCCAGAGTCGCTAGATAATTAAAATGACCAACTATGCCACCCAGCATAAAGGCAACCATGCTCACTACCCATGCCCAAAACATTTTGCCTTTGGTCACACGCTTCTTTTCGAAACATAATTTCTTTATAACAAAATAAAGCATGCCTAACACGGCCACAGATATACATACAATATAAAATATCCAGCTGGCATCAACTGCTAGGTCTTCCATAAAGAATGGAATAAAAATAATCAGCCCAAAAATATTAACCAGGTTATCACAGAAAACACATTGTAGTAGCAGTGCCAGAGCAACACAAACCAGTGTGGCTAGTGTCTGTCCACATGCCCACAAAACCGTTGTAATTGTGAATACCACCGGCAGAAACCATTTAGATTCTAAAAAATTTTGTATTTTACTTTTCATATATTTATCCTACTTTTTGTTTTTAAGTATCTCGTTTATGCCAATAAGTATGCCCAATTTGCCATATTCGTACGTTAGTCCACCCTGCATATATGCCGTGTATGGTGGTACTACTGGACCATCTGCACTGAGCTCTATGGTAGAGCCAGATATAAAGCTTCCACCTGCCATGACTTCGTCATCGGGATATCCCGGCATTGGTGCTGGCACTGGTGTGAGATATGATTCTACCGGCGAGCCAAACTGAATGCCTTTGCAGAAAGCAACTAGACTAGGCTCATCTTTTAATGTAATTGTCTGTATAATATCTGTCCTAAGGTCTGCATATTTAGGATCTACATCGTAGCCCAATCTCTCTAGTATATAGCTTGAATATATCATCGTCTTCATGGCACTGCATACTACACTCGGTGCATTGTATAGACCTTTGTAAAAAGACAAAAGTTGATTCATATTCGCACCTATGTCTTTACCCAGCCCTGGTGCCGAGAATCTCTCGGCGATATCTTCTATTAGGTCGTGTCTACCCACTATATAGCCTCCCGTTCTCGCTTCTCCACCACCTAGATTTTTCATAAGTGATCCCACGATTACATCAGCACCTACATGGGTTGGTTCTCTATCTTCTACCATATCTCCATAGCAATTATCTACCATGATGATAACACTACTATCTATACCCTTTATGAGTTTGCACACTTTCTCTATTTTGGCTATGCAGAGACTATCTCTGTGAGAGTATCCCCTAGAGCGCTGTATCTCGACCAGTTTCACTCCACCCCTTTTAATTCTACTCTCTATCTGGGCGTAGTCGAAATCATTATCCACTAGGTCTATCTGCTCGTACTTGATACCATTTTTTATTAGACTATTTCTACTATCTCCAGATATACCCACAATAGTTCTCAAAGAATCATAAGGCTCGCCCGAGATAGAGATGAATGTGTCGCCATGTTTCAACATTCCAGTGAAGCACAGATTGATAGCATGTGTACCCGACATTATCTGTGGTCTAACTAGCGCATCTTCTGCACCGAATATCTCGGCATATATTTTCTCTAGTTTTTCCCTACCATCATCGGTGTATCCGTATCCCGTCACTTCGACAAAGTCATTGGTAGCCACTCTATTGTGCTGGAATGCAGATAGTACTCTAGCACTCCACAGCATAGCAATGCTCTCGTGCTTTTTATATATTTCTCTCAAATTCTGCTCTGTTTCATCACTCAGAGCCAATAATTTTTCGTCTATATCGTATCCAAAATAATTCATCTTTTTATGTCCTTTTTAGCATTAATATTTTACTAAAAATCTACATTTTTGGCAAGTCGATAGGTGTATATCCCCACCACCCACACTATTTTTATATACATTTATATAGATATATAGATAAATTTAGGTCTCACACATTGACAAAATGCAGAAAAATATATAAAATACTATTGTAAATTTTAAAGATAAGGAAAATATTTTATGATAGACGTAAACGATATTAAAAATGGTATGACATTCCAATACGAAGGCAATATTTACCAAGTAGTTGAATTCCTACACGTTAAACCTGGTAAAGGCTCTGCTTTTATGAAGATGAAAATGAAAAATTTGCGTAGTGGTACAACTCTTGAGCGTACATTCAATACCAATGTAAGATTCGAAGAAGCAAGAATTGATAGAACCACCGTTCAATATCTATACAAAGATGGCGACACATACTGCTTTATGGATATGGAGACATTCGAGCAGATAGAATTGAACGCTAGTCAGGTTGGCGACAAAAAAGATTATTTGCTAGAGAATATGGATGTCAATATTACTAGATATGGTCAGGAATTATTAGGACTAGAATTACCACAGAAAATGGAATTTACAGTAGTTTCTACCGAGCCTGCTGTAAAGGGTGGTACACAGACCAATGCCAGCAAAGACGCTTACACCGAGACTGGACTGCTAGTCAAAGTTCCTATGTTTGTAAACCAAGGCGACAAAATAATAGTAACCACCGAAGATGGCAAATATTATTCAAGGGCATAAAAGATTGCCCTTTTTTTCTATAAAAGGATAGGAGTATAAATGAAAAAAGTAGCATTAATAACCGGCGCCAGTGGTGGAATAGGACTAGAGATGGCTAGAGTGTATGCAGCATCTGGATACGATCTCGCACTTACCTACTATACCCATCCCGAGCCTGTAGTAGACCTAATAGTAGAATTAGAGAAAAAATATAATGGCAAATACACAATGCATATAGTAGATATGTCTAAAGACGAATTGATAGAAAAATTGGTCAAAGATGTCATGGCAGAACATGGCAGGATAGACACACTTATTAATAATGCAGGAATATCCATAGATAAAATATTCGGGGAGAAAACCACAGACGAATTTAGATACACGATGGATGTAAATGTAGTGGGTGTATTTACCCTATCTAGACTGGTAGGAGATATAATGTATAAATCTGGCTCGGGGAGCATTATAAATGTGTCTTCCACCAATGGAATAAACACCTACTTCCCTATGTGTGTGGACTATGATGCATCCAAATCTGCACTCATATCCCTTACCCACAATCTCGCCATTCAGTATTCGCCATTTGTACGTGTAAATGCCGTAGCCCCTGGATTTATCGGCACACCTAATGAGATAGACAATATGGACGCCGAATATATCGCTAGTGAAAAAGAAAAAATTCTCACTCACACCATTGGCGAGCCTAGAGATGTGGCAGAATTGTGTGCATTCCTATCTAGCGAAAAAGCAAAATTTATAAATAATACCGTAATACGCATTGATGGTGGTATGTACGGGAGTATGTAAAATAAAACACCATATCTACTCAATATGGTGTTTTTTTATTTCATAAATTCATCAGTAGGATTGTAGATTGCCATTTGCTGTATCATTATCTCTACTATTGTTCCGTCTAGCAAGCCCCTTTCTGCATTGCTCTTTAGTATTTTGCCAGCAGTAACTCTATCTAGGTAGGTCTCTCTGTACGACCTAGGCATCATTAGCGCACTAGTAACATCTGCCACCTGCACTATTCTATCTTTTATATCTTGTTTTTCTCCAGGCAGACTTTGTGGGTAGCCAGTACCATTAGGCTTCTCGTGATGATGATAGGCAATAGTCTTGATTACATCATCATCTATGATTTTATCCAGCATCTTTTTGCCTTCTTTAGTATGTGTTAATTGAATATATTTTACTCCCTTTTCATCACATTTAGAATGCAAAATATCTACTGGCACTTTTAGTTTGCCTATATCGTGTAGTAGTCCTGCAGTATATATCTCTGCTTTTTCTTTTTCGGTCAAACCAAAATCGGCATGCTCAAAAATAAGTTTTGTTAGATTCGCTACATCTATTAGATGATAATATGTCTCTAGAGAGTGCTTACGCATTTTATCTAGGACTTCTACCACCTGCACTACACAATGTGGGCTAATGAGTGTCGGATCTACATAGCCTTCTTCTATTAAATTTCTATCAACATATTTATACATACGAGCCTATTATACCACCCCACCAGTCCATTGTCAAACACAAAACCAACTACTTTTTACACAAAAAAACTGGAGTTTTTCTCCAGTCTTTAATTAATTCAATAATAACAAAGCAATTACTAAAACGGCTAAGTTTAGCCAGAATTCTACCTTGAGAGTTTTTTCACTCAGATAAGATAGTATCATAGCAGTAGCAGTCAAACCACATGCTATAATAAATAGAATAGCATTTAGTACTCCACTATATACGCCGAAAAATCCCAAAATTTTTACAACAACTACCAATGCCAAAGCGATGAATGCAAATAGTATGTATAGTGTTTCGCTACTTAATTGAATTTGTTTGCTAGATGATTTTTTTTCTTCCTTTTCTTCCATAATTTTCTCCCTTATTAAATATATGTATATTATACCACAAATGTGTACTTTTTTCCAAATAAATACGTATAAATATGTCATACAAATGGGGGTATTGAAATTGACGGAGAAATATGTTAAAATATAATAAGCAATATGTAGTATTAAGGGGTGAAATATTATGGGGAAAGATGGAAGTGTAGGAAAAATAATAATAGGCACCACCATGGTGTCGGTAATAGCCGGAGCCATAGTGCCTGGCATTGTTATGAATAAAATAAATAATGATGGAGCGGGTAATCAACCAGACAGAAACAATTATGCTCTAGTCGAACATGGCGAGATGGCGTCTCTGAATGACTACCTAGGTGAGAAATATGGTGCTACATTCGATGACGGTAATACGTATGATAATGAGCCAGACATGGATTTCACTCCTAGATATTTATTCGACCATCAAGGAGACGAAAACCTACAGGCAGATAATAATATAGATGTCGCCGAAGACCACGAGCCGACCATAAGTACTAGCGAATACGTAGTCCCTACAGTAGCGACACCTGCACCTACCGAACCAGCAGTACAGACTCCGGTCCCAACTGAAAAAATTGTCCGTTACGAAAAAGACGACTATTCTAGTCATGCTAGGAGTGTAATAGATAGTAGCACGATAGACATGTCTAGTGGTGAAACTATAGACATACAGACAGGTATCCCTAGCGAATATGCAGATATGGCTGCTAGGTTTCTAACCATAATGGATAAACAAGAATGTGATAAGTATGGTTTATATGTAAATTTTGTCACCAGCTCGGATGTGAGTAAATATAGAGAATTTGCACGATGGGTAGAAACAAACTATGGGTATAAAATGTTTGCTAGTATAAGTCAACATGATGGTATCAATGACCATGTAGACCTGGATGTAAAAAGTATGATAAAATACAATAATGGCAATACACCTAGAGAAGCACAATCCTATTTACTTGCACTCAGAGACAGCGTAAATGGGATTATTAAAAAAGCAGGCATCAAGGACGGTATGCCTACCATGGACGTGCTGTGGAAGATACATAAATATATCATAGACAATTTCTATTACGACAAAAGTATGACCAATTACGCACCCGGTCAAATGCTCCGTGATGGCAAAGGCGTATGCAATGCATACACAATACTTTTCAATACAGTGGCAAAGGCCTGTGGCATAGACTGTGATATGTTACTATGTAAAAAAGATGTCAATGTAGAACATGTAGCATCACTCATAAAAATCCCCGATGGAGATAGACCAATATATATGGTAATAGACACAACTATGTCGGATAGTCATGGAGATACATATATGTTCGGAATGTCAGTTACCCACGCAGTAAAAAAATATTCCGAAAAGAAAGGATACAATGGCTACGCTATAATAGACTATACAGATGATGCGTCTTACCAAAATTCATTTTTGGGCAATATGGCAACTTTCTCATACGAATCATCTAGCAATACTTTCTCATCTAAAATAGGTACTACCCAAAATATAGACACTATGATATATGATATCGCCACCGAATCGGACAACGAAATGATTAAATAAAAAATATCCACGGAATATAACCTGTGGATATATTTTTTACATTTTACCTATGCAGTAGGAGTATCGTCATTATCTAGATATTGAGCTGGATTTTTTACCACACCAGTGAGCATTCCAATTATCTCATCTCTACTAAATGTGCCTTTTGCCAATTGTTCTCTTGCCCAGTCAATAGCACCCTGTTGCTCTGCATTTAGACCGTTGGTTTTAGGCGCAGGTTTTACGACGTGTGGTTTTTTCTCTAGATTATTGATTCTAATAGGAGACTTACGGCCTCTAGGAATTTTGTGGGTATTGATAGGTGTACCTATTGTCCCCAAAACTGTATGCATGTCGTCATACATGAGCACCCTACCATCTTTACCTTGTATAATATCTCTGAGCACCCTATCCCCTAGCAGAGCCTCTGGCAATTCACTAGTCTCGCCATCTACTTCGTATGTGCCTTCTCCTGTACCAATCTTACCCATTGCCACTGCTTCGGCATATTTATCATCAGGCATCTCTATTACCATAGCCGTAACCCTGTCTCCACCGAAATAATCTTCGGCAGTAGCACAATTATGATCTATATTCCATATAGCATCTTCACCTACAGGCTGGTATGCTAGAGTGCGCAGAGCATCTCCCAATTCTTCTCGAGATGATGCTACCATAAAATACAGATTGACTTTTTTAGTCTCTCTAGCATATTGCTCTGCCACAGCGTTACCCTCGTATTCTTTGCTCACTTTTACTTCTGCATTGGATAGAATGGTGTCAGCATTATCTGACACAATGCTCCCTATCTGTCTATCCGTATCGCCCTTTCTCCCTATTGCATCTTCTATTCTATCTGCATCTTCTAGACCACATAGTCTTCCTAGATATACCATATATTACCCCCACATTTCTTATTATATTGTATATATTATACCATAAATTTTGTGGTTTTTCAATAGTTTGCCCACAAACAAAAATCACCCCACTGGATAAGCAGGGTGTTTTTATTAATCAATTATTTAGATTTTTTCTCAGTTTTCTTTTCTTCTGCAGGTTTTTCTTTTTTCTCGCCTTTCTCAGTATTGAGACATTTGTAGATAAGTACTGCTACAACTGCACCAACGAGTGGTGCTACTATAAACATCCATACATGAACAAGGGCGTCTGTACCACCATTGTAGATAAGGTCTGCGAATGCTGTAGCGATGCTTCTAGCAGGGTTTACAGATGTGCCAGTGATATTGATACCTAGCAAATGAACAAGAGTAAGAGTAAGACCGATAACTAGTCCTGCCTTTTTGCCTGTTTCTGCCTTTTCATCTGTAACATTGAGAATGGTGTAAACGAATATTGCAGTAAGAATGATTTCTACTAGCAATGTGCCAATGATGCCACCAGCAGTCAATTCTGGAGCATAATTGCAGGCATTACCCATTAGACCAACATTAGCCATTCTGAATATGCCGAATAGTGCCACCCCACCTACAAAGCCACCTAAGATCTGTGCAGCGATGTAAACGAAGAATTCTTTTACCCCCATACGTTTGGTTAGCAGACATCCTAGGGATACTGCTGGATTGATATGACAGCCAGATACTCTACCTACAGAGTATGCCATAGCTACAATTACTAGACCGAATGCTAGAGCTGTAGCCACTAGACTGCCACCTGTAGCTGCTGCTACACCACAAGCCGCAAAAACTAGTACGAATGTACCGATAAATTCAGCACAAGCCTTTTTAAATAATGACATATAAACATCTCCTTTTTTTATATTACACCCACATTTTACACCCCACCATGTGCCATTGTCAAATATATGACGAAATTGGTCGAAAAAAAGCACCCGTGGGTGCTAGTTTTATTTGGCTGGGGTAGTAGGATTCGTCTTCAATATCAAACGAGTAATAAATGAATACTGGTATGCATTTATTTTGCGAGTGCAGATATTTGTGGCTACCTAGTAGACACATAAGAACGAAACGAGTATATCTCGTGAGCAGGAGAACTCGTGCTCCGATGGCGAACGAGTACGTTCGAATAGTATGACACTGTCATACACACGATTGTGCACAATCGTGCTACTACCCTAGCCTAAAAACAAAAAGCACCCATACAGGTGCTAGATTTGTTTGGCTGGGGTAGTAGGATTCGTATCGGAGATACTCGGGTGGCACGAAGTGACGGGGTCCCGAGTACCATGGTAGGTTCGTGACGACAGCAGTCGTCAGCAGACATAGTCTGCATATCCTACACCCCGCATAAAAAAAACACCCCCGCAGGGTGCAATTTTTTTTGGCTGGGGTAGTAGGATTCGAACCTACGGAATGACGGAGTCAGAGTCCGTTGCCTTACCGCTTGGCGACACCCCAATAGAAAATACAAGTAGATTATATATTAGTTTTATGAAAATTGCAAGGGAAATTTTCAATAAATACTTTTGTTGTTTGTATAGTCTTATTATTTTTGTTATACTGGAAATAGGAGAACGCAGATGGATAGAGTAATAGTCATCACTGGTGGTACCAGTGGAATAGGATTGGAATTGAAAAAATTATATGAGAGTAATGGCGACAAGGTTATTACCATATCTCGTAGAGAAGCCGAAGGCGAGCATCATGCAGTAGATGTGGCTAATGAAAAAAAGGTCACTACCGCTATAGAAAAAATCGCCAAAAAATACGGAAAAATAGATGTACTTATCAATTCTGCAGGATTCGGGATATCCGGAATAACCGAGCTTACCCCTACAGATAATTGGAAAAGCGTAATGGAAGTTAATTTCAATGGTACTATGTATGCCACCCGTGCTGCTCTCAAATATATGGAAAAAGGTGGTAGAGTGGTAAATATATCTAGCGCAATGGCACTATTCCCTGTACCATTCAGAGCATATTATGCTGCAGCGAAATCTGCCGTACTGACCATGTCGTATGCTCTACGTATGGAACTCAAACCCCTAGGTATAGATGTAGTAGCCATCTGCCCAGGAGATATACGTACTAGTTTCACAGCCAATAGAATAAAAAACTACGACTCGGATCCTAGATATGGCGATAGACTGTACACTGCCACAGAGAAATGTGATGCTAGAGAGAGCAAGCGTATGAGTGCCGAGACCTGTGGTAAAAAGATATATAGAATTATTAATAAAAAACACACTCGCCCATACTATATAATAGGTGGCAAATATAAGGCTCTGCACCTGCTCACTAGACTGACACCAAAGTCATGGTTGCTGAATGCTACCGGCAAAATAATGGGATAGAAAAAACACGGATATTCCCGTGTTTTTTTTTACACATTAAATCTGAATAGCATTACGTCGCCATCTTTTACGACATAGTCTTTGCCTTCTATTCTAACTAGTCCTTTTTCTTTGGCTTTGACATAATCCCCTACTGCGACTAGATCTTCGTATGGGATGACCTCGGCTTTTATAAAGCCTTTCTCAAAGTCGGTGTGGATTTTACCTGCAGCGCCGGGAGCCTTGGTTCCTTTTACTATCGTCCAGGCACGGACTTCCTGCTCGCCTGCAGTCAGATAAGATATCAGTCCTAGTATCCTATATCCCGTCACAACTAATTGGTCTAGTCCGAAACTCTCTATACCCAATTCTTCTTTGAATACTTCTCTTTCTTCGTCACTGAGTTCGCAGAGTTCTTCTTCCATTTTGGCGGATACTACTATAGTCTCGGCACCTTCTTTTTCTGCTAATGCCTTTAGGCTATCTACATAGGATTTTTCTGTATCGGACAGATTTACATCACTAATATTAGCGCAATATATTACAGGCTTGCTAGTTATTAAGAAAAATCCTTTTATCAATTCTTTTTCTTCTTCGCTAGCTGGATATGCTCTTACTGGTTTGTCATGCTCGAGATAGTCTTTTAGTTTCACTAACAATTCATACTCGGCTAGCAATTTTTTATCCCCATTACGATACGATTTCTGTGTCTTCTCTAGTCTTTTGGTGAGACTCTCTAGGTCTGCCAAAATTAATTCTAGATTGATTTCTTCCACATCACGTACTGGATCTATAGAGCCTTCTACGTGAATAATTTTGCTATTCTCGAAACATCTAACCACGTGGATGATAGCATCTACTTCACGGATATGACTGAGAAATTTATTGCCCAGTCCTTCGCCTTTGGATGCACCTTTCACTAGTCCTGCTATATCTACTACTTCGAGTATGGCAGGAGTGATTTTCCTAGTATTATACATTTTGCCTAGCACTTCTAGACGCTCATCTGGTACTCCCACTATTGCCACATTGGGCTCAATAGTACAGAATGGGTAATTCTCGCTAGGTATTTTCTTTTTGGTAATTGCATTGAATAGGGTACTTTTACCTACATTAGGTAGCCCTACTATTCCTACTTTCATTTGTCTCTCCTTGGTGTGTATTATTATTGCGAATATATTGTAGCACAATATAAATATTTTTAAAAGTAAAAGCACGAGTAATACTTCGCAATTTTTCGACATAAATATTATGTAGACTATATGTCATTACACACAATACATCATCACTCGACTCGCTTACAGCGAGATATATTTGGCTATCGCCAAACATAGATATTCTGAGTGGAATGAAATGCAGCGAAGAATCTATAAGGATAAAAACACATAGATTTCTAACTTTGCTCGAAAAGACAGGATAAAAACACATAGTCGAAAATGGTCGAAATCATAGGAGTAGATATGCCAATATACATATTATTAATTCTCGCCATTGTACAAGGCGCAACCGAATTTCTCCCAATTAGCAGTAGTGGACATCTAGTCATACTATATGGACTTTTCGGTATAGATGGTGGGGAGATGATGCTGACAATACTGCTTCACATATCCACACTAGTAGCAATACTCATATATTATAGAAAAGAATTACTCGTGCTTTTGTCTCACCCACTCTGCCCCACCAATAGACGAGTGGTAGTATCTACTATATGCACTGCCCTGGTGTACATCTGCATGCATAGTGTAATAGAAAAATCATTCGATGGCAAATACATTTTTGTGTGTTTTACGCTCACTGCCATGCTACTACTCATATCCGAGTATGTGACAGAAAGAAAGAATATATTGTCAAGAACTAATCAAGTAATGCTAGAAAGTCTACACTGTGACACACCGGATATAAAAAATCTACCCATATCATACACACAGGCTATAGCCATAGGTCTCACACAAGGTATTGCAATATTCCCCGGCATCAGTAGGTCGGGTAGCACTATTGCCGTAGGCAATATGATGGGGATAAAGTATGCACCTATGTATTCATTCATTATATCCATACCTACCATAATAGGTAGCCTAATACTCGCACTGAGTACGGGTGGCATGAGTACCAATACTTATACTCTAGGACTAATACTATCTATGGTAGTATGTAGTATCGTAGGAGTCTTCTGCATAAGACTAGTGGGTAGACTCAATGCCAAAAATAAACTATCATATTTTGCATACTATCTCATAGCACTATCCACTATACTAGTAGTGCTGTCGTTTGTATAAAAAAAGATGTGCCATGTCGCACACCTTTTATTTTTTATATGGATATATCTTTATAGATTATTCGTGGGATTATTACGTTTGCCCGTCTTAGAATGACAGTACTGTATATGTTCTGAGATGTCATTTCGAGCAAAGCGAGAAATCTATTTCAATACGTCCTTATTAGATAGATTCTTCGCTACATTTCATTTCACTCAGAATGACGGTCTAGAGTGTATTCTAAGATGTCATTCTGAACGATGTGAAGAATCTATGTGGTTTATCCCATTAGATAATAAATATGAATGCTAGTAATACTATCTGTGCTAGATAATATAGTCCGTGATTGATAGCAATCATTGGTTTGCTCTCTATCTTGCCACCGAAATATTGAAAAGACAAAACTATGTCGCTAGCAAAGAATAATACTAGTCCTGCAAATGCTATCCAGAAATACCATAGGTACAGGGATAGTAGCAGAGAATATATCACCATATAGGATAATACAAATGTATATGCAATAGTCTGGACATTGTATTTGCCGTAGTCTAGATGGAGCATTGACTTGCTAGATATAGTAATTGCTATAGTAAGTGCAATACTTACACCAAGGGCAACTAGCATAGGTACTAGTATGGCACTATCTTCGCCTATAGCGAATAGTGTCAATGCTACGAAATAGCATATATGCCCTAGCCCAAAAGCAAGCATGCCGGTATTCAGATACCATGCATCACAGTCGTAGATAACTTTTAGGTCGAGTAGTATATCTCCTACCATGCCGAGCGTCATACCAGCGACTATGAGTGCGATAGATAGTTTACCCGGGCCTACGGCTTCGGTATAGCACAGTCCCATCACTCCAGATATTACAAATCCCAGTGATGCGAGTATCTTTAGCATTAGTCCTAGATGCCCACCCTTTATCGTTCTAACCAATATAAATCCTATGGCTAGTAGTACACAGACACCTGCATATATCCATTCGTATATTTCCATATTATTTACCTCACGAGTCTATTATATCACACTACCACATATTTGTTTAGTAAATAATATAAAAAGGTAATTTCTCACTACCATTTCGGGCGTAACAAATTGATGCCAAAGATGTCATTCTGAACGAAGTGAATTGATGCCAAAGATGTCATTCTGAACGAAGTGAAGAATCTATGTGGTTATATCCTTATAGATTCTTCTTGGGATTACACCGATTGCCCATCTCAGAATGACGAGTAGATTTACTCTCCCTGTAATTGACAGGCAGGTTTAGAGAAAAAGTCGTATTTAGGTGGGATTTCTTTAGGTCTATAATTATTTTTGTCTGCGACAAAGTCGTATATTGGATCATTGATAGTATCCCAACTGAATATACTACCATCTACACCTAGGTCGGCTGCCAATTTTTCAATATTGTCAGGTGATACTGGGTGTAGTAGTATCATAGCGACTTTAACATAGTGTAGAGTATTGGCTATTAGTCTAGCCAATTTTTCATCATCAGTCTCGGCATCTTTTATCCCTGCTACCCAATATTTATTGATATTACGAATGAAACTATCTAGTTCATACATTACCATGTGGAATTTATTGTCCATCATGAGTTTTTCGTATTTGAGTATGGTCTGTGTGCATGTTTTGAGTACGTCATCGTCTATATCTCTCACAGGCACTACTCCACCACATCTAGACTGCCATGTATAGAATAGTGTTCGTAGCACTCTATTGTACACATTGGTGAGCAGATTGCCATCTTTGGTTACCGGATCTATGTCTTCTGGTTTAGCATCTGGATCCCATGGTTTTGGGGTAAAACTAGAGCTAGTATTGCCCACAGACAAACCTAGGAAGTGCATACGTAATTGTTCTACCGAATAGTACTTCAATAGTTCACTTGGCTTAGGTGGTTTTACATTACCCGAAGAACTGGCTTTGTTGCCTAAAAACAACGAATGTTTATTGACGATCAGGTGGGACATATTTAGCTCGCCATCTGGGACATCTAGAGTAGGATTTTTACCCTGTGTGCATAGCCACATAGCATGCTGTACTGGGCCGTAAAAATACATATTGTCTTCGCCCAATATCTGATAGATATAACTATCTTTACTGCACCAATAGTCTGTGTATTTTTCGACTCTTTTCGACTTGCTCAAATATGTCTTTGTGAAAGATATTGGTGCCCACAGGCTCTCTGGCCATACGTAGAATGTGAGTCCGTGCATATCTTCTCTATCTGGTACAGGCACACCCCACTCAATATTACCCGTGAGTCTAAATGGTGTGACGGTCTTGCCAGTACGATATCTAATCTTATTATCCGATAGCATCTGACAGGCGAATTCTCTATCTTCTAGTCTACCGAATACTAGCACAAATGATGCTTTGGATTTTTCTTCACGAATATCGTGGGTAGGTAACAAATCTTTTATTTCTTCGTACGCTGTCATCTGGTCTTTTTTAATGTAAATTTCTGGTTTTTTTAGGAATTCTTTTATTTCTTTTACGTAGAAATCTCTGGCTTCGGTCTTGCCCACTCTATCTATCCATTCGGTCAGTAATGGCAAAGTAGATGGCATATCGAAATACCAATTTGCTATCTCTCTGAGTACCGGGCGATGACCACTGAGTGTGCTGACTGGATCTATAAGTTCGCTAGGCTGATATTGATGACCTAGGTCACACTCATCTGCATAGCCTTTTTCGCTCTGGCATCCTTCGTATGGGCATCTACCCACTACCTGTCTGCCATTCAGGAATGTGCCTTTTTCTTCATCATAAAATTGCAGTGTGGACATCTTCTTTAGATAGCCATTCTCATATAGTTTATTGAAAATCTCTGCACTGGTTTCATTGTGAAAAGGTACGGCATCGCCAATAGCCGAAGCACCGAAAAAGTCTAGAGAAATCTGGAATTTCTGCAGGTCTTCCCACTGTCTATTGTGATAGCCCTCGACCATATCTCTGATAGTACCCTGATACCCCTTTTCTACTTCCTTTCTGTACGTCTCTAATGCTGGAGAGCCGTAGCAATCGGTACCGGACACGAAAATAACATTGTCTTTGCCAATCCTATCTCGTAGAAATCTAGCCATAAAATCGGCATAGAGAAACATACCTAATACGTGGCCATAGTGCAGGTCTTTATTGCCATAAGGCATACCAGCAGTGATGACTGCACGTTTAGGCATTTTAGGTCTAAATTCTATCATTCTCTTTAGTCTTTCGTCATTGTAATCTTTCATAATATCTCTCGATTGTTTTGTTTAATATGTCTATTTCGACCATTTTCGACCGTGGTCTATTTCTCAATGCTGAGTACTTGAGTTAGGAATGTAATAAACATTGGATGTGGTCTCATTGGGCGAGAACGGAATTCTGGCTCAAAGAGTGTGCCTACGTAGAATGGATGGTCTTTCAGTTCAATTACTTCTACTAGGTCTTTTTCGCCATTGATACCCGACACGATTAGACCTAGATTCTCTAGTTTCTCTCTATATGCATTATTAAATTCGTAATTATTCCTATGTCTCTCTACGGTGTCTGGCATACCATATATACGTCTGGCCAAAGTCTCATCTTTTAGGTGGACTTTATCGTCACCCAGTCTCATCTCGCCATTACCTTTAGTAATAACTGGGCTAGATGTACTAGCATTCACTTCGGTACTATTGGCATCACTTAGGTGTGCCACTGATCTAGCAAATTCTATAACCATGGTCTGCATTCCCAGCCCTAGACCTAGACATGGTACGATATTCTCTCTACAGTATCTGGCAGTAGCAATTTTGCCCTCTATACCCCTGTGACCAAATCCACCCGGGATGACCACTCCGGCATAATTTTTTAGAGCATCTTTCGCCCCTACCATCTCTATATCTTCGGCAGAGACTATGTCTACATTTACGTGTTTGCGTAGTTTATACCCTGCACTTTTGATGGCTTCTTTTACAGTCAAGTATGCGTCTTTATTCTCTAGGTATTTGCCTACTATGGCGATATTCACTACTGGTAGATTGCTGGTGGCTATCTCCACCATCTCCTGCCATTTATTACTAATGCCACCAGTAACTTTCAGACCTAACATGTGGCAGATAATAATGTCTGCACCCTGCTTGCTGAGAACCAGTGGGACTTCGTATATATTCTCGCAGTCTGGCTCGTGAATAACACACCTTAGGTCTTCTAGACCACAGAACATAGCGATTTTCTTTTTATCCTGGTCGGTCAACTCCACACCACTATCTGTCCTACAGATAATCATGTCTGGATGCAAACCCACATACTCTAGGTCACGCACACTATGTTGAGTAGGCTTGGTTTTCACTTCCCCTGCTCCCTGCAGGTATGGTACGAGTGTCATGTGTATATGGACGTATGCTTCTTTGAGCTCTTTTTCAAATTGTCTGATGGCTTCTAGCATTGCTCCATTCTCTAGGTCGCCTACCACACCACCTACTTCCACTACTACCACGTCGGTATCTGGACTACCTGCACTACGCATGTATGCCTTCCACTCGCTAGTTAGGTGTGGCACCGTACTAATGGTGGCACCTAGGTATTCGCCACGAGCATCTTTATCTAGCACACTACGCATTACCAGACCTGCCGTAACGTAGGCATTACGTCTGCACTCTATGTCTAGGAATCTCTCGTAGTAGCCTAGGTCTACATTACCCTGCATGCCATCACATGTTACATATACTTCGCTATGCTCGTGGGGATTTAGATTGCCAGTATCTACATTTAGTGATGGGTCTAGTTTAATAACATTTACCCTAAGTCCCCTATCTAGCAGACACCTAGCAATACTGGCAACGGTTACACCTTTGCCTAGGCTCGATACTACTCCACCTGTTACAAATACATATTTACTCATACTTTCACCTTTTCCATTCTCCACCAGTACACACTGGTGTCATTATACATATACATTATATTTTATTACAAATACGCACGTGTAGTCAAAGAAAAAACCAACCCATGTAGAAAAATTAGGGTTGGTTGTATGTATTTTTACGTTATTTCCCAGTCAAATATTCGTCCACATCATCTCGGCTGAGAGCGTGATTCCATATGCTAGTCTTGATAGTTTTATCTCTAAATGCACGTTTGACCGATGGTCTATCGTCCAGTATTAGATAGTCTCTATCTTTTACCAATCTATCTAGATAGGCATTGATGACCTTATTCCTATCTAATGGAAATTTTTTCTTAGCTACATAGATGGTGTCTGGCAGTATGAGTTTCTCTTTGTAAAACATTATTGTTAATTGCGAGCCAGTCATTCGCCATGATGATGTGATAATTAGATTGGTGTGGTACTTCTCATTGAGTGTAGATAGCAGTCTATTGTATGCTTCTCTACTACCTTCGTTTACCATGTATCTATTGCTCTTTAGATTATACAGCAACCCACCCATTATGGCTAGATTTAGGGGTTTATGCTTTATATCCCACAGCACTCCGTCTATGTCTAGGAATAGGTAAAATTCTGGCTTTTTCCCTGCTACACCATCTTCGCAAATTTCTGCTGACATTCTCCCCACCCCCATGATTTTTATCATATTCTACTACACACGTGCCTGCCATGTCAATATGCATTTTTTTCTACTTACCTATTGAAATCGGTATTGCACTATGTTATACTATATTCGGATTGATTTGGGGGTAAAATATTATGGAACTAAAAGTGCCAGCAGTAAAGCCGGACATTCCTGTGAAGTATGTAGACCTAGTTTACATGCCAGACACAGACCGTATCATGCCTATTATTCACAATGAAATAGGCAATCGTGTAAAAGACCTATCCACAGGTAAAATATATCACGAAGGCGAAGAATATTACAAAAAAATAAGCGAGTCTTACCACACCAGTGTACAGGATATACTCGCTAGAATGTATTTAGATAAAAAATTGAGTGTAACCGCCATCATCAAAAGTCAGTTGATGAGAGATTACATTTCTTTTGCTGACGCTGTAGGATACAAACCACCCTACAATGAGAGTATGATAAGGGAATTTCTCAATCTAAAACTATGCTTTGCACAAGATGTAACAGAATTCTGTGCTAGAGAAGTATCCTATCCATACGTAATGAAAGCCATGGCAGAGAGCCAAAAAGACGCTGAAAATCCAGACAGGCTGAATTACGAACAAGTAGTAAAAGAAAGCAAAAAGTTTTAATAATCCAAGGGGGAGATATTATGGGTAATGAACATATAGATTACAATAGAAAATATAGACTAATGGACATACATTTCGTAGGCGACCTAGAGACCGGCTGGATAACTGCTTTCGCCGAAGATATAAATAGACAAATGCTAACCGATGTAGGTTGCAATATTTATCACATACCACAAGTAAGAGATGATGATAGATTTGCTGTAAGGTACGGCATTCCTATTAATAAAAACTATATATATGATGGTTACGAAGCACTAGATATATTAGACCAACACAAATTGCTAGCCGCCACCACCATACCTAATACGTACACAGCATACAGAGCATCTAGGGCTAATGCACCCAAGTCGTTTTTCGCTACAAGTGTAGAAGTACCTACTTCGGACATACTCAAAATGTGTGAAATAATGGCTATACATCACGAAAAAGAAGTCATGGAAAGGCTAATGAACGAAAATGGCACAATAATACTGCCATCTATTAATGATGGTAGAGATATGTAAATTTTTTTGGAGAAAAATATTATGGATAATAATGCAAAATATAGATTGGAAGATTTATTCTTCGTAATAGATCAAAATACAGGTAATACAGATGTCTACATAGAGAATATGGATAGAAGTAAAGCAAAAAATGTATCTACTGACGAGATTTTATTGACTAAATCCGATTCGGGATTTTTTATGGATAGATATGGTATAGACAGGGACAACTATGAAGGATTCACTGGGATTATAGTTCCATCAATAATGAATGAGCACAAAAAACACACCGCCATCTGTATGCCAAAATTGTATTTCGCACTCAAAACAATGAGACCAGCAACACTGAGTGCATTTGCTTATGATTATTTCATGACAGCAAAAGATGTGGAAAAAATATCTAGACTGGTGTCTTACGACTATATCAAGAAAGCCAATACCAAAGCGAAAAAAGAAGCAAAGAAAAAAGCAGAAAAAGATGCTTTGGAAGCAAAAATAAGATCGGGTAGAGATTTCTAATTTTAAGGGGTAAAAGATTATGATTAAACTAGAGAGAAGAGACATGCCAGAAAAACTAGTAATAAGAGACGACCAAACAATCAAACTAGAGAATACATATTATGTGATTACCGAAGACCATGTTGTAGTGCCTTACCTAGAGAATAAAAGTAGAGATAAAATAGTCAATCTCTCTACCGGTGAAGTAATCAATGCTACAGCAGACGCTCCAACAGATGGATTTGCAAGTAAATACGGTATTGAGCCAGTTTACACAAGCAGATCTTCAGGCAGGTTCTTGATAAGCGAACTATCTGACAAGCCTTTGCGTGCTATCGTAAGTAGTGCCCTATATAGAAAGTACCTACGTTACACCACTCTAGGTGAGCGTATGAATAATGAGTCTTATGATATATTCGCAACTGAGTACGATCTACCTATAGCAGATGTGCTACAAGCATGTGATTACCTGACAGAAGAATACAAGCGTAAATGCAATGCCGAAGCTAGATATCAGGCAAAGTGTGCAGCCAAAAGAGAGAAAAAAGAGAAAAATTCTTTTAATAGAGAATTCTAATAACCAGAGGGGATAATATTATGGGGAAAAGACATTTTAACCTAGATAACATAGATATGTATCTAGACACAGACAATAAATTTCATGCATTCGTAGAAGCTCCATACGGGGACGAAATGATGCTAATAGATATATTCTCTGGCGAGATCAGAAACATGGTAGATGGCGGAGAAGATATGATGAATTTCGCCGATAGATATGGTATAGATAGTGATAATATTTTATACACCTTTACCGGTAGCGACATTCTACTCCGACTACAAAATTTAGGTGGTATAACTGCACAAAAAAGTGGACTTTATCGTAGATTTTTGCTCAATACCTTCCCAAATGAAAGACTATTCGACTATTCTAGACACAGATTCGCTGCCAGCAACCCTGTAAATGCAGAAGAAGTAGAAGAAGCCTGCCACATACTCGAAAATGCCTATGCTGTAGAGAGTGCAAAAGCTAGAAAAAAGACAACCAAAATGCTAGAAAAAGCAATTAAAAAGAGTGACGAAACAGTAAGGCTATCCGACCTAACATTCATCTGCGACAAAGACAATAATATAAGTGCCTATACAGAAGAAGATGGCGTGCTTAGAAATATATTCATTCCAGGCGACGAGACGTATGCCATAGAGCCAGAAGCTCTAAACATACTAGACAGATACGGTATTGATAAAGATGATATTAGAGACAAATTTAGTTGTCACGTACTCATGCTAATACTCTCCAATAAATCATTACGTTCGCTGGCTAATTGCAAATTGTACAGAGACTATGTATTCAACCATGATTATAATGCAGGAGAATACTGCTCTACAGTTCCAGTAAAGGTGTCTGATGTAAAAGATGCCTGCAAGATAGTAGAGAATAGAAGAAAGAAATTCGCAAAAACACATGGCGAAGATATAGAGAATTCACTAGAAATGCAATAAAATATCTAATAGACTGGCAAAACCAGTCTTTTTTTGTTTGTAATTCATCCATACTTTATGCTAAACTAAAAATAGATAAGATGCTGTGGTGGGCATTATATACGGGTGGAAAATGGGGAAAATATTATGGGTAAAAAATTCAATAAGACTAGTCAGGTAATGGTTGTTTTGTGCACCATTATCTTTTTTTGGATAATACTAATATATAGGCTACTGAGACTCATGTGTCACAGAAGATATCTAAAACACATCACAATGTCACAGATAGATGCTATGGACGGATATGACTTTGAGAAATATGTGTCTATCCTACTCTCTAGCAAGGGCATCAGAGTCTCTACCACCCCAGATCGCAAAGACTATGGTGCCGACCTAATCATTCACAAAGGCAGAGAGAAAATAATAGTACAATGCAAACTCTACTACCACCACGGAGTAGGCGTAGGCGCTGTGCAAGAGATACACACAGCAATTCCCTACTATAGAGCATTGAGTGGAGTGGTACTGACCAATTCACATTTCACACCATCGGCAATAGCACTGGCTAGAACCAGTGGAGTGCAATTACTGGGTAGAGATATGCTAGAATACATATCTCTACCTACCACAACTAGAAAAGACATACTGCAAATTATTTGTCAAAATTTGTCGTAGAGTATATAGTATAGGTATGAGAAAATTAAAAAGATTTACGCTAGCGATAGTGCTAGCACTGAGTTTAATATTCCCCATCATGCTCACAGGCTGTGGGGAGAAAAATAATGGAGAGTACGTAGCACACATAGATGAGTCAGACACTGCGATACTTACTATTTTCACATACAATGGCAGTACGGAGAAAAAGCCAATGCTTATGAATCTTGGTCATGCATTCTTCTCTCTAGAGAATGTGTCGAGCGAAAATATCACTGTAGGCAAAATGGTAGTAGAGCCACACACCACCATCACTATTGGTACATGGTCGGTAGCAGAACATTTCGGCGTGTGGTACAATCTAGAGTCAAATTATATCAAATACAATGGTAAATATGATGGCAGATTGTCGGTATCTATTGGCATAAACTCTGCAGATATTGACATTATCAATGATAGTATTGCTAGTATGGATAAATGGGACCCACTGCATAATTGCTCATATTTCGCACTAACTACCTGGAATAAAGTGGCAGGAGATAGTGAGAAAATAGACACCCCACTCATATACACTCCTACCCATCTAGCAAAGATTTTATCCAGATTCCCTACATGTGAGACCAACAAAGAAATAGACACTGTAGATACTTTCGGCTACTACTCGGGTGATACATTTATGGTAAAGAGTTTCTACGATATATTCGGGGGTGCAGAATGAAAGCATTTAGAATAATTCTAATAGTCCTACTATCTATTATTATCGCATACAGTGGCTATGCCACCATTGGATACATTCTATGGGGTAATGAAATGCCTATAGTGTATGGAGACGGTGGCAATACAGTTTTCACCGGTATGTACCTAATGTCTGCCACATTCGGTGGAGTACTACTAGTAGCCACCATACTACTCATCATTGTGTGTGTCAGACTACACAAATCCAATAAAAAGTAATTACATTGACCATACAGTTTTTCCCCACCCTATTGACAAATGAAATCCAACTGCTATACTAGTAAGTGGATATGGGGGTATAAGATAATGAGCAAAGATTTTTTTGAATCAAATGCTATCGAAGATATGATGAAAGTATGGAGTAGCATGTCGGTGCAGAATCTATTTCCTATATACAGAAAAAATATTAATCTAAGACCAGTGATAGAAGATGCTTTGATTATTGCTATGCGACATGATGATGTGGCACTATTAAAGTCAATGACGATAGGACGTGAAGCACAAGAAGAAATTATCGACAGCATTATATAAAAAGATTTTCCAGCCAGATATTATGGTTGGATTTTTTTTATTTCTAATAAGATATGCATTCGTAGGTGGGATATATAGTGCATAATCACTCTACAATACATATACTTCCTTTCCTTTACACAAAAGAAAATACACGTTTTTATTTTACTACTATAATTTATTATGATAAAATATATGGTGTAAAAGTATGGTGAGAAGAATAGTCGTATGCTTTTCACATAGAATAAAAATAAAGGTTAGAAGAAATGGAAGAGAAAGTAACAAAATATACAATTCTGCGTGATCTAATACAATTCAATACTGCATTCGATGCACAGAATAAATCTATAATGGAGTACATAGATAAACTACTTACCAACAAGGGTTTCCGTACCAACTATGTAATAGATGACGAAACACACAAAACATGTCTAGTAGCAGTAGCCGGTCAGGAATATCCACTGGGCTTTGTATGTCATACAGATACAGTTGTACTGGGTAATAACTGGGCAGACTATGACGCTATGGATCTCACTATTGATGGAGACAAACTAGTAGGTCTAGGTATATCCGATATGAAAGGTGGTATGGCTGCAGTTCTATCTGCTGTACTCAATTTCGACTGGAGACTACCTAAAAAGGGTTTGAAATTATATTTCACATTCGACGAAGAAAATAATTTCACTGGTATCAAGACACTTATCTCCAAAGAGAAAGATTTCCCACAGAATATCATTATCCCTACCCCTACAAGCCTTTATCCAGTAGTTGCTACCAAAGGCCTACTCAAAATGGCTGTAATGATATCTGGTACTGCTGCTCACTCTAGCAATCCTACCAAAGGTGTGAATGCTATAGAGCATGCTGTATCATTCCTAGGCGAAGTATATTCATTCAATAATAAACTAAGAATGGATAAAAACAATGCATTCGAATTGCCATACACTACCTTCAATTTAGGTAAAATCCAGGGTGGTGTGGCTATGAATAGAGTACCTAGCGAGTGTACCGTATATCTAGAATACCGTCCTATCAAAATCGACCACAATCGTCAGATAATAGAGAAAATAAAAGAACTAGCCGAGAAACACAATGGCTATGTAACCATTATTGACGACGTAGCACCTATGTCTACATTCGCCGAGAATTTCATTAGTAGGCTAGAAGACCTAACTGGTAATAAACGTAGTAGTATTGCTATCGTATCCGATGGTAACTATCTAAAAGAGCAATCGGTAGTATTGCTAGGTCCAGGCCCTGTAACCAGTGGCGAAAAGAACGAATTTATCAGTAAATTCCAGTATGAGCAGTTGGTGGATATGTATACCAAGCTTCTCAAAGAAACCTGTTTTTAATTAGAATATGCTTCGCGATACTGCAGAAACTTCAAAAATTCACTTCGGTCATTTACATTATAGTAAACTCCCTTGTGGATTTTTTTGTTTCTTTGTCTCGCTCGCATCTTCTAATTAAAAATTCACACTATATGTGCTTTCGCACAAATTACATTTTTAATTCACTTCGGTCATTTACGTCCGAGTATTCTCCCTTGTGGACTCTTTTGTTTCTTTGTCTCGCTCGCATCTTCTAATTAAAAATTCACACTATATGTGCTATCATTCTGAGCAAAACATAGTGGAGCGAAGAATCTATATATCATCATCTATATCATTATTTATTTTTCCATTTATCGAAGCCTTTTTCGTGGATATTGAAATTGCCCAACATATACTCCACTAGTCTAATAAACGTATCGGTCGGACGTTTGCTAATGGTATCTACGTCGGTATCGAATATTTTGGCATAGGCATAGTCGCCCATATTTTTTTCATCTAGGAATAGCACCCAGCCGTAGTCGTCGCCAGGCTCTATTACCACACCTTGTGTGCCTAGAATGATATTCTTTTCTAGCATATCATCTGTGATTCTAGACGTTTCTATTATTTGAAATTTTTTCATAATTATCTCCTTTTTGCATAAAAAACAGTCGGCAGGACATTTCCTACCAACTGCTGTGAAAATATTTTCAATTACATTGTAATATGGGTTTTCCCCAATGTCAATACTACTATGTCAAATTTCGACAATTTTTTTTATTTTCTCGCATTTTTCACAAGAAAAAACAAATAAAAAACGCCTATATATAGGCATTAATCGTGTGTTAAAATTTTTATGGATTTTTAGTCTTCTATACCCAAAAGGTAGAAGAATCTATAAAGATAAATCCACATATATTTCTACAAAATACTCCATACCTTTTGGCGATTTACCGAAATACTGGTATAATTACACTAATGAGAGCATATCTCAATAAATATAAAAAGGAGTGTATATGGAATTATTTGAAAACATAGAAGAATTTCAAAATGTATCTCCTGCATTGCAGTGGGCAATATTCATAGTAGCGTGTCTAATTGCTATCGTTGCAATAGTTGCCATGGTGGTATCTCTATGGCTTTTCGTCAGATACATTAAATTCAATAGAAGAAAAAATTCAAAAGGTATCACCGGTGGCGAAGCAGCGAGAGACATACTAGATAGTAATGGTCTAGAAGATATAAAGGTATCCACATGGGGTTCACTACTTTTCGGTAATAGTTACTCTCACTATTTCCACAAAGTTAGACTGCGTAGGCTCACCAAAAACAAAAAGAGTATTACGTCTCTAGCGATGGGTGCAGAAAAGTCTGCCCTAGCAATACTAGATAAAGAGGGCGACCCAGATATGAAACACAGAGTGGCTCTCACACCATTTATGTATTTCGGCCCATTCGCATTTATCCCACTAATACTACTAGGTATCGCTATAGACGTCCTAATGTTTGGCTTTACTGGAGTAACTACTGTAATATCTGCATTTGTAGGTATTGCCCTATATGTAATATCCTTTGTGCTATCTATCAAGGTGCTAAAGACCGAAGTTAAAGCACAAAAACGTGCATTGGAGATACTACAGGCATCTGGCATGGCTACCGAAGAAGAAGTAGGCATGATGCAGGAATTATTCAAACTATACAATATTCAATACGTTATAGACCTAATAATTGCCCTACTACAGATGATACTGAAAGTTCTAGAGATTATCGCCAAATTCCAGAATAATAGCGACTCTGCTATACACAGTGGAGATTAATCCAATATGAAATAAAAAATACAGGTATGTTTAAAGACTTTTGAAACTTGTATAAAAAATGACCTAGCTTGATGCTAAGTCATTTTTATTATTCTCCAATCATTGCAGGAGTTATAGTTGAAAGGCATGGTATTGCATCACTTGGTGTACCAAGTGTCAATGTAGCCTCTTTGTGATTAAATGTGGTGCCAGTTTCAAAATTATAGTAAAGTAATACATGATATGGATTATTTGAAATTCTAAATACTTCATTGTAACTACCAAAATCATACTCTAAATATTCTGTGGTTTCAACCTTTTTCCTTGGGGGAAAATCTCTTCCATTTATATCATTAGTCATTTCATAAACAAAACTGCCTGGTTTCGAATAGGACCCGTAAATATCAGACCACTTATCTCCAAACGACCCAGTATATGAATCCCATTGCTCACTATTTAAACTGAAAACATATCCTTCATTATTATTATAGGTGTATAAGAGAGTTCTTTCATAGTCATGATCATGATTTTTGTTGTTTTTATAAGAATATTCGATATAAATCACTATTCTTTCTTGTCCACAGAATGTAACATTCTTACGAATAACCTTCCAGCCTTCTTCATAACTACTGTCATTAACACCCCAAGTATAATTTAATGTTGCTTTATATTCTTGATCGGTTGGAATAACTGCTAGATATCTATTCATTATTTTGCTACATCCAGTTAGTGCAACGCCACATGTTATAACACAAACAAAAGCGAGAATTAAACTTAAAATAATTTTCAAACTGAATTTTTTAGTTGCCATAATACATCTCCAAACTATTTATATTTCAATTATAGCATAAAATTGTATCTATTGTATCAATATAAACAAGTATTTCAAAATAAGTTATACCATAAAATATCTCATTATATTTATTTTATCCAAAAACACCCTGCAAAAATACCTGCAGGGTGTCTATTTTAGTCTCTATATATGGGCATAACACCCTATTAATTCTGCATAAGTCTAACTGGCAATATTAGATATAGGAATTCATCATTATCATTGGCAGTAATAATGCATGGAGATACAGCTGATGTGAATTGCAATTTTAGGAATTCATCAGGGATGACACGTAGGGCTTCGGTGAAGTATCTAGCATTGAATGCGATAGCTAGGTCATTACCGGTAAGTGCTATCGTGATATTCTCTTTGATATCCCCTATATCGCTACGACTGCTGAGTTTCATTACTTTGTCGGATATATCGAATCTAACTAGATTATTCCTATCCACACGTGATAGTAGGCTAGCTCTATCTAGTGCATCTAGCATTTGCTCGGTATTGAGTACTACGGTTGTGCTAAATGATGATGGGATAATCTGTTGATAATTGATAAAGTCTCCCTCGAGTAGACGTGTGGTAATCTTGGTATTGTCGATATCTACACTTAGGAAATTTCTACCTACATATACTTTGATAGGAGTATCTACATCTTCTAGTAGTTTAGATATCTCTACTAGTGACCTAGCAGGTACAATGCAACTAAAGTCGGCTTTGGTACTCACTAGATTTTTCTTTACTACTGCTAGTCTATATCCATCTAGGGCTACTGCTGTGATTTTATTTTTATTTATCTCCAGTTTTACACCCTTTAGTATTGGACGTACATCTTCTGTAGCAACAGCGAATGCCGATTTATTGATAAGAGCCTTTAGGTCTTTCTGCTTCATCTCGAAATATACCGAGTCGTCAGCGTGATGCAATTCTGGGAATTCTTGTGCATTCATGCACTGTATTTTGCCCACACTATCTGTGTATTTGATAGATAGCATATTTTTATCATCACAATTCAATTCTATCTGCTCGGTATTGAGTTTTTTGATATACTCGCAGAAAAATTTGCCAGGTACTACCATCTCGCCTTCTAATTGCACCATAGCCTTGATAGTCTTTTCTACAGACATCTCTAGGTCGGTCGCACTGAGAGTAACGTAGTCTTCTTCTGCAAATACTCTGATACCTTCTAATATTGGTGTTGTGGTTCTATTGCTAGTGCCTTTGCTTACCTTTAGCACTGCATCAGATAGGTCTGCCCCATCACAAACTATTTTCATATCTTCCACCCTTATATCATCACCAACTATTTTACATAAGAAAAATAGTCGGACTGCTTATATTTCCGTATTTTTAGTTTAACAAATAAAAATACTTTTTACAATTAAATTAAATGTTGTTTTTATGTTTTTTGAGTTATCCACATAGTATATGTGGCAATACTCACTTGGTAATTAGATTGGTAGGTGTAAAGTCATTGGATTTTTGTCTAGGTACCAGTGGCACACCCCTGTCGGCTAGAATACTCCTAGTTATCTTTTTGGCTTCACGTTCGTACGCCTTGATAGCCTCTTGCACTTCTGGTGTCTGGTCACTATAGTCGCCAGTGGTTACTCTCCAGAATTCTGCTTCTTCGCTGATTTTCAGTAGTGGCAAAATATTCTCTTTGAAACTAGCAATCAGGTCTCCCAGTTTCTCCACTTTTTGATAATCGACCAGTCCAGATTTTTTAAATCCATTAGGATTCAAATGTCTCTCGTATTTATCTTTTATGAAATTCATTATCCTATCTGTTTTATTCTCCGGCAATTTCCCTGCACCGAAATAGAATGGTACTGCATGATTGATTTTCACCGATTTGATAGCCTTGTATAGAGAATTATAAAAGTCTTCGGTAATGAAATCCCATAGTTCATACTGACATTGGAAAATGTCTTCTTTTTCTTCGGCAATAGATTTTTCATCATAGAGTGCACTATCCCTGAATGGAGATACATATTTATGTAGATATAAGGCTGATATCTCCTGAGCCAGTCTCTCATTGATATTCTCTTCTAGGTCTGCCATGCCAGGATGAGTATATGTCTTA
The DNA here is from genome assembly GCA_918292005.1 of Clostridiales bacterium. Taxonomy (GTDB): domain Bacteria; phylum Bacillota; class Clostridia; order Christensenellales; family UBA1242; genus UBA11490. Next base: position 58,985 of record CAKJZJ010000016.1, read on the forward strand.
CCACCCAGTATTCTGCCATTTTTCATCATGTATTTGTCATAATGTAGACCTTGCTGTACAATAGCCCTACCCATACCATCTTTTGGTCTATCCCTTAGGATAAAGTGTAAAAATTTATTTACAGCGCCGAGTGCGCCCTTCTTTACCACTGGGCTATAGTTTTTCACCACCTTGGTGGCTCTACCATGAGTGACACAGTGATTGATCTCGTGTATGAGATTGCCTAGCAAAACATCATTATCGTAATATTCCGACTCATTGAAAAATATTGTGGTATTAGGCTTATTAGGATTCTGTCCCTGGTATGTAGGATACATGCAAAATTGGAGATCGCCATTGTCTGCATGTGTCCACACCGACTTAAGATCTTTATCTAGCCTGGATCTAAATTTGCACCCACTAGACAGTTGTGATGCGAATATCTCTCTGGTATTCTCTATATCATCTGCCGAATCTTTATCTATGAAATTCGATGGATAATTCTTTAATTGGTAATTGTACTCATTCAATACCTTAATTATATTTGCTTGGTCGAATGTTATACCTGGCGCCTGTATCTCATCTATAGTCAAATATTTTGGTTTGGCACCCATTATATATGCACCTTTCAACTGTCCGAATAGTAATTCTAGTACTTCTGGAGAGACTGTAGAACTTTGATTGATAGATGCTATTTTACCATAATTTTCACTAGTGAAATACTCTACCAGTCCTGGAGTATCCAGAGTGCCGGTGTACAACATTCCGTACGAGTCCATGCCCAGCAGGTCGCCATTGGCGAAATCTGATTTATTGATAGTCGCTATGTCTCTAGGTGTGAATTGAAAGCATTGATTGGTTCTAATAGTCTGGTAAAATAGTTTGGTCATTCTAGCACAATTAGCATAAAATCTTTGTGCATCTTGGATGATATCGCAAGGATTATCTTTGGACAATCTAGCCACAGCCCTACGATATATAGTATATAGTCTACGTATATCCTGGTATTGTTGTACAGGCTCTTTAGACATGTGAAAAGCATCGGAGATTTTATCTCTAATGTCTAAAATTTTCTTTCTGGTGTCGGCATCTATGAGTGTCCTGCGTTTCGCAAGGTCTGCCCCACCAGTCAGAGCATATATAATATTGGAGCCACCATTCTCGGAGTCCCATATTAAATCGTCCATTTCGGGATTGTGTGGGAATGCGCCCAAAAGACAGAATAGGCTAACTAATTCGTCTCTTTTATCGGTAAGCGTTTTCCCATAATACCCGCTTACGAAATCTCTGTCTAGATAAGGCACATATTCGATTTTATTTATTCGCTGGGTGATAATATCTCTATATTTCTCACCGTAAAATTTCACAAAAGTCTCTATGAATTTGGGCTTCTCTTTATCGAAGTCTAGGAATTCATAATTGCCGTCTGCATTAATCATATCTTCCACCCCTTATATGATTTCACATCAAAAATACAATATGTAATACTTGCCCATTTCAAGTATTATTTTTTCCATTTCATAGACTATTCTACCATACATTTCGACCATTTTCAATACCTATTATAAATATTATAATTATTATTCATTTGATATACTTATGTGAAACATAATGCTAATATATATATAAGTGAAAATTATGGAAGACAATGCACAAGTAATAAAGAATAATAAAAAAGACAAAAAATATTTGCTACTCATAAATCTGTTTTCGCAGATTACTTTTGCCTTTTTTACTATCTTTTTTAATATCTACACATACCAGATAACCAAAGATATAAATGTGGTAATAATCTGCCTAATAGTAACCAGACTGACCACAACGATTTTTCATATCAGCGTTCGTAGATTCATAAACAAAAAATCTGCAGACACAATGTTCAGAATAAGTTTTATTGTATGTATAGCCTGTACCGGTTTAACATTCTATATAACTCCGGATAGACTATTCATAATATTTATTGTCCGTATTCTATATGGTGTATGCGAGAGCCTATTCTATATCCCTTATGAGATATCCGTAATGAGCAAAACAACCAAAAATGGTATGCGAAAATTCGTAGGTTTATATTCTGCATTGGGCATAGTATCGGCAGTACTCAGTCCTTTTATATCCGGATACCTAATAGACTTTTTATCCTACACAGTACTTTTCGTATTCATGATTTTCTGTACACTTATATGCTTTTATTTATCTTTTAAAGTTCACTTTTTACGTGATGAGCTGGTACACATATCTCTCAAGGAATTCTGTCGTATGGCACGACAAGATAAAAATATTGTGCTAGGGTATGCAGGATATTGTGTGGGTAGATTTGCCAAAGACGGCGCAATAGACACCCTACTGCCTGTATTGATATTTATGAAAACCGGGACTAATTACAGTGTGGGATTATATTCGGCATTGTCAGCACTAATATGTGGTATAGCACTCATACTATACTCATACTTTTGTAAAAACAAACCACTGGGTATGTGGATAAGTACTATTGTGAATATAATAGTGTCGCTAGCGATAGTGCTATCTGGCTCACTTGTTGTGTTTTTCATATACTATTTCATTCACAAAGTTGTGTCTCACCTGCTCACCACCGACACCAATTCCAATTTGTTCGTACTTTTGTCTCATAGTGAATTGCAACCATATCTAGGCGAACACAAAGTAATTTATAATATTCTAGGAACCATAGCAGTGGCTATATCGTGTGCATTGTGTCTAGTGCTATACAATTTCGTGAATAATGTGATTAGTATATCTTTATTCCTTATCATATCTGCAGTATTACAGATACTATCTACATATTTAATACTCAAATGTGAGAAAAATCTGTCTCATACCAAAAATTTTCAATACCAAATCCCCAATAATATTTAAATCAATTCGTTTGCCAAAAATGTGGCAATATTATAGAATAAAAGTAATAAAACACAGGCAAAATATTTGTATTATGAGTAAAAAATGGAAAACTATCTTAATATGTCTACTAATAATACCATGTATGGTATTTTTCCATGGGTGCAGTTGCAGTTGCAGTGAAGGTAGGACGCCTAGTAGCGACCTAGAAGACAATAATAAAACATACACGATTATTTTCTACACCAATAGCGCACAGACTTTCGGCATACCTAGACAGGAAGTAGCCAAAGGCAAATATGCCCGTCGTCCCGAAGATCCTATTAGAGATAATTATGTATTCAAAGATTGGTATATTACTAGCGATAGTGCCAATAATTGCAATAATGCATCTAGTGATGAATTTATATTCGACTTTATGCAACCTATATATGGAGACGTGCAATTATATGCCGGCTGGATAGCCAGAGAAGATTAATATACATAAAACCAACAAAAAAACACCGTATAAACGGTGCTTTTTTTTTAGAATTGCGCATTGTATAAACCTGCATATACGCCATTTTTCTCTAGCAATTCACTATGACTGCCACTCTCTACTATTCTACCATTCTGCATTACTAGTATGATATCTGCATTCACTATTGTGGATAGTCTATGGGCAATAATGAATGACGTTCTATTTTTCATGAGTTTATCCATAGCATTCTGGATAATGATTTCCGTTCTAGTATCTACACTAGATGTGGCTTCGTCTAGTATTAGCATTGGAGAATCCTGTAGCATAGCACGAGCAATAGTGAGTAGTTGTTTCTCCCCTGCCGAAAAATTGCTCTCTTCAGTTAGTACCATATCGTAGCCATTAGGCTGACTACGTATGATATGGTCTATGCCTGCATGTTTGCACACTTCGACTATTTTCGACTCGGGTACATTTTTCATACCATAGGCGATATTATCTTTGATAGTGCCTTCGAATAACCATGTATCTTGGAGTACCATGCCGAATAGTTTTCGCACATTCTCCCTTTTCATATCCTGGATATTTACACCATCTATCAGTATCTCGCCACTATCTACTTCGTAGAATCTCATGAGTAGATTTACAAGGGTAGTTTTACCAGCACCCGTTGTGCCTACCACAGCCACCTTTTGACCGGCCTTAATTTTGGTATTTAGGTCGAATAGTATCTGACGCTCTGGAGTATAGCCGAAATTTACATTACGGAGTTCTATGTCTCCCTTTACATCTTTGAGTACTATTTTTTTCTCACTCTCGTCTTCTTGAGATGGTTTCTCTAGGAATTCAAATATTCTCTCACTGGCTGCTAGTGTCATCTGGATATTGGTAACAATAGATGCCATTTGAGAGATTTGATTATTAAATCTACGATAGTATATAGCGAATGCCATAACTACTGGAGCAAAGGCAATATTCGTCATAGCCATAGTACCACCGATAATGATAATGAGTGCATAACCAATATTGGTGAAAAACATTGTGAGTGGGTGTGATATACCTGCTAGTACATTACCTTTAAAGGATGATGTGTATAGTCTATTATTGATATCGTCGAATTTCTCTAGCACATCATCTTCGGCACTATATGCAGTAACCACGGTATGACCGGAATACACTTCTTCTATATGGCCATTTATCTCCCCCACACAAGCCTGTTGCATCTGGAAATATTTTTGGCTAGATTTGAATACCAACATTATTACTATGAAAGATATAGGTATGAGTACTACTGCAATTAGAGTGAGTTTCCACGAATACACTAGCATCATTATAATTGAGCCTATTATGGTAGTAATAGTCGTTATGAGTGTACCTATGCTACTCTGCATGGTGTCGGTTACCAAATCCACATCATTGGTTACTCTAGATAGAATGTCTCCCGTAGGTGTCCTGTCTAGATATTTGAGTGGTAGGTCATTGATTTTATGCTCTATCTGAGACCTAAATTTCCTAGCCGTCTTGATAGCCACTCTACCTAGAATATAGTCTTTCAGAAAACTGAGTATAAACGTGGATATGAGTAGTACTATAGTACCTATACCAATATTGCCTACCTTTGTAAGATTGACAGGTGTATCTAAAAGTAGCACACCTATCTTTCTCATAATGTCTGGTGTAATAATAGCCAGTACTGTACTGATGGTAGCACATATTATACTGAGAATTATTTGCAGTCTATATTCCTTTAGGCTACATAGCAATTTTTTCAGAGTTGCTTTTACATTCTTTGGCTTTTCTACAGCCTTATTCATTGGTCTAGGCATATTATTCACCTACCTTTTTGGTCTGTGAATTGTATATTTCTCTGTACACTTCACTAGTTTTGAGCAAATCTTCATGTTTGCCACGACCAACTATTTTACCTGCATCTAATACTATTATCTCGTCTGCCGACATAATGGTATTGATACGTTGAGCCACTATTATAATGGTGGCATCTTTGGTATATTTTTTTAATTCCGTTCTGAGTGCTTTGTCTGTTTTGAAATCCAGTGCAGAAAAGCTATCGTCGAATACATATATTTTAGGATGACGGACTATTGCTCTAGCAATAGACAGTCTCTGTTTTTGACCACCAGAAAAGTTTTTGCCACCCTGGTCAACTGTATGGGTGTATCCATCGGGCAATTCTTCTATGAATGAGCATTGTGCTATCTCTAATGCCTGTCTGATATCGTATTTGGTGGCAGACTTATTCGACATGTGCATATTGTATGCAATATCTCCACTAAATAGATTTGCTTTTTGTGGCACAAAACCAATTTTCTCTCGAAGGGTATTCAGTCTATATGCACGCACATCTACCCCATCTACTAGTACCTGACCAGATGTCGCATCATAGAATCTAGGGATAAGATTTATAAGTGTGCTTTTGCCACTACCAGTCGAGCCTATAAATGCGATAGTTTTGCCCGGCTCGGCAGTAAAGGATATATCATCTAGCACTTTTTCTGGAGCATCTGGGTAATTGAAACTCACATTCCTGAATTCTACTAGGCCTATACTAGGACTATTGACTATCTCGCCATCTTTGATAATGACTTCTTCATCTAGTATGGCATTGATACGCTTGAGTGAAACTATTCCCCTAGGCACCATGACAAACATAAGTGTGATGAACATAAAACTCATTATGACATGCATAGCGTATTGACTAAATGTAGCAATAGTAGCATATTCGCTGAGACCATTATTTATGAGCCCTGCCCCTATCCAGAATACTGCTAGCACTAGTGATGTCATAATTAGATTCATTCCAGGATCTACTATACTCATTATTTTATTTATGAAAAAGTTGGTATTCGCCAAATCATTATTGGCATTTTCAAATTTATTTATCTGGTATTTTTCTGCATTGTATGCACGTACCACTCTCACACCAGTTAGATTTTCTCTAGTTACTAGGTTTATTTTATCTATCTTGGACTGCAATTTGATAAACTTAGGCAGTGCCAGACCAATAAGAGTGATGAGCATTATGAGCATAACACCCACAAATGCCACCGTGGTCCATGTAAGTGTGATATTTGCATTGGTTATTCTAATGATAGCAAATAGCGCCATAAATGGTGCTGTAAATACCATTTTAAGCGTCATCATGAGTGTTCGTTGTACTTGGTTGACGTCATTGGTGCTACGAGTAATTAGGCTCGCAGTACTGAATTTATTGATTTCTTTTTTACTGAAACTATTAACCTTGATAAATATATCTCGTCTATAATCCCTGGCTATCTTACTAGAAAAGTATGATGTGAGAAAATTGACTACTATTATTAGAGCGAATATGAGTAGTGCTATTCCCAGCATGATTAGTCCTAGACTCCAGAAATCTTTTGGTTCGGTGGATACTCCTACCAATTTGAGTAGTTTTTCGGTATAAGAAATAAATTCCATCTCAAAATATGTCTGGAGTACTATGAAACCAATTATACCTAACATGGTTAGATAGTCGAGAAATTTAAATCTCTTTATTAGTCCTTTCATGTATTACTCCGTATAAATATATAAGTATTGTCTGTCCAAAAAAGCATACATAGTAATTTAATAAAAAATTTATCTAAATATGCTTTATTTAAATAGATTTCTCGTAAGAAGTAGCAAGGAACAGAACTCGAAATGACATCTCACAACATATACATAACCGTCATTCTGAGTGAAATGAAATGCAACGAAGAATCTATTTGATTATTTATTTTTTTTATATTATTCAATTATTACTTTTACGTAATTTTTCTTGCCTTTACGTAATATTGCATAGCCCGACTCATAGTCTTTAGGCTGTAGAGTGTATCTAAAGTCGGTTACTTTATCATCATTGAGTGCAATACCACCACCATCTATCATACGTCTAGCGTCCGATTTTGATGGGCAAAGTTTGCTCTCTACTACTATATCTACTATAGGCTTGGTATTCACATCAGACATTGACACAGTGTACGTAGGTACATCATCTAGATTTGTACCACCACCGAATAGTGCATTGGTGGCTTCTACTGCTTTATCTGCATCTTCTTTGCCACGTACAAATTTGGTTATCTCATAACTTAGTCTTTTCTTTGCTTCGACTATATTCTCGGCACAGATTTTCTTTACTTCGTCCATAGGAATATCTGTAAATAATGCATACATCATCTCTACACATGCATCTGGAGTCTGATATACTCCCTGGTAAAAGTCATAGGCAGATATTTTATCTCTATCTATCCATATAGCGCCCTTCTCCGTTTTACCCATCTTCTTGCCTTCTGGAGTGAGAAGTAATGGATTTGTAGCACCCACCAATTCTATATCTGTACCGTGTAGAAAATTAAGTTTTCTCTGCAATTCAACACCAGCAACAATATTACCCCATTGGTCTGCACCACCATACTCTATGGTAGCACCTTTGGTTCTATTCAGATGTATAAAGTCGTATGCTTGCATAGGCATATAGCCTAGTTCAAATAGTGTCAGTCCACCATTCTCTAGTCTTTTATCATAGATTTCATTGGCTAGCATTTTATTGATATTGAAATGCACGCCATATTCTCTCATAAAATCTATATAATTTATATTCTCGAACCAATCGGCATTATTCACTATTTCTGCAGGATTTTCACCATCGAAATCAAGGAAAACTTTTAGAGTCTTTTTGATACTCTCTATATTTTGAGCAATTTCTTCTTTGCCAAGCATTTTACGTATACTATCTTTACCAGTAGGGTCGCCAATGCATGCTGTTGCTCCACCCATGAGTAGTAGTACTTTGTGACCGGCTTTCTGGAATCTACGCAATATGCAATATGGTACACAATGACCTATATGCAGACTATCTGCAGTAGGGTCAGTACCTTCGTATACCACTACAGGCTCACCCGACTCTAGTTTTTTCTTTAGTAATTCTTCATCACTACATTGATAGAGTAAACCACGTTCTTTGAGTTCTTTGTATAAATTTGTATCTACCATAATATTATTCCTTTAATAAATTTAAGAGTGAAAAACATTACATCTTTCACTCCTAAATCAACACTTTATTTAATTGTAAAATAGTAATTACTTAACCAATTTCTCTCCACAATTAGGACAGAATTTTGCTGTTGCTTTTAGTTTTTCGCCACATTTAGGGCAAACTATTTCTTTCTTTAGGTTTTCACCACAATTAGGACAGAATTTAGCAGACTTATCTACTACTTCGCCACATTTAGGACAAGTTGCACTCTGTGCTGCACCACATTCTGGACAGTGTTTAGCCTTTTCAGGTATTTCTGCACCACATTTTACACAAGTCTTTGTTTTAGGCTTTGGAGTATTGGTAGTAGATAGATTGTCTCTATACATCTGTCCTACAGTACCAGCAACACCCAGACCTACACCCAATCCTGCAAAACTATTGCCACCTGGATTTTTTGCAGCGTCACGCATTGCTTCTGCAGCCTGTAATTGAGTATATGTACCTACTTTGTCTTCCATAATACCTAGTCTGCTTCTCTCGTCTAGAGCTTTTTCTACATTCTCAGGAAGTGATAGATTTTCTACAACCAATTTCTCTAGTTTGATACCGAATTGTGCAAAGTCTGCATTATCATTATTTACAACATTCTGACCGAATTCTTTGTAACTAGCAGCGAGGTCAAGTAGACTAATTTTGCTCTCAGCAATAGTATCTGTAATAGCAGATATTATCATTGGACGTAATTGTTCTGCTACATCGCTAGTTTTGTAATTAGAATTGGTACCCAACATTTCTTTCATAAATGCTTTTGCATCTACTACACGGAAAGAGTATACACCATATCCACGTAGTCTGATTGCACCGAAATCTTTATCTCTAATAGCGATAGGATTTTGAGTGCCCCATTTCTGACCAGTGAATTGTTTGGTATTAACGTAATATACCTCTGCCTGAATAGGTAATTCGAATGCAGTAGGCAAAGCCAAGATTTTAGATAGGAATGGAATATTCTCGGTAGCAAGTTTATAACTACCTGGCTCGAATACATCGGCTATCTCGCCCTTATATACAAATAATGCTACTTGGCTCTCTCTAACTACTAAAGTAGAACCATTCATGATAGCATATCTATCTGGTAATGGAAATCTGTATGCAACAGTATCTTTGCTCTCATCTTTCCATTCTATTACTTTAAGTAAATTCTTTTTAATGAAACCCATTTAACGACCTCTCTATATTTTATTCTATTATAATATATAGAAAACAAATATATTTGTCAATAAAATAGAATGTATATAAATCACAAAAATAAATAAAAAAGTACTACTTATATAGAGTAGCACTCGTATCTTTTATATATTTTTACCTTAATTATTTTCGTCCATACCATAATCTAGAGAATCTAAATACATATCATAATCTCTAGTATATTCGGGAAATTTATTTTTCATAAAACTTGTAAAACTAGATTGCAATATACCATTCACTTCTTCACCTTCAAAAATATTGCACATAAGCAATCTAATAGAATAATCGTCTACTGCTATCAAATCACAACCGGTATCATAAGCACTATTCATAAGTGGTATCATACCAGCACCCGTCCTAAACATGAGATATTTGATAAAATTAGCCTTTGGATCTGTATCTAATACATGTAGCAGATACACACTTGCTTCGTTACCATCTTCATCAATACCCTTGTCTACATAAGGTAATGGAGAGCCTGCAGAATTCATTGTATCTAGAGTAAAATGCGCAGGTTTTAAAATTTCATCCCATTCTTTATCAGATAATTTATCTATATATTTCATAATCCCAATCCCCTAATAACTACTAGTCTAATTTTATAATCAAAATAAGTAAAAGTCAATACCCAATTTTTACATAATGTACATGGTAGATTTAATAGGAATAAATAAAAACAAAAAATAATAAAAAAATGGTGTGATTTGCCAGCCATATCATATCAATATCTTTTTTTTTAATTATTATTTTTCTTTATTATAGCCGTGGAAATGTGGATAACTGTGAATATGCATATTTATACTATGTTTGACTATTAATTGTAGCCAATTATACATACATTTTGCATAAAAAAAATGTGTACAACTATGTGTGCAGATGATACACACTTATACACATTTCTACATACATTAAAAATCACAAATATTACTAGTGAAATAATTACTCTATCCAAAGTCGAAAATGGTAGGAAAATAGCAGGTTATTTCGACTATTTTCGACCAATAATTTTTAATTTATACTCATTCATACTATTTTCGACTATATTTCGACTATTTTCGACTAAACTATATTACCATTAGATATGGTATATGTGTGATGTGGAATATCGAAATCAAAGTCAGTACATGTGATAAATGTTTGAATAGGCTTTATATATTCTAATAATGCTTTTTGTCTATCTATATCTAATTCGGATAGTACATCATCTAGTAGCAAAATAGGATATTCATTGGTATTAGATTTGAATACATCTAATTCGGCAAGTTTCAAAGATAGTGCTGCAGTACGTTGTTGACCTTGAGAGCCGAAAGAACGTAAATCAATACCATTAGAAATAATACTAATATCATCTCTATGTGGGCCTACAGTGGTATAGCCTAGATGGATATCTTTTTCGATTGTTTCTTCTAGTTTTTTTAGTATTATTTCTTTTAGATTTTTTTCATTATCGGATATACAACCTATATATGATATTTCTAGTTTTTCTTTACCCTGAGTGAGTGTAGAATGAATACTCTCTACATAGCCTTTTAGGGTGTCGATAAGTACTAGTCTAGATAGAATAACTTTTGCACCATATTCGGCTAATTTTTCATTCCAAATACCGATTGTTTCTTTTATCACACTTTCGTCTGGATTTTTCAATAGTTTATTTCGCTGTGCTAGTACTTTATTATAATTAGATAAATCGAAAAAATAATTTCTATCAAATTGGCACAAATCTATATCCATAAATTTGCGTCTTTCATCGGGACTATCTTTGATGAGTTTTAATTCATCTGGACTGAAATATATAGCATTAATAGTACCGAATAATTGACCTATTTTTTTGATACCAATAGCATCAATTTTTATAGCCTTATTTTGATTATTAAAAAGGTACATATCGATAGACTTTTTGCCTACACTTTTTTCTAGTAGTAGAGATACATGTGCATAGTCTTTTTCCCACATTATCATATCCCTATCTTTATTCGTTCTAGGACTACGACCTATAGTGCACAGAAAAATGGACTCAAGTAGATTAGTTTTACCTTGAGCATTTTTTCCCACAATTACATTTAGATTATCTTTTATGTCTAAATTTAATTGTGAATAATTACGGAAATTTTTTAGTTTAATCGCAGTTATTCTCATATATAT
>CAKJZJ010000017.1 GCA_918292005.1 Clostridiales bacterium
GTACCCAAAGTCGGTGAGCTAACCTAGCAATAGGAGGCAGCTGCCTAAGGTAAAACCAATGACTGGGGTTAAGTCGTAACAAGGTAGCCGTATCGGAAGGTGCGGCTGGATCACCTCCTTTTAAAGAGTAATCTTTAACACAGAGACACATCTCACAAGTGTCTCAAACATTTACGAACTTAAATCCTAATGACAGTAAGAACGAATAGGTCATTAGGTAATTGACTACATCTTTTACACTATTTAGAAGTTAATAAAAAGTGTCCGTTTCTCAACAGACACTTTTTTTGTTTTCTTTTTGTCATTCTGAGCATAGCGAAGAATCTAGTTCATTTATCTTCTTCTGAATATAGGGAATAGAGACAGTATTGGACGCGACCGACGCACTCTAGTGGTGTGTACCCCCATCTCATTTTCACTGCGCATAGGGGATATAGCCCCACCCATAGTCATATTCTCTAGCATTTGCATTATATCTTTGTAAGTATGTAGCCAGTCTGCATACTTTTTTTCGTCTAGTCGACGTAGTCTCTCCATCTCGGCATCTATCTCGCCCATTATTCTATCGGCAGTCATATTAGGCTCGGCAGTGAGATACTGCACATTCATACTCTCACAACTATCACTGTCGGCAATTCTATCGTCATTATATTCCATGGTAGTCTCCTTTTCTTATTTATATGAATAAAGTAGGGGAGAATGTGCTTTGTGGTATTCTTAAAAAGAAAGTCCACATAGATTCTTCACTGCACTATGTTTCGTTCAGAATGACATATTGGGTGCTAGTATATGCATATCACTTTGGAGCCAAAAAATTAACAAAATTCATGCATGGATATGCAAAAATCCCACTTTCCATATATTATCTATATTATATAATATTACTAATATACAATTAATATAGGTAAAAAATGGCAAAATTGCCGTATGCAGAGTGTATAAAATTTGTGAATAATTATTCAAAAAAAATAAAAAATTTTTAAAAATATGCATAAATTCGTTTGTCAAAATATGAAACATTATGTATAATTGGGTATAACTTTAAAATATAAGGAGAATGGTTTTATGGAAAAAACAACCAAAAAGAAAAAATCCAAAGGCCTAAAAAGGCGTATTGGTATTATCGCCATTGGTGGTTTGAGTCTTGTTTTGACCATATGTCTATCAGTAGGAGCTACACTTGCATGGTTCGCTGGTTCTACATCAGCTAGTAATACAATGTACATGGGTGGTCCAGTATACGTAGAAATGGCAGGTCGTGGTCAAGCGGCTGGTACTGCAGGATCTGGTGATGTTACCACAGACGGTGCAGCTAAATGGGTAGGTGGTTCTGGTAGCCTAGATATTCATGCTGCTGCTAGAGATACTGGTACAGTTACTACCACTGGTCCTGTTACTGATTACTCACAGATTCTATTGCCTGGTCAAAAGCTAATGATTTACAGCCAAGCTAGAGTATTCTCTACCAATGAGACTACTACAGTTAATGATGGTTGGGTAAGCTCACAATCAAGTGGTGCTAATACTACTAATACTCAGAATGGTACTGCCGAGTATAAGAGTATGCGTGGTAGAGTAACAACAACTACTACATCAGTACTACGTGCTAAATTTAGCATTAATGTAGAATTTGACCCTACAGTTGGTATTAATAACTTCACAACAGCAGAGTTTGCAGCAGGATATCCTGTACAATCTGCAAAATATTTTGACGAAGCAAATCCTAAATCAGGCCAAACACCAGTAGCTACAGCCGACTGGTTTGGTGCACTAGGTGCAAATCCTATGGCTACAACTGTTACACCAGGTGGTCCAGGTCATGAAGGTGAAGGAACTTTCTCATATACTGGTCGTAGAGATGCTGTTAAGGATACAACAGAAGGTCATGAAAATTTTGACTTTATTGATGGTGCTACAGCCGGTAACCCACAAACATATACAACTGCTAATTTGACTGCAATCAAAGCAGGTACTAAGAAATCTATTTATGAGTGGAAATATGTGTCAGCTGATGAATACAATGCAACTGGTGCAAAAGCAATTGATTCTAAATGGAAAATGGCTGCACCATTTGATGGTTCTGTAAATAGTGCCGGTGGTCATTCAAATACATCCGGAGAGGCCGATGGTGTTGGTAATGGTTTCTATGGTGTATGGGTGCCTAGCGATGGCAATCTGCAAGCTGCTACAGGCGAATATAAAGAGTCTGCAGCGTTCTATAAAGCTAGAACCAGTGCATACTTACTTTCTTATAGAGAAAACTACGTAGATGAATACCAAAGAAATTTGGTAATGGGCTATAGAGCATCTCTAACCAAACTAGAAGAAGCCTTAAATGAATCATTTAAAGACCTAGTTAACTGGTCGTCAGATGCAATCCTACAAGGTGCTCAGGACGCAGGATTTAATGTAAATACAAGTGGTGTTGTTACAAATCATGGTTCTGGTGATGCACTTGCTGCATCATGGTTATATGTAGACCCTAATACAACAGGTGCACAGGATACAAACGCATCTGATAGTGCTACATCTATGGGTGGATGGTGGTACTTGGTTGCTACCGATGGTACAGACCTAGTTTCAACAGGTGCGAATAAAGTATTAAGAGTTGATGATAAGATTGATGTGCCTGCAGCTGGTGTTTCTCAAGCAACACATACAGTAGAAGATAAATCTACTGCAAGCCCAGCATCTGGACACGTAACGTCATTCCAAAGAGCAGGTAAAACACAAACAACTGCAGGAGCATATGTAAATACTGCAGCTGGTACAGGTGTGTTTGCTAATAATGATACTGAAATTTTATATTCAAAATTATTTGAAATATCTCCTACTAATGCACTCGCTGGCGAAGTACTTTCTTATGCTGGTGGTAATACAGGTGTACTAAAAACTGTATCTATTGCATTCCCATTCGTTAATGGTTCATTCGAGCTTCCTGGCAAAGAATTAACTAATAACTTTGCTAATGCTAAGATTACATTCCAGATTAGCTTCCAAGCATTACAAGCATTCTTCCCATATACTAGATCTATTGATGGTTTCGCTGCTAACCATGCATTGTTGGGTACTGCTAAAGCATTGAATATCAAGAATGCAGTTCCTATCTTCAATGAAGCATTCGACTATCTAGCATACTTGAATGTATAATTGAAATAATTATGTCAAAGACATAAAAAATCATTCTTTATAAATACAAAAAGAACTCAGCAATGAGTTCTTTTTTTGGTGTACGTTCAATACTATCCGGCGACTAGAAAAAGAACAATATATTTTTATTTTGTAAAAAGCAATATTAGTGGTAAAATATTTATAATTAAGGACGAAATATGAAAGGATATTGGGTAAATCTATGGGATAAGTGCAAAGAATCGGCAGTATCTATACTACCTTTCTTTCTTATTATCACGGCACTATATCTAATATTCCTACCTTTCAATATTTGGGCAATGCTAACAATACTCA
This sequence comes from Clostridiales bacterium, assembly GCA_918292005.1. Lineage (GTDB taxonomy): Bacteria > Bacillota > Clostridia > Christensenellales > UBA1242 > UBA11490. The sequence goes on from CAKJZJ010000017.1 coordinate 3,466, forward strand.
TATCTACTCTTATGATGATAGTAGGTATGGCATTATTTGGTATAGGTGTAGATATGTCTACTATGAAAATGGGTGGTTATGTAGGCTCTCATCTGTCTAAATCTAGGAAACTCACTCTCATGCTGATACTATCCTTTTTCTTGGGATTCGTGGTAACTATCGCCGAGCCCGATCTAATGGTACTAGCCGAGCAGGTGCCAGGGATTAGTAGCAAATGGGTTATCATTATTACGGTGTCTCTAGGCACGGGAATATTCTTACTTTTGTCTACTATTAGGACTATATTTAGGCTGAATATCAAGGTCATGCTATGTATAGCATACGCCACTGCTCTCATACTATCGCTATTCGCTCCTATTAGATTTGTACCTTTGTCATATGATGCTATGGGTGTCAATACCGGCTCGGTATCTGTGCCATTCATTATGGCTTTTGGACTGGGAATATGTGCAGTTAGGTCGGGTAAAAATAACCAGGAAGATGGTTTCGGACTGGTGGCTCTAGCATCTATAGGACCTATAATGGCAGTACTACTAGTGAGCCTATTTATCAAATCTAGTGGGACTATTACTAGTGAAACGGTGCAGATGGTGGGGAGTGTAGGAGAGATGGGGACATCACTACTGCAGAATATACTATCTTATCTAAAAGAAGTATTTATAGTCATTATTCCAATATTCCTATTCTTTATAGTTTACAATATATGGGTACTGAAATTACCGAAGGTGGTAATACTGAGAATTTTCGTGGGTATTATATACTGCTATGTAGGTTTGACATTATTCCTAACTGGAGTAACAGCCGGATATCTACCTGCTGCGACTATATTGGGGGCAACCATAGCCGATGGACATCAATGGGCATTGGCACCTATTAGTCTGGTCGTTGGATTCTTCCTAGTATTCGCCGAGCCTGCTGTACACGTACTGAATAAACAGGTAGAAGACATTACCGATGGGGTAATATCTAAAAAAACCATGCTAATATCTATATCTATAGGGGTGTCTATAGCCATGCTACTAGTCGTAATGAGAGCAATACTGCATATAGGATTCCTATGGATAATAGCGCCACTCACAATACTAATGATAGTACTATGTGTCTTTGCACCAAATCTATTTGTATCTATTGCATTCGATAGTGGTGGTGTGGCTGCCGGCTCACTAACAGCATCATTCGTCCTGCCATTCGTAGTGGGTATATGTCAGACCCTTGCACTAGATGGCATGGAATATGCTTTCGGTACTATTGCTATTATTGCTATACTACCAACTATTGTAATCGAGATAATGGGCATACGTTATGCATATATCCTGAATAAATCTAAACCTAAGAGAAGAAAAGTACATAGTGAAGTAACGATTATTGACTTTGAATGATATTGAGATTTCTTGAAAGAAAGTCCACATAGATTCTTCACTTCGTTCAGAATGACGTTTCAAGATACGCTTGGATGGTATTGACTCGCTTCCAGCGAGATATATTTGGCTATCGCCAAACATAGACATTCTGAGATGGGCAAGTGTAATAATCCCACGAAGAATCTATATAATTGTAAACAATATAAAGGAAAAAGTATGAAAAACACAAAAATAAAGGCACCGATTAGTCTACTACTCGCAATATGCGATCGTGGTCAGGGCGATCTGGTAGAAAGCTATCTGAATAATCATCATCTAGATGCAGGTCTGATTATGATGGGCAAAGGTACTGCAACTACCGATATCGCCGATATATTTGGTTTCGGTATGAGTGACCGAGATGTAATATTATGTCTAGTGCCAAAAGCTGACGAGACCAAAATATTAGATGATGTTACCGACATATTGGGCATAGAGAGAGACGAATATGGACTGACTATGCTACTAGATCTGAATAGTGCTAGCTCTAGCATACTGGAGCTGTGCAAAGTGAAGATTTGATGTTCTTTAAAAGAAAGTTCTTAAAGAACTTATAAAACTTTCTTTAGACACTAAAAGAAAGTTTAACAAAGAAAGTGCTGGGGGTTCGGATTCCCCCAGACCCCTAAAACCGTTTACGATAGGTCTTATTGGAAAGGGGTTGTAGTCATACATAATACCATATGCTGTCATTCTGAGCATAGCGAAGAATCTATAAAAATAAAAACAATTTGTCATTCTGAGAGACACGGAGAATCTATAAAAAAGATAGCATCTGTAAAAAAGGAAATAATTATGGAAAATAAAGAAATTAATAATAGTGGATATGATATGATAGTGGCAGTAATTGCCAGGGGTTTTGCCGATTATGTGGTCTCTGCAGCACGTGATGCAGGTGCGACCGGAGCGACTATTCTATATGGCAGAGGAACAGCCGATGCAGACAAGCAGGTAATGGGTATATCATTGCAACCAGAACGTGAAGCAGTACTAATACTAGTAAAATCTAATGAAAGGAAAAAGGTAATGCAGAATATTGCCGATGAGACTAGTCTAATGGAAGAAGGCCGTGGACTATGCTTTAGTCTGCCAGTGTCTCAAGTGCAAGGTCTACGTAGAGTGACCGAGCAACGTGCCGAGCAGGACCGTATTGCCAAAATGTTAAATAAAAAGAAGAACAAGTGAAAACTTGTTTTTTTCTTATCATATATTAAAATTATTGAGCAAATTATTGATTTTTGCTAAAATATAAATGTATGGAGAGAAGTGTCGAGATTTTATCCCCTGTGGGAGATTTGAATACTTTTTATGTGGCACTGAATGCAGGAGCAGATGCTGTGTATTTGGGTTTGCCCAAGTTTAATGCACGAATCAAGGCTGAGAATATTAGTCTGGATAATCTTTCTGATGTCGTAAAGTATGCTCATCTCCGTGGTGTAAAAGTATATCTCACACTCAATACTCTAGTAACTACGTCCGAAATGACGCAGGTGGTATCCATGGTAGATAGATGTGTGCAGGCAGGTGTAGATGCATACATTGTACAGGATCTAGGTATAATATCTGTGCTGAAAAGTCTATATCCAGATATAGTCTTGCATGGTAGTACCCAGATGGGTATTCACAATGTACGTGGTGCTAGGGTGGCTAAAGAACTAGGTCTCAGTAGAATTGTGCTATCTAGAGAATGTACCATAGATGATATATTAGCCATAAAGCAGGCAGTAGATATAGAAATAGAAGTGTTTGTGCAGGGTGCTATGTGTGTGGCATTCTCTGGGAATTGCTACATGAGTGCGCTGAAATGTGGTGCTAGTGGTAATAGGGGCGAGTGTAAGCAACTGTGTAGGCTACCATATACTCTGACTAGTGGCAGTAGCAGTATGAATGGATACACCATATCTATGAGAGATAATTCAATGATGGGAATATTGAGTAGTCTACTAGACATAGGTGTAGACTCTCTGAAAATAGAAGGCAGGCTCAGAAGACCTGGATATGTGTATCAGATGACCAGTGCATACAGACATGCTGTAGATGATATATGTCATGGCAAATCTATAGATGTGGGCGTGGTCGAAAATGGTATGAAAAGGGTATTCTCACGTGGTGAATATATACCTAGTTATAATGCCGGTAATGATGTGATAGAGCCTACTATCAATAATCACATAGGCGAGAGAATAGGTACTGTAGTGAGATGTAATAAGTTTAAAGATATATACCAGATACACGTAGATGCTACTCGAGATATACATGTGGGCGATGGGATAAAATTTGTGAATGGTAAAAATGTTGTAGATAGTATTGGTGTTGGTAATATTGATAAATATGGCAGAGAAACTATACTTTATGGCACAAAGTCCATACCTAGTGGCACAGATGTGTATTTAGCGATAGATAGTGATGTCGAGTCAAAAATGATAGAGAATGGTCGCAAGCATAGTATAAATGTGCATGTGTATGCTAGACCTGAGAGTCCACTACGCATAGATATTGATGGTGCTGTAGCGATATCCAGAGAGTATGATATGTGCGAAAAAGCAATCAAAAGTGCTATAGACTATACGTCTGTATCTACTGCGATGACCAGAGCGAATAAGGGGACTTTTGATATAAATCTAGATGTAGATGCGGTCGGGGTTTTCCTGCCTGTATCTAGACTAAATGCTATATGTAGGGAGACCGTCTCTGCAGTGTCTGATGAGATATTATCCAGGTATCCTATTCCTGCTAGGACGGGTGCATTACCCGAGACAAAAGAGATAGGTAGTGATTATGCTAATATCGCCATTGTGTGTGATGCAAAAAATATTCGTGGGCTAAAAAAAGATTATGATGCACTCATATATTCTCCTTATGTGTACACTCTATCCAATGTGGAGAATTTCTACAATGACTATATCAAAATTTTCAAATCTCCTATGTATCTCAATCTACCTATGATATCGCGTTACGATGATATGCCTATCGTCGACGGCATTGTAGAGTGGTGCAAAGGTAAAAAGGTAGTCCTAGTGGCTGAGAATATATACGGGCTAGACTATATACGTGATGGGCATACAGTAATGGCTGGTAGCAATCTAAATATTAGTAATGATTATACTGCCACCAAACTTTTGAGCATGGGTGTGCGTGAGATGGTGTCTAGTATAGAGAAATGGTGTCCTACTATATCTGGCACGTACAAAGTGGTAGATGGTAGGCTGGTGCTAATGACATTCGCACATTGTCCGAATAAAACCCTACATCACAATGATTGTAGTCATTGTACACACTGTGGGGATTTGAAACTAAGTGATAGTAGAGAAAAATACTGCTTACGTCGTGTGAAGATTGCTAATTGTTATTTTGAATTGGTAGATGGTGTAGAGAGCAAATCTAAATATCATCATCAAATACATGATTTGAGAGGTGGTGGATATGTATAGAATCAATCAGATGACTCTGCCACTTGATTTCGACAGGTCGAGTCTAAAAGAATATCTAAGTGAGAGAATCAAACTACCTACAGAGCAAATACCTATTTGCAAATTGTCTAGACTATCTATAGATGCTAGAAACAAACAAAATGTATGCTATAAGGCTAGTCTAGTATTCGATACCACGGTTCCTTTAAATCTAGATAGACTACGTACGGTGGAGAAATACACCCAACGTCTATTCCCTAAAAAATATTGGTTAAAAGAACAGAAAGATATCATTGTCGTAGGTACTGGTCCTAGTGGACTTTTTACAGCATTGGTTCTGGCTGAAGCTGGCGCCAAAGTTACTCTCATTGAGCGTGGCTACGAGATGGAAAAAAGGAAAATCGCCACCAACAAGCTCATGGAATCCGGTGAATTGGACGAAGTATCCAATATTCAATTTGGCGAAGGTGGTGCTGGTACATTCTCCGATGGTAAATTGAATACGGGTATAAAAAGTGATTATATAGACTATGTTCTGGAGACATTCCATAAATATGGTGCACCAGAGAATATTCTATATGATAGTCGTGCACATATCGGTACGGATATACTGGCAGATGTAGTGGTGAATATTAGACACAGACTAGAGAATATTGGTGTAAAAGTACTTTTCGAACATCAGATGATAGACTGTGAGATAATAGATGGGTGTATAAATTCGATATACGTTCGTCATGGCTCAGAAGTGAAAAATATGCCATGCGATATTCTGGTACTAGCAATAGGACACTCTAGTAGAGACACCATCCGAATGCTAGTAAAAAACAATCTAGAGCTCAAGCAAAAAGCCTTTTCTATGGGCTATCGAATAGAACATTTACAACGTGAAATAAGTGTAAGACAATATGGTAGAAGTGCAGAGTTTTTGCCACCTGCAGACTATCATTTGTCAAAAAAACTAGACAATGGGCGCACTATCTATACTTTTTGTATGTGTCCCGGTGGTGTGGTGGTACCTGCTATGAGTGAGCATGGTACTATAGTAACCAATGGTATGAGCTATCATGATAGAGCAGGAGAGAATAGCAATTCTGCAGTGCTAATAAATGTAAATCCAGAAGACTTCGGTGGCGATGGAGTACTGGCAGGTGTAGAGATGCAAGAGAAGTGGGAGAGATATGCTTATGAGAAAAATGGTCTCATGAAAGCCACCGTGCAACGTGTAGGAGATTTCCTAGCAGGTGTACCATCGCAGAAATTGGGCAAAGTGAAACCAACTTTCAAGCCTGGTTATGTACTAGGAAGTGTGGAAGATATGCTACCTAGATTTGTAGTAGATTCTATCAAAATGGGTTTACCAAAGCTGGCCGAGCAACTCGCAGACTTTGATGAGCCTAATGCAATACTGACTGGTATAGAGACTAGGAGTAGTGCACCATATCAGGTCATACGTAATCAAGACATGGAGAGTAGTATAGGTGGCGTGTATATGATAGGCGAAGGCGCCGGATTTGCCGGTGGTATAGTCTCTAGTGCGGTGGAAGGAATAAAGTGTGCTTTCTCATTAATTGATAGGTTTGGCAAGTGATTTTGACCATAAATATGCACTTTGGTGGGATATATTTGCACATTACCAGTGACATTATTTGACAAAAACTGTCATTGTGTATATAATACATAGTGATTTTTAATCTAATAGTTATTTATTAAGAAATTTATAAGTATATATATTGTGGGTGTTTATCCACAATTTGGAGATTGATTTATAATGTGTCAAGTGAATACTTTTATGTTTAAAGATGGTGAATTGGACGGAGAAAAATTGATAGATATTATCAAAATTTTTCAGTCTGATGGCTTTACAAATTTTTACGAATACAATAATCCACATTTGCGTAATATTAGACGCGACCTAAGACTTTTCGGCTGTGGAAATTTCTGCGATTGTGGTAGCGTACTTACCAAAAAAGTGGTAGTAGATGAAATGGTCGAACATGAAGAGAGCAGAAAGCTCATAGATATACTATCCAAAACTCTAAATGTGGTAGATACTGCATATGTATTTACGCATTGGTATAAAGGCAATAATGATATCGCCCAAGAGAGAGTGGTATTAGAGCGTGCCCCTAAACAGGTAAAACTAAAAGACCTAAGTGAGCAAACCTTTAGGGATATGTTTTACAATGAGGTACTAGAAGTAACGAGATAAAAAAAAGACTAGAATGTTTCTAGTCTTTTTTCTTTTCCTTTATGGAGTGCTATTAAACTCGGCATTGTATTTAGCTAATATAGATCTGAATGGATTGTCGTATGTGTCTGGAGTAGTTACATTGTAATTCTCCGGAGTGGTACTATTAGCTTTATTTGTATAATGCGACTCCAGTGCATCTATATATTGCATGGTCTGGCTATTATTTATTTGTGTATCAGTGAGCTCTGGATGTGCCGTATGGATAGCATCTACTACATTGTCTCGTACTTCAGATAGAATCATCTTTGCCACCTTTCTAGTTGTAACTACTCCACAGATTAATTTTGCTTGGGTAGTGTCTAGATATACATCTAGTTCGGTTGCTTTTGCATCACTAATAATGTCGCTAGAAGTAGTTATACTATTGCTGAGACTCTCCATATCATCTTTTACAGTATTGAGTTCGGTAAATAATTCTACGTATGTTTTGTAATTACCAGCAGTATTGTATGCACCTGTATTGATGGTGGTGGAGATATTATCTATTAGGTCGTTTGTAATCTCATCTTTGCTACCGGCTGCTGCACCAGATACTTTGAAATCTTCTACGAGAGATGCTACAGCATCTTTTAGTATTGTACGTGTAATGAATAGGCTATTTACTCTGTTATTATCTACTTCGTATGCACTATAGCCACCCTCTAGATTGGTAGAAGAATATATTAGGTCATTATATCTGAGTGGGGTATTGTTTTGATCGAAAGTATTGAATGCTATTGCATCAATATTGGTAGCAATAGTTGTGCTAGCATTGTCTAGGGAGTATTCTTGGTCTTTATTCATACTGGTTAGTTTGGTTACGAATGCCAATTCTTTTTCCCAAGAGAATACTTTATTCTGTGTAATAGCGATAGTATTAATACTATCCTGAATGTTATCAATTAGGTCATTAAATACTGTTTCGTAGGTATTGGTTGTGCTATTATTTTTAGCCAAACCGAATGTGTCTTTGATGAGTGTATTGAGAATTGTTCTAGTCACTATCTTGCTATTATTATCGCTATATTGCATATATAGATGGTCGGAAGTCTCTATCGTATTGAATGCAATAGAGTCTATGGTGCTACCTATATCGGTACCTGTAGGGATATTGAAAATATCTTTAGATATATCTAGAGTGGTGAGTGTTGCAATATTGCCCAATTCGTAAGCAAATGAAGAAATCTCAATTGAAGTATTGGCAATATTATTTTTGATAGATGTTACTGCAGTTCCGATAATAGTTGACATTGTAGCATCAAATGAATCTACTATGTCTCCACTCATTTCTTCTATAGCAGTGGCTAATAAATCGCGTACTCTAGGCTCGGTAATAAGATATGATCCACGGATGATATCTTCGCCATCGGTGTAGCCGTCTACTACTTTGTCTATCTCTACTCCAATAAATCTAATATTATCTGCTAGATTACTCGAAGTAGAATTATCTAGGTCTAGAGATTTCAGTCTATTAATATGGTTCAATTCGGTTGCCCAGAAATTCACTCTAGAGTGTCCGTCTGGATTTGTTTCTGTTGCAAAGAAAGTAGGGTCTTCGATATCTGTAGCAATATTTTCGATTAATGTATTGATTTTACCATTAATACCAGTAGTATCGTTGGTTTTGATTTGTCTGATTACCGTAGCAATAATACCGTCTAGAGATGTGGCTGGTATAAGCCTACTAGTATATGCTTTGTCTATATCTTCTGCTATTGCTAGACAAGCAGATATATTGCTAATATTTCCACTATCTTCGGATAGTTTTTGTAGAGATTTAAAGCAGGATATTTCTTTAGTCCAGAAATCATTATCGTCTTGCATAATGGTAGTGGTGTTTGCATCTTCTAGTGTATCTTTTATATCGGTAAATAGTGCATTTATTTTATCATTGAGTGTGTCGGTACCAGAGTCTTCGTAATTGGCGCCTAGTACCATTTCTTTTACCTTGTCCATAGCGATATTGACTATTTTTAGTGTTGTATCACCACCTAATAGATTGGATTTTTTCGCTCTGTCTAGGTCTGATCCTAGGGAATTGGATAATTCAAATTGACCATTATTACTAGAGTCTTGTAGCATATTATATACATTAGATATTAGTGGAGATACTTTGGATATCTCGTCAGTCCAGAAATCTTCGTCTGTTGTCGAATGTCCACACCTGATGATATTGTCCTGCATATCTTTAATAATGGATAGCATGTCTCTGAGTCCAGAGTCTGCTTTTTCAGATATTTGTTCGTGAGCATAGTTTAGAATAGTTGTAAGCAATTTTGTAACAGATGTGCTGGCATAAATGGTTTCTGTACTATCGTATATATTTGTATTACCACCGAATAATTGTGATGTTTCTAGTGCGTCCAAGAAAGCTCCAAAATTATTGATAATGGTCTCTGACATAGAGAATTCTATAGAATAACCAACTCTTTTATTGTAGCCTTCTTGAACTTTACCTAGTATTCCATTATCTTTATCACGTAAAATATTGAGTGCAGTATCTATTTTACCCATTTCAACGGCCCAGTCGGTAACATCACCGATATTCTCTAGTAGAGAATTATTTACGTAATCTTTGAATACTTTTGGAATAGCATTAGGTGTTAATTGCTTTAGCTTTCTGGTAGTATATGAAATTACATTATTGTAAGTTTCTGTATTAATAATTCCACCATCTTTTATGGTATTGAGTAATTGACCTAGTGGAACTAGGGATTCTTGAGTAAGGTAAATAGGGGAATCATTACTAATAGTTTTTGCTGTGTCAAATGCTTCATTAATAATCTCTGTGAAACGATCAATGAAATCATCTTTTTCTATATCATTTTTTACATATCCGAAATGAATAGAATTGTCTAATGCAGTGAGTCCAATATTGAATACATTGGCAATCGTAGTATTGACGAGTTTTAGTGATAAAATTCTCTCTACCAACTGATTGCTAAAGTCGTCATCTACATTGTGAATTATTGTTACAGGATCGTCTAATTTATTAGTAATGACTGGCAGTAATAGATTTTGACTATTGATATATTTTACTATATCTATCATTCCTTCTGCTTCTTCAAACAGATTTACATTTGCAACTGTAGTTAATTCTTCGATGGTATCTAGCAACAAATCATTTATTTTTTCGTCTGCCGCTAGTCTAATCTCATTATTTGCCACATAGTTAGTTGCGGCAGGTAGGAGATAATCGGCTAGACAATTTAGGAATTGTACTTTTTTACTTTGAGCCAATAGATCTTCGACAGCAGTGATTATTTCGTTTAGTTCGGCTTGAGTCATATTCGCTATGCCGTGCTCATTGACCTTTTTGTATAGACCGAAGGTTTTATCTGCTTGGACAATGGTGCCAACTAGATTTTGGATATCATCTCTTAAGACAATCTTTTTACCATTAATAGTGGTAGATGTTAATTGGTCGAAGCCAACTAGGTATAATTGCTCTAGTCCGATGCTATTGCCCAAAGTATGCATGAGAGATGTTTCATAACCTTTTAGAATCTGTGTTGCTAATCCACCACTTGCTGAGTCTAGAGAGTATGTCGTTTCGGTAACATTTTTAATCTCGGTATCTTTGTTGCTCTCTAAAATATTAAGCAAACCATATAGTGGCATCATGGTATTGATAGTTATTACCAATCCTACCACCGATCCTACTAGGGCGCCTAGCAGTCTGTGTTTTTTAGGTTTTACATATTTTTCGTCAGAGTCTTGTCCACGATGTCTAGGCTCTTTTACTTTCTGTGGTTTTTCTTTTTTAGCTTTGCCTTTTGCATTATTGGTATCATTATGTGCTTCTTCGAATGTTGGCATATTACTAGCACCATGAGCATTGGCTGTTGCGATGTCTTCTTCTTTCTTTATAAACATTCCGACATCACTAGTAGGCTCTGCTTTTGCAGGTTCGGCACTAGTTGTAGCCATTTCCGATACACTAGGTGTAAGTTTGACAGGATCTTCTGCAGGTGGTGTGGCTGGAGTCTCTGGTGCAGGCTGTTGAGTCTCTGGTTGTGGTGTTGGAGTGGGTGGTGTAGGTGACGACTCTGCACTAGTTGTTTGAGATGGGTTGGATTGTAGTGGTTTGGTATTATCATCGTCGCCAAAATCCCATGCTGAAAATCCCATTGCTTCTTTTTTCTTTCTTTTCCTATCAAATATAGCCTTATATAGTAGATGGTCGATAGGTAAAAGCAGATATTTGAACAGCCAGAATAAAAGTAAATATACAAATGCATTGACTAGTATTAGTGGAATGGAAGTTAATACTGAAACGAATTGTGGATTTTTGGTGATGAATTCTTCACCTAAAAATGCCTTTATGTATGCGACAATTATATCAGATATTTTTACACTACCATGCACTATCTCTTCGCCATTATATGTAATGGTGGTATTGATAGGGATATTCAAAAGTAGTTTAGTCAAAGGCACGGTAATAAAGAGAAGAATGACACTAGTAATCAAAAGAAAAAGTAGACGACCAGTTGTTCTTTTTAGTCCCCTTATTAGTCCCCAAAGTATTCCGAAAAAAATAAATACTGCCAAGGCTATGGTAAAGCCCATTTGTATATATCCACTCATATATAGTCCCCTAATATGTAATATAATAACTTTATTCTATCATATAAGTAGTTTTTCTCAAAATGTTATAAATAAAGAAAAAATATAAAATATATCATATTTTCCACATTTTTTGCAGAAAAAAACATTGAAATGATAAATATTTTTAATGTTTGATGTGTCAAAGTGTGTTGATTTTGTTTGTCAATTGTGTGGCAAAATTATATACTTGAGAGTGATAAAACAAAAGTGGGTGGCATATGAAAATAATTTTGCAGAGAGTGAATAGGGCAAATCTTACTAGTGGAGAATACAAAAGTAATATAGGTGGCGGATTACTTGCACTGATTGGTGTGGGTAAGGGGGACACCGAATATGATGCTATGTATCTAGCACGTCGTGTGGCACAACTAAGGATATTTGAAGATGGTGATGGCAAGTCCAATTTATCCATTTTGGATATAAATGGAGAAATAATGTGTGTGAGCAATTTTACCCTACTGGCTGTGACTAAAAAGGGTACAAGACCAGATTATTTCGAAGCAGCAGGTAGAGAAGAAGCAGTGCATTTATATGAATTATTTGTGACAGAAATAAAAAAGTATGTAAAGACCAATGTGGCTACGGGTAGTTTCGGCAATCACATGGATATTGATTGTAGTCTAAATGGACCATTTACTATTACTCTAGAATCGGCAGGTAGAGATCATGAATGAGAAATTATTGGCTTTATTCCATTATTTTGAACATCTGAAAGTGGTGGAAACAATAGTCGCAGAAATAATACAGATGGATCATTATGTGTATGATTTTGTAGAAGATGAAGCCATCGCACTTATAGACCATTACTTAACCAAATACAACAAAGAAATCAAAGAAATTGGCCATATATATAAAAACAGAGTGGTCATAGAAGATGATCCCAATGTGTATGATACCAAAGATAGTACAGAAGTCAATTCGGACGTGGAGTATATTAGGGATTGTTTGATTATCATTGGTGCAGTCAAGTCGGGTATTAGGGAGAGTTATAAGCAAGTTATAGAAGAAATAGAGGAGTGGTAATATGGATAATTTGGATGAATTATTAGAAGAAATGCTTTGCAAAATGTATACTCAAATAATTAATAATGAAAACCGAATTTTAAAGTCTGTTAGTTCACTTTCGCAAAAGGAATTTCAAACACTAGACATGGTGTTTAGTTGTGAGAGAAATGATTGTAATACCCTAGGTACTATTGCACAGAGACTGGGTATTACACTCAGTACATGTACTATCAATGTAGATAGATTGATAGAAAAGGGATATCTGCAAAAAGTGAAATTAAATGGAGACAAAAGAGTGTCGTATATTAGTCTTACTTCAACGGGATTAACAGCCCTAAAGAAGCGAGATATTATGCATCATAGAGTCGTTAATGGTGCCATAAAAAATCTAACATCTAGTGAGAAGGTGGCCCTGCTCAGTGCCATAAATAAAATGGATATTTAATTTTCTTATATGGAATTATTTGTATTAAATAAGCAAATTTGATAAAATGGATGTATATAAATTTAAGAGGTGAAAATAATGGATTTCAAAGATAGTAAAACATATAAAAATCTACAAGAAGCATTCGCTGGTGAGAGCCAGGCTAGAAATAAATACACATATTATGCTTCAAAGGCAAAAAAAGAAGGATACGAGCAGATAGCTGCTATTTTCGAAGAAACTGCAAATAATGAAAAAGAACATGCGAAAATGTGGTACAAACATTTGAATGGTGGAGAGGTTTCCGATACATATACCAATCTTTTGGCTGCTGCCGGTGGTGAGAATGAAGAGTGGACAGCAATGTACAAGAGAATGGCTAAAGAGGCTAGAGAAGAAGGTTATGACCAAATCGCTGCTCAATTTGAGGGTGTAGCAAAGATAGAAAAATCTCATGAAGAAAGATATAGAGCATTAGCCAAAAACCTAGAAGAGAATAAGGTATTTACAAAAAATGGCGAAAAGGTATGGATTTGCAGAAATTGTGGTCATGTACATGTAGGTAAATCTGCACCTAAGGTATGCCCTGTTTGCGCACATCCACAGAGTTATTTTGAAGTAAAAGCAGACAACTATTAAAATTGATAAAAGACCTAATGATATATGTCATAAGGTCTTTTTTTTATTCATAAATTTTAGTAGTAAAAATTTTGTGCATATAGACTTGTGAAACTACGGGTTGTGTGGTATTATTAAATAGTTATTTTTTTTGATACGGGTGTATACGTGGCAGAATATATTGGTAAAATCTTTTCAGAGATATTTGGCTCACATTCTGGGCTAGCAACATTACTAATATCCATGTTCCCCCTGATAGAACACAAAGGTGCTATTCCAATAGGCATGAGTGTGGATTTCTGGGGGAGAGATGCTTTGACTGGTGGTGAAGCATTGCTTTTTGCATTGTTGGGTAGTTGTGCTATAGTGCCAATACTAGCATGGATATTTACACCGATTATTAGATGGCTGAAATCTACTAGAGTTTTCAGAAAACTAGGAGAATTTATTGAGAATAAAATAAAGAAAAGTTCAAAGAAAATAGATGACAAAACACAACATGAAAAAAATAAATTCCGACGCACATTCCTGAAATGTCTAGCAATATTTGGATTTGTGGCTGTGCCACTACCTATGACTGGTGTGTGGACTGGTACATGTGTGGCAGTGATGATAGGTCTTAATTATTGGCAAACTATTCTATCTGTGGTGCTGGGCAATATTGTGGCAGGGACAATTATTATGGCAGTATGTCTAGCGTTCCCAGAGTTTACAACCATTCTTGTTTATATATTCTTCTTAATAATATTTGCAATGATAGTATTTGCAGTTATTCGAATCATAATGAATACTATTAGAGAAAAGAAAAAAATAGCAGAGCCAGCAGTAGATAGTGATGAAATGACTTCATCTGATGAAGAAAACAAAAATGCCTAGAATAAATCTAGACATTTTTTTATGTTATTTTTCTTTTTCGACTTCGGCGATCCCTGTGTTGTGTGGTGGTGTCCGTAGAATCAGTCGCCATGTTGGGTTCTTCATTATTGGTGTCAATCTGATTGGTAGAGTCGGTCTCTGGTATAGTCTCAGATGACTCTAATAATTCAGGTTTGGCACTTATATTATTATCTTTTCTTTTACGATCTTTCAGTATAATATTTGCAATGATACCGACAATTAGGGCGCAGGCAATATTAGGTATTTCTAATGCTTGGAATTTAAGGACCAGACCACCAATGCCACAGATAAATATAGATGATATCACAAATAGATTTTTTGAATTATTTAGATCGATATCTTTTATCATTCTTAGACCAGATACTGATATAAATCCATATAGAGCAATACATATACCACCTATAACACAACTAGGTATGGAAGCAACGAAAAGTACTAGTGGATAAAAGAATGCGGTAATGATACATAGTATACATGCTGTGAATATTGTCCATGTTGAACCGTTTTTAGATAAAGCTACACAGCCGATAGATTCGCCATAAGTAGTATTTGGACAGCCACCGAATAGTGCGCCTACGAATGAGCCTAGACCGTCTCCTAAAAGTGTGCGATGTAGTCCGGGAGTAACAAACAAATCACTACCTATGATAGAACTAATATTTTTGTGGTCAGCAATGTGTTCGGCGAAAGAAACTAGCGATATAGGAACAAATAATAGGAAGATGGCTAAGATATCACCAAACGATGTGATTTGTGATGCCCCCTCGGTAAATAATCCCACAAATGTTAGATTTGGTAACCAATTATTAAAGTCTGTAATTTTGGCAAAAACACCAAAGTCAATGAGCTGTAAGTATGGTGTTTCTGACAATAAACCTATAATTGTGAAGAAGCTTGCAATAATGTAACCACCCAAAATGCCAACAATAAAAGGAAACATTTTTAGTTTCTTTTTACCTTTTACCGATACCCAAATAACTATAACGAATGTGACTATACCTACGAAGATTGATAGTAGATTGTAATTGGCGGGGTCGGATGCTGTATTCATCAGATTATTAATTGCCGATGCAGATAGGTCAAATCCAATGAGTGCAACGGTCGGTCCAATTATTATAGGTGGCATGATTTTGTTTATCCAGTTCACGCCAACTTTTTTTGTGATTAGTGCTAGGATTATGTATACTAGGCTAGAGAATACTGCACCTAGTAATATTCCAAAATATCCAAATGATACTGCAGTAGTCAATGGTACGAGAAAGGCAAATGAACTACCTAGCATGACTGGACTTTTGAATTGTGTACATATTAGATATATTATAGTTCCAACTGCCGCTCCTATGAGTGCTGCTGACTGTGATAGGTGCGTACCACTAGGGTCAGCGAGTAAGGGGACTAGCATGGTGGCTGCTATTATTGCTAAATATTGCTGTAGAGCAAAAAGTAAATTTTTGCCGAATGGTAATTTTTCGTGTACCTGATACACCAATTGATTATTTTGCATTTTAATCTCTCCATTTTTCATCTATAAATTGTGTGAGTGACATTATAAAAGCATCTCTAGTTAAATCAATTCTGGATACTTTGTCGTGTGATATTAAACTAATACCACCACCTTTTGAGCGTATGTCAATTTTATCATATAGTTTATCCATCACATTACCTAGCGAATGGCTCATGATAGATGCTACATATTTTTCGGGTACAGGAAATCCTGCACTAGTACCATACGACCAATTATTTCCATCAGTTGTGGCTGCGACATTTACTATCAACCACATACCGAGACTATTAGTGATACCCGATTCTATAGCCATATAATAATCGGCTTCTATTCCATTATTTTGTGCATATTCGATAAGTGCCTTTACACGATTTTCAGCACCATGCTTTATATCTAGATTGATAGGCTGTTCGGCCACTCCAGAGTCTACACTGATGCCAATTACTTCTACATCGTCATAGTATGTGGTTAGGGCCTGCCTAGCACCCTCAATTTTTGCTGGATTTTTTGAACCAATCAATACTTTCATATTTTCTCCATTTTCATAGTTAGTTTAGCATTTTAGAGTGTACAAGTCAAATAAGCGATGTCAATATATTGGGTATTGACATCGCTAGTAAACTATTGTATAATCATTACAGAAAAAATGGGGGGGTATATTATGGCTACACAAGGAACAAAAAACTTTGAATTGTTGTTACTCAGAAACAATGTATATGGGTGGAAAGATCTGTCTATGGATGACGCTCAACAGAGTTATTATGATTTGACCATGTCTATGAAACCAGATGAGATAGAAAAACTTAGAGAGGATGAAGCTTGCAATCCTAGCATGGTGGGTGCATATATGCTAGCAATAATTGATAATCCTGAGCACTTTGAGCAAATTAGTAGAATGGTGGCTAGTTATAGGTATCAAAAGGCTTGTCAGATTTTGAAAGCTTTATCATTTAAAAAGTTTACACCAGAACAAAGAGCAAAACTTAAAATTGATTTGGCAGCATATGTGGATGTAGTATCTGCTACGCATGTTAGAGTAGATGAAGATAAACATGTAGACGATGCAGATGTTATGTCTATGTAAAAAAGGCAACCCAAAATAAATAGGGTTGCTTTTTTTATGCATTGTCAGTTATTTGATATTGGAATGTTTTGGTCTTCTGTAGCATACGGTCACTTTTGGTAATGAGTAGTGTAGATACTATCTGCATACATGATGCAAAGGCTAAATATATGGATAGACTGATAATGTCATTGAGACAATTATATAGTATGAAACATACTATACACGATAACATTAGTGATATAGCACTAAAGGTCACATATGCTACATTTTGTTCTATTTTGTATGGTTGTAATTCTGTGTGATTGACCAATACAAATAGACTGGAATTGATATCTGTATTGAGTAGTTTGGTGGTAATCGCTTGTACAAAATAGTAGATGAAGAATATTACAATCGAGCCGGACAATATCAGAGTTATTGACACAATTATACGAGATATTGTACATATCCACATACCTATTGTCTTATGTTTGCCGAATTGGGTGTATAACATAAGTGTAATGCCTGCTATGAGTGCTGCTAGAGATGCATATATGCCGACTCTATAATTTGTACTAGTTCGCATAAATATTAGTACTGGTAGGAGTATTTCTACAGGACCATTTTTGGAGAATCTGCCTATAGCGTAACCGAAATATCCATACATGACAGGCTTGTGATGTTTGATGTAAGAAAAGTAATTTTTGATAGGAATGTGTACTATCTCATCATTAACTAGATTGGTATATAGAGATATTATGAAACATATTGCAGCAATACCAATCATTACGCCGAATAATACATAGTAAGATATAAAGTCGATTACATAACCAGAGATAAGTGGACTCAGTACTGCGGCTACTAGTCCTAGAGCATTATTTACTCCTACAAATTTTTTCATTTGAGACTTGGTATTTTTGCTCATCACAGATATTTCGTGGGTAAAGTAATATGCTGTTTCCGATATTATATACATGGCCTGAATGATAAATATTAGATATACTCTGTCGCTATTCACTAGGAATATTAGCATTGTGGTAGGTATGCACATAATAAAACTTAGTCGGTAAATAATATTGAGTAATTTTTTATTGATGATTTTGTATATTGCCAGATGCACGACTAGGTTTATTATTTGATTCATAAATAAGTATGATAGAATGATGTTGAGATTTTTGGTTATTTGGTAGGCATATATATTGAAAAATATAGAAAAGAAAGAAAAATTTATTTGCATAAATAAATTAATAATTACCAATTTTTTTTTATCTTTAGTATTAGTCTGCATTTCTCTTTCCTTGTCACAATTAATTAATACAAAAGTATATTAGCATATTTGCGATTTATTTCATAATGAAATGCACAAAAAACAACAACCTACATAGGTTGCTTTTTAAAATTACATATAAGTCAAAAATGCTTATTGGTATTCATCGCTTTAAATTTCTTTTTGATCTGTTTCAGAATTAAAAAATTGCTTATTTTGTTCGGTTTTATTATCAAGTTTGAGATATTGGCCAAATGCTCTTTCGTCGTAAGAATATCCAATGAATATATCTTCGGGAATATCTGCATTATGATAAACCGCTAAAATCTGATTTGGTTGGATATCAAAAAACAATTCCTCTTCGATTATTGCAGATATAGCACCGTCGATGATTACTGGTTTTTTAAAGCCTGGTAATTTGGTTCGTATAACTGCATGGCGGTCTATAATATTTTTATCTTCTGAGCGATCGTATACAATAAAATCAAAGTCAGTTTTCTTTTCTCTTAATTGTTCTGCTACTGCTTTGCTAGCATAAAAACAAAATGATGGTTTGAAGTCTTCTTCTAGCCTGAAATAGTCGTTTATCGAACAAAATCTACCTTTTACACCATCTATCAATTCTAGGGAATTTGGATTTCCTATTTTTAGTTTTTTGATTCGTTTATTAAATTTTAAATTTTTGTATGCGATAAGTGGAATGAATTGAGTTTTTAAATGATACATAGGGAATTTGTAATCTCTATTTAGATATGGTATTTCATATCCATTGTCATATATTCTCTTGATATTCTTGTGCATAAATAAGTCTGCTATATCGTCATATATTGTAAAATTTTCTTTGTTTTTCATGCAGTTATGATAACATTTTGCATTCATTTTGTCAATATGGGCTCTAATGCGGATAACTGGATTTGTCTATATGAGTGGAACGAATATATCTCACGAGTAGGAGGGCTTGCACTCCGGTGACGAGTGAGTACGGTTCAAATGTAGATTGCTGTCGCAATCTCGTGTGTGGAACACACGCCAGTTATTGCACAAAAAAACAACCACAGGAGTGGTTGTCATTTTTTGGTGCGGATAACTGGATTTGAACCAGCACGGGTCTCCCCACAAACACCTCAAGCTTGCGCGTCTGCCGTTCCGCCATATCCGCATATGATAGGCTTTTGCCTATCAATAATATACCACAATATTTGTGATTTTAAAAGACTTTGTAAACAAATTTTTGAAAAACTATGATTTGATTTTATAATAAATCTTTTGTAATTCTTTTGCCGAGAATTCTTTTGGTACAGGGTACAAAGGATTGGCTTCTTTGGCAGCATGTTTAGCCATGAGTTCTATGTCTTCATCTCGGATAAAGTCAAATGTTTTTGGTATTCCAAATTCTTCATTAAGGTCGAGTATTTTATTTATAAATTTGTTGGTTGCATTTTGTTCGCTATCGTATGGTCTAGCCACATTACAATATACTGCCATTATTTTTAATTTTTTTATAGCAGATAGTCCATATTCGGATAATACATATGGTAATATTACAGCATTGGCTAGTCCGTGTGGGGTATTGTATCTACCACCCAGACTGTGTGCAATAGCATGTACATATCCTACATACGATTTTGTAAATGCGAGACCAGCCATGTATGATGCACGTAGCATGTTTGCTCTAGCTCTTTCATTGCTACCATCGTGATATACTTTTTCTATATTTTCTAATATTAGCCTAGCGGCTTCTAGGGCATTTTTTCTACTATCATCAGTAGTTGAATTACCTATAAATGCTTCTATTGCATGAGTTAGTGCATCCATACCAGTCGTTGCTGTGATATTAGGGGGTAATTTGAGAGTGAGAGTGTGGTCTAATAATACCAATTCTGGTATGAGTTTAAAGTCATTTATGGTGTACTTTCTATGTGTCTGGTCGTCGGTAATAACGGCTGTAACGGTGGTCTCACTACCAGTACCTGCAGTAGTTGGTATGGCGATGATTGTAGGTGGTGGATTTTTAATTTTCATAATTCCACGCATATTTAGGAGAGATTTTTTAGGATTTGCAACTCTAGCACCTACAGCTTTGGCAGTATCCATTACACTACCACCACCGAAAGCTATTATACATTCACACCCATTCTCTTGGTACAGGGCAACTACTTCTTCTACTAGTGAGACGGTTGGATTTGGTTTCACTTGATCGTATACGGTTAGTTTGATTTTTTCTGCCTTTAGGTCTCTCTCTAGTGGTAGAGTTAGTTTTTGTACACGAATGCCTTCGTCGGTAATGAGCATTACCTTGCTATAGCCTTTATCTAGCACAATATTTTTGATATCTTCCATTTTTTCTATACACTTTGGTTCGCGATATGGAAGCATAGGCATTATCCATTTGAAAATTGTTTGATATGTTCTGCAATACGCTTTACTAAAAAAATCCATTTTTTCACCTAATATATTTATATTTCATGGCTTTTAATTCATGCTTTATTTTATATAAATGATAAGAAAAAAATCATGGATTGTCAAATTTTTTGCTAGTGATAATAAAAAAGCAGGATGGGTTATCAATTTTGAAATTTGCAAAAAAGACTAAAAGTAAATTTAGTCTTCTTTTATATTTACAAATTTCCAGTGATAACCACCAGAGCTTTGAGATTTACCTTTACAACATACAGATATAGCACTACGGCTCACATTTATGGTTTGTGCCGCTTCCTTAATGCTATTATAAATAATGCCTGTATCTAAATTAACGACTTTTTTATAATGTGAAGATATAGTTATTTGTCTTGCACACTTTGGACAGTTGCGACCTCTTACTCTACAACTAGGACTGGTTTGCCATTCGTAGCCACATTTCTTACATTTCCACCAGTATTTTTTATTTGTTTGTGGTCTGATTTGATATGGTTTAATATCGCCATTTTTTTCATAATGCCATTCTTTTACAATTTTAGGAAACAATGTTTCTAAATCATTATCGCCAGATAATACTTTTTGTCCAGCACAATATGGACAACCACATTTCATACTGCCTGCTCTTGATGAAACAGTTGCTTGCCACTCGTGTCCTTTTTTGCACTTCCACCATACTTTTTTATCACTACCTAGTGTAACATATTCAGGATTAACTTTGTTCCTATCATAATCCCATTCGTTTATTAAAATGTGGTTAGCGATACTATTTTCTTTTGATATTGTTAAAGCTTTATTTAGTATTTTCATATAATCATTTTCAATGTTTGGGGTTGAATTAAGGTTTGTATTAAAAGCTTTATTAATAAAATCAAATGTTTGTTTAATAATTTCTTTAAGTTGTAAAATAGGGTTTTTATAAATATTTACATATACGAGATATGAATTTGTTTCATATTCAGGACAACCAATCTCACGAATACGCACTAGTTTTAAATTATTTTTAGCACATAGTTGATCTTTTTTAAAATCACGTTCTATATTTTTATGCCATTGCCTACCATCATATTCTATACCTAAATTTAATTCTGGTATAAATATATCAATTTCCATTGTGTTTAACCAATCAAAATGTTTACTCTCTTCGATTTTAAAATATTTTGACAAGTAATATGATAATGTTTTTTCTCGAATAGAAGTTTTTAATTCATTTTTACAATATGGACATTCAGTTTTTAAACCAGCTCTTGATCCAATTGTTGCCAACCATTCATGACCTTTTTTACATTTCCACCAAATCTTTTTAGTCATTCCATGGCTAACCTCTTGTGGGGTTAATACATTTTTTTCATAATTCCACTCTTTTAACAATTCAGGATGTGTCGTTGCTAAGTCATTTACTCCCACAATGATTTTTTGACCTGAACATATTGGACAAACAATTCTACCTTCCGTCATGTGGCAAACTTTCGCTTGAAAAACATGTCTTTTATCTTTATCACAAATCCACCAAACTTTTTTGTTGCAATGTGGAAAAATTTCACTTGGTTTTTCTTTATTCAAATCATAATTCCATTTTCTTGCTATTTTTGGAAATAATGTTTGTAAATCATTTTTACCACTCACTAAGATTTTATTTGCACATGCCGGACAACCTTGTCCTTTATTTCTATTATTACAGATGCTTAACCATTCATAATTACAAATGTGGCATTTCCACCATGCTTTTTTATTACTACCAAGAGTTGTTTTGTCTGGAAAAATACCAAGAGAATTATTTTTCTCCCAGTTCCATTCTTTCATTAACTCTTTGTTGTTTATTATATAATCTTTGATCATATGTGTATTATAACATAAAAATAATAAAAAGTCTCGAATTGACCAAATTTTTGTGTTAAGAGAGAATTAAAAAACACCCTAACTTTTTCAAGTTAAAGTGTTAATTATTTGGCTAGTTTCAAAAGTCAGCAACTATAACCTGCTTTTATTTATCAAGGAAAAGTACTCCTATACAATTCTCGCCACAATGGCTAGATATTGTGCCACCTGCTCTGGTAGGGTAGATGTGACCAAATCCACGATCTTTCAGTATCTCTGTGATGGCTGTTTCGGCTTCGGGCATGTCGGTCGAACTAGTGATAAATACATAGTCTAGTTCGGGATCGGGGTGGGATACTAGCAAATCTTTGCAGTATTTGATGGCTACTTTGTTTATGTCGCCGGTGTATTTTTTACCTACACCCATTTTGCCATTAGCGACAATGATTTGTGGTTTGATTCTTAGGATATTAGCACCCAACATTGCTAGAGCAGAACATCTGCCACCTTTGTATAGATAATTGAGTTTTTCTAGAACAAAACTTGCTTGGGTTTTTTCGGTCAGTTTGTTTATAGTGGCGACTATCTCTTCTGGAGACTTGCCGGCTTTTGCTAGCTCTGTGGCTTTGATGGCCTGTAGTGCAATACCGGTAGATAGAGTTTTGCTATCTATTACATATACGTTACTCATCTCTTTAGCTATCATAACGGCATTATTGTATGCACTGCTCATTAGAGAACTGAGTGTAATGTGTATTATTGCATCGTAGTCCTTTTTTAAGTTTTCGAAATATTCCTTGTATTGCTCTGGACTGACGGCAGATGTCTTTGGTAATTTTTTGGTTTTAGATACGTACTCAAATATATCTTTTGATATACCAAATCTATCTTTTTCAATTTTGTCACCAAAAGTTATAGAGAATGGTGTGGTGGTTATGCCGAATTTATCTAGTAATTCTTGTGGTAAATCGATTGTGCTTTCGGCAGATATTGCTATTTTCATAATTCATCTCCTAGTTCTTTTTATATTTTCATTGTATTGCAAATGTGATTTTTTTACACTCTAATTTGTGTCCTGGGAATTCTCTACTGATGCGAGTTAATTCTACTAATCAGTTTTGTCACTCTATTATGAATAGAGTGGGCAAAATTTGCTTGTATTGACGGCGTGTATGTGCTAAAATAAATGTAGAATGAAAAGGGAAAATTATGAAATTATTGGCTAGTAACAAATGGAAAAAAAGATTGCCATTTGATAATGTAATATATAAAGATGTGCGTAGGCATAGTCTGCAATTAAGTGCTTTAGAGCGAGAAATTATGAACGTTCAGATAGATTTCTATAGAACGCATTTTTCGCTTGAGCAGGTAATGGTTCATTTCCGAATTTTGAAAACTCCAGAAGAAAAAGAAACTTTTATAAAAGCAGTATTGAAAAGACTAGACAATGTACTCTATATCCCTGTAGCATTGAATGGCTATTATAAAAAAATAATTAAAGAAGAATTCGCCGAATATAGAGCATTTTTTGAGATTGTGCTGAATAGGTCCTTGGAACAAAAACACGACAATCTAATGTTGCCTATATACAAAAAAATATTTGGCGAATATTACAAGTGTATTGTAAAAGATGTAAATAAATATTATAAACAAAAACCATTCATGGTATCTGATAGAGTATTGAAACCAGAAGCCCAGGAGAATACTGCTAGAGATATAATAAAGAGTATTCAAGATGATCTATATCTTGCTGCTATCTATGGCAGGTCGACGGTTAGACGTAGTGTGCCTATATCTGTAGTTGATGATTATGGTTATGGCGAGTGGACCAGTAAAAATGTATCATTTGCTACCAATAGATTTTATCTATATGCCAATCATGATAAACTCACCAAATTGCAATTAGAATATATGATATATCTGAATGTTTATCCGGGCTATGGACATTTCTATAATACTGTGCTAGATGAGCCACATAATATATGTTTCGATAATGGTGCTACTTATCTAATCAATGGCTGGGGAATGTATGCATCATGCTTTAGTAAAAATTCTCCTTATGCTACAAATAGACTGGTGGAAGCATGTACTATTGCACATCATCTGCTGGGTAAAAATCTAGAGAAAGCATTTGAAAATGTTTACGTATATCTACTCAGCAAATATACCAAAGCACAAGCACAGGAGTATCTAGCATCTTATTCCCAATTCCCAGGAGATTATATGAGTTATGTTTTGGGGGCTCTCGCTACATTTGAGTGTATCAAAGTGGGTTTTGCCAATAATCCATTAGACTATCTGAATACACTAAAAGATATTAATTGTGGAGATTTTTTCGCATTGTATTCTCCTAAAATGCAGAGAAAAATCGCCAAAACTACTATTACAGCCAAAGTTTCGCCTAAATTTTTACAATAAAAAAGAAGGACTAAGTCCTTCTTTTTTTTCTTATATTAATCTCTATCCATAGTATCCACTGTATGTGGTTTGTATCCGTATGCAATTTTAGTCAAATATTTGCCGAGCATACCATTCAATTCGGATGCTTGAATTATGCCTTTGTTAGACATAGCATTGTAATAGTATACTTCGAGTAATTCTCTAGACTTTACTATTGCGCTTACTAGGTCGCGTTGGGTATATTCTACGTCCATTGTATGATTCTCGCCTAGTAGTATTCTAGAGTCTCTGATATCTCCTCTCAATGTATCCAAGAATTCTTCCATTTTGGCACTAGTTCTAAATGCAAAAGAACGATTGAATAGTCCGACTTGGCTCTCTGGTACCATTGTGCTTTTAACATTGTTGAGAGCCAATTCCAATTCACGGTCTCTTTTTATATGAATACGTAGTGTTTCTTCATTTGGTTTAATTTGATTTTTCATTGTATTTCCCCCAATCCATTTTCCTGTTACAATTTTATCATAGTATGGGGGATGTGTCAATAGTGAATTTTTTTGGGGTGGGCATTTAGAGTAGTATTGCAAAATGTGTAATTGTATGCTATAATATGTACAATAAGAAATATGGGGGTGTATTATGCCTGTACCAGATAGTAGAGATTTGAGAATTAGGAAACTGCTCAATGCGAGAGTGTCAGAGAAATTAAAGACATTTAGAGACAAGATATACTGTGTGTATGCAGATACGTCTGATTGCAATATAACTCTATCCAATTTATATGATAATTTTGTAGAAGAATCTGGAAGTCATTTCGGCGATACGATTACTAGAATTGGTAGACACCAGGATAGTCAAAGAATGGGTAAATATACAGTATATAATTACTTTGATAATGATTCACTATATGCTTTTGACAAATACTTGGAAAAACTATTACAATTCATTTACAATAATAGGGAAATAGTTCAGGGATATAGATATCCTAGAATTACACCTCGCACTATAGACAAATCAATGCAACAAGTAGTGGATTGGTCTGTGAAAAATAAAAATAAAAGTGAATCAAATTATTACAAAGGCTATGCCACACTAGCACTCAAATCCGAAAGGGGATATTTACATCTAGATCCTATCACGACAGGAGTGTCCAAGACTCTAGCAGGCAAATTAACTCCAGCAGAGATTGATGATGAAATAAATGAATACTTCAGAGAAAGACATACCAAGACTAGTGTCACTACCACCGAGCCTGCACGTACAACAGGATTGACACATATATCTGACATTATTCCCAAGGCCATTCCTAAGCCTGCTGAATTGTCCGAAGATGAAGCAGATGTATATGAATATATAGATTATACATACCATGACAAGAATGGAGACAAACACTGCAAATTGCGTATTGATAGTGATGAGTGGTTCTATGATAGTGAAGGTGTCATGAATATTCGTAAAATCATAGCAGTAGGTCCAGAAGGAATGTTGATTGGTACATACAGGTGTGATGATGGACAATTAGCAAATAGACGAGTATATACTGGACTATTGTATGACGAAGAATACAATCCTGTGCAAGATGAAGAAGAAACAGGTGAAGTATTCTACCCACATAAATCTCTAAGGGCTGCATGTGGTGAGATGAGAGAAAGGGTGGCAACAGAATCAAAAACCAATCCAAAAAATACAGGTAAAAAATCTACTAGAAAACCTAAAGTAAAACCAGACGATCCAAACCAGATGACATTATTTGATAATCCAACAGATGGCAAAGATGAAATGTAAAAAGAAAAAGAATGAGACTGCTATCTCATTCTTTTTTTATAATTGAATTATTCTAAATCCGGCGGCACGAATTAGTCTATTATATACAGCCATGGATATGCCTGTTGTTTCTGGACATCGGGCATATACTGTTTCGGCATGCATTTCATCCAATTCACGTAGCGCTCTAAAGAGCCTATGGGCTTGTTCCTGTGGACTAGTAATACTACCATAGGTGATAGTGGGTAGTACAAAGGCATCTTTTTCTTCATCAAAGCACATTACAAACATGTTATCACAAGTGTGCATATCTACATATTTTTTAAATTCTTCTAGTGTTCCTTTTAATATTGTGATATTTGCTTTTGGGGCATAATGTTTATATTTAATGCCAGGAGATAATACTTTTTTGTCAGAAACGTGTTTTTCTAATACGCCTTTTGCAATATCAACTTTTTTGTTTAAACATGTCTCTATCATCTCTTTGGTGATAACACCTGGACGTAAGATAATAGGGGTGTCGTCTAGCGTAGATATGACTGTGGACTCTACACCAGCATCACATTCCCCACCATCTATGATGAGTGGGATTCTACCTATCATATCGGTGTATACATCATTTGCATTGGTGGGACTGGGTTTGCCAGATAGATTGGCGCTGGGTGCTGCAAATGCAATTCTGGATCTAGATATTATCTCATGTGCTATGGGATGTGATGGCATCCTGACTCCCACACTATTTAGACCTGCACAGGTGCTATCACACACCTTATTACCTTTAGGCATAATAATTGTGATTGGCCCCGGCCAAAATGTCTCAGCGAGTTTTTTTGCATCATCTGGGATTTTAGATACAATGCCGTCCAGCATATCCATATTTGCTATATGTACTATTAGGGGATTGTCTTGAGGTCTGCCTTTTGCTGTAAATATTTTTTGTATTGCTGATGGATTTGTACTATCTCCTGCTAGACCATAGACAGTCTCTGTCGGTACTGCTACGACTTCTCCATTTTGCAGAAGTTTACAGGCTAGATTTATACTATCTTCTGTGGGCTTTAAAATTTGAGTTTCCATATCTGCTCCTTTGACTACATAATAATATAACACACATGTTTTTTTGTTACAAGTGAGTGGTGGGTTTTGTTTTGTAATTATTATTTTTCTGGGTATAATAGTAGTATGAAAACCAAAGAAAAATCAAAAAATGCTTGTAAAAAAATTTATTACTATTCAGACCCTTTGAATGATGATTTCGCTGGTACAAATATAAAGACTAAACAGGTCGGGGAGAACTTTCAATTTTTACATAAAAGTTTATTTTGGCGATTTCTATCATTTATTGCTTACTATGTAGTGGCATTTATACCCGTATGGATATTTGTTCGCATTATCCATGGTGTAAAATTCAAAGGCAAGAAGAATTTGCGTAAGGTGAAAGGCCCCAAATTTTTCTATGGTAATCACACTCAAATAATAGATGTACTAGAGCCTAGCATCATTTCTTGGCCTAGGAGAAATAAGATAATGGCATCTCCTGATGTTGTATCCATCTGGGGTATCAAAAATTTCGTACAGATGCTAGGGGCTATTCCCGTTCCTAATAATATAGGTGCTCTAAAAAAATTTAAAACGGCTATCGATTATGACTATAAAAGGGGTTACGATATCTATGTATTCCCCGAAGCACACATTTGGCCATATTATACTGGTGTTAGACCATTCAGTGATGTTACATTCTCCTATGCTATTAGTTTAAATGCGCCAGTATTTGCATTCTTTACAGCATATTCTCCACCTAGGAGTATTTTTAAACTTTTCCCACACAAAACAACCAAGACTATATATATCAGTGAGCCTTTTTATATAAATACAGATTTGCCTAGGAAAGAGGCAAAAAAAGACTTGCGTGATAGAGTGTATAATTGGATGTTAGATTGCTCCAAAAAATACAATACATACGAAGTAATTCAGTATGTACAAGTAGATAAAAAAGAAAAATAAAAACTGCTATTACTAGCAGTTTTTTTGTTTTTAGAAATTACAATTTTTAGGTGTTCTAGGGAATGGCATAACGTCTCTAATATTTGTCATACCAGTTACATACATGATGAATCTATCGAAGCCCATGCCGAAGCCACTATGTTTAACCGAACCGAATTTTCTTAGGTTTAGATACCACCAATAACTCTCTTCGTTTAGGCCTAATTCATGTATTCTATTTAGTAGTACATCATATCTTTCTTCTCTTTCACTAGCACCACACAATTCTCCGATACCTGGTACTAGTAGGTCGGTGGCTTTTACTGTCTTGCCATCATCATTTACACGCATATAGAATGCTTTGATTTCCTTTGGATAATTGTATACGAATACAGGTTTGCCATAGACTACTTGAGATAGATATTTCTCGTGTTCGCTTTGTAGGTCGCAACCCCATTCTACTTTGAATTCAAATTTATCGTTATTTTTCTCTAGTTCTTTGATGGCATCGGTATATGTTACTCTAGCAAAGTCATTATCTGTTACATTGTGTAATTTTTCTAGTAATCCTTTTTCTACGAATTTATCGAAAAACTCTAGTTCATCTTTGCATTTGGTGAATAGGTGATTGATAACGTATTTTATCATGGCTTCCATGACGTCCATATCATCAAAAAGTTCGTAAAATGCCATCTCTGGCTCAATATGCCAGAATTCATTTACATGCTTTACAGTATTGCTATTTTCTGCTCTGAATGATGGGCCAAAAGTGTATATCTTACCCATTGATAGAGCGAATGCTTCGCCTTCTAATTGACACGATGGAGATAGGTATACTTCTTTACCAAAAAGTTCGTCTTTTGGATCTAATTTATGGCCAGCATAGATGTCTTGTGTACTTACTTTAAATAATTCTCCAGCACCTTCACAGTCGGAAGCAGTGAGTATTGGTGCATGTACATATGTGAATCCTTCACTATTGAAAAATTCGTGCAATGCAAAGGCAGATTCACTCCTTACTCTGAATACGGCATTGAAAAGATTGGTTCTACCACGCAAATATGCCTGGTCACGCAAAAATTCGTAACTATGGCCTTTTTTCTGTAGTGGGTATGTCTCGTCGGTAGCACATACGATTTCCACACTATCGCACTGCAATTCGAAAGGCTGTTTTGCATTAGGGGTGGATACTAGTTTGCCATGACATATTACTGATGAGCCAGCATTGAGTTTTGATACTTCGCTGTAATTAGGCATTTTGCTATTTAATACTACCTGAGCGCCTTTAAAACTAGTGCCATCATTCAAATCTAGAAAGCCGAAATTTTTCAGGTCTCTGACCGATCTAACCCAGCCTGCTAGAGTCACTTCTTTGCCATCATATTGTTTCAAATCTTTGTATATTTTGTTTAAGTCTAATTTTTTCATGATTGCTCCCCATAAGGTTCTAATAAATTTATACTATATTTTACACTTTTTATTTGTTTTTGTCTAAAAAAAACCACGTATTTATAAATATTATTGATATTAATAATAAACGTATTTTACACCCATTGTGTGCAAAATGCAATAGTATTATAAAATATGATGTTGGGGTGGATTTGGCGTAAATATTTTGAGAAAGGAAAAACTTATGTTAGAATGAAAATAATTAAATAATTTTGCGAGGTAATAATGATAGAGAATGAGAAACTACTAGAAAATCTAGAGAATTATTTCGGAAATTGGTTTGAGACTAGTGACGTGCCACATATGACTAAAAATCTATATCCATATAGTAGCATGTTTAGTCCTATTAGAGTCAATAGACTTACCATTAAAAATAGGCTAGTAATGGGACCAATGGGCAATATATCTATGTGTGAAGAGACGGGTAGACCTAATGATAAAATGCTCAAATATTTCGAAGAAAGAGCCAAGGGTGGTGTGGGGCTAATTACCACCGGACTTATCCCTGTGAGCCATGGCGTAGATCCGTCACTTACCGAGCCAGACAGACTATCCTATTTCCCTAGGATAGATAGATCTAGAACCAATCTAGCAGGCTGGAGAGATTTATCTTATGCTTGTCATAGTTATGGTGCAACAATGTTTATTCAATTAACAGCAGGTCTGGGAAGGGTGGGCAATCCACAGTGTTTGGTTAATTCTCTAAAATTACCAGTGAGTGCATCGTGGAATTCCAATTTTTATATACCACAGATACCTTGCAAAAGGCTCAGTACCTGTGCAATAAAGAAAATTGTGAAAAATATTGGTCAAGCCAGTGCAGATGCCAAAGCATGTAATATAGATGGTGTTTATCTGCATGGCCATGAAGGCTATTTGATGGAGCAATTAACCAATCCAGCATTCAATCGTAGAAAACTGGGTAGATATGCAAATTGGCAGGCATTTGGTATAGATTGTGTAAAGAAAATAAGGGAGAGATGTGGGGACAAATACCCTATAATGTATAGAATAGATCTGTCTCTAGCGCTCAATGCCACTTATGGCGAAAAAATGAAGACTATCAAAGCCCTGAAAAAATTTAGGAATGAGCGTAGAATAGCTGAAACACTAGACTACATGGTGAATCTAGTAAAAGCAGGTGTGGATATATTTGACGTCGACCTAGGGTGTTATG
Organism: Clostridiales bacterium; assembly: GCA_918292005.1. Lineage (GTDB taxonomy): Bacteria > Bacillota > Clostridia > Christensenellales > UBA1242 > UBA11490. The sequence goes on from CAKJZJ010000017.1 coordinate 34,880, forward strand.
ATAATTGGTGGTTACCACATCCACCTACATCAATGCCATCGGGGTGTTACCTGGAAGTAAGCAAACTTGTCAAAGATTATTTCAAAGACCACGGGATTCTCTCTAATGCAGGAGTAGAAGTGCCAATAGTAGCAGTAGGCAAATTAGGCTATCCAGATCTAGCAGAGCAGGCATTGAGAGATGGTAAATGCGATATGATAATGCTCGCCAGACCTTTGCTTGCCGATCCAGACTGGCCTAAGAAAGCATATGCAGGAGAAGTAGGTAGTATTAGACCATGTATAGGCTGTCACGAAGGCTGTATAAAAGAATTTGTAGATGGTGGTCATCCACAATGTGCAGTAAATCCTAGATGTGCATTTGAACATGAATTGGGTAATATTCAGAAAGTAGATAATCCTAAAAAAGTGTGTGTAATAGGTGCAGGTCCTGCAGGTATTACCGCGACTGCTGTATTACTTGCCAAAGGACACAAGGTGGATTTAATAGAAAAAGCAAATCAAGTGGGTGGTAATGTTGATGTGGCAGGTGTGCCAAAAATCAAATATGAAGTGGAGAATTATAGACAATATCTAATTGGCTGTGTAGAGAAATTTAAGGCTAATAAAAATTTCCATTTACAACTGGGCAAGTCTGCCGAAGCAAAAGATTTGCAGGGTAAATATGATGTAATCATTACTGCTACTGGTACTACTATGGTAGGATTGCCAGTACATGGTATCAATAAACCTAATGTGGCTAGTGTTGTAGATGTCCTACGTAATCCTAAAAAACTAGAGCATGCAAAAAGAGTGGCTATAATAGGTGGCGGAGATAGTGGATGTGAATTGGCATATTATCTGAAATATGAACTTAATAAAGAGCCAATTATTATTGAAATGCAGAAATACTTAATGAGTGAGAGCTGTACTGCTAATAGGGGGCATATATTACACTATCTGCAGAAAGCAGGGGTAAAGGCGTATAATTGTACTAGTCTACTAGGTATCAATGATGATGGTACAATATCTATTAATCAGAATGTATCCAAGACTGTTCCCGATCCATACAATACGTGGCAACCGATATTGCCTGATAATATAGTAAATCCATTGGCACCTAAATTTAAAGAAGAACTAGAAGAAAAAGCAATAGAAGTCGACTACATAGTATTAGCATGTGGTACCAAATCTAATAATGAGATGTATTATGAATTGGTGAAAAACAACGCAGCCAAAGAAATATACAATGTGGGCGATAGCAATAAACCGGGCAAAATATTTGTTGCAACCAAAACGGCATATAGGGTGGCGATTAATATTTAATATACAATACGGGCAAACAAAAAACGACTTGAGTAGTACAAGTCGTTTTTCTTTACTTATATTATTAATTGTTTTTACTTTCTTCGTTAGTTTGACCAGATTGACTATCTTTTTCAGCCTGTTGCATATCGCTGTCTAGTCTCTGCTCATACATTTCATCGCTCTTTTTAATGCGGAAATTCTCATAAGCGAATGAACCTGCAAATACCAATACGAATATAGCAATCATTATTGTGATGACGATATTAATTGACTTCTTAGACATAATATTTATCCCCTTGTTTGCTCATTTCGAGTCAGGTTTTATACCTTATTTTATGCAACTTGTGCAAATTTTACATATATATCATATAACAAAAAAATTCAAATGTCAATATAGTTATTGAAATAATTTAACTTAATTCCTTGACTTTATGGGAAATTAGTTGGACAATTATTAGAGAAAATTTGTAATGTATTTATCGATTTTTGTGTATATTATATGGGGTGACAGGTATTATGAAAAAAAGAAGTCAAATAGAAGAAAAATACAAATGGGATTTAACTCAGATATATTCCAGTGATGATTTGTTATTAGCAGATATAGAAAAATTAAAGACATATCCCGAAAAATTGTCTGCATACAAAGGTAAATTGGGCAAGCCAAATAAGTGTCTGGAATTTTTGCAATTAGGCTCTGAATTGGGTAAATTAAGCGAAAAAATATCGGTGTATATTTTCTTGAGATTGTCCGAAAATCTAGAGAATACCAAATATATAGAATTGAATTCGGTAGTTAGCACCATAGGTAAACATATATCGGTAGCATCATCTTTTGAAGAGTCCGAACTTATCGGTTATGGTGAAAAATATATTCGTAAATTGATGGCAGATGATAGATTTGCCGAATACAGAATGGGACTCAATAATTTCCTTAGAAATAAAGACCATATATTAGATGAGCGTGAAGAGATTATTGTCTCCAAGGCTATGAAATCTCTATCTGGCTACTCTGATGTATTTGATAATATAGACAATCTAGATCTGAAATTTGCCGATGCTCTAGATGGCAAGGGTAAAAAACATGAAGTAAATCAACACAATATGACCGAATTATTAGAGAGTAAGGATAGGACATTACGTTGTAATGCACAGAAATCAATTACCAATGCTTATCATTCTATGGGTAATACCATATCTGCCAATTATATTAGTTCGGTAGAAGGTGACTGGTTTGTATCAGATATATATAGATATGATTCTGTCCTAGGTAATGAATTATTCGGAGAGAATATACCCAAACTGGTGTATGAGAAATTACTTGCCAATGTCAATAATAATCTAAAGTCTATGCATAGATTTTATGCTCTAAAAAAGAAAGCATTGGGATACAAAGATTTTTATTTCTACGATAGAATGGTGTCTATATGTAATCACAAAAGCAGTATGAAGTATTCTCAAATGTGTGACTTGGTTTTACGTGCTTTAGGAGTATTAGGTCAAGACTATGTAGATGGGCTAAAGACTGCTATGGATAATAGATGGATAGATGTATATCCATGTGAGAAAAAAGAGAGTGGTGGTTTCTGTTGTAATATGTATGAACCACATCCATATGTGTTGCTGAATACTGTAGAAGATAGTTCTAGCGTGTACACACTAGCACATGAATTGGGACATGCCATGCACGGTGTGTTTAGTAGAAAAAATCAACCATATGAATTATATGACCATACAATATTTTTAGCAGAGATAGCCAGTACCGTAAATGAAGTATTACTTTTCAAATATTTATACAATCATGCAGAGAGTAAAAAAGAGAAACTATCACACCTAGAGAAATATATTAGCAATATTATCGGAACAATATATAGACAAACACTCTATAGTGAATTTGAATATTTTGCTCACACTCTGGTAGAAAAAGGTGAACCAATATCTAAAGACATTCTGAATGCTAAATATAAATCTCTGACACAGAAATATTATGGCAAGGGGGTAAAATTAATCAAAGAAGATCTAGGTGAAGACTGGATGAGAATACCACATTTCTATAGAGCGTATTATGTATATAAATATGCTACCGGTATGACTAGTGCGATTAATTTTGCTAGAACAATTTATAATGGTGTAGATGGCGCAGTAGATAGGTACAAATCATTCTTAAGTTCTGGCACGTGTGACTATTCGATTAATATATTACGTAATGCAGGAGTAGATCTCACGACTGATGAGCCATACAGGGTTATGAATGAAGAATTGACCTGGGCTTTGGATGAATTTGAGAAATTAATAAAATAATATAGCGACACATATAAGTGTCGCTTTTTGTTTGTTATATATAGAGTTTGTGTCAATTAATTGTATTCATTTGCCAAATACTATATTCTTTTTCAAAATCTTGTCGATACGTTTCTCCAATGGTATTCTGGTATTGGTCGAATGTTTGTGCAAATTTTTGTTGTGTTGAATTGGTTATATTTGCCATGTGTTTTTCGTATTTTTCTATATTGTCCTGTATCATTTGTTTTTTAATGTTTTGTAGTGATTCATCGTGTTTATCTGGCAGAGTGGTATGGATATTATGAACCATATTTATGAGCTCTATTTCTGATAGTTTAGTTAGCCTTAGTATATCTACCCCAGGGTGGTTTTCATGTAGTCTTTTTACCAATTTATATTTATTGATATCTCCTACGCCATTAGTGATTTTTTCGTCGTACATGTCTCGATCTTCGTAGTTTTCACATACGGCACATAGTATTTCTTTTTGTCTAAGGTAATTGTAGACATGCTCGACTATATGAACGTCGAGTGCCTGTGTGAGTCCGTCTATTACTGTAATGTTTACAGCATTATTTTTATCATCTACATCTATAAATCCACATCTAGCACACTGGTCCATAAAATCGGTGGTTGCTGTGGCTATGTCTAGTCCAGTGTAGTCTAGATCGGATAGAACTATCGCTGCATCTTCGTTGAGTGCTTTGCTACTAACGACTTTGTAGTTTTTATCACACAGAAATTCTACCCTAGGATTTATCTCTATCATTATGTAATTATAATCTCTGGCTGTAATGCCTAATACTATTATTAGTGTTACAGCACATGAGATTATAAAAACTACGAATGCCAGTGCTATAATTGTTTGTTTTTTTTCCATATCTGATACCGAAATTTTTCTTTTATCTTTTGCAAAAAGGTTTTATTTATGTGTAATATAAATTATTTTGTTAGTTGTCTATTTTGTGGTACAATGTTTTTAAAAAATAGGTAGGTGTGATATGGCATTGGTTTTGAATGGAAAATTGCTTGCTCAGGCTACAGAAGAAGATTTAAAAATTCGTGTGGAAAAAGTTAAGGAAAAACTGGGATATACACCAGTGCTTGCCACCATTCTAGTGGGGGATAATCCTGCTTCGGTAACTTATGTTAATATGAAAGCAAAAGCATGTGAAAGAATAGGAATGGGTTCGCAGATAGTGAGACTTGCAGAGACCACAACTACCCAGGAATTATTGGACGTTATAGATACACTCAATAATGATGTAAAAGTGTGTGGAATACTTCTTCAACACCCTGTACCTAAGCAAATAGATGAGCGTGCATGTTTCGATAGAATATTACTATCCAAAGATGTTGATGGAGTAAATTCTCAATCGTATGGTCTAATGTCCATGGGTAGAGATGCTTATGTGTCGGCTACACCATTTGGTATTATGAGAATTTTGAAACATTACGGAATAGAACTTGCTGGCAAACATGCTGTAGTTGTGGGAAGATCTGCCATTTTAGGCAAACCAGTTGCGATGCTGCTACTCAATGAGAATTGTACTGTCACAATATGCCATAGCAAAACAAAAAATTTGCCCGATATAGTCCGTACGGCAGATATAGTTGTGGGTGCAGTGGGCAAACCTAAGTTTATCCAGAGTGACTGGGTAAAAGATGGGGTGGTTTTAGTAGATGCTGGCTATAATCCTGGTAACATCGGAGATATAGATTTGGAAAATTGTATCAATAAATGTTCTGCCTACACTCCTGTGCCAGGTGGAGTAGGACCAATGACTATCAATTCACTTATTTTACAAACGGTTATGTCTGCTGAAAAACTAGCGAATGATGAGAGATAAGTTGACTCTGTATTTTGTCTAAAGTTTCACAGATTTTATCCAATTGTGTGTTGTTTAAATTATAGGTATAGATATTGTTTTTTACGGCATTATCTATATCTTTTTTTAGTATAATAAATGCATCATCGTACATGCCATTTTCTTTTATTTTTTCTAGGCATAAATCCCTTAGTTTTATGGCTATATTACTTGCATTATTTAGTCTTTCTGTATCAATGTTTAGATTAATTATAATCATACTTTTGCACTTGAGCAAAATGCGACTAATCTCTATATAATTGTCTAGTAGTTTTAGTTTCTCTTTATATCTCATAATCCACCTATGTATTGTATATGTTGGCGACACAATGGATTGTGAATACTGAATGCTCCAATATCACCTACATTGCTTGACAATTTACGCTTTATTTAGATATAATCTAAATAATAAAACTACGAAGGTGTGCACAACGTGAAAAAAAGTATATATCGGTGTTTCTTTAAAAGGCTTTTCGATGTAGTATGTTCATTTCTGGCGATTATAATATTGTCGCCAATTTTTTTGCTAACTATAATACTATCGGAAATATTTATAGGTGGTAATGTTTTCTTTAAACAATACAGACCGGGCAAAAATGGTAAAATTTTTCCACTTGTTAAATTTCGCTCCATGACGAATAAAAAAGACAAAGATGGAAATTTGCTACCCGATAAAGATAGAATTACCTGGTGGGGTAAGGTTATTAGGAAAACTAGCATAGATGAATTACCACAATTATTTAATATTTTAGTCGGACATATGAGTTTTATAGGTCCAAGACCTAGAATGGTAGAAGAATGTGTCTTTCTAGATGAAACCCAGCAAGACAGATTTCGTGTAACCCCAGGTATTACTGGATGGGCTCAGGTGCATGGTAGAAATACGATTACTTTTGATAAAGTTGTTGAGTATGATAAATATTACGTAGAGCATATTTCTCTATGGCTAGACATCAAGATATTCTTTATGACTATAGGATACGTGTTTAAAAGGAAAGGTATTAATAAAGAAGGCACGGTATCTAATGAATTTCATGGAGACTATTTGCTTCGTACCGGCCAAATAGAAAAAGATTATTATGATGAAAAAATCGCTCAGGCAAAAGAGATGATTGCAGAAGCAAAAGATAAAAAATACAAAAAGAACAAAAAGAGAGTAGATAATGTTTAGTGGTAAAAAAATAATGTTGGTTGCAACAACAGACAATATGATATGGCAGTTTTTATTGCCACATATAAACTATATGATTAAGGCCGGCAATACTGTGGACTGCTATTGTACGAAGACTGGCTTTTGGTTTGATGATATGAAAGAAAAGTATGGTCTAAACGTCATAGATATTCCATTCACACGTAGTCCATTTAGTATCAAAAATATTAAAGGATACAATCAGTTGGTTGCTAATGAAAAAGATAAAAAGTATGACCTTGTGTATTGCCAACAGCCAGTTGGTGGCGTAATGGGTAGACTTATTGCCAAAAAGTTCAAGATACCATGTATATATACTGCACACGGTTTTCATTTTTACAAAGGTTGCCCTTTGATGTACAAGTTGCTTTTTAAGCCTGTAGAGAAGTATTGTGCGAAGTATACTACAGCACTGGTTACCATGAATGAGGAAGACTACCAGAATGCACAAAAATTCAAAGCAAAGAAAGTATACAAAATTAATGGTATAGGTGTAGATTTATCTAAATATAAAAAGAATGAAAAATTAGATGCCAAGGCTTTTAGGGCTCAATTTGGTATTGCTCCAGATGACTTTGTAATAACATCTATCGGTGAATTGAATAAAAATAAAAACACATTACGTCTAATAGATGTAATGTCCCAGATATCTAATCCCAAGATTAAATATCTCATTTGTGGTCAGGGGCCATTAAAAGAAGATTATGAAAAAGCAATAGCAAAATACAATCTGCAGGATAGGGTAAAAATGTTGGGGTTTAGAAAAGACATTCCAGATATACTGACTATCACTGACTTGTATATAATGCCATCTTATCGTGAGGGGTTACCTAAATCCATGATGGAGGCTATGTGTTATGGATTACCAGTGGTTGCATCCAAAATTCGTGGCAATATGGATTTGATCGGTGAGAACGAAGGTGGAATATTATTTGACCCAACTCGTAATGCAGAGATTATAGATAGTATTATGCAGATTTATGAAGATAAAGCTCTTAGAAACAAATTTTCAAAAAGAAATGCCGAGTTTATCAAAAATTATGATACTTCGGTAGTTATAGACCAATTAGAAAAAATTTATGAAGAAATGTAATTGACATGGAAAAAGAAAAGAAAAAAGTCCTGATTAATAATACGATAATGATGTACATACTCAGTATAGCCAAATTAGTTATACCACTTATTTCATTACCATATCTCACGAGAGTATTATCCGTAGAGTGCTATGGTAGTGTGGCTTATGCTAGAAGTATTGTTTCCTATATGCAGATACTTATTGACTTTGGTTTTATATTATCTGCAACAAAAGATATTGTAAACATAATTAAAAAGAAAAAGTCTCCATCTATTATCATTGGAGACACTATGTATGCTCAATTACTATTGTGTGTAATTGCCACGATAGTGATGGTAATTATGTGTTTCTGTATGGATATACTGAAAGGCTATGAATTATTTGCTATTCTTACATTGATTCCATCAATTATGTCTATCTTTCTGTTTGAATATGTGTTTAGAGCATACGAAAAGATGGATAAGATTGCCATTAGATATGTTATAGCCAGGGTAATATCACTAATACTAGTATTGATATTTGTTAAATCCGATTCAGACATATATCTGATGCCAATATTTGATTGTATTGCAGTATTTGTGGCAATACTTCTAGTGTCAGTGCAAATGAAAAAATTAGGAGTACATATCAGCTTTAATCTCAAAAGATTTCTACCAGCACTGAGAGTTATAAAAGAATCTTTTATATTCTTTTTGTCAGATTTTGCCACGACGGCTTTCTCTGCTCTAAATACATTGTTAATAGGTATATTCTTAACAAAGACTGATGTGGCATATTGGGCAGTGGCTTTACAATTAGTGAGTGCTATTCAGGCACTGTATACGCCTATTACCAATAGTGTTTTCCCAACAATGTTAAAAGAAAAAGAACTAAAAATTGTGCACAGAATAATGCTAATATATATGCCACTGATTTTCATTGGTTGTGGACTAGTTGTATTATTGGGCGACTGGGCTGTAGTTCTTGTATTGGGTGATAATTATCTCATGTCTTCTACATTACTCAAATATCTCATTCCGGTACTCATAGCATCATTCCCGGGACTACTATATGGGTGGCCATGTTTGGGGGCTATAAATAAACAAGGAACAAATACGATGGCTACTTTTGTTGCAGCATTATTTCAGACATTCGGTATAGGGGTATTACTCATGATAGGTCAATTTAATTTACTCGCTATCTGTATAGTAAGGGGATTTACCGAATTTGTATTGGCAGGATATAGGGTAATAGCTGTTTACAAAAACAAGCATTTGTTTGTTGGTGGAGAAAAAAACACAGAGATTAATGAAACTAATGTAAATGAGATGGAAGTTTAAAATAGATGTAATAATGATAAGATTTGTTTCGTCATGAAATACAATTAGATAGTCAATAGTTTACTTTTCATCATAAACTAAATACAAGGTGGTAAGGTAATGTATAAAAACTTAAAAAAGATGCCTACACATATTGCTTTTATTCTAGATGGCAATGGTAGATGGGCAAAAGAACGTGGGTTGCCTAGGTCAATGGGACACAAGGCAGGACTAGACAATTTAAAAAAGATATTGAAAGAGTGTTTTTACAAATGTGATATTCCATATGTGAGCATATATGCATTCTCTACAGAGAATTGGAATAGACCACAAAAAGAAATAGACTTTATCACAGGACTTGCTAAAAACTTTTTCGTTGATAGATTTTTAAAGAATTTTCCAGGCGTTAGACTAAATATCATGGGAGATTATACCAAATTCCCTAGTAATGTAGTAAAAATGGCAGAAGACACTATCAATGCCACCAAGAAAAATACTAAATATGTACTTAATCTAGGTGTAAATTATAGTGGTCAAGATGAAATAGTGCATGCTATCAATGGCATTATTGCCGATGGCATACAGAGCGTAGATAGAGATACTGTGGAGAAGTATTTATACACAGCAGGTCAGCCACCAGTAGACTTGCTGGTTAGGTCTAGCGGTGAGCAGAGACTCAGCAATTTTATGCTATGGCAATTAGCATATGCAGAGTTTTATTTTTCCAATGTTATGTGGCCTGCTTATGATAAAAAAGAATTTCTAAAATCCCTTATCGATTACCAGAATCGAGATAGGCGATTTGGTGGTATAAAGGAGCAATAATGGATATATCTATTCTAAATTGGATTAATAGTAATCTTCATGGTAGTGTGGTATTTAATTACCTATTTAAATATATTACATATACTGCCGAGTGGGGCGCAATATGGTTGCTCACGGCACTGGTTTTGCTATTCTTTAGACGAACTAGACGTGGTGCAATTATTTTGTTTATTGCCTATGGTGGTGTGGCATGTGTAAATCTTGTGCTCAAACATTTTATAGATAGACCTAGACCATTTTTAGAGAATGCAGAATTTGTATCGTTTATCGAGTCTATCAATATGAAATTGCCCGATTCTTCTAGTTTCCCTAGTGGTCATACGGCTCTGTCATTTATGGCAGCGACTGTACTTACTCTTACCTTTGGTAAATATGGCGCATGGTCATATATATGGGCTGTGCTTGTAGCATTCAGCAGGATATTCTTATGTGTGCATTATCCTACAGATGTGCTAGGTGGTGCAATGGTGGGGGTTATCGTTGCATTCGCCGTATTCTACATTTGCAAATGGATATTCCCTAAAATAGAAAAATGGTGGCAGGATAGACATAAGGACAAGCCTAATGAAGACAAAAATAAAAGTGCATAAGATGGGCTATCAATTTTGAAACTTGCATAATATTGAAGGAATCTTATTCTAGAAGGTTCCTTTTTATAATTTTTTTAAAAAAATAACATTTTTATATTCGCTTATGTTATACTATTGTTGTAGTGTTATTGGAGTATAATTATGCCAAGTGGTAAAAAAAGAACAAATGAAGAGTTTTTGAATGAGTTTAATAGAAAAAATACAAATTCATCATCTATAAAAATATTAGGTCAATATTTGAATAATAACACAAATATTGCGTGTTTATGTTTGAAATGTGGAAACAAATGGAATCCCACTCCAAAAACATTATTAAGTAATCATGGTTGCCCTAAATGTGGGAATAATCAAAAATTTACAAAACTAGAATTTCTTAATCAATTTCATAAGAATAATTCGCATTCTGAAAATATAAATGTTATTGGTGAATATGGTGGTGTATCAAAAAAAATTAAATGTGAATGTAAAATATGTAAAAATATTTGGTATACTCGTGCTGGGGATTTGATTTATTCTAATTCAGGATGCCCAATTTGTTCTGGGAGTATTACACAAACACATAATATTTTTTTAAAAAAAGTGGCATTTAAAAATATTCATTTTAATGATATCGAATTTAAAAGTCAATACACAGGTTCATTAAACAGAATAAAATGTCAATGTAAAATTTGTGGACACGAATGGGAACCAATAGCAAGTAGTTTGTTGCAGGGTACAGGATGCCCTAAATGTGCACAAATCAAAACATCGCAAAAAGGAAAAGAAATTCTAAAAAAAGTCAGAGACAATAACCCGGCTGTAAAAAAAATGTCTCATAAAGATTTCATAGAGAAATTATATCTAAAAAATCCTTATGCCAATAGTATAGAAATAATAAATGAATACAAAGGCGCAAATACTAGATTAAGATGTAAATGTAAGCGATGTAATAATATATGGGAGCCAATGGCTAGTGCATTATTACAAGGACAATTTTGTCCTAGATGTCAACATTCATCAACGTCTTTTATGGAACAATTTATTGCACAAGGTTTAATTTATGTTTTAGGTAAAAAACATGTAATTCAAAGAGATAAAAAATTGATAAATAAAGAATTGGATATTTATATACCAAAATACCAATTAGCAATTGAACCCGGCTCATGGAAATGGCATAAAAATATTCTACAAAAAGATATTGAAAAAATAAATTTATGCAAACAAAAAGGTGTTAAATTGATCATTCTCTATGATTCATGCCCTGAAGACAATATAAAAAATGAAAACATTATATGTTTTAAAAATGATTTAGGTAGTGAAAAAAATCATAAGACATTAAAACAATTTTTAAAATCAATATTTACACAAAATAATATTATTGTTTCAGAGGATATGACTATGTGGAGTAATATTGAACAAAGAGCATATAAATTATCTCAAAGAATTACAAATCAAGAGTTTATTGAAAAATTTAAAATAAATAATAATCACTATGCAAACATTATCATTAAATCTCAATATACTAGAGCAATAGATTCTATTGAATGTGAATGTAAAAATTGTGGAAATATTTGGAAAACACCAGCATATGAGTTATTAAAAGGCAAGGGTTGTCCGAAATGTCAAATAAAACAGGTTGGATTAAAGAAGCAAAAAAGAAATATAATTAAGGAATGGCGAAGACAAAATCCTTATGGAAATAAATTACAATGTGAAAAAGAAACTGGAATAAGCAGAGTTACAATTTATAAATGGTGGAATGATTAAAAATAATTGGCATTTAAACGTGTGCTAGTCTTGATACAAGTCGTTGTCGCTTCGCTCCAACGAAGACAAGCACACAATAAATAAAATCGGTTAGAAGAAAGAGTGTGTGCTGGCGTTAGCATTAGCACAACACTCTTTCATTTTTCTCTTTGTTTTTTAGTGTAAACGAATATTCTTTGTTGTCAAGGTTAAAATGTATGTCTTGTAATTGTAAATATTAAGATAACAACGACAACCTATGACAACGGCATAATATCCGTTTTGTTGGCTGGTTAAGAGAGAATAAAAAACACTCTAACTTTTTCAAGTTAAAGTGTTCATTATTTGGCTTGTTTCAAAAGTCAGTGACTATATGCACTTTTTATATTTGAAAAACAAAAAACACCTTTATATATTAGAAGGTGTTTTTATTCGGCTACCTTGATTATGCCAAAACAGTAATGTCTTTGCTGATAATCATAGTTACAAGGTCAATGATCCAGAAAATTGGAGCTAAGAAAAAGTTAAGTATTGCGCCAATGATGTGACCTCTTTGTACTCTGGTAATAATTCCACATACAATGCTAGTAATAGGAATAATAGCCAAAATTAAGCATACAATCCAATCAAGACCGAAATATCTTTTTGAACTTGCCATATTCGTACTCCTTCTAATAATTTGTAATAATTCGACCATACTTGTCGAATGATGACAAGAATATTGTATGATTTTTTTGTATATTTGTCAAGAGAATAATAGAATATTTATATGCATTGGTCGAAATTATTTGTACTATAAATTATATGAGAAATTTTGTCAGATTATTACCAAAATTTATAAAGAGCAATAGGGATTTCCTATTGCTCAATTATGGTGTTATTTGTTGCATTTATGATTGTGCGATAGGGACAAAGTGGTATTATGATAAAAGGATTGGCACAACCACATCTATTGCAATTATTATTGTAGTATCTATTGCAAAACATTGATGACTCCTAAATTGCAAGTGATAAGCACTTGCTAGTCTAGTATATGTAAAGATTTGATTTTTTGTTTTCACGTAGTGTTTGCCTTGTCAAAATGGTAGATTTGTGCTAATATTATCTCATAATATAGGTGAAATATGGACATTATAAAAATTATCAGTGAAAAGAATAAGGAAAAATTGTCCCAGAATAATTATCTGGTAGTCTCTGGCAAAGATGCTATTATGATAGATGCTAGTGCTAGTGTAAAGGCTACAAAGGAAAATCTGGCACTATATGGTGGTGTGAAATTGCATGCAATTTTTCTGACACATTGTCATTTTGACCATATAGCAGAATTAGACGATCTTATTGCACATTATAATTGTCCTGTATACATTCATAAAAATGGTAAACATAGTCTGTACAAAGTGGAAGAAAATTTATCTTTCCTAGACGAACCATTTACGATTAAAAATAGAAAGAATATAAAGACATTTGTAGATGGTGATGAGATGGATTTCGGGGAAATCCACATTAAGTGTTATTTGACGGAAGGTCATAGTCATGACAGCAGTTGTTTCATTGTAGGTGATAATATGTTTACCGGCGATACTGTATTTAAAGTCTGTGTGGGACGAACAGATATGTTCGGTGGTAATGAGTTTGTGCAGAAGATATCTCTAAAGAGAATACGAGATGATTTAAGTAATGGTGTAAATAATTACTATTCCGGACATGGTGCCAACTTTGATTATGAAGGAATGAAATATATTATTGATAGCGTTGTGGGAGATAAATAATGGATTTGAAAAAATTGGTTTATGACCAAATAAAAGATGTGGAAATACTATCATGTGTAGACAATTTGTATCAATTATTGACGGTAACACAGGATAGTAAAAATGGCGATATCACATTGCCATGTTTTTCGCTAGCAAAAATATTACACAAAAGTCCAGTGGCTATTGGTGATGAAGTGGTAGGTGCTATACATAGCGATATTTTCCAAAATATTGTCAATGTAAATGGCTATGTAAATTTCTTTTTTAAAAAAGACATGTTGTTTGGTAAAATAATAGAGAATTTCGGAAAATCAGACATATCAAAAACTGGTGCTGGCAAAACACTCTTTATAGACTTTAGTAGTCTAAATCTAGCCAAATATATGCATATAGGGCATTTGTCTACTACGGTAATAGGTAGTGTGATCGCCAATACGTATGAGCATATAGGATATGATGTAAAAAGACTCAATTATGTGGGTGATTATGGTACACCTTTTGGGAAAATGATTGCCGCTATTAAACATTGGGGTGATGAGTCCGAGATAGAGAAAAAAGGTGTGGATTATATCCAGGACCTATATGTAAAATTTAATGTAGAAGCAGACAATCAGCCTAGCCTTATGGATGAAGCAAGGGATTGGTTTAAAAGGATAGAAGATGGTGAGCCTGAAGCCACTAGAATTTACAATAAAATCATTACAGTGTCTATTGCCGAAGCAAAAAGACTGTGCGATATTTTAGGCATAAATTTCGATAGTTGGCGTGGAGAAGCATACTATAATGATAAAATGGGACCTATCATTGACACACTCAATGAAAAGGGACTACTTGTGACTAGCGAAGGAGCAAAAATAGTAGACCTAGAGCCATATGGACTAGGTGCATGTATGATTCAGAAAAGTGATGGTGCCAGCCTATATGCTACTAGGGATTTGGCAACTGCTGTAGATAGATACAATACGTATCATTTTGACCTAGGATTGTATGTGACTAGCGTACAACAAAATTTGCATTTCGCTAGATGGTTCAAAGTACTAGAACTCATGGGATATGACTATGCAAAAAATTTAAGACATATAGCCTATGGCACATATTCTCTACCTACGGGGAAAATTGGCTCTAGATTTGGTAAACAGGCATTGGTAAAAGATATGTTGGATTTATCTATAACAAAAGCCAAAGATGTCGTAATTAGTCGTGGCACAAAAGTAGATGATATAGATGCACTCGCTAGGTCTATAGGTATTGGTGCAGTAAAATTCGGAGTATTAAAAACAGAGAGAATCAAAGACTGTGTGTTTGACCTAGAGAGTAGTCTAAATTTTGATGGAGAAACTAGCCCATACATACAATACACATATGCTAGATGTAATAGCATTATCAATAAATCTAATGGACTAGAAAAAGTAGGCGATATATCTGATGTAGATAATTTTGATACATTCGAATTGGTTAAATATGTTAATGATTTAGATAAAACTATTTTAGACTCTGCCAATGACTTTGAGCCATGCTATATTAGTAGATTTTTATTAGGTCTATGTGGGCTTTTCAATAAATTCTACAATAATTACAGAATCATTGATGGCGACAAAGTAAATAAGTATAGATTGCAATTAGTAGGTGCAGTAAAATTGGCATTAGCCACTGGTCTAAAATTGCTAGGTATAGATGCCACAGAGGTAATGTAAAAGTATTGACATTGTATGTCCTAAGTGATACAATTTACATTGTAATTGAATAAAGACGTTTGAGGGTAATTTCAGTAGTCTATCACAGTTCTTGACAGAGAGTGCTGGTCGTGGGTTGAGAGCCGGTATGAAGATAAAAGTGTAGATGAATTTCGCTTATCCGAGTCGCTAGTGAAAACTATGCCGGTTATATTTCCGTAATAAAAATAAATTGAGCAAATGTGCATACATTTGGAAATAGGGTGGTACCACGATAATAATCGTCCCTAAGGAGTTTTGCCTTAGGGATTTTTTATGTAAAAGGAGACATTATGAAAGAAATTGACGAAATACAAAAATTATTCAATACTGCACTAGACAAGGTCGACACCAATGATGATTTGAATGAAGTGAGAACGGCGTTTTTAGGTAAAACGGGACATCTTACCAATGCTATGAAACTTCTCAAAGATATGACTGCCGAGGCTAAAAAAGAATTCGGTGTAGGTATCAATAATCTGAAGACCAAAATTTTAGATATGATTGAGAGTAAAAAGTCAGAATTGGAATTGGCAAAAATTAATAGAGAATTGAAAAATATGCCTAGAGTAGACTTGACTGTACCTTGTGATGAGTGTACGGGTAGTCTGCATCCAGTAACAATTATCCAAGATAGACTTATTCAGATATTTAGGTCAATGGGCTTTACTGTAGAAGATGGTTGTGAGATAGAGACAGAATATAATAATTTTGAGGCTGTGAATGTGCCTAAAAATCATCCTGCTAGAGATATGCAGGATACTTTCTATCTAGATAATGGCGAACTCCTAAAAACTCATACATCTGCCATTCAGAATAAGATTATGCGTAAGTATGGCGCACCATTAAAGGCTATATTCCCAGGAAGATGTTTTAGAAATGAGGAATTGGATGCCAGTCATGAAAATACTTTCTTTCAGATGGAAGGTATGATGATAGATAAAAATGTATCTATTAGTAATTTAATTTACTTTATGAAGACTATGCTTACTCAGGTTTTTGGCAAAGAAGTAGATGTTAGACTGCGTCCGGGATTTTTCCCATTTGTTGAACCTGGGTTTGAATTAGACTGCTCTTGCCCATATTGTGGTGGCAAAGGTTGTCGTGTGTGCAAAAATGGTGGCTGGATAGAATTGTGTCCATGCGGCATGATACATCCTAATGTACTCAGAATGGGTGGTATTGATCCTGATGAATATCAGGGATTTGCCTTTGGATTGGGACTAAGTAGACTAGTCATGATGACGTATGGATTTAATGATATTAGATATTTGAATGGTAAAGACTTGAAAATACTCAGTCAGACCAGATTGAAGTAAGGGGTGCAATTATGTATATTTCAACCAATTGGATAAAAGATTTCGTAGATATAGACGATTTAGATATAAAAGAAATTGCTAATAAATTTACTCTATCGTGTGCCGAAGTAGAGGGTGTTATTGAAAAGGGTAAAGACATCTCCGGTATTATTACAGCGAAGATTGAGTCGGTAGCAGAACATCCCAATAGCAAAAAATTGCATATTTTGCAAGTAAATACAGGTAAAGAAACATTACAGGTGGTGTGTGGTGCACCTAATGTAAGAGTGGGATTAATTACGGCTTTTGCTACTATTGGAGCAAAATTGGGAGACATTACTATAGCAAAGGCAGAACTAGCCGGATATGAGAGTTATGGTATGTGTTGTAGTGCCAAAGAGATAGGTATATCAGACGACCATAGTGGTATTATGGAATTTCCTGCTGATACCAAAGTGGGCGTGGATATAAAAACAATACTACCTATAGAAGATACACTGATTGAAGTAGATAATAAATCACTAACTAATAGACCAGATATGTGGGGACACTATGGTATTGCTAGAGAGATAGCAGCCATTACTGGTAGGGCATTAAAGCCATATCCGGTAGACAATACCGACTACAGCAAAAATGCAGGTCTTGATGTAAAAGTTGAGAGTGAGAGTTGCTATAGATATAGTGCAGTAAGAATTGAGAATGTGCATAAATCGATAAGTCCAATGGCTATGCAAATTAGACTATATTATACAGGCATGAGAGCAATATCCTTGCTTGCTGACCTGACTAATTATATTATGTTGGAATTAGGCCAACCAATGCATAGTTTCAATGGAAGCAAAGTGAAAAGTATATTAGTTAGAGATGTAGATAATGATACACCATTCACAACATTGGATGGCACCGAGAGAGTATTGCCTGCTGGTACTATGGTTATTGACCTAAATTCTGAAATAGGTGCTGTGGCTGGTGTTATGGGTGGATTGTCATCCGAGATAGAGAGTGATACAAATTCTACATTTATAGAGAGTGCCAATTTTGATGCTGCCAAAGTGAGAAGAACTGCGATAGCATTAGGTCTCAGGACTGAGTCCAGTGCTAGATATGAGAAAAGCCTAGATCCAGAGATGACTATTACTGCAATCAAGAGATATTTGTATCTGCTCAAAAATATTGATGGTGGTGTAAAGGTAACTAGCAATATTACTGATGTCTATAATTATCAGTATCCAAAGATAACTATTGACGTATCCAAAGAGTATATAGATAGATATGCTGGCATTGATATCGGTGCTGAGAAAATGATGGCTATACTCAAATCTCTAGAATTCGATGTAAAGTATGCAGATGGCGTCTTTACAGTAGGTGTACCATCATGGCGTGCAACAAAAGATATATCTAATAAAGCAGATATAGTAGAAGAGATTACCAGGGTGTATGGTTACGATAATATTACACCATTACCAATATTACAACCAGTACGTGTTTCTGCACTTGATGTCGCAATTAAGAGAGATTATGACATAAAATATGCACTTGCTGACAAATATTCTATGCATGAGATACATAGTTATATTTGGGAAGATAGTGCTATTAATAATACGTATGGTATAAAAACTACATCGTATATTAGACTGGTTAATGCTTTGCAAAAGGGTAATGATGATATTAGGTCTACTATGAAACCTACTATTATTAGAGCATTGGCTATGAATAAAAATTATAGTGAAGATTTGGGAATATTCGAGATAGGGCATATCGTAACAGGTGTTGTAGATGGTCTCGCTGTAGAAGAAAAATCTTTAGGTATGGGATGGCTTTTCGAAAAGTCTCAATTATCTAAAAAACTAATTGATGTAAAAAATCTAATTGGGTATCTGTTTGGTTACATTCTCAGCATGCCTGTGAAACTAGTGGCATCTAATACCAATGAAGATTACCTGTGTGATGTCAATCATTACGATATTGTATGTGAGAATGATATTATAGGTAATATAGGTGTATTGCATCCGACTGTTGCCAATAAAATTGATGATGGCAAATATATGATACTGGCTGAATTGAATATAACCAAACTAGGCAACCATTCATCATTCGAGAACAAATTTGAGCAGGTATCAAAATATCCTGTGACTACATTGGATTTCAATTTTGTATTACCAAAAGATGGTCTGTATTCAACTATTGAGAATATCGCTAGCATAGTGGATACCGAGTTGTCATACAAATGTGAGTTATTAGATATTTTCCATAATACTCATGATAATACAAAGAGTTATACTCTGAGATATTATGTAACTAGCATGGACCACACCTTGTCTAGTACCGAGATTGAGTCGTTCCATAAAAATGTTATAGATACATTCCGTGCAAATGGTATTGCTCTAAAAACTGAATAAAAAATAAACACCCTACCAATAGTGGATAGGGTGTTTATTTATTGTTATGTATTATTTTTTCTCGTCGATTACGTAAGTGGTTGGATTAGAGCCATGTTGCAAAAAAAACAAGACTTCGATTTGGAAGTCTTGAATATCATTATGGCATCTTTTTTAATGTTTCGAAGAATAGTTTTTTGAATTTTTTTACTTTTATGGTTGTGGCTACCAACATATTAGGTGCTTTGATTGGGTCAAAGTCTATTACACCAGTTTGTTGTTTTTCTAGGAATCTAATATGTACGTACATCATTTCTTTCTCAAAAAATTCTGGATGTGCAACATATACTACTGCACAAGGGTCATGGGTGGCTATACCTACCTTTACATGTCTGTCTTTGTAACTACGGAAGATGTATTCCAGCATCTCTCCAGTTTTATTGGTTGTTCGGATTTGTTCTACTTCGTCTGGAGTCAGGAATGCTGTGTGACCATGGTCGCTAGGACAGATAATAATATTGGCTCCACTCTGCAATACATATTTGGCTGCTTCTGGATCTTGCATAACATTGAACCCTAGATATGGATTGCGTTTGCTATCATGTAGTAGTCCACCAGATATGAGTATGTAGTCTATATTATATTTTACTTCTGGGTGGGTAAGAAGGAGTTTGCCTATATTGGTCAGTGGTCCCAGTGCAATAACGACCACTCTTTCTTTACTTTTCATAATGGTCTTATACATTTTCTCTACTGCATCTTCTTTGATAGTTTTGAGTTCTAGTTTTGGGAATTTATATTTGCCTAGACCTTTTTTACCATGGGCTTGTATGGAATTATCCTTTTCTCTTTCTAGTGGTTTAGATTCCCCCATGGCTACAGGTATTTTTGTTTTGCCTATTGCTTGCAAAAAATTCAATGTGTTTTTTGTAACTTCGTTTACACTCAAATTACCACAGATGGTGGTAATGAGTTTTACATTGAGTTTATTGGAGTAGGTGGCTAGTGCTATTGCTACTGCATCGTCTATACCTGTGTCTACATCTAGGATAACTGGTTTTTTCATATGGAATTTCCTTAATTTTATTTTGTACAAATAGTATATATTGATTTGATGATTTTTCAAAGTCTTTTCGGTATATTGTGGTATTTTCTTTAGTATTTTCTCATGTGAATATGTGTGCATATATTCAGATATTGTATATACCCAATATTTCATTTGACAATTTGCAGATAATTTTTCATACTTAGTAGGTAAATATATATTATACGGAGTAAGTATGGCTAAAAGGCGAATGACGAAAAGACAAAAGAAGCAAATGGCTAATTTTGCTTTTGCACATTGGAAATTATTGCTAGTATTATTGCTAATAGTGGTAGTTCTAGGTGTAACGGCATATTTTATGGGCTGGCTAAATTTTTTATTTGTAGATAAAAATGCTACGAGCAATACTACACCTGTGAGTGCTCCAGAGAGAATGTCGTCTGCAGGTGGGCAAGTCACAAATCTAGATGCTCCAAAAGACCTGGTTATTAATTTCTTTAGTGTAGGTCAGGCTGATTGTATGATTATTGAATTGCCAGACGGCAAGTATATGATCATAGATGGTGGTGATGATAAAACTACTGATAGAACAATTTTGCAGAATTACATTACAGCCAAAAGTATCACAACATTTGACTATATGTTGCTTACACATCCACATCAGGATCACGTGGCAAATTTAGGCTGGATAATAGACAATTATATTGTTAGATACGTATTCCGTCCTAATGTTTATTCGGATAATACAGTATCTAGTGGTCTGCCAGATACATTTAATGTAGGACCTAGGGATAAAGATACTTATTCTACCAATAAATCTTATGCAGAATTCCTAGTATCTCTATACAACGAAGAAAATTGCAGTAATGAAATTTTCGATAAAGATAGCGATTTTTCAAATAAAGTAATTTGTGGTGAACAGGAATACACATATAAATTTGATTTTCTGACACCTGTGGCTCTAGGTACCACGGTATCTTCCAAAAACATTAATAATTATTCTCCTATAGTAATGCTAGAGTATGCTGGCAGAAAGATAATCTTTACAGGGGATGCAGAGACAAACGTTCTTACAGAATATGTGTCTACATATGGTAATGCCAATAATGTAGATGTATTGAAGGTGGGACATCATGGTAGCAAAAATGCTACGACTCAGGCATTTATAGATGCTATCGATCCAGAGTATGCTGTTATTCAGGTGTATCCGACTAGAAAAGATAGACTACCAAATACCGAAACACTTAACATTCTAGCCGGTAACGATACTACAATATACAGAAACGACACTAATGGAAAAATAGTATTGACTATTAATACTGCAGGTAATATGAATTGGGAACTAGAAGATACAGACATGTCCAACAATATGAAAAATGGCGAAGAGATGTGTGACCTATATGATATAGGTGTCAGTATGCCATTATTCGATATTTTCTATGATGATAAAAAAGTAAAAATCGCCTAAATAAAGGAGTAATTATGTATTATATAGGTGTAGACGTGGGTGGAACAAACTTAAAAATAGGTTTGATTCAAGACAACCAAGTCGTTATAAAAAAAGTATTACAAACCAATGCTCTAGATATTATTAAACAAGTAGTCACTGGTATAAAAGAGATGCTCGCAGATAATTCTATATCCATGTCTGATATTGCTGGTGTGGGTGTTGGTTTCCCTGGTATGATGAAAAATGGCAGGGTTATCCATAGTCCAAATATCCAATTAGACGATTGTCCAATACAGTCTATTTTGGCAGACCATTTGGGTGTAAAGACTATTGTAAAAAATGATGGAGACCTGGCTGCTTTTGCCGAACATGAGATTGGTGCCGGTGTCGGTAGTAATGATATGATAATGCTGACCATTGGTACTGGTGTTGGTGGTGGTATTATTATTAATAATCAAATATATCAAGGTTGCGGTGGTGCCGGAGAATTAGGTCATATAATGTGTGTCCCTAATGGCAAACATTGTAATTGTGGCAGATTGGGTTGTGCAGAAAAATACGTGTCTCTGTCTGCCTTGCATGATATGGCTGTAGAAAAAATGACTAAATATAGCGAAAATACAATACACAAAGCAGATGGTGTAAGAGCGATAGATATTTTAGATGCCTATCATCAAGGAGATGCATGCGCTAGAGAGATTATATCCGAGTATGTGGTAATGTTATCTGATGTAATACTTAATTATTGTAATATATTCCGTCCAGATACAATTGTAATAGGTGGTGGACTCACGTATGCTAGAGACATCATAGATATGGTGGCTAAAAGGTGTGAAGAAATGCACTATGGCTACGTGGGGGCACGTAAGGTAAAAATAGTGCCTGCTAGCCTGGGAAATGATGCTGGTATGTTGGGTGCCGTACTATCTCTAGATAGATAATTTTTGATAAAAAACACTCTACCTGTATGGTGGGGTGTTTTTTTCAAATTTTGTACAATTTGTAATAGACAAAAATAATATTTTTTAAAAAATTTTTTATGGTAATTTTGCGAACATTTTACACTTCAAAGTATTTTTTTGCATGGTGATTTTTCATAAAATATTGCCTGTGGGGACATATATATTATATATATGTGATATCTTCTGTCAGAAACTATATCAATTTGTATCTGTGACAATTTTCGGCAATAGTGATGTCAAGCAAAATGACATAGAATTTTAAAAAAAAATAAAAAAAATTTTCTTTAAATTTTTGTTGACAACCACTATATCTTGTGGTAAGATTTGGTAATTGCATACAAGATATATGTATTTTTGCCATTTGGCGCATACTATATATAGTGTGTGCATTTTTGAGAGAAAATAAAAAAATAGGAGTTTGAGATGATTACAAAGATAAGAAAGAGAGACGGAAGACTGGTAGATTATGATATCGGTAAAATTGAAAATGCTATTGCAAAAGCCATGATTGCTCTAGGCGATGGTGAAATCAAAGATTGTAAAAAGATGGCAAAGATAGTAGAATTCAATCTTATCGAAAAATTCGAAGAAAAAATCCCAACTGTAGAAGATGTACAAGATCTAGTGGAAAAGACTCTTATGACCAATGGTTATGAGAATGTCGCAAAGGCTTATATTATATATAGAAAGGATCATGAGAAAGTTCGTAATATTGAGAATACTATGATGGACTACAAGGCTACCGTAGACAAATATCTCAATTTAGCCGATTGGCGTGTAAAAGAGAATTCTACCGTTACATACTCTGTAGGTGGTCTAATTCTTAGCAATTCGGGTGCTATTACTGCGAATTATTGGTTGAGTGAAGTATATGACAAAGAGATAGCACAGGCTCACAAAAATGCAGATATTCATATCCACGATTTGTCTATGCTTACTGGTTATTGTGCCGGCTGGTCTTTGAAACAACTTATCAAAGAAGGTCTAGGTGGTGTTGTGGGTAAAATCACTTCTACACCTGCTAGCCACTTATCTACACTATGTAATCAGATGGTAAACTTCTTGGGCATAATGCAGAATGAATGGGCAGGGGCACAAGCATTCTCATCATTTGATACATATTTGGCACCTTTCGTAAGAGTAGATAATCTAACATATAAAGAAGTTAAACAATGTATCCAGAGTTTTATATACGGCGTAAATACTCCATCTAGATGGGGTACTCAGGCACCATTTACCAATATTACTCTAGACTGGGTAGTTCCTAATGACCTAGCAGAACTCAATGCTATCGTTGGTGGCAAAGAGATGGACTTCAAATATAAAGATTGTGCAAAAGAAATGGCTATGGTCAATAAAGCATTCATCGAGATTATGATTGAGGGTGATGCTAATGGTAGGGGATTCCAATATCCTATCCCTACATATTCTATTACTCGTGATTTCGACTGGTCAGAGACAGAGAATAATAGATTATTATTCGAGATGACTACTAAATATGGTACTCCATATTTCTCCAATTATATCAATTCTGATATGGAGCCTAGTGATGTAAGATCTATGTGTTGTAGATTGAGACTAGACCTAAGAGAATTACGTAAAAAATCCGGTGGATTCTTTGGTTCTGGTGAAAGCACAGGTAGTGTGGGTGTTGTTACCATCAATATGCCTAGAATAGCATATCTATCAAAGACAGAAGATGAATTCTTTGAGAGATTAGATCATATGATGGATATTGCTGCTAGATCACTAAAGACCAAACGTGAAGTTATAACCAAACTCCTAGAATATGGTCTATATCCATATACAAAGAGATATTTGGGTACATTCAATAATCACTTCTCCACTATTGGTCTAGTGGGTATGAATGAAGCATGCCTAAATGCTATATGGATTGCAGAGGATTTGACACATAAAGATGCTCAAGAATTCACAAAGAAAGTACTTAATCATATGAGAGATAGACTCAGTGATTATCAAGAGCAATATGGAGATTTATACAATCTAGAAGCAACTCCTGCAGAGAGTACTTCATTCAGACTAGCTAAACACGATAGAGAGAGATATCCAGACATTATTACTGCTACTCAGAATGATAATGCTCCATATTATACCAATAGTTCACACTTGCCAGTAGGATTTACATCAGATATATTCGAAGCACTAGATATTCAAGATGAATTGCAGACATTATATACATCTGGTACAGTATTCCATGCATTCCTAGGTGAAAAACTAGAAGACTGGAAGACCACAATGAATCTAGTTAGAAAGATAGCAGAGAATTATAAATTGCCATACTACACCATGTCTCCTACATATTCCGTATGTAAAAATCATGGATACATCGCTGGTGAACATTATGAATGTCCAGAGTGTGGTGCTCCAACAGAAGTATATAGTAGAATAACAGGTTATTATAGACCAGTTCAAAACTGGAATGATGGCAAATCTCAAGAATTCAAAGAGAGAAAAACCTATGATATTGCAAATAGCAAATTGAAAAAGACCAATGAAGATACCTGTTGCGAATGTAAAGATGACGATAAAAAAGCCGATAAACCTGCAGGTCCAGTACTATTTGCTACCAAGACATGTCCTAATTGTAAGATGGCAAAAATGTTGCTAGATAAAGCAAATATCAAATATACAGTAGTAGATGCAGAAGAAAATGTGGAATTGACAAATGAATATAAGGTTAAAAAAGCACCTACACTTATCGTGCCTACCAAGTCGGGACTAGAGTATTACGATAATGCTAGCGAAATAAGAAGATATATCGAGACCAAAACTAATAATAAATAAAGGACAGACAATGTTTGATATAATAGTAATAGGCGGGGGTGTTGCAGGAATGACTGCAGCACTCTATGCTTTGAGAAACAATAAAAGTGTATTATTGATAGAGGGCACCAGTATTGGTGGTCAGATAGCACAATCTCCTAGGGTGGAGAATTATCCTTCTATCAAAAAAATTGCAGGTTCGGAACTCACAGACAATATGTTTGAGCAAATATCAAATCTGGGTGCAGAATTTGAATTTGATAATATTGAGCATATAGAGAAAGTCGATAATGTATTTAAACTCACTGGTGAATTTGCAAATTATGAGTCAAGGGCAGTAATTATTGCCAACGGTGTAAAACATAGAAAATTAAGGCTACCTAATGAAGACGATTTGATAGGTCATGGAGTGTATTATTGTGCATTATGTGATGGTCCTTTTTACAAAGGTAAAGACGTGACACTTATCGGTGATGGTAATACGGCTCTGCAGTATGCACTGATGCTGTCAGATATGTGTAGCAAAGTAAATTTGGTTATTATGTTTGATCATTTCTTTGGTGATGAGAGTCTAGTCAAGGCTGTAGAGAGCAGAGAAAATATAGAGATTACTAGAGAGGCAAAAACAGTGGCTTTGCTAGGTGAGACCGAGCTTACGGGTATTAGATTTGAAAGGAAAGATGGTACTACATTTGAAATATTAGACACTCCACTATTCGTGGCGATCGGTCAAGTTCCAGATAATAAGAAATTTGAGAATCTTGCCAAACTAGATAAGTTCGGATATTTCGATAGTGATGAGTCTACCACCACTATTACTCCTGGATTATTTGTGGCAGGAGATACTAGGAAAAAAGATGTTCGCCAGGTTACCACAGCTATATGTGATGGTGCTATTGCAGCCACTGGTGCATGTAATTATCTAAATACTTTATAAAAAAATCGACACTGTATTGGTGTCGTTTTTTTGTTTATTGTTGTGGTATTATCTGTCAATAATATTCTAGTTTATGTCAAAAACTAGTATCCACGCAGTTTTGTATTAGGTATATATTTTTTTATACGTTCTAGTATTTGTATTGCTTCTGCTTTTGGTATTTCGTGTAGATCACCTTTTATGCATGAGCCACTATCTACAAATTTTTGCAGATAGTATTTCTGGGCATTCGGTATCATCTGACCAATGATATCAAAGTCATTAATACTATGATATTCGGATACAATTGTTGTACGGAATTCATAGTCGATTCCACACGACATTATGTATTTTATGGTGTCCATTATTTGAATCTTGTTTATATCTTTACCCGTGATGGCAGAGTATTTTTCTAGGCAGTTTTTTATATCCATTGCGATGTAGTCGATTAGGTGGTTTTCTACTAGATATTTTACCATGTCTAGATTTGTGCCATTGGTGTCTAGTTTGACTAGATACCCCATATCTTTTATCTTCTTTATGAATAGGGGAAGATCGGGGTGTAGGGTTGGCTCCCCACCTGATATAACTACACTATCTAGTATGTTTTTTCTTTTCTCTAGATAGGCAAATATTTCTTTTTCATCAATACTATCGGTGTTACCGATTACTAGCGAAGAATTGTGGCAAAATGGACAGGCAAAATTACAGCCAGCCGTAAAGATAGTTGCTGCCATGTGTTCGTCGTAGTCTACTAATGATAATTTCTGCAGTCCGGATATTTTCATATTTACCCCCACATATATATTATAACAAATTTTGGTGGATTTGTCATATCCATATAGAGTATAAATTTACAATATTTAAATGCATATATGTGCAAGTGCTCAAATGTGCAATAATTCATTTCACAATTTTGACTTTTTTTGGTATTATAATTCTATACAATATGTAAGGGTGAAATTATGAAATCGTATCACAATTATGAATTAGAAGAAGTGTATAATAAACTCAATACCAGCGAAGTGGGATTGACTAGCGAAGAGGCTGCAAATAGACTTGCACGAAATGGAAAAAATGCACTAGATGAGGGTAAGTCAAAGACGTGGATACAGAGATTCTTCGCTCAAATGAAAGACCTAATGATAATAGTTTTACTCATAGCGGCTGTGATATCTGCCGTGATAGCAATATTAGAAAAGAATTACACCGAATTGATTGATAGTGGAATAATCCTACTCATTGTCATAGTGAATGCTATTATAGGAACCATTCAAGAAGAAAAAGCCGATCAGGCGATGAAAGAACTGACCAAGATGAATAAACCGTATGCAAAGGTAATGCGTGATGGTGAAATTCAAAAAATTAAATGTGAAGATATAGTGGTGGGTGACGTAGTTGTGCTAGAAGCAGGTGATGTAGTTCCTGCAGACCTAAGGCTGATATCATCTAAATCACTGAAGATACAAGAAAGTACACTTACTGGAGAGAGCGTTCCTGCAGAAAAAGATTATTTAGCCGACCTACAAGATGAGTGTCCACTAGGTGATAGAAAAACCATGGCATATAGTACTGGTGTGGTAGCATATGGCAGGGGAAGTGGTATAGTAATTGCTACAGGTATGAATACCGAAGTGGGCAAAATCGCAGGTATGCTAAATACTCAAACCAAAACAGATACTCCGTTACAAAAGCAATTAGCCAAGACTGCTAAATTCCTATCATTCGTAGTGCTGGGAATAGCAGCAGTAATATTCGTAGCAGGAATAATTAATAGAGATCCCGGTCAGCCGATAGTTGATAGTATCATTAATAGCTTCATGGTAGCAGTCGCAATAGCAGTAGCAGCCATTCCAGAAGGATTGCCTGCAGTAGTAACAATTGTGCTAGCGATAGGCGTAAAGAGAATGAGCGAGAGAAAGGCGATTGTAAAAAATCTACCTGCTGTAGAAACACTAGGTTGTTGCGAAGTAATATGTTCGGATAAGACCGGTACACTTACTCTAAATAAAATGACTGTAAAAGAATTCTATACCAAATCAATGGGGCTATTCTACAGAGAAGAAAAAGTACTAGACCAGAGTGTCAATACACTCATTGAGGGTGTGGTGCTATGTAATGATACCGAAGAAAGAATGGATCAAGAATTAATAGGAGATCCGACCGAGACAGCCCTTGTAGCATATGCTCGAAAGATAGGTGTATCGGCTAAAGATTTGAAACAAAACAATGTTCGTATTGATGAGATACCATTTGATAGCAAAAGAAAACTTATGACAACAGTTCATGAGAATTTGACAGAAAATACCAAGATATCGTACACGAAAGGTGCATTTGATATGTTGCTTAATCGTTGTACAAAGATACTGGATTGTGATAAAGAAAGAGAAATAACCGACGAAGATAAACAAAACTTACGTAAGGCTAATAAAGAGATGGCTAGCAATGCTCTGAGAGTATTGGGTCTAGCGTATAAAAAACATCACCTAAATGACCATGACAATCTAGAGACTGATCTAGTATTCGTGGGACTGGTAGGTATGATAGATCCACCTAGAAAAGAAGTTGGTGATGCAGTAGCCACATGTAAACGTGCAGGTATGACTGCAATTATGATTACGGGTGATCATCTAGACACGGCAGTGGCTATCGCCACACAAATAGGTATATATAAAAAAGGTGATCTCGCTATCACTGGTGCCGATCTAGATAAACTCACAGATGAGGAATTCCTGAGAGACCTACGTAAATATAAAGTATTTGCACGTGTGTCTCCTGAGAATAAAGTAAGAATAGTGCAAGCATATAAGTCATTCAATGTAATAGTTGCTATGACAGGAGATGGAGTAAATGATGCTCCATCCATAAAGACTGCTGATATAGGTATAGGTATGGGTATTACTGGTACCGATGTTAGTAAGGGTGCTGCAGATATAGTACTAGCAGATGATAATTTTGCAACAATCATTGCTGCAGTGGAAGAGGGTAGAAAAGTTTACTCTAATATAAAAAAGGCTGTGCAATATCTATTGTCGGCGAATATTGCCGAAGTACTATGTTTGTTTATTGCAACCATTTTTATGAGAGTGGAATTCCTAAGCGCAGTAATGATACTGTGGGTAAACTTGGTTACAGATAGTTTGCCTGCTCTAGCACTCGGTGTAGAGAGGGTTGAGCGTGATGTGATGAATAAACCACCTAGGAAGTCTCACGATTCACTCTTTGCAGGGCATACAGGTAGGAATATTATTATTCAAGGCATAATGCAGACAATACTAGTTATGACATCATTCGTTATAGGTAATTACGTAATCGGTAGTCACATTGTTGGTATGACTATGTCATTCATTACCCTAGCACTTACACAATTATTTCATGCCTACAATAGTAGATCTCAGACACACTCATTGTTTAGTTCAAATCCTTTAGGCAATAGACAGATGAATTTATCATTCCTAGCAGGTGTTATACTTACTGCTATTACATTCATTCCTGCATTCCAGACATTCTTCGGCACAACCATGCTTAGTGCTGGTCAATTTGCCATAGCAATCGGATTATCTTTTGCAATTATTCCTTGTGTAGAATTGCAGAAAATAATTGAATGGGGTGTACGTCGTAAAAAAGAGAAACAGATTACTCAATATCAAGCCGAACAAAAGGATGAATTTGAATCTCAGAATTAATAAAAAGCATATCATGGCGATATGCTTTTTTCATTCATTTCATATACGGGATTTTATCCTATATCCATCTACACTATGTCATTCTGAAATGTATCAATCTGAAAATAGCAATTTTGGCTGTGTCATTCTGAACGAAGTGAAGAATCTACTTCAATAAAATCTAAATTTATTTTAATAAATCCGTCATCACAAACGTACAAATTCGTTTTGTGAAAAGGATATAATATGCTAAACTACAAAGTAATAAGGCAGGTATGAATCATGGGTTATTTAATAGTCATAGAAGGTACAGATGGTTCTGGTAAACAGACTCAGGCAGATAGACTACTACTTAGACTACAAATGTTGGGCAAAAAGGCTATTAAATTTAGTTTTCCTAATTATGACAGCCTGTCATCTGGCCCGGTAAAAATGTATCTAGGTGGAGAATTTGGCGATAATGACAAATCTCTAGATGCGTATCAGGCTAGTGTGCTATATGCTGTAGATAGGCTATGCACTTATAAAAAGGACATAGAGAAATACTACAACGATGGCTATATAGTAGTGCTAGATAGATATGTGCAGTCCAATATGTTACATCAAGCAGGCAAAATTAGAGAGACGGTTGCAGTAGATAAATATCTGGATTGGCTCGATGAATTGGAATTCAATACACTACATCTACCTAGAGCAAATAAGGTAATATTCCTAGATGTACCAGTTGATGTTAGTATGGAATTGGCTAGAGCCAGGGGAGACCTAAAAACTGGTGGTAAAAAGGACATTCACGAGAAAGATCCCAACCATCTAATTCATGCATATAATGCAGGCATCTACGTGGGTGAAAAATATGGCTGGTCTAGGATACAGTGTACTAGGAATGGTAAAATGAGAACAATAGAAGATATCTCTAATGATATTTTTGATGAAATAAAAGAAGAAATAAAGAGGGTATAGTATGGATATCAAAATCATTGCATCAACGAGTGTTGGTAATATTGCACCAAAAGATTCTTTTGATACTTTCAGTGGACATGCTGCTGGTGTGTGCTATATGAGTAGCACATTTGACGAATTGGTGAATGAAGATCGTTCAAAAACAGCACGTAGAGTGGCTCAGACTAAAAGAGATGGTCATCATAGTGTTTTTGATCATACTAGTATCTCTATGTATCTGCACGATGTACCTAAAATAGTGGCAATGGTAATTAATAATGAAAAGCAATATACCACTAGTGAAAAATCGGCTAGATATACCCGTATGGCTGCTACTCCACAAGAAACTCAATTATACAATAAATGGGTGGAAATATTCAAAAGTAGAATTATTAAAAAGTATGGTAATACCTGCCCACAGTATTTCACAGATAGTAGAATTGTAAAATTGGCAGAAGAGAATGCTAGACTACTCACATCAGTTTTCACTCCTACATCTTTGATTTACACCACGACATATAGACAATTCAATTATTTGATTGCTTTTATTGATAAATTTATCGCTAAAGAAAACAAAGATGAATTTGAGACTAGACTATCGGATAGCCTACAAGAATTCGTAGATAAACTGAAAGAATTGCCATATTATGATGCAACACTCAATGCCAATGAGAAAAGCAGGGGGCTGTCTATATTCGGTAATGGCAAAAAGGTTGAGGAGTATTATGGCGATGTGTATGCCACGTCGTACAAGGCTAGTTTCGCCGAATATGCACAGGCTCAGAGACATAGGACTATTAGTTACAATCTACGTGTTCTAGAAGACGAGTATTATGTACCTAAGATTATTGCAGATAGTCCAGACTTTACCGAATTATGGATATCGGATATCAAATCTCTAGGTAATACATATCCACAGGCACAATTATGTGAAGTAAATGAGATGGGTACACTCGATGCATTTATATTGAAAATGAAAGAACGCAAATGTACATATGCACAATTGGAAATCAACCAAATCACAGATGAAACATTGAAAAAATATGAATATGCATTGCGTATGAAAATACATCCTAGAGCCGAAGAAATGATGGGATATACCAAAGGCAGTAGGTGTACATTCCCAGACTATCATTGTTCATCTCCATGTGGATTTGCCGATGGTGTCAATGGTACTAGAGAGATATAATAACAACAAAAAAGACCGAGATTTTCGGTCTTTTTTATTGTTTGATTAAAAGTCAAATGGATTATTGCCACCACCGAAGCCACCATTATTAGGAGCCTTTTTCAGTATCTTTTGATTACGTACACGTATATCGTAGAATAATGCTTGTTCATCCAATTGTTGTGGAAGCTTATTATTAGGTGGAGCTTTGGTCATGTCGTATACCGAGCATTTGTAACTAGGTGTGAATACCGACCTAATAGGGTTACGCTGTAATATGGATACGATACATTCACCAGAGTTTGGCTTGAGTGATGCGAGCTCGGCAGGGTAGATAAGTGGTCGGGTATCCAGTTGCACGTTAACCGATTTGCTGGCTTCTGACTCGGCTTTTTCACCTTTGCTAATAGATGTAGTCTCGGTCTCTACAGATATATTACCACATCGTTTACTAAAGTCTTCTAGAGTGCCCTGGTCATTAGATGCTATGAATATGTGTATATTACAGTTATCTTTGACAGTAGCACTGACATCTTGTCCATATTTAATGGTTAATTGTGCATATGATTGTAGGATCAATGTGAAGTATATTCTACGTGATCTAGCAACGGTAATAATAGTCTCAAAATTCTCTATTTTAGGCATATTACCAAATTCATCTAGTAGGAAGTATACGTCTCTAGGTAGGGCACCACCACGTTTATTGGCGATGTCTACTAGTATTTTATATAGCTGGGATACGAACATTGTAGCTATTGGGTGACGAGTAGTCTTTTCATCAGGAATTTTAATGAATACTGCTGTTGGTTGATCGGCAAATGTCTTTAGGTCCATCTCATTGGTAGATGTAGCGAAACATATACCCATATCACTGAAAAGTCCCATTCTGTCTGTAACAATACCCATGTAGGATTTCATTGTTTTGTCTGCATTGGTTATAACCTGATTGGCTAGTTGTACAGCCTGACTCAGAGTATCACGACCGGCGAAGTAATCTATTAGGGATTTTAGTGGATTGCCTTGGTCGCCATCTTTCATATTTAGTATTTTAGCTAGGTTATAGAAATTAAATCTATCCTTGGTCATGCCTAGGTCTGGATTTTCACTATCTTCTAGCATGGCAAGCATAGTACCCAGTACTAGATCTTTGGCACCACGTTCCCATATAGGATCGTTATTAGATTGAATAGGGCAGAGTACAGATGCTATATCTTTTAGGTCTTCGAATGCTTCGGTTTTCAGTATTTGCTTTAGCGATGCCTGATGGTTTTGCAGAGATTGTAGGTCGGCAAATGCATAACCGTCGAATTCGTACCATTCGCCATAATATACCTGACTGACACATTTGAGTGAGAAGTCTCTAGGATCATCATTGTG
This sequence comes from Clostridiales bacterium, assembly GCA_918292005.1. Lineage (GTDB taxonomy): Bacteria > Bacillota > Clostridia > Christensenellales > UBA1242 > UBA11490. The sequence continues at coordinate 68,461 of CAKJZJ010000017.1, forward strand.
ATGGACTTTGACTTCTTTATTTAGATTCATTGCTCTTTCATTTATTTCGTATGCTCTAGTCATTGGATTCCATCTAGCACTTTGGAATGGCTCTTTTAGGTCGAATACTAGCACACGATAGCCGTTTTTACGTAATTTTTCCGAGTGATTATCATATATTTCACCTTTTGGGTCGGTGATAACTAGGCATGGCTTTGCGTGAGATTCGGATAGTATCTGCATGGTAGGGTCTACGAATTGTGTAGTTTTACCAGCACCGGTAGTACCTATGACTAGTGTATGGATTGGTTTGTACATATTTACATTTAGCTTGTTACCAATGAGCTCGGCTCTAATAGGTATGCCCACATTGTCCGAACGGTGTAGGTCTTCGTAGTAGTGGAATTTAAAGTCAGGATTCTTTTTCAATTCTTCTACCGATAGCCAATTGGTATCGTAGAATTTCTTTATACCATTTTTAGTTTCTACCTTAGCTCCAGAACTACCGAATTTGAATTTACGATTACTGAACCATATAAGTACAGCCAGTAGGGTAATACCGGAGATAATTGTAAAGTAGGATTTAAATTTCTGATGCGTTAGTACTCCCATGATGTCATTAAAATCAATTGCTCCAAATACCATGTAACTTGCAGCACAATAACTAGCTATGAATACAGCTATTAGAGCTATTATAAACCAGATAAATATTGTTAAAAATCTTTTTCCGAAACTTGCTTTTTCTTCTGCCATATTTTCCATTTTCCTTTATTTGTGCAAATAAACTTGTTTATCATGTGTGTAATTCCACGTATATTCTTTATGTCATTTTGTCGAATATATAGCGAAAAATCTATGTGGTTTTATCATTATAGATTCTTCACTTCATTTTATTACGTTCAGAAAGACAAAACCTACATTTGTTCACAGAGAAAGTATTATTGCACACTTATACATAATAAGTATATATAGTTTTTGCAACTATGTCAAAAAAAAACAAATTGTATTTGCAATTAATTATTATTAAATAACTACCCCAAAAATATTTGTGCCATTACCATTTTTGTGCTAAACTACAAAGTATAAATGATGTGAAATGGAGTGAATATGAGAAATCTACTTTTGGATGCAGCAGCTACGGCTGCGAAAGTTAATGAGATTTTGAGTCAAATAGTTGGTCCTATTATGATAGCCATAGGTGGTGCCATGAGTATATATATAGTAATACTTGCTGTACAATATGCAAAGTCTGAGAATGATAATAAACGTGCCGAAGCAAAGACTAGGATGGTTAATTGTTTTATAGGTATAGTTATTATCGCAGTTCTCGCTGCACTATGTATGGGTATGAATTGGGAAGGCATAGTTAGAAGTATGTATGGTTACTACTAAAAATTGATTTTTTTGCATTTTTTTGTAAATTAGGCATAAATTTAGTTGACTAAAACCATAATTTTAGATAGACTACGAGTAAGTTTAAAAAACTCAAAAAATAAATATATGGAGATTGATTATGAGAAATTTATTGTTGGCAGAAGGAACAGCTGATATGACCGAACTTGCAGGAAAGTTTGCATCTATGACTAAAAATATTTTGGGTCCTATCTTAATCGTTATTGGTGCATTGGCTGCAATTTATGCAATTGTGCTAGGTGTACAATATGCTAAGGCAGAAGATGCTAATAAGAGAAAGGAAGTACAGGGTAGATTAATTGGTGCTGCTATTGGTGTTGTTATTATTATCATTGGTACCACATTAGTTTATACTATTAACTGGGCTGGTCTTTATGATTCAGCTACAACTACTTCTTCTTTACTTTGGAGATTGTAATTTTAAATCAAAAACCCCTAGAAATAGGGGTTTTTCTTTTTGTCTAAATAAGGAAAAACGAAGAATTTATATGTGAAAAATATATGTCATTCTGAGCGCTAAATCCTATGCTGTCATTCTGAGCGAAACAACACTTTCGTACTGTCATTCTGAGTGGAATGTAATGCAGCGAAGAATCTATCCAATAATGCCTTATTAAAATAGTTTTCTCGCTTTGCTCGAAATTACACCACAGATTATGTAAGTACTATAGTATTCCCCAATATTTCTCTGTAATATAAAGAAATATATATTATTTTATTTGTTTTTTTTGTCGAATTAGGGTAAGATAATATTGAATTTACAATGGGTGTAGTGTATTCGTGTACATGTGTGCACATGCATGCACATAGAAGAACATCGCAAGGAGAATGGAAAAATGGGCTTTGGAATGTTAAATGGAATACTCAGTGGCCTGGTGGGATTGCTGACCGAGTGGATATCTAAAATACTCGGTTTTATCATGAAGATTCTCATAAATATACTAGTAGTTCCAGTTCTAAAAATGCTGATTACACTTATTGAGTATGTACTGGGTGCATACTTCTATTCTGTATCGGTATTTTTGCTCAATCTCCTAGATTTCGTGCAATTGCTGTTTAGGGCATTTGCAGGGCTGCCTACCGATGGTATTACTTTGAAATTTACTCAGGGTGGTGGTGGACTAGGACTCACAGATCCATTAATGCAGATTATTACTGCTCCTGCGGTAAGAGAAGCATTCATATCTATGGCAATCGTAGGATTTTTCCTACTAATAATCACGACTATTTTCCAGATGATAAAGGTAGAATATACTACCGAAGGTGCCAAAAACAGCAAAACTCCTATTCTTCAAAAGGCTTTCAAAGGTGCTTGCAATCTAGTGCTGCTACCTTTGCTTGTTATTTTCGGAATTTTCATCGGTAATAAAGTCTTAGATCTTTTGGATACAGCCACCAATCCTGGTGAGAATACCAGAATGTCCGACCTATTATTCGTCACGTCGGCTAGTGATGCTTTTTACAAAAAAAGCCAGTTTAAAATAATTATAGCCAATACTGATCCACTGACGGTTACCGTTTCGGTACTGCAGAATTCGGTATATCTGATCATAGACACGTTGACTGATACCATTCGGGATATTTTTGGTGGAAACGATTCGTCAATATCGGGTGGTGGAGATAATGAATATTGCTTGAATGCCGCTCAACAAAAAGATGTTGAAGAAAAATTTATGAATCACTCGACCATGAGCATACAAGAAGTTAAGAATTTGGTATTTGGTGAAGGTTCGGATCCACATATATTTAAATCATTCGAAGATGATTTTCCACAATTAGCCAATATGGAACATCAATGCAGATATGATAATGCTGTAGCTGTAACTAGTTATTATAATTATGCTAAAATCAATTATCTGTTACTCATGTTTAGTGCGTGTCTGATACTAAAGGCCTTATTCTTCTCGGTATTTGGACTCATTACTAGGCTGTACAAATGTGCGATATTATTCATTATTTCGCCTGCCGTCGTCGGCATGACCCCTATCAATGAAGGGGGTCTGGGCAAGTGGCGAACGGCATTCATAGGACAGGTGCTGTCGGCATATGGAACTGTGCTATCAGTCAATCTATTCCTGACTCTAGTGAAACTGATGATATCCATAGAGATTACATTCAATCAAGGTGGTCTAGAAGTATGGGGTATTAGTGCTGATAGTGGTTTGTCTTCCGCTATGATGACGGGTATTATCAAGACCATTATGATTATCTCCGGTGCATATCTAATAGAGAAATTCTCCAAAGATCTAGGTGGATATTTCGGTGCAGATGATGCCATGGCTGCAGGTAAAGAGGCTGCCAAAGATGTTAGTGCAGGTGCTACCAAAGCACTCGCTGTCGGTGCTGCTGTCGCCGGTGGTGGTGCAATGCTAATGGGTGGTGCACTCAAGGCTGGTAAAGGTATCGCTAGTGGTCTCAATAAGAAAACATTTAATATTGGTGGTGGTAAGGCTGCCGGACAAAAAGCATTTGATGACACACTGGCAAAAGGTGGTACTATAGATGATGCAAAAGCTGCCAAAAAAACGGCTGCACAAGAAGCTCGTTCTAAAGGTAGACGTGAAGCTTGGGGCGATTCTTTGGGGGCTAAAGTGGGTAGAACTGCTAGATCTGGCGCTTTAAAAATTTCCGATACATTCTCAAAGGGTGGTAGAGATATGAGGAAGTCAGCAAAATTGAAAGCAATAACAGATGCTGGTGGCAAATTGACTGACGAACAGAAAAAATGGATGGGTGATTTAGCGGGTGATGATAAACGATTGGCTGCCGTGCACAAGGCTCAAGATCACCAAAAATCATACCAAGCGACAGAAAAAGACTTTGCTCCAGTTAAAGAAAAGGCTGGCAAACTCAAACTAGGTGCACAGAATCGTGGGCTAGCTACATGGGCAGGGCTCAGGGGAGCTACTCAGTCTACTTTGCAGGGTCTCAATCCATTCAAATCTTTTGGTAAACAGTGGAAAGAATTTGAGAAAACTGGTGCAGAAGGCTCTGATGAAGCTAAAACAGCGATTGACTCTGTTGCATACAATAAGGGTAAAAAACATGGTGATAGATTTGAGGGTAGCCTATTTGCAAGTGGTATAATTAGCTCTAAAAATGATGAGGCTGCTAGAATATTTGCCGAGACTGCTGCTAAACAATTCGCTGCAGAGTCGGCACGTCTATCTAATAGTGCCGCAAAACAAGCACACAGATACAGGGCTCTCAATGATGAGTTCAATAGTATAACAGGTACTGATCCAGCTGCTCAAGCACAAAAGAATGCAATTGCTAGTGAAATGAGAGGTATTGAGAGATGGATGGCTGAGAATGATGTTACACTAAAGGATAACGTAAAAACTATGGATATAAATGGAGATTTCCACGAGGCTGTTTCTGTCGACTTTAAGACTGATGGTATTATGGATGCCCTAAAAGCTGCTGTGAAGAACGGTGCTAGCAAGGAAGAGCTCGCTGAGATTATTAAACAACAGATGAAAGACATCGGTAAACAAGGTAATGATGATCTCATTCAACAAATTATCAAAGAATTTGAGAAAACTATGCAGAAATTCCAGAAATAATTTTAGTCATTCTTGATACTATGAAAAGTCAAAATAAACAAATCAAACAAAATCTCTATGTGGGGAACCACATGGAGATTTTTGTTTTTGTGGCTATATCATAATAGATTCTTCGTGGGATTATTATGATTGCCCGTCTCAGAATGACAAGTGGTTATATTTTTATAGATTCTTCGCTTCACTACGTTTCACTCAGAATGACAACATTAAATATGTCTCTGTCTGTGCGAGTGAAGTGAGTATATTTCGCACGCGTGCGAATATGAAGTGAAGAATATGTATTCATTCGATGTAAATATTTTATAAATGTAATACGAAATATTTTGTTAAATAGATATAATGTAGTAAAATAATATATGTAGAAGTGTATGTGTGGTCATATACTACGTGCTTTTTCTTATTGTTAATGATGCAAAGGTATATGTTACCACACACCAATTGAAAAATGGAGAAAATGGGATATGATGAGATTTATTCCTAGGAAGACCAAAGTAAAAGTAACGCTCTTCCGTAATTTTACTATTCTAGACTGTGTGATGATTTTGATTGGTCTAGGACTCAGTGTGCTGATAGGTACAGCAGGTTTATTTGATAAACTCATGTATAATATCTACGCAGCACTACTTTTTGCTGCTCTATGGGCGAGTTTATTTATTGAGATGGGTGATGAACTGAGACTATATTCTAGTTTGGTTCTGACTTTCAAATATCTTGCTTACCACAAGCATTACAGCAAAAAGGCTACTGGCAATACTAATATTAAAAATATTATGCCTTTTGATGACCTGAATACCGATAAATTCCTGAAATTCGGCGAGTATTATGCTATGGTCATAGAGATATTCCCTATGTCATTTGGACTGCTAGCCGAAGATAGACAGGATATGACTATACAGTCTTTTACCAATGCTATACAGAGATTGAATATTAATCAGCAATGCACTATTGTCAAGACCAAAAAACCAATGCTACTAGATGATATGGCATCGTACGAAGACTATAGATACAATACATTGCAGGATATGGTAGATAGGGGACTTTATACCGATGCCGAATTTGAGAGCCGAAGCCCAGTATTCGAAGAAAGACTGCAGGCTATTAACTACATGAATAACCAAGAGAAAATAATTAAAGACCATTTCTACATGGTTATCTATGATACCGATAGAGATGCTCTGAATAATACTGTAAATGGTGTCGTATCTACACTAGAGAGTTCGGTTACACCAATATACACTAATATCGTAACTGGTGATAAACTATATGTATTCATGAAAAGTACATTCTGTCAGGATTTCGACGAACGTGAAGTAGATATGTTGCCTTTAAAAGAAAAACCAGCATGGACATATCCTGATGAGATTAATTTCGGCATTCGTAATACCAAAATTGATGGTCAAGAGTACAGATTCTTTACAATAACTGACTATCCAATAGAAGTGCCTAATGCATGGGCATATCCACTATTTGCTCTAGATGAGAGTAGGGTGGTGGTAAACATTACTCCTATTGATAAATACAAGGCTGAAAAAGACCTAGATAAATCTCTCATGGAGATGGAAATCAAACTAGGCAAAGACATGCGTTCTTCACAAAAAATTGATGCAGAACAGCATGTGGAGACATTGAAACAATTATTACAACAGATCAAAGGTTCCAATGAAAACCTGTACAATACCACTATTCATATTGTGGCTAAAGAAAGCGTTAAAAAAGAAGTAAGGGCGATACTTAGACAGCATGGTTACAAATTCTCTGAGAATTTCGCAAGACAGGTAGATGCGTTTATTTCTAGTAATATCTCTAGACTAGATAAACTCCAAAAAGCATGTGGCCGTGGTATACAGACTAGCTCACTTGCTGCTTGTTTCCCATTCATATCTACCACACTACATGATGACAGAGGAATATATATTGGATACAATCAATATCCAGTATTTGCCAATTTCTTTGCACGTAATAATGAAAGAGTTAATAGTAACATGATGATTATAGGTAAGTCTGGTTCTGGTAAATCTTATTGTACTAAGACTTTGCTTACCAATTTCGCTGCAGATAATACACGTATATTCATTCTAGACCCAGAAAATGAGTATGAGATATTGTGTCACAACCTGGGTGGTAAGATTATCGACGTAGGTAACTCTACCGATGGTATCTTTAATCCATTCCACATCTATACATCTTTGGAAGGTGAAGAAGGTGGTGGAGACGACTCATTCAATGAACACTTGCAGTTTATGGAACAATTCTACCGACTCATTTTGCCGGGTATCACACCTGATGCATTTGAGATGTTGAATTCCTTGACTGTTGAATTATACAATAGACAGGGTATCAATGCTGCCACAGATATAGCTGCACTTAGACCAGATGAATTTCCAATATTCGATGACCTACTTGCTATGGTTGATGAAAAGATTGAGACCGAACAAAACGAATACCATCTGAAAAACTTGCAGACAGTACGTATGTTTATAGAGAAATTCGGTACGGGTGGTCGAAACTCTAACCTATGGAATGGTTATTCTTCCATTGTTACGAATGAAAACTTCGTCTGCTTCTCATTTAGATCTCTAGTTGGTAATAGAAACGATATCGTTGCGAATGCACAGATGTTGCTAGTATTCAAATATCTAGATAATGAGATAAGTAAAAACCGTGACTTTAACCTAAAATATTTCAGTGATAAAGAGCTCGAAGAAGACCACAGACGTATAGTCGTAGCCGTAGATGAGGCGCACGTATTCATTAATAAAAAATTCCCTATAGCGCTAGACTTTATGGCACAGATGGCTAAACGTATTAGAAAGTATAATGGTATGGAAATTATCATTACACAGAATATAAAAGACTTCGTTGGTTCTGAAGAAATCGCACAGCAATCTACAGCCGTTATTAATGCCTGTCAGTATTCTATAATCATGTCACTGGCTCCTGCTGATATCAATGACTTGATAACCCTATATCGTAATGCGGGTGGTATCAACGAAGAAGAGCAGAATAGTATAGTTACAGCTCGACGTGGTCAGTGCTTCTTAATTACCGGTCCAATGAATAGAACGACAGTACAGATTGAAGCTCTGAATGTGGCAAAAGAATTATTCAATAACCCATATTATCTGACCCAGTCCACAGGTGTATAATGTATATAAAAATCCCCTAAAATACGGGGATTTTTTTATTTTGTCTATTCGAGAAAATAGTGAAAAATACGACGATATTTGTAAGTAAAAAATAGTAGTAAAAACATGGCAAAATCATCAAAAAATGTATACAAAATAGCAGATATTTTCGGATTGCAAAAAATCTCAAAAAAGCAAATAATATAGTGTAAAAATTTGTAAAAACACACCTAATGTGATAAAATAAATGTGTATAAGTATGTAAATTAAATATAATTTAATTTAAAAAGTGTTGTAAACAAACGCAGCCAAAGGACATGTTTGTTTACTTTTGCCTATTAAAAACAGCACAAAATATCTGGTTTTGGGAAGGTGTATATCGTGGCAGTTATAATGAAAAATGGAAAGAAAAAAAATAAGAAAAAAATAAAAAACTTTTTGCAAAAAGACGAGTCGAATAAAAGTGTCTTGAAATTCAAAAAGAAGATTCTTGCAGGGTATCATCTAGATGCTCCTATTTTTGCTTGGCCTACAGACAAAGAAACTCTTTTGCAATTAATAAGTGATTATCTGAATAGGGTAGAAGACTACAAAGAAAGTGGTGCCAAAGATGACGATTTAGATGCAGTATCTAAATTTATCCCTGTAACTGATACCAGTGATGTGCCTGAGACCAAGTCTGCTGATGAGCAGAATGAAGAAGATGAAAAGCCTGATGATACGGCTAGACCAGAGCCTGCACCTATGCAGAATAGTGAGCCAGAAGTCCCAGAGAGTGAGTATGTAGATCTCCCAGAGCAATTGAATGATGTGCATAATTGTAGTGCAAAGTCTCTAGGCAATATAGTTAGATTGCTCAATTATAGATCAAAGACTATGCGTAAGATTAGGCTAATGAGACGTGCTAGAATGAGTGGAGCACAGATCAATCGTGAGATACAGAAAGTATTGCTGTACAATCTGGTCCTAGGCAAATACACTCCAATACTGAATAATCAAGAGATTATTGACAATGTAAACCTAGCTACTGCTACTAAACTTTTTGATGATGTATGTATAGAGGGATATGATGAAGTTCCTACCCAAGCAGGCATAGAGGGTGAAATCAAAAAGAATAAAGAAGATCAAGACTTCGATATTGTCGCAGCACTAAATTATGTAGGTGTTACTGTAGACAAAGACGACTTCGGTTTTTATTCGGTAAAAGACTACAATAATGGTAATGGAATCAAGTACTACATTGGTAGCAAAGAAAAGGCCTTCTCTCTATCTAAAGAGGGCGTAAGTAAATTTGTAGAACAATTCCTAAACAAACCTATCGAAAAGAGAAAGTTTTTAACTCCTGGTCAGGTTTTTATCACATACATTAGTGAAGCTGAAAAATCTCTAGGTATCAATGCTCATAGTGCAACCGAACTAGAAAATCTTTTCGGCAGGATGAATTCTACTAGGTCGGCAAAGAGTTACTTTAAAGAAGTTATAAAGAAGTATAGTCGTAATGCTGATGAGTGGAAAGATTTCCAAAAACTATTCTATGGCGAATATTATGCCAATAAAGAGAGCAAAGATGATACTGCCAATAAAGTATTTATCAAGCAACAAGCCAAGAAATTGGTTATTGGCGATATTTTCGAAGAATTCATCAATAGTGCAGAGATTCTATCTACCAAACAATTAGAGATTAGTGATTATCGTGCCAGCGATATATCCAAAGATTTCGGTCTAGATATGGACATAGATGATATCGGTGTCAATAAAGCTAGAGTAGAGAGAGTGGAAGATCAGGCATTTAGAATAATAAATGCAATGCACACTACCATTCTAGAGTTGCGTGGTTTTGTACAGGATATTATCGATAATTACACCGTTGACTATCTACGTAAGGAAAAAATATTCCTAATGCAACAAGACGAACAGTCGGATATCATCAGGAAGAAAAAAGATTACGAAGATTTGATTGATAAATTGTCCTATAATAAAGCAAAAGACAGCACTCAAGAGATGGCTTATTACCAGGGTCAGGTAGACATCCTTACACAGAAAATCGGTGATAAAGAATATCGTGATGCCAAGAATGATTTGCAGAAATCCAAGAATACATATAGGATACTTTTGCTTAATGCCAAGGCTCAAAAAGATGCTGTAAAGATCGCTATAAAAGATGCTGAGGCTAAAGCCCTAAGTCTAGGTAGACTACTCACTATCGAAGAGAAAATAGAGATTGTAAGAAATGTACTCTCTAATGCTCCAGAATTGGTAGTAACATTCGATAGGGGTAAAGCAACTACATGGATTAAACGTAAATTCGGAGAGAAGTCTGAGAAGAAAGAAGAGAAATTAACCGAAATAGATAAATCCATAGAGGCTACTGCTGCTAGAATTAGTGATGAAAGTCACCAAAAGATAATGGAAGAGAATGCTATTAGGGAGAAGCTAAAGAAGAGTGAAAAAGATGACAGGGTAAAATCTGTCAATGCATATATTAATGCATATGGTAGTATTGTAGGTAATGCAACAGGTATCGGTGGTTATGCTGGCATGCCAGTTAATAATCAGTATCTAGACACCAAACAAGCAGGAGGTATTCCTAATGTGCCACCTACACCTACCAATGTAAAAGGCATGCCTAAAAACACTATGACAGAGCCTGCACAGATGCCTATGCAGACGGGTGCGAATGTAGTTGCCGGTGCACCTAATGGATACGTGCAACCTGGCAAAGTAGCACCAACTCCTGCACCTGCTCCTATTAATCAGACTGGTGCAAATGGGGGACAGGCTACACCAGTTACAAATGCACAGCCAATAAATCCAATGCAAGCAGCACCTATGATGCCAATGGGAGGATATCCATATATGGCAGGTGGTGGATATATGCCTGCAGGGGATATGACTCCACACATGGCACCTAATCAGCCAGGACTGAAAGAGTACCAGAATTTTGATTATGTGTCAGATAATATTGAGCCATGTGTTATTCCTTATGTCGTTGGTTATGACAATAAGGGTGTAACTACATATGGTAATATGCTAGAAACATATGCCACAATGGATAGATACAAATTCTTGCTCAATACCAATAATAATGCTCTGTACACTTATATCGAAGATAAGAGGAATAAGATACAGACACCAGAGCAGATTATATCCGACTTGCATATTCGTTATGTAAAAAATGCTATGGCAAAATCTGGACTCGGAACACTAGATAGCAATCTAGCCAAGTTTGATTACAAGGGAGATGTGCGTAGATTCTTGTCTCAATATGTTCCACAAAATCTAATTGATGTTGTAATTTCCGATTACAATGAATTGGTGGCATCTTGTGATTTTGAACTTTTGAAAGATTTGATTGAACATAAATTTGCTGGCGATCTAGAGAATTATATTCCAGATAATATAAAAGTTTCTGTTACGACATGTGCACAACTTATCGCTACAATAGTTAGAACTATTATGTCCGATCCTAATGTAAAAAAGACATTTGATGCATATTCTAGCAAAATGAAACAGACATATATCAATTCACTAATTGAGAAAATCGATAGTAATGCTATACCTACAGTGAAACTATCCGATGATGATGTTTATTCTAGAATGCTAGACTACTTGAGTTTTTCTATTAAGGCTCAGAACGTAATTATTCAGACCGAAGATGGCAAAGATAATGGTTTTGGCACATATCCTAGGTCAATATTCTATACTCATAAAAATAATGCCGATATGGCATTAAAATCGGGCAAAACACTCACCTATGAGCAGAATGATGTTGTTACCGCTAGGAATAATCCAACGCTAGACGATAGCAATGTGGTAAACCTATTTGGACCTTTGTACAAATACAATGGTGGTTATGGCAAGTTGCTAATAAAATTGAAACCATATAATCTTGCTGGTGGTGTAAAATTCGCAGAGAATATGATAGATGCTTTGAGAGAAAAAATAGATATCAAAGCAACAGTACTTAGCGATAATCAGGCTAAACCTACCGTGTCACTAGTTAAATTTGCAAAGAAAAACAAAGATAAAAAAGAAAATGCTGAAGACGCTACTTACGAATACGAAGATGATAAGTGGTTCGTAAGACGTGGCTTCGTGGTAAATAAACAAAAAGTAGATGAATATTACTATCTAGTTTCATTCGGTATGAAATATGCTCTGGATAGGAATAAAGAAGAGCTGAAGAAAGATTTCTACACAGATAAAGGCTTGCTAAGTCTGAATAAAATTGGTGAAGTATTCAAAGATATGCCAGAGGATAAAGTCAATACTATTACATCGGTAATTAGAAATGTTATGATGATAAATACCGAGAGATTTATTGACTATATAGACGAGATAAATAAGCAAGAATTTACCAATATCAATAAAATGATATATATTGGTAAAATGACTGTAGAGTCTGGTAATTTTGATACCAAAAATAAAGACGAAAAATTGGAAACTATAGAAGCTCTAGACCTAGACTTTGCTACCAAAACTGATGATATAAAGTCTCCACATCCAGAGATTTATGCAACTACTGAGGATATGGAGTTATACAATAGACTATATCTATACTATGCTCTCAATGAATTGTTTACTAAATCGCCAGACGATAAACGTTTTATAACTGAAGATTTGGAGACATATTTCGAAGATTACAAGAGAAAATTGCGTAATGCATTATTGGCTAAAATTCGTGATCATAAATATATGAATGGTTATGAGATAGATGTGGCTAAATATTTCGAATTGAATGTTGAGCATGTTGTGGATACAGAAGAAAGAGTGGTCGAAGAAGAAGATCAAGAAGATAATTACAGAGAATATGTAAAAATACAGAATATTGATGTAATTTACAAAGGTATTTACGACGGCTACAAAAAAGCAGTTAAAGATGAGAAAAATACTAATATTGTAGAGCAGATGAAAGATGTGGGAGAAATCCTAGAACTCGTAGGTACTCTACCTGCTATAGATAAAGATGATAAAGATCTAGAAATAGCGCTACCTAATAATCAAGTTATTCAATGTAATATCAAAGGCTTTATCCAGCAGTATCTATTTAGATTTATCGTAGATAAAGAACATGAATTGGGACCATTCGCTTATGTTGTGAGTGAACTAGCACAACATGAAGAATTCGGTGAAATCGTTAAAAATCTAGAGATAGTAGCAAATAAACTTAATGCAAACGAACTCGGTATAAACCTAATTGCTAGTTTTTCAAGTATTTCCCTTAGCAATAATGGTAATGTGTTTAAGATAGGGGATAATATTACAACAGCATTGGAGACTATCAATCGTCTCAAAACTCCAACAGATATGCAAAAAGCACTCAATAGAGACGTCTTCTATAAGGATGGCGTAAATTCAGTTGCAGAATGTTTCGGAATGTATTTCAATAGACTCAAATTAGAATCTATGCAATAATAAATAATATTTCAAAAGAAGGTATTTTATGGCAGATATACAGGCATATTTTGGTATAAAAGGAAAAGTAAAATATAAAGGGCATGTAAGAAGGCATGTTGGTAAAGTAGAGGATAGTACATTTTTTGCGACCGATATGGTTGCTAACATTAGAAAAAAATTAAATGAGTCTAGTGCTTTACCTAATAAAGACACTTTGCCTTTTTTGCAATCAAAACTATTTGAAAATAATGGTGCATTGCTCAGTCGTCTGCCTAGAAGTGTGCTAAAGTCTGTATATGAAATCATGGATGAAATGATTACCAAGTCTGGTACAGCAGGAGATAGACTAGAAGAATTCGTAAATACAGGCAAAGAGTATAAGGCTATATTTGATGGAATAGCAGATATGGCGATTGCCAAACAAGAAGCATCCAAAGATGAGTTACAGACTCAGGTGGAGACTTTAACTAATGATGCAGATTTGGACCTTGTTCGTGCCTTTGCATTTATGGGATATCCACTAGATAGGGATGCATCTGGCAAATGGGTTAGAGATCCAAACAAATCTAATGATTATGGCGTAAAAATAGATGGTAAAGGAGTAATGGATGAGGTAGCGATTCAAGCCTTCCTAGATAATTATTTGAATGTAGATCCTGCACAAAGAAAAGACAAATTAACTCCACAACAATTATTTAAATTCTATTTGTCGCAGATCTCGGATAAACATCCGAATATTAATAATACTGTCATGAATCGATATCGTGCTGAATATAGTGAGAACAATCCAGCATTTATTCACATGGGCGCTTCGGTAGAACAGGCTAGCATATATCAAGACCAAGATGCATTGCGCTCTGGTGTAATGGATAAAATTGAACATTTACGTGATGGAATTACTGATGATGAGATTGCAAATTATGGCTTTATTTCCGGAAAAGCTGAAAAAGCATTAGACAGATTAAAAACATGGACAGACAAGGGCTTTCATAAAGTCGAGGGAGTCTTTGAAGATTTCTATGAGAAAGATGATGTTGTAGATGCATTAGAGGCAGAACAGTCTAGATTAGAGTCAGCTCGGAGACAGGCCGAGGCTGTAAAAACTAGCGTAGGTAGTGAAACAGCCACTACACATATAGATTCCATCAAGGATAGACTCAATGCAGTAAAAGAAGGTCTACATGCTGTTAATGGTGCAGAAGGTACAAATCCTACATCACATACTGCAGGGACTCCTGAGCCAGATGGCCCTAGTCCAGAAGGTCGACAGGAAGAGAAAATCGAACTACTAAATATTTTGCCTGAATTCGTTGAAATGAATGAGGGTGATTTTAGAGAAGATTTGGCTTTTGTTACTGCAGATTTCTTTGTAAAAGATGATGAATTTTTAGGTGTTCAATATAGCAAATATGCCGAAGAATATCTAGCAGAAAATCCAGAAGCACAGCCAAAAGAAATAATTGATGCGTTTATGGAATCTCTGGGTGAAAAACCATCGGAAAGTGAGCCATCAATAATTGAGCAATTAAGAGAGCAAGATGGTATCATGCTAGGCTCACCAGAGGCTATTAAATCGGCATTATATCGAAAATATGGATTAGAAAAAGAAGATCACGCTAGAGATAAACATGATGAGAAATTTCCAAATTTACTAGTGACACTAGATAGAATAGCTAGGGCTATTAGTAATGATCCTGAACTTTACGAAAATTATACCAAGGGTGATGCCTCTACTAGGAAACAGATAGTCTCAGAAGTAAAAGACGATTTAGATAAAAATGGTCAGAATGTATCATCTCAGCCACCAACAGCAGAAGAACTAAAGGATGCCCAAAAGCGTTGGGCAAATCTAGCCAGGGCTAGTGGTGCCGAAGCCAATATGGAGAATGTGGGAGATGCTAATAATCCTTTATCTCAAGGCTACAAACGCTTTTGTCAAGATTTACTAAGCAACCGAGATAAAGATATAGCAGATCTAAGAAAAGAAGGAAAACCCGTTCCAGAAACACCAAAAGAAAAGGAAAATAGTAATAAAAGGGATGAAGATCAGTATGATCTTTATAAAGATTTACATCCATCTGAAGGCTCTGTTACCAAACTGCAAAAAAGATTAAAGCCATATAATACTAAAGCTACTATCAAGTGGATGGAAAAAATCATGGAGTCTTTCGAGAACATTAAAGTATATCGAGTAGACAAGTCTAAGAAATTCGCATATACGACAGAGACTCCAGATAGTGCGAATCCAGAGAATACTACTCCTGAGCAAACCGAAGAAACGGCTGTACAGGACAAAACCGAGAGTGGTGCTCCAGTAGAAGAGAAAAAAGAAGGGGTAGAGGAAGAAACACCTACTACAGAAGAAAAAGCAAGTGATGAACAGCCGGCAGCTACTGCTACAACTCCTAGATCAGAATCTGTCTGTAGTTTAGAAAGAAAAAATTTTGCCATTGCTTCTTTGCCAGCATATAGTATCATGGATGGCTATGTTCAAAATTTAGTAAGAATAGCAGAGAAACAAGGACTGGATCCTAATTCTATTGTAGAAATACAGCAGGCACGTGATGTTAGATTTTTGCTTGAGTATGTGAGTGCTATTGATCCAAATACAAATCCAAATTTGTATGGTGATGGTAAAAATTTAGGATTACCAGGTGACCTGAGAGATGTTGTACAAAAGTATATTGAAGATCTAATTAGTGGTAAGCATACAGATTTGGATATAGAATCATGGGCAGAAGCGATGGGGCAACCAATTCCTATTGATCCAAATACTGTAGCTCAACTAAAAAATGGACTATTGGCTCTCGCCACTGCTTCTAGTAGAACAAGATCTTCAGACGGGTCTGTTAGTTATGAACCATCAGGTCTAGCAGTTGCATTGTATGGTTTCTCGTCTAATATTACTCAAGCAGAAAATGGTGAGTGGACTATGGGAATAGGCACAAAGATACCACAAGAAGCACGTGATATTTTTGAACAGGCTAAAGATGATAATGAAAGACGTGAATTGGTGGGTAAATATGTTGAAAAATATTTTGGTAGTCCAGTCGCCGATATGCAATGGTTGAATACACTTATGGAAGATGCTGCAAAAGATGCTGCAAAAAATGGTGATTCGCTTTTGCATCAGTATCCAGGACGTAGTTCGTCTATGCAATTATTCACACAGATGTCTGAAAGGTTAATGGATGCTATGAAGAAAACTAAAACCGATGCCGAGAAACAAACACCAACAACAGAAGACGATGGTATGGGTACTGAGGGATAATTTCGTATTAATACCATACAAAATTTAAAAAAGATATTGACAAAAATAAATTTTACGATATACTATTTATAGTTAATTTGAAAAAAGAGGATGGAATTATGGCTAAGAATCCTAATGTTTATAAATTTGAAATTATTGAAAGAATTATTACCGAAGTAGATTTCAAAACTAAAGAAGAAGTGCTAGACTTTGCTAAAAAAGTGAGAGATATTGCTCTAGATAAAGATATTAGCAAAGAATTGAAAGATGCTTTTAAAAATGCATACAAAGAGATCGATGAAGAATTGACTCTAGGCAATCTAAGAGAAATCAAAAAGATCATCTCTGGTAATAACGACTAATATTATCGTATTTGAGAAAATGCCCCATAGTATTTGTGGGCATTTTTTGTGTCTATATTGATTGTTTAAATATATGAAAATATGTTAGAATATAGTAGAGGTTGTATTTTATGAGATGTCCAATTTGTGGTGCAAAATTGTACCAAAAACAAGTATGTCCATATTGCAAGATCACAGATGATCAGATATTGGGCGCTAGTAATAAAAAAGTAAAAGAATACCGTAAAAATGGGGATAAAGACCTAATATGTTTCACTACTGTAGTTCCACCAGATGTGAGTAGATTAAAATTGATTTTATTTACCATTTTTTTGGGTTGGCTAGGTGTAAATCACTATTATGTTTTGAGATACATTAGAGGGACATTCTCTTTACTCTCGTTTGTTCTGTCCGTTGTGTTATTTAGTATAGCACTTGCCAATAAAGTATCTGCTAGTTTTGCCCAAATCTTTATGATAGTGTACGATATAGCATTTTTCATGATGGCCATCAATCTAGTTATGTGGGTGACAGATATTATTGCAGTGATTTTCAAAGGATTTAAAATTCCAGTAATACTTGCTGAAAAGGAAAAGAAAAAATGACAAAAGTTGTTGTAGGTATGTCTGGTGGTGTAGATAGTTCGGTTGCTGCCGCATTACTCAAAGAACAGGGTTATCAGGTGGTAGGACTATTCATGCACAATTGGGAAGAAGATGATGTCAATGGAGTATGTACAGCAGTCGACGATTACGAAGACGTGAAGCGTGTTTGTAATAAATTGGGCATACCATATTATTCGGTCAATTTTGCTAAAGAGTATTTAGATAGAGTTTTTAAATATTTTCTAGAAGAGTACGAGAAGGGTAGAACACCCAATCCAGATGTACTATGTAATAGAGAAATTAAATTTGGTCCATTCCTAGAATATGCTAAAAGTATTGGTGCAGATTATATAGCAACTGGTCATTATGCCAAGATTGAGCATGATGGAGATACATCTAGACTTTTAAAGGCGAAAGATACAGGCAAAGACCAAACATATTTTTTGAATCAATTGAGCCAAGAACAATTACACGATGTACTTTTCCCTTTGGGAGATATGGAAAAGTCTGATGTGCGTAAAATTGCCGAGAAATATGGTCTATCTACAGCACAAAAAAAAGATAGTACGGGTATATGCTTTATAGGTGAACGTAGATTTAGGGAATTTCTAAAAAATTATATTCCTAGTCGCCCAGGAGACATTGTGGATCTAGGTGGTAAGGTGGTCGGTCATCACGAAGGTGTGATGTACTATACCCTAGGTCAGCGTCGTGGACTAAATATTGGTGGTAGGTCGGATGGTAATGGCGATAGATGGTTCGTTGTAGACAAAGACACAAAGAATAATAGACTGATTGTATCCCAGGGCGAAGGTGAAGAGTTATTCTCAAATGGACTCATCACATATCAGGTAAATTGGATACCATCTAAACCAAAAGAAAAAGAATTTGAATGTTTTGCGAAATTCAGATATAGACAACCAGACCAAAAAGTAAAAGTAAGTATTGAAGAAGGTCGAGTTGTTGTACATTTTGCTGAAAAGCAAAGAGCTGTGACACCAGGACAATATGTGGTATTCTACACAGATACAGAGTGCCTAGGTGGTGGTGTCATAGAAGAAGTGTTCTAATAGGGTATTGATAAAAAATAATACACATGGTATAATAAAAACATGGGAAAAAAAGAAGAAAAAACAGATTGGTGTGGTAGTGCATTAGAGAGCTCTATTGTGGGTGATGGCTATATAAATATTGACTCTGATGCTGGATTCATGAATTATATAAAACAGAAAAGAAAAAAAATTTCTGCACGTTGTTTTGGTCGTAAGGTCAAAGATCCTTTTAGCGATACAAATTTGTCTGTAGGTCAAGTATATGCCTTTTCTAATGAAGATTTGGATGGTAGTATTGGGACTCTAGACATGGCAGATAGATCGGTTCTCACTGTAGGTAGTTCGGGAGATCAGGTGCTAATAAGTATTTTAAATGGTGCCAAAGATGTAACATTAGTAGATGCCAATCCTATGGCAAAATATTATACTGCACTTAAAATTGCTGCCATTAAAAATTTGAATTTTGATCATTTTCAATTATACTTCTCTTTTGATAAGATTTTGGACAGCAAATTGTATTCTCGTGTGTCTCATGATTTAGATGCCGAGAGCAAACTTTTCTGGGATAGTATAATATTAGAAAAGACTCATGATGAAGCGACGAATCAAGAGATTGCTTATAATATTTTTCATGATATGTCATTTTGTGCTGATGAAGTATTCCAATATAGAAAAGATCCTAAAGAATACTATAGACTACGAGACCTTTTAAATAAAGTTCCTGTATATTATGAAGTAAGAGATTTTGGGGATTTTTATAAGGCGGGTAATGGTAAAAAGTACGATGCCGTGATACTCTCCAATGTGTTTAATTACGTAAATATAAATCGATTTGTTACTGGAATAAAGAATATAATTGATAATAATCTTAGTGATGATGGATATATTCAAGTATTCAATGAGTTGCAACCATATTTTAGGGAACATACAATGTTTCTGTATGTGATGTTAAACAAGAGAATAAAAGAAGGTCTATTTTTGCCATATAGATCGGGTTCTGGATATATGAATACCCATTTAATATATTGTAAGAATAATGATAAATCTCCATTCAAAGAAACCGGACGCACAAGTGAAATAATGATAGGTCTATAAATTAGCAAGTATGGTATTTACCATACTTTTTTTGTTGACTATAATCACATAATATGGTAAATTATATATAATAGTTGAGCAACTGTTCAATCGTTATTGCATATAATATTTAGGGGTGTTTATGGAAAAATCTCGTTGTGATTGTGGTTGTCTGCACGCTGATGACCTAGAAAAAGCACAAGAAACTCTGAGAAAAACAGATAAGTATAATTGTGCACTTGCCGAGTTTTTTAAAACTTTTGCAGATGAGACCAGGCTAAAAATAATCAATATTCTAGATTCTACAGGTAAAATGTGCGTATGTGATATTGCAGTAGCTCTGAATGTTACCAAATCGGCAATATCTCATCAATTATCTAGCCTAAAGAAATTAAATCTAGTTAGGGCTCAAAAAATGGGCAAAGAAGTGTATTATACTCTCTCTGATGATCATATAAAGAAAATATATGAAATGGGCGTAGAACACATCAAGGAGGCTGTTAGATGAAAAAAGAATATCATATAACGGGACTTGATTGTGCACACTGTGCATTGACTTTGGAGAAATATTTGCAAAAAGTAAAAGGTGTACAATATTGTAATGTAGATTTTACTTCTAGCAGACTATATCTAGAAGTAGATGATGATAATGCTAGAGCAATTTTAAAAGATATTATAAATACCACCAAACAAGTCAATCCAGATGTGAAATTGCATGAGCATGTAGATGATGACCATAATCATAGTCATGATATGCATATTTACGATGTAATACTATATTTGATTGGACTGGCACTGGGAGTTATTCATATATTTGTAGATATGGCAGTTGTTTGGTCAATTACTATATTGATACTATCTGTATTGCTACTGGGGTATAGAACATATATTAGAGCATGCTTGCAGGTGGTACACGGCAAAATAAATGAGAATACGCTAGTTACTATATCTGTTGTAGGTGCAATACTAGTAGGACAGTCGCATGAGGCAGTAATGGTAATAGCTCTATATACTCTAGGTAAAATGCTAGAGTCTAGGGCAGTAAATTATTCTAGAAAGAGTATATCGGCACTAATTAGTTCTAAACCAGAGTGGGCAGTAGTATTGCGTGGTAACGAAGAAATAAAAGTCAAACCAGAAGAAGTTAATATAGGTGAAATAATAATCGTTCGCCCGGGAGAAAAAATAGCTCTAGATGGTATTGTTGCGAGTGGCGAAGCAATGATAGATAATAAGCACCTAACTGGTGAGAGTTTACCTATTACTATTACAAAGAATACCGAAGTATATTCTGGTGCGATAGTCCTTGATAGCGAAATAAGAATAAAGGTAACTAGGGAGTATAAAGATAGTACTATAGCAAGAATTCTGGGCATGGTAAGTAATGCTAGTAGTAAGAAGTCAAAAACAGAAACAGTTATATCAAAATTTGCGAGCATTTATACTCTCATTGTCATAGCACTTGCACTAGTTACATTTGGTATTACAGCACTAATTTTAAAGAATATAAATGTGGCAGTATATAGGGGACTAATATTCCTAGTTGTATCGTGTCCATGTGCATTTGCAATATCTGTTCCACTGGGATATTTCTCAGGAATAGGTGTTTGCAGTAAACATGGCATACTAGTCAAAGGTAGCAATTATATTGATGCTATTGCAAAAGTGGATACCTTTGTCTTTGATAAAACTGGCACTATTACTACAGGAGATTTCCAGGTGGTAGGTGTCAAAGTCCTTGATAGCAAAATTGATGAAAAACAACTGATGGAAATAGTGGTGGCTGGAGAGAAAAAGTCAAAACACCCATTATCAACTGCTATATGTAATTATTTCGGAGATAAAACAAAATTACAGGTATCCAAATATAAAGAAATACCTGGTATGGGTATATCGTATTGTATTGATGATAATGAGTATTTTGTCGGTAAGTCTGAACGAAATGACAAAAGCACGATAGTTATTGTCAAAAAGAATGACAAAATGATAGGTAAAATACTATTGTCTGATACTATAAAAACACAATCTGCACCATTGATGAAGTATTTATCCGATAGCGAGATAGAGACAATGATGTTGACGGGTGACAATGATGGTGTGGCGATGTCAGTGGCTCAAAAAGTAGGCATTGTGAATTATAAGTCTGGACTACTACCTGAGAATAAACTAAAAGTAATTGAAGATCTAAAAGGTAATAATAAAACTGTAGCATTCGTAGGTGATGGACTCAATGATGCACCAGCATTAAATCTAGCAGACGTTGGTATATCTATGGGTGTGATGGGTACAGATGCGACTATTGAGAGTAGTGATATTGTCATTGCTGATGATAATCTATCTCGAATTAAAGATTTGCTTTTGATATCCAAAAAGACTAAGCGTATTGTTATAGAGAATATTATATTTGCTTGTGGTGTTAAATTTGTTTTTCTACTATTAGGTGCATTGGGTATTACTGGTATGTTGTATGCAGTATTTGCTGATGTTGGTGTAACGTTGCTAGCCATACTTAATAGTCTGCGAGTACTGAGATATAAGTCTAAAAAATAAAAAAAAGACACTCTATATCGAGTGCCTTTTTTATTACTCTTGTTTACCCATGTAAGATGCTAGTCTTAATAGCTGTGTGCTATAACCATATTCATTATCATACCATGCTACTAGTTTTACAAATGTAGGAGATAGCATAATGCCTGCTTCTGCATCAAATATACTTGCTCTATTGTCTCCCATGAAGTCGCTAGATACTAGTGGTTCTTCGGTATAACCAAGTACGCCTTTTAGGTTGGTCTGGCTAGCTTTCTTCATAGCAGCTTTGATTTCGTCATAAGTAGTTTCTTTAGCTAGTCTAACTGTTAGGTCTACTGCAGATACGTTTAGAGTAGGAACTCTGAAACTCATACCTGTGAGTTTACCATTTAGTTCTGGAATAACTTTACCTACAGCTTTTGCAGCACCGGTGGAGCTAGGAATGATATTTCCACTGGCAGCTCTACCACCACGCCAGTCTTTTTTACTAGGACCATCTACTGTTAGTTGTGTAGCAGTAGTGGAGTGAACTGTGGTCATTAGACCTTCTACTACTCCGAAGTTATCTTTAACAACTTTGGTTAGTGGTGCTAGACAGTTTGTTGTACAGCTAGCATTAGAAACGATTTTCATATCTTTTTTGTATGTTTCGTGGTTAACACCATATACAAACATAGGGGCATCTTTAGAAGGTGCAGAGATGATTACTCTTTTTGCTCCACCTACTAGATGTTGAGAAGCGCCTTCAATAGTTGTAAATTTACCAGTACATTCTACTACGTAATCTACACCTACGCTTTTCCAGTCTATTTCTGCAGGGTTCATTACAGCGAAAAATTTAATCTTTTTACCATTTACGATTAGATAATCGCCATTCTGCTCGATAGTACCATTGAATTTACCATGCATTGTATCTCTTTCTAATAAATATTTAGCATAGTCGGCTGTTAGGAATGGGTCATTAATACCAACTACTTGAATGTCATCAAAATCTTGAGATATTCTAGTAATTAGTCTACCAATTCTACCAAAGCCATTAATACCAAGTTTAATTGTTTTACTCATATTTTTCTCCTTTTTTACTTTACCTAGATATTATATCAATTTTTCTGCATTTAAATCAACTAATTTAGGCTCAATAAATCTACCATTTTCGTATATTAATTTATTATCGAAATATATTTTGCCACCACCATATTCTTCGGTGTGTTTCTGTATTAGATCTAGGTGAATGGCACTCTTGTTCCCATTATAACAATCATCATAACTGCTACCAATGGCTAGATGAATAGAGTGGGACATTTTTTCATCGAAAAGAATGTCTTTAAGTGAGCTTGTACAATATGGGTTCAGTCCGAATGAAAATTCACCTAAATATCTACTTCCTTCGTCTGTATCTAGTATTTCTTGGAATTTTTCTTTATCATTACAGTCGAAGTCAATTATTTTGCCGTCTTTAAATATTAGTTTGATATTATTGAATTCTACTCCATTGTCTACTGCTGGGATATTGAAAACTATATGTCCATTGACCGAATTTTTCAGTGGTGCAGAATATACTTCGCCATCTGGTATATTGCATTGTCCACTACATTTGATTGCAGGTAGACCTTTTATGGAAAAAGTTAGGTCAGTAGTAGGAGTAACAATGTGTACTTGGTCGGTAGATTCCATCAATTCTTTTAGTGGCTCCATTTTTTTATCCATAGATTGATAATCTAGTGTGCATACATTAAAGAAAAATTCGGCAAATTTTTCACTACTCATCTGACTATGCTGTGCGAATGATTGTGTAGGGTATCTGAGTAATACCCATTTTTTACTGCATCTTATTTGGAAATGCACAGGGTCTACATATACTTTGCTGTAGGTACTAAATGTTTTGGCAGGAACGTCGGATAATTCAAAATCGTTTCTGCTACCACCGATTAGTATTACTGCATCTACCGATTGCATAATAGGTGAAACAATATCTCGATAATATTCCATGGATTTTTCGTTGGCAGATAGAAGTAGCGCACGTTTGATAATTTTATCCATGCGATATACTACAGGTATCGCTTTTGCTAGACTTACTTCTTCTATTAGTCTCTCTATAAAAGAATCTGGGCAATCGGAGTAGGTAATAAGTACTTTTTCTCCCGATTTTACTCTGCAAGAGTAATTGACCAACATCTTGGCTAATTTTCTTTCTTCTTCATATCTATTAAACATATTTTATACTCCTATTTTTAAACAAAAAAGACAAAAACTTGTCTTTTAATTGTGGCCCAAGCCATATATTTTATCCTAATTTTTATTGGATATATTGTATTTTTCTAGTTTATTTCTCAGGTCTTTTAATTCTGCAGTATCTATTATCTGTCCTACTCTAAAATTGAGTGTACGTAGTGTAGATAGTACAAATGACATAATAATTCCAAAAACACCCAGCGTAAACAGTACTATATATATGACTACTGAGATTGGCCACGTCATCGCTATACCAATTACTCCCACTATAATACATGCTAGTGCTATTAGTATGGATAAAATGGACATAATACCATATGTTTTTACCTTTGTGGTAACTTCATCATAAGACTTATTCTCTTTCATTTTGCTATCTATTTCTAATTGAATAATGTCTGTCTGATAACCAACGAAACTATCCAGTACTCTCAATCTTCTATTTTTGTGTGGTAATTGATTGATGGTCTTTACTACATCTTGGTCTAGGAGCTGAATATCGGTTTCGGCACATCTATCTTTAAATATATGTAGCCATTTTATACCTAGTTTATAGAATGCTCTTTTGATTTTTACTCCCAATTTTTTTATACCGGAATATTCTTTACGCAAATATACTATTTTATTGCCAGCTTGCCAGCTAGAGATAAATGCTCTCACAACGTCCTTATTGGGTTCTTCTTTGCCCGAATATATGATTGTTGCATCATAGTCTTCGGTCATTTCCATGCCGATAGTGATTAGTTTATGCTCATTCACAGGTCTATCCAACATAAAAGCCTTTACGCTAGCATCAGATAAAAATGTTGTACGTACTTGAGTGAAAAAACTATTCATTTTGCCATTTATTGCGAAAATAATATCGTGATCTAATTCACATGACTCATTTATGTATTTGGTTGTTTTTTGCAAATCAATTTCATCTAGTACAGGAATTATAAAAGCAACTTTCATATTCTGCTCCATTTTAATTACTTTATCTATTCCAATTTTATAATAATTCTAAAAAAAACACAATTAAATGACGTGGGTAATTGGTATTTATTGTATTTAATTTGTGTTATTGAATGAAGATTTTTATCCAAAATATGTAAAATATTTGTGCTTTTGGTCTATTTGTAATAAAATAAAAAGGTAAGGAGTAAAGACTATGAATTTACAGAATGGTAAACAAATTTTTAAGAATGCACTGAAAGGTAAGTATGGTGTCGGTGCATTCAATTTTATCAATATTGAGACATTAAAAAGCATTTTGGAGGCCGCAGAAGAGAGCAAAAGCCCAGTAATCGTACAATGTTCTACCGGTGCTATTAAATATGCCGGAGTAGATATTCTAGTCGCTATTGCAAAAACGTATGCTAGTCATATGACTGTGCCTGTATGTCTAAATCTAGACCATGGCAAAACATTTGAAGACTGCAAAACTTGCATTGATGCAGGATTTACAAATGTAATGATAGATGCATCTAGTCTGCCATACGATGAGAATATTGCTTTGACTAGAAAAGTGGTAGAATATGCCCATAAACACGACGTTACAGTTGAGGCAGAAATTGGTGTGCTAGCAGGGGTAGAAGATGAAGTAAGTGCTACCGAAGACCAGGCTAGATATACCGATCCAAAGCAGGCATATGATTTCGTAAAAGCAACAGGAGTAGATAGTCTAGCGATAGCAATAGGTACTAGTCATGGTACTGTAAAATTTAAAGGCGAACCAAAACTCAGAATAGACATTCTAGAGCAGGTAGAAAAACTAATGCCAGATATGCCTATAGTATTACATGGTGCTAGTTCTATCCCACAGGATATGGTAAAATTGGCTGAGCAGTATGGTGCAGTATTACCAGGCTCTATTGGAATACCAGAAGCAATGCTTAGAGAAGCATGTTCACACAATGTATGTAAGGTTAATGTCGATAGTGACCTTAGACTATCATTTACAGCAGGTGTCAGAAAGAGTTTGGCTGAAAATCCAGAGAATGTAGATATGCGTAAATACAATACTGCCGGTATGGATCTAATCAAGTCGGTTGTTAAAAACAAAATGGAAAATGTATTTGGAAGTGCTAATAGAGCATAATTGAAAAATAAAAGCGATATCCATTATGGGTGTCGTTTTTTTTCAACTCCTATTGACATCGTGATATTATTGATTTATAATATTTATAATAAGAAATATGTGGGGGTACTATATGGGTGAAAATATGAAATATTATGATGTTATGAAATACCTAATCGCTGGTGATGAAAAGATAGCAGATGTAATGAAAAAGGCATTGCAAATAAAGACTTGTGAGTTTATGTTTAGAGATGACCAACCTATTGGTCGCAAATATGCCGAGTATAGAAAAGCGATGCTTGCTGCCGGTAGAGATATTGGTGAGGTGATTACTGGATTTGTAGACCTATTGAATGGTGGAGATAGAAAAGTACTATCTAGTGAACACAGTGCAATGGGTGAAGATATTGTTACAGATTATTTGTATAGTAGAGAGCGTATTAAAAGAACTGGTAGCGTGATAGCTGATGTGGAGAAAAAAGCGAAACAGACTGGAGTTCTCGCTGCTAGAGTGTCTCACGCTCTGGATTCGCTTATATTCTATCGCACTCAATTTATATGCTCTGCTGATGAACAGGTTAGACTGGACATGGTGTCCCATCTAAAAGCTGACAGGGTTAAATGTTGGTCTGCTCCAAACAAAATTGAGAGTATAATGGGTGATGTTGCGATTGCCAAGTATTTTGCAGAAACATCTGGTAAAATTGCCAATAACATAGGAGATTCTGACAATAAAGTGCTAAATTCGTATAAAAGTTTTGCAAACGAAATGAATGAAGAATATGTTGAAAAGTCTAATGATGTGGGTGTGGAATATGTTTCACTAGCTCCTACTGTAGATAAAGAAGCTGAGACCAAAACCAGTACGGATAGCGATAAAAAATCTAAGGCATATAAAGACGCATGGACTACTTATGGTAAGCTCCACCCACATGAAATTTCTGCTAGCAAATTACAGAAAAAAATGAGGCCATATAATTTAAAGGCGATTGCAAAATGGCTAGAGGGAATCATAGAGAGTATTGATAGTATTCCTGTTAAAATTACGAACAACAATCATCAAATGTAAGTTAATTATAGACTTATGTTTTGAAAAAAATTTAAACAAAGAGTTGCTATTATTTGTGGCAACTTTTTTATTGGTGTTATTACGATAGTGTTTGTGAAAATTATAGTTTTGTGATATCCTAAATATATGAGAAGTATTACAGAGACTGGGCGTCTAGATTACATTATTAATAAGTCAAAATTTTATTCTTATGCATATCCTGTTTTTGATGAAGAAAAAGCAAAACAGATTATTGATAAAATAAGGAAAGAATACTCTGATGCGACACATGTGTGTTTCGCATACGTTTTGGATACTCCCAAAGTAGAAAAGTGTTCTGATGATGGTGAGCCTGCAGGCACTGCAGGTAAGCCAATGTTAGAACTTATTAAGAAAAAGGATTTGCATAATGTTCTTCTAATTGTTGTTAGATACTTTGGTGGTGTTAAACTGGGTGCCGGTGGTCTGATTAGAGCATATACTACATCTGGGAAAATTGCTCTAGACTCTGCTAGTATTACCGAATGTGTGCTAATGACTAAATACAAGGTTAGAACAACTTTTGATAATTTGAATAAGGTAATGGCATCGGCAGAGTCGGCAGGATATAGAGTGCTTACCATAGACTATGCAGAACCATACATAGTTTGTTTGTCTGTAGATGAGTGTTCTAA
Organism: Clostridiales bacterium; assembly: GCA_918292005.1. Classification (GTDB taxonomy): domain Bacteria; phylum Bacillota; class Clostridia; order Christensenellales; family UBA1242; genus UBA11490. The sequence continues at coordinate 96,802 of CAKJZJ010000017.1, forward strand.
AGTGTCTGGAATTCCGAATACTACTATAGAAAAATTGGGGAGCGAATACGTATGCCAGAAATAACGAAATTGGAAGTACAGAAGAATAATAAAGAACGTGCAAATCTCTACATTGATGAAAAGTTTTATGCAGGTGTGTCTGTAGAATTGTGTATTAAACACCATCTAAAAAAGGGTATTGAAATTGATGTTGATGAATTGGATAAATTGATACTAGAAGATGAAAAAGAGTCTGCCTTTACAAAAGCAATAAAATATATAAGTTCAAATCTAAAGACCACTAGTCAAATAAAGGACTATTTGCACAAAAAAGGATATTGTGACAACACAATATCGTATGTAATTGACAAAATGACCGACTACAAGTATCTAGATGATGCTGCATATGCTAGAGCTTTCATTCATACATTTTCTAGCAAGTATGGTAAAACCAAATTGATAAGTGCACTTAAATCTAAAGGTATTACTGACTATGTGATAGAAGATGTTTTTGCAGAAGGTGTGCAGATGCAAGATAGTATCGAGAGTGTTGCTAATAAGTATATGAAAAATAAAGACGTTACTCTACAGGCTTTAAATAAATTGTCTAGGTTTCTCTATTCTCGTGGATATGAATTCGATGAAATAAATAAAATTGTAGATGGATATAGGAGATAAAAAATATGTTGGTAGGTATAGATGTATTAGATGTTGAGCGTGCAAAAAAATTGGTGGGAAGTGAAAAATTTTTAAATAAATATTTTACCGAAAAAGAAATAGAATATATTAGGACTACTGGTCATTCCGAACAGACATTGGCCGGTATCTATTCTGCTAAAGAAGCTGTATTAAAAGCACTGGGTATTGGTATAGGTAGGGGAATAGATCTACATGATATAGAGATAGATCATGATGTGCTAGGCAAACCATTTCTTAATATGATATCTGAGTATGGCAAAAAAATGTTTGAAGATATAGGTGCTACAGGAGTAGACATTAGTATATCTCACACCAAAGATGTTAGTACAGCTATCTGTGTTATTAAAAATTAAAATGATTGTTCAAAACAAAAAGCGAGAATTGTGGTTCTCGCTTTTTATTTTTATATACTCCATTGTTATGCTTAATTGAGACTGATGGTCGTAGTATTGTCGTCCACATTCTCTAGAGAATTAATGGTAGGTTTACATTTTAATTCAAAATAATTGTATGCAGCATTAGCTCTTTTGCTATTGAATGGTTGTGGTTCTTTATTGCCTATGTAATATATAATTCCTGATTTCTTGGAATATTTTTCTTGATGTTTCCAACTTCTCCTATATACTAGGGTATTATTTATTTTTCTTGAACCAGTGCTGTCAATATAAAAGTCAGATGTTAATTCTGCATAACGCTGTACAACTTTGTTTGATGCTATTGGATAGTCCCATAGTCCTTCGTAAGTTGTGATAGTATGTCCTGCTTTGCTTTTGTCTATAGTGCATATTACTAGACCATTTTTTGTATTGATTGTATACTGGTGTACATCTGCACTGATAGGCATTAGACTATCACGACTTCCGTTACGTTTAAATAGAACACTTGCCCTTTTGTATGCCTTTTCTTTTTCTGTGTATTCTGCTTCAATGTCTTTTTGTCTACTGCGTGTGTATGCTAGCAGTTCTTTAAAATTATTTCCCATAATTTCCCCCCATATTTATCGATTATAGTACATATATTTTAGCACATTTTGTCAAAAAGTCAATATGTTTATGTCAAATTATAACATCTTGTCCACATTTGGCAGTATTAAGACAAATATGAAATGTTTTGTAGCGGCATAATATTGGTGGGTTTTATGCATAAGTTATAAGTAGTATTTTAGGGAGAAAGATGGTTGAAAAAAATAATTAAAAATAAGAATATCTATCACAAATGTGTGCATAATTTAAAATCAAAAATCTTGCACGTTAATGGCTATAAAAATCATATATTGAGTAGGGACTGGGCACGAGTTTTCGACGACCTTAGTCCTATCTATGCTGAATTGGATATAGACTATTCTCGTGTAGATCTGATAGACTTTTTAAATTATGAGAGATGGCTGAATGGATGACATAAAAAGAGGCGAATTATATTATGCCGACTTGAGCCCTGTGATAGGTAGTGAACAGGGTGGTGTGAGACCTGTATTGATAGTTCAGAATGACATTGGGAATAAATATAGTCCTACTGTCATTGTTGCTGCTATTACCAGTCAGATAAACAAGGCAAAAATACCCACACACATCGAATTGAGTACAGATTATGGTCTAGCAAAAGATAGCGTGTTACTGCTAGAGCAGATTAGAACTCTAGACAAACGCCGTCTAAAAGACCGTATCGGTGCTTTAGATTCCAAATGTATGAAAAATGTAAATAATGCATTGCTAATATCACTAGGATTTTAAATACTCTCCATTGTTTCTAGACGATGGAGAGTTTTTGTTTGTTGTGGCAAAAAAATCGCTTTTTGAGATGTTGTTTCGGGAAATATTAATAATATATATATTATCTAATAATTTTTTTTACAAATATTCGGAAAAATTTTTCGGATACATATTGACTTTTGTCTGGATTTCGCTATAATATTATTAAACACAAGATTAACTATTCTTGTTGTGGAGGAGAAATGGAAAGAAAAATTGAATTGCACTTGTGTGCACGCTATCAAGAAGAAGATGTAAAATCATCTATAGTTAATGCGCTGATTTGCGAGTATCTCATAGCCGAATTGACTGAAGCAGTGAAGAAGTATCACAAAGAATTGGACTTGGCTGAGGTTAGAGACGAATTCAAGGTTGCGATTGATCGCAGTCGTGATACGGGTTTTGCAGATATTTACGAATGGGCTGGCAACAAACTCAAAGTTTATAGTGACCTACTAGGAATAGTTATGGATCTAGATGCTGAGGTTGCGAAGGCTGGTATTTGTAAAGTAGGCGAATTGGTTGCTGAATTTCAAGAGAAGACTACAAAATTTATTCTGTCGCTAGTAGATGTAAAAATCTCTCTAGATGCCATAGAATATGATGAGCTCATGAAATTGGATAACCTAGTGAAACCTATTGTAGCAGAACTAAAGGTTGTAGATGAGACGCAATTATTGATAGAAATCAGTCAGACTAAATTTACCGAGACACCACTAGAGATAGAAGCATACAGGAATAAATTCATTGAAGAAAAATTGAATAAGAGCAATAAAGTCCTAGATAGTGTGGTTGCTTCATTCGACGCAGACGATGAGAAATTGCACAATGAGATTATCCGCAGCTATTCCGAATTTGCCAAAATTGCCAATGCATCACTAACAGATGGTGAAAAAGTGGACAAGGCTAGACAGTTTATGAAATTTGTTCATGCACATAGACAGTTGCTAGACAAATTAGAGAACAAGATGGCTGAAGTACATGAATTCAAAAGGCAATTGGAATTGCATCGTAGGAAATTGGCATCTGCTCAAGAAACTGAGATAGAGAAATTAACCAAGGAAGCCGAAGAGAATCCACATAGAAAAGAGATTATCGATAGGGAAATAGATAGTCTAAAGTATGTGAATGGAGAATACTTCAAATCTATTCAGGCAACAACCAAGGCAATCAATGACATGTCTCAGAAGATAGCAGACAGATATCACACACTAGATAAAGTGGAAGATGCTCTGAAAGTGGCAATACCTAGTGAGAATGAGATGAAGAGATACACTCAGGTGATATTCAAATTCAACGACCTATCTACTAGATTGACTTTGGCTAGAGAGCAGATAGATAAAAAGGATAAAGATTTTATCACTATCATCAATACTGCTATCAAAGGTCTAGGAGTTCTCATGCAACAGGCTATAGAAGGCAAAGACCTATACATGAGAAATTCACTACTTACTGCTACATTCAATTCGGTCAATGCAATGTATGATCTGGTAGACAATGATAATAATGCTACCGAGATTACACAAGTGTACTTCGTTACGAATAAACTTTCCGAATACACAACTGTGAATGGTATTTATACCAAAGAATTGATGGAATTCCGTAAAGCATGTAACAATACTATCAGGGATATATCAATTACAATGGGTAAACCATTGACTGCTAGAGGGGTTGTGGAGCTGATAGGATATATTGATGTGGCTATACAGCAACTAGATATAGAATTGAAAGTTCTAGATACCAATAATAGAAAACAGGTAGATCTACTAGGAGCGATACTACGAGTATAATGTTAAAAATTAGAATGAATGGTGGAATAAAAAAATTAAAGATAAAAGGGGTTAGGGGAAATGGCTAAACCAAGTGAAATTAAAGTGTTTTATATGATGGTGTCTGCAAATGGTGGCACTGAAGTTAGGAGGGGTTCATTAGAAGACATAATGAATATGCCTAATAAGACTGACATCAAGGCTATAGGATTTTTCGCATCCAATAAAGGAACTCTAAAAGAGTATGTAGAAGCAGGGTATCTAGATGGTCTCACAAATATTGATGAGATACTATTACCTTCTACCGTTAGTGGTCAGTCAGAAGATTTAAACAAAATTCGTGCTGGCGTAAAAGTAAGAGGCTTTTCCGGTGCAGGGATTAAATCTGAGAGTTTCGGTAAAGAGGCTGCCAATGGTGTTATAAGACTTACATCTACTGAGGGTCTAAGGGTAACCATGGAAAATGGTAAGATGATAATAGACACTGCTACACCATCCAAAGATAGAAAACCTAAAGAGCAATCTCCAAAGGTAACAAGAGAAGTTATTGATAAACGTGTAAAAGAAATCGCAGATTTGGTTGTGAATATCAATGTTCAGATAGGCAGGCTAGGTGGTGAAAAAATACAATTTAATGCAGACGACTTTGCAGCTGGTTTAATTAGAATTGTAGAGAAATCTGCTAACAAGATGACTGTAGAAGAGTTTGATCGTACTACTGCTGAATTGCTTAACTATCTGAAAAGCACATCTGATAATATCAATAAAGATACTGTTGCAAATATTAGCAGCAATTTCACCATTATTATCAATAAATTCTATACAGAAGCTGAGATGACTAGTAAGGTAAAAACCGATGAGTACTTCCGTACTGAAGGTGATGCTTATCGTGATGCTATGATGCAACAAGCAATCTCATATGTTAAAATGGGCGATGCTAAAAATGCAGAAGAAGTAATATATCATCTAGTATCGTTTGACCTTTTAAAAGGTAAAAAACTTGCAGATATACTTACCAAATTGCCTTACGAAATATTGACTGCTTGTGGCAAAGACACACAGGCACTTCAGATACTTACAAGTATTACAACTAGACTACCTAAGTATGCAGAAGGATACAATCCATATAGAATGGTAGAAAAGGGTGCTAATGTAGATCCTAGAACTGCTGAATTACTTGTAGATAGATTTGGTTTCGCTAATATTACGCCAGGGGTAGTAAGTTCGCTTAATAATGCCATTACAATCAATGGTGTAGAGGGTGCTAAAGAGGCAACAATCTCTGTAGGATCTATGGTAAATCTAATAAATGCTCTTAGATCGGTAGGAGTAGGTGTTACACCTGCCAATGTTCCACAATTATTGCCAGTATTTATCAATGCAGGCTATACCAATAATGATGTAAATAGATTTGCATTTGATGTGAGAACTGGTGGCGTGAATATAGCAAATCTTACTGGTGGTATGCCAGGTTATGCCGGTGCTCCTATGTACTATGGTATTCCTTATCCAGTTATGCCAGTTATGCCTGGTTATGGCTATTCACCTGCATATCCTACAGGTAATAATACTCCTGTAGACATTGATGTATTAACTAGAAATATAGCTACTATTATTCAAAATAATACTCAAACTCAACAAGTAACCATTCAACAGGTACAGCAGATAGTTAATGACAGCAATAAGCAAGTATTACAAATAGTAGCAGAAGGCAACAAGGCTATACTAGATGCTCTGACCAAACTCACTGAAGTCATTGCTGGAATAAAAGGTCGTGACGGTAGAGATGGTCAGGATGGTAAAGACGGTAGAGATGGTAGAGACGGTCGTGATGGCCAAGATGGAAAAGACGGCAGAGATGGCCAAGATGGTCGTGACGGCGAGGATGGACAAAATGGTCAAAACGGTCAGAATGGACAAAATGGTCAAAACGGTCAAAATGGTCAGAATGGTCAAAACGGTCAGAATGGACAAAACGGAAAAGGCGATGATGAAGGCTCCAAAAAGAAACCTGAAGATCCTGAAAAGGCTAGAAAGGTTAGACTACTTGTCGAGGCTGAGAAGGCTACTGCAATGCTTGCAGAGCCAAGATTACCATGGCATACTAGAGCACGTAAATGGATAAAAGGTCATCCATGGGTACCTGCATTAGCATTTGGTATCTTAGGTGGTGCTGCTGGTGGACTAGCTGGTGCTGCAATAGGACGTGCTGCTACAATCGCTGAGTATGGTATAATTTCTGGACTATTCAATAATAGTATCAGAGCCGTAATCGGTGGTGTTGCTGTAGGTGGTATTGGTGGTGCTGTAGCTGGTGGTGTAGGTAGCATCATTGCTGGTGCAACCAAGGCTTCCAAGAAAGAACGTCTATATGCTAAATTCTTAAAAGAATACCATAGATGTCAGCAAATAGATATGCAATTAGCTGCTCATGAACAGGCAATTGATGCTAGTAGAGAACAGAGAAAAGAATTGAGACATACCAAGGTAAAGGGCTTAAAGAAAATTGCTCAGAATATCAAAAAGGCTCGTAATCGTAAACAATTAACCAAACTTAAAAAGCAAAGACTAGGTTTAGTTAGAGAAAAAAGAAAGAAAGTTGATTCTGCTCTAGAACATAAAACTGAACTTAATGCACTAGAGAGAGAAACCAATAAATCCCTAGCACTAGGCGGTTATTTAGAGAAAAAGAAGAAATTAAAAGAACAATTATATGCTGGCAAAATTGACGAAGAAGAGTACCAATTAGAGATAGAAGAAATTGATGATAAATTAGAAGATTTGTATGGCGAAGAACATCCATCAATCGGAGATGTTTCTGAAGAGTACATGACTGGTGATACCGAGACAAAATCACTCATCGAAAGCGTTCAAAAGAAACATCGTAGTAATACAATGAATCAAATACTATCTGATATCGAGAGAAGGAATACCACGGTTGGAAAAGAAGTTGTCGAAGAAGACAGCAAGATTAAAGCTTACATTGATTATTTCATCAAGAAGGGTCCAGAAAATCTAGATGATAAAGAAAAAGCGGAATTAATGACTTATTTCAGACAAAGAGCTCATCAACAATGGTACAACAAAGTGAAGGCAGAGCATCCTGAATTAATAGAAAAACTAGAGCAAGAAGCTGGATTACCTCCAATTGGACCAGATGATAATATACCAGAAGATCCACAACTATAATAAAATAAAGGCATATTGAGAGATCAATATGCTTTTTTATTTTACAAATTTAGACATGGTGTGCTTGACTCATAGTGATAAATAATTGTATTATATATTTGTAATATATAGATTAATTGATGCGATAATTGTGTATTATATGCGGATCATTAATCGTGATTTTAGACAAATCAAAGGACAATACTATGGAAAAAAACAAGAAAAAATTGCCAGTAATAGATGATACTAAAAAGGTAAGATTTTTCGGATTTCAGTACGATTTGAAGCCATTTTGTATAATTATGGGTTGTGCACTGGCAGCACTTCTTTTGCTGGTTGCATTGACACTATTTGGAGTAGATATTAGTTGGTATGGTGTACTATTCGGCATGGGATTTTTGGTCGCCCTAGCACTATCTTCACAATTATGTAGAGAGCGTGGTATTGATAAAGAATTTCCTTTTTCACTAGTGTGGTGGGTATTCCCTTGCTCTATAATTGGTGCTAGAGTTTATTTCCTGATCTTTAATGGTGGTGCAGAGACATTTATGGATGTGATAGCCATATGGAAGGGGGGACTAGCTATTTATGGTGGTATAATTGGTGGCTTGATTGGGCTGATTATTTGCTGTCTTATTCACAAAGTAAATATAATTAAAACTACAGATATCGTGGCACCATTGCTAGCCATTGGTCAAGGCTTTGGTCGAATTGGTTGTATATTCGGTCATTGTTGTTATGGTATAAAAGTTACTAGCAAATCTTTGCAGTGGTTTCCAATTTCTCTATTCGTAGATGGTGATTGGCATTTGGCTACCAATTTTTATGAATCTGTATTTGATTTTGCATTGTTTTTTGTACTTACTATTATTCTTAGAAAAACGAAAATTACTGGACTTCCTACATGTGCATATCTAGTAGGATATGGTCTAATTAGGTTTATTTTAGAGACATTCAGAGACCACGATCAGACACTATTTATAGGCTCATATCCAGTATCAAAATTGGTAAGTTTACTATGTGTTTTGACAGGTACTATAGGGATATGTGTGTTACTTTTGGTTCATAATAGAAAGACGAAATTAGAGAATGCTGATGTGCAGTAATTCTCCATATTTGTCAATTTATTTTCGGACTATGTGAGTGAAAAAAATTAATATTATTAGGTTGATTGGAACAATTCTTTTTATTAGTTATATAGTACTTTTGATATTGAAATCTAGCTCGATTTTTGTGAGTTTTAGATATGATTTGTTGGCATCAATTTTATTTGCACTTTTATCAATAATATTGCTATATAAAGGCATTATTGTGTATAGTCAGTCTACGTGTTGGTTTGGATTAAATATGATTTTGGTTGCCATCTTATTATTGCTTTTTGATTTATTAAAAATTAGCAATTTTTACAATTATTTATATGCATTTATTCCAATTATTTCTAGCCTAATAATAATTGCAGTTTATTCAAATTTATTGTATATTAAAGTTATAGTACTAGACGTGTCTATTGCTATTCCACTTATTACTTTTTGGTATATTACTACTGACTGGTGGTGGCAGGCATTAGCATATGTTGCAATGGTTTTTGCAGGTATTATAATCTGTAGAAATATAGATATTTCCAAGGAGAGTCGCAGTGGCAAGATTTGATATTAATAAAAAGGGTTATGATATTGAACAGGTTGATAATTTTATAAATAAACTTAGCCTAAAGTATGAAGAAAAACTGGCCGAACAAAAGGACAGAGTTTTTTCATTAAAAAACGAATTGTCCATTATGGAAGATAGGTTAGATACCTACAAAGATAAAGACAAACAAATATCCCAGGCTCTCATATATGCTGTAGAAAAAGCCGAACAAATAGAGAATAATGCTAGCAAGCTTTACGACCTAGAGATTAAAAGATTGAGATTGCTCTATAAACAATGGGAAGACCTGATTGTTAAATTTGATGGGCTAGGATTACCATCAAAAATTTACAATGAATTGTCTGCTTTTAACGATACTATTGGTCAGGTTTTGGATCAAAACAATAGAATCGGTAGTGGGGTAATTAGAAAAGATTTACATAATAATAGCGACAATTATATCCGTAATCTACTCAATAAAATGGATTATGCTATCAATGCAAAAACTAGTCAAAATGACGAGAAAAAGACTTTGAAAGATCTATCCGAAGTAACAGAAAAAGAGAATAATAGAATAATAGATTTGAGTGGTAAATTGGACAGTATCAAAGTGAAGGGGAAGGGTAATATGGCAGAGAATTATCTAAATTCTGATGATGAAATGCCATCTGCTTTTGCTGATACTTTTAAGAAAAAGAAAAAAGACAATAAACCTAGTGAAAGTGGTTTTGACCTAGAAGATGCTCTGAATCCTAAAGAAGATCTAGATGAAATAATGAAAGCTTTTGATTTCTTTATTGATGATGAAAAAAAAAGTAAAAAATAATTTTCTATTGCAACTTGTTTGTTATTATTTTATGGTTTATGGTACTATTACTAAGTAATAACTTAAATGGTTTTTGCATATTAAATACAAAAGAAAAGGAGAGAATATGGAATTAAACGAGAATAGAAATTGGCTAGTAATATTGCTTTTGACAATCATTACTTTTGGTATCTATGGTTTTTATATGATATATGTAATGGCTAGAGATACTAATACTGCATGTTCTAATGTAGATCACAGCACCACATTGGGATTATTGCCTTACATTTTGATTACTTTGATAACAAGTGGCTTGTTTGGTCTTATTTGGACTATTCTTATTCTTCTTAGATGGGAGAATTTTGCTAAAACTGCTGGCGAAAAACCTAAGTGTACTTTAGTTAGTTTCTTACTATGGGCAATACTAGGTTCATTTATAATTATTGGACCAATTGTTGCTTATGCAAAAATGATTGGTGGACTCAATCAGGTTTGTGCTTTGTATAATGGGTCTCATAAAAATGCATAATTGATATTTTTGATGTGTGAAAGATGGTGTAGTACCATCTTTTTTTGTTTTATTGATTAAAGACAATATATAAAAATAATATATATAGTCTATTGTCATTCCGAATGCCACGGATAATCCATTCCAATGCATCTTCTCGTAAAGGGTTTTTGGGGCAAATTTCTTGAGAAATAACACACCCCTAGGACACACCCGGCTATGTGTATGTTTTAGGTATTTTTTTAGTGAAAAAAAACTTAAAAAATTTTTAATAAACCCTTGACTTGCAATACTCAAAAGTGGTAAACTACCATTGCATTTCGAAGCGAAATGCGAGAACAATAACAACTAAATAGTGTAAAAAGAATTAAATTTAGTCAATTCATTAATT
>CAKJZJ010000018.1 GCA_918292005.1 Clostridiales bacterium
GTACCCAAAGTCGGTGAGCTAACCTAGCAATAGGAGGCAGCTGCCTAAGGTAAAACCAATGACTGGGGTTAAGTCGTAACAAGGTAGCCGTATCGGAAGGTGCGGCTGGATCACCTCCTTTTAAAGAGTAATCTTTAACACGGAGACACATCTCACAAGTGTCTCAAAAATTACAAATATAAATCCTAATGACAGTAAGAACGAATAGGTCATTAGGTAATTGATTAAACTTTTACACTATTTAGAAGTTAATAAAAAGTGTCCGTTTCTCAACAGACACTTTTTTTGTTTTCTTATGTATTTTGATTTAGATAATCTAGTAGTCGTGGAACAACATTTTTATTACTTTCGATCGCAGGCTCTACATACTCTATAGGGACTGGTGTAGGGGATGATGCAGGTGCTATTTCTATAGTGAATGCAGGTACTCTTAGATACTCACTTACCCAGTCACTATATCCACCCACGCTAGCAATAGTTTTCGTAGGAATATAGCCATTTATATCAGATATGATTTTGGCTATTTTTTCATCTCTAAGTAGTTCGGTTTCGCTCAATCCATCATAGCCATAATATATGACATCACCTTTAGTATGATAGCTGAGTGTGAGGTCGGGATTTACCTTGTATGTAAAGTCTATGAGTAGTCGAGTTTCTCTCTCACTATTAGGATAATATCCTACAAAATTGCCGGGTGCTGGACAGAATATATTTCGTGCACCTTGACCCCACATGGCATCAAAATTTACATTAATATCTACTGCCATTGCATTTGCTTTCCATGTGTCAAAATTTGTACTATTGGCATTCAAATATAGGATGTAATCTTTTAGACTTTGGCAGGGAAGATAGTCCACTCCATCTAGGACGATTCTAGCTCCGTCTGGATTGCTAAGTGGTATAATATATACTCCGCCATCTAGAGTGATGGTGGATAGGTACTGAACCATACCAATTACTACCTGTGTGCTGGGATATTCTCTAGCATGTATGCCTGCTTCTATTAGGATTTGTTTGCCCGAATATGTCCCCAAATGTACTCCATATATATTTTGATTCATTGTGGATTTTCCAATGGTAAAAAAGTCCAAATTGGGTAGTAGAGATAGTTCCATTATTTGTTTTTCCAATTCTTCAAATGTCATATTTCGCTCCTAATACTTAGTATGTTTTGGTCTCAATATTTTGTGATATTTACAGAGAAAAACATGGCAAAACAAATGGCTAAAAATAGAAAAATTTTTGAAAAACCGGTTGACAAAATATTTAAAATATATTAAACTTATTTCTGTATGAATTTAGAAGGCTATGACAATTAGCCCCTGTCAGAGTTATTTCTATAATTTAATTGATAAAATTTTATTGAAAAATTAGGAGAAAACAATGAAAACAACAGTTATGGCAAATGACAAAACTGTGGTTAGAAAATGGTACATTGTTGATGCTACAAATATACCTTTAGGTAGAGTTGCTAGTCAGGTTGCTGCAGTACTCAGAGGCAAAAACAAAACTATTTACACACCACATGTTGATACAGGCGATTATGTAATCGTTATTAATACAGATAAAATGATTTTGACAGGCAATAAGGCTACTGATAAATACTACTATCGTCATAGTGGATATCCTGGTGGTATTACTGCTGTTCAATACAAAGATTTAATGGAGAAACACAGTGATTTTGCTCTAGAAAAGGCAGTCAAGGGTATGCTTCCAAAGAATTCTTTGGGTAAGAAAATGTTTGGCAAATTGAAATGTTATAAGGGTGCTGAACATCCACATCAGGCACAACAACCAGTTGAATTAAAAATCAGAGGGGGTAGAGCATAATTATGGCAGAGAAGACAGTTGCAACAGAAAAGAAAGCAGCTACTGCAGAGAAAAAAGCAGCTACTGCAGAAAAGAAACCAGTTGCTAAAAAGACAACAAAGAAAATACCTGCAAATAAAGCCGTAGAATATACTGCTACTGGTAGAAGAAAAGACTCTATTGCTAGAGTAAGACTTATCCCTAATGGTAAGGGTAAATTTACCGTAAACAAAAAAGATATTGAAGAATATTTCAATCTAGGCGTATACAGACTAGTTGCTAATCAACCATTCGAAGTTACTGGCACTGCTGGTAAATATGATGTAATCGTAAACGTAAATGGTGGTGGTCTATCTGGTCAGGCTGGTGCTATTAGACATGCTATTGCTAGAGCATTGGTAAAAGCTGATGAAAATCTAAAAGCCGACATCAAAAAGGCAGGACTACTTACTCGTGACGCTAGAGTAAAAGAAAGAAAGAAATACGGACTTAAGAAAGCTAGAAAAGCTCCACAATTCCGTAAGAGATAATTTGAGTATGAAAAAGGGCACATTTATGTGTCCTTTTTTGTTTTATATTGTCGTTTTGTTTGACAAAAAAATTAACCCTTTATATAATTATTTTATAAATATTACTTATAATAAGTGTATAATGCGGTATTTGTGCATAGTCACATCACCTAGAAAAATGGATACATAAAGACTTGCGTGCTTAAAAATTTTAAGTTTAGGAAGAAGTGCAGATGTTTAAAAGATTTTTAAAAATATTTGGAATAGTTTTTGCGGGTTTCGTAGTAGTGGTTGGTGCAGCATTTGGTATTACTGCACTCAGAAAGGGATTTGATGAAGTCAATATTCCTATTACCCGTATTTTTTTCGCCAATGAATCTGGTAATACTCTAGATACTGCTAGAGAGGTTTATGCTCTGGAAGATTTCACTACGAAATTAGACTTTGAACCTAAAGATGCTACCAATAGAAATATCAATGTAGTAGTTCGTGATGAAGTAGGAGTACTAGATTGTGATTCTAAATTCACTATTACTGCTGGCAAAGAATTTTCACTCAAACTGAGAAAAGATGCCAATAATAATAATTACGGTGGTGTTGCTACACTAGAGTTTCGTCCAGAGGGTGGTATTGCCAAGGCAACTCTGAGAGTGGTTGTTGACGTAGAGGTTCCAGAAGATTCTCTGTACTTCGCTGGAAATATTACCGATAGAATATCCACATCTGGTAAAAACTTTACAATGGCTATCACTGGTAGTGAACAATATGTATATTTGCGTAGCAATCTAGTCAATGCATTCTTCCTAGATGCTGGTGATTCATCTGGTAGTGGGGAACAACACAATCTAAAGAGTGTAGACGTAGATGTACAGTATTATGAGGCTGTAGATCAGGGTACTGGTATTGTCATGAGACAGGGTGAGTCTGTGCATTATTCCGACCTAAATGTAGAACACGTATTCAATAATGCTACAGGTGTGTATAATTATTTCTATGTAGTACCTGTCAATCCATCTGTAAATGGTCAGATAAAATTGACTGCTAAAATGCATAGAACTTATGCAATAGAAGACGAGTATAAAAAGAAGGGTTTTGATAGACTGGTTGGACTACTCAATAATTCTACTTATGAGACTGCCGAGATATCCTACATGTTGGATGAGTATAATACATTCCTAAATAAACATTTGAGTCATTTTATAAAAACCGATGATGGATATAGTTTCTTTGCAGGTTTGGACAGCAATTATAATGGTGTGGTTAATATTCGTACAACCACTGCAGGTTCAGATAATAGATTGAGACAGATTGCTAGCAATGTTCAGAGATCTCAGGATTTTATATTCTTGTCTTGCTCTGCACTAGTTAATATTACTCAGGTAAACCTGGAGAGTTTGAGTACCAATAATAATACAAAAGTATATAAGGTATTTGATTCTGCTACATATTCATTGAATGGTTCTGCCACTATCAGTGGGGCAAGAGACATTGTAGATGATTTCGGTCTATCTATAGGTATATCCAATGAGAGTGTGGCCAATGCCAGTGCAGAAAAGAAAACATTATTCAATGAACTCTCTGTAAAACCATACATTTATGTAGATTTAGAGACGTATAATGCCGATGCTGAATTGGGTAACAAGTCAGTTTGGGCTGGATACTCTAATGGGAAACTGCCTGTTTATGCATTTGAAGATCAAAAGCCAATCGTAGAAAATCCACAGGTTAATGATGCTCCTGTCACATATATGTATGATAGAGAGATAGGTTATTTGCTATATTTAAAGTTGGATACGGCAATCGCTCAAACACAACAATTCAAAGAATTCATGACGGTAGAGGAACATTCTCTCAATGGTAATAAATATTGGCAAATGCGTTTCAATGTGCCTGTATCATCTAGCTCTGAGACTTTAGATATTACCAAGACCAAGTCTTTGTATTTACAATTCACGGTTACTGGTATGGACAATGAATATCATGAGATTACCAAATCTGCATACACTAGGGTATTCATCAATTATACCGATTACGAGTTTAATGATACTGATGTGTCAAATCTAGCTTTTGAGAATGTATCTCCACTAATGACTATTAATCACAGATTGATATTGGAAGATACTAATGGTCAACCATTTGTAGCTGGTATGGCTCCAGATCTAGATACTCAGACCATACAAATCAATACTTCTAGTGATAAGATCAATAATTACGATCAAGTATCTTATAAATCTGTATTGTATTTTGTAGAGAGTGAATCTAATAATGTAAATGGTACAGATGAAAATGCTGGTAAAAAGATTATCACATCTGGTAAATATTCATTCGTAGATATGAGTGGAAGTACTCTTGCATATGGTGAAGGAGACTTGGTTGGTGAGAGAATTCCTACATATATAGAGAGAACTAGTGGTGGTATTAAAACCAAAGATTTCTATATTCAGGCACTCAATGCATCGAGTACTCCTTTAAAATTATTTGCAGTAGTGTATCTATCTGATGTAGACGGATACCCTATTGACGTGAATGGTCGTAGACTAGTATTTGATGAAAATCCAGAAAATGATATAATTAATCAATTAGTTGTTTTCCGTATTTCTGATTTGTCAGATGCCAATATACCACAGGTTACAATTCAGAGCTATGTAGACAATATGAATTTCTACACTGAGTCTTTGATATCCAAGGAATTCACCCCACCATCTGAAGATGAGCCTGTTATAGGTGCAGAAGATGGCTTCGGTGCAGGGTATTTGAAAAGAAATAATATTACTAGTTGGATTAGGAAAGATACTGGAGCACCAATTTCTGCAGAATATCTAGGTCAAATCACAGAATATCTAAAATTGAAATTATTAAAGGGCAAAAGCTTTACTATATATGCAACCAACTTTGAATTGGATGATGGTGGATCGCCAGTGGATAAAAGTAATGACAATTATCCAATACAATTAAAAGACATGTATGGTAATGATTTGGGTTATGAGAGTAATTTTATACTCAATACACTCAATAACAAACAAATTGCACTCAATAATTTAGCAGCAGACTTTACTCACTATGCATTACAGACTAATGGTGGCGAGGCGGTTTCTGCCGACACTGGTGTTATGGAGACAGATGGTGATGGTAATGCTGTTAGAATGATATTTACACTAACAGCCAATGATGTTGCTGAGTCTAATACTATTTATCTTAGCCCATATGGTAGTGCCATACCATATTCTACTGCAATTATTCCTGTTGCAGGTAATAATGAAACGGAAACTCATTGGGTTACTTATGTCGTAAATAAATTGAATATCAATAATTGTTACATAAATTATGCTAAAGAGGATTCAATATCTAGTTTCTATAGAATCAATGCTCAATATAAAGAAGGGTATTCGGATGGTTCTCTGCAGTTTATGACAGAAGAAAGTATTGATGCTGGTCTATCTCATAATATTTATTATTTCAATAAAGAAGGTTTGAGCTATAGGATCACCAATAATTTATACGATATTGAGGATGGTTGTACCGATTTAATTGACTGCTCACAGCAAAACAACGAAGACATTTATGCATATATTATGAATTTGGTTGCAACACCGAATAATACTTCAACTACATATACAAATCCATCGAGCGTGGTTGGCATTACGCAAGATCTAGTATTTACATCTAGAAATATAGATGGTACTGACTATTTGATTGTAGGAGATAATGCCAGTAATAATGAAAATGGTGACCGTGGTTATCCAATAGATTCAGATGGTACTATTACTGTAGGTGATCAGGTTTATGAATTAGTTTTGAATGATATTACCAATAAATATTCATATACATTTAAGGCTGGTTCTTACTTCCCAGTTGTTAATAATAAAGTTGTCGTTATGGGCAAAACATTTGCCATTAATTCAGACAGCAATGGTAAGAAATATATAAAAGATTCTGGAGATTTTCCTGTTCAAATCACTGAAACACCTAAAATTGTAGTAAAAACGCTAGGTGAAGACTCATATACTGAGAAAAATTATCTGGCTACCAATTATCTAACAGATAGGAGTTCTAGTGTATCATCTGCCATATCTGCAGTGCAGAATGGAGAAGATACATCATATATAGTTAATTTTGTAAAAGGTGAAGAAATCTTTAATGTAATTGAAGATTCTGAAAATGGCAAATATTATCTAGACAATGGTGTATATAGGAGAGTGACTGGTAGTACACCTATTGGTGCTAGATATAGTATTTATCAAGAATATGTAAAAGATGATAATGGTAAATATTATTTTGATGAGACGAATAACTCTTATCAACCAATAAGTGTAGGTATACCTACTGAAACCAAATATTCTAAACGTGGTGTAACGGTATATCTAATGATAAACAAACAATTTGTAACTACCGGTAATAATGGTTATGAATTTTCGTTTACAGAAGTCATTACATACGAAGTTTTACAAGAAGAAATGAGTGTGTTTGGTAATGAAAAGGCACCTGGTGGCATTGTCTCTACCCAACTCAAAGATAGTAGTGTAAATAATGATGTCTATACAGTTAATGTAACTGCTGGAGATTCTACTGCTACACGTTTGACATTAGGCGCTCAACCAGATGGTAATGGTTATTATCTAACCGCTTTGCCTAGTGACAATAATTTCTTCAATCATGTAACATTCACAGCTAGTACCGATGGTATAGTGAAAATATGTGATACGAGTGATGGCACATTTACCAATAGTTGCAGTGGAGTAAATCGTGAACTCTATATCAAGGCGCCTTCTAGACTAACCGACATAGATACAACTATTACTGTTGCCTATAAAGTAAAAACTGGTGATAATTCTGTTACAGATGTGGAGGTGATATTCAAAGTCCACGTTACTCATGATGTTGACTTTAATGAAATACCAAATTCTGGATTGGAAAAGACCGATAATCTATATAAGGCAAGAATCAATACAGGGGATAATCAGAGTATTGATGCAATACTACATACATACTTTACATTCGATAATTGTATAGTTACTCTAAGTATGGTAGATAGCAATAATAGGTATGCTACAATTAGTGGAGACAATCTAAATGTAGGCAAATCGTATGCTTTATATGATGGAACAAGTATTGTCCGTGATTCATTCACATGTATTATTACTATTACGGCTAATAATGGGCAAGAAGTTCCATTCGATAGACGACTAGAATTCACAATTAATCCTACATACATTATAGATACATCTGCATTGCCAGTAGCAAGTAGCGAGCCTACATATCTATTTGATGGGCAGACTATTTATCACAATTACATAAAACTACACGAGGGTACTGCTACTATTGCTCAGATTAGGAATAATTCCGCTCTGATTACTGCAGATGCTAATGGTACGCTTGTGGCTAAATACGAAAGTGTATTTAAAGTAAATGGTGTAGATACTGGTAAAGTATTACACAATTCAGAAGTACCTATGAGTATGACTACTAGATACAATGGTTCTCTACAATTCAAAGAAGGTTTGAGTGGAAACGAAGTAACATTGTCAATTCCATATGTTGTATATGTATATGGTATTGAATATACCTTTACACAGGGCAATGATAATACAATCACATTGAGTAATAATACTATCACCAATCTAGAAGATTATGTAAATGTATCTGTATCTAGAAAAATATACATTGGTGACAATAATGTCAATGAGGGTGATTCATATCCATTCAATAATTCATTGTATATTATCAAGAAGGCAACCATTAATCATAATGGTCAAAATCATGATTACTATTATATAGAGATGCCAGAAGGCTTCGGTGCTAATATTGGTGTAATAGCATTGATGCAGAATGGTTCTTCATATGATATTGGTGGTACTGTAAGTAGTAATGAACTACAGTTGTACTATGGTGTATCTACTGGTAATGGTTACATTGTATATGGTCCATTATGCAAGCCAACCATTGAAATAGTTGCCAACCCATAAAATACTAAAATTTGATAACATACTCTATAAAAGATTTTGTTATTAATAATTAGTTTGATATAATATAGTAAGTCTATAATATATGTAGGCTTACTATATTTTTTATTGTTTTTAGGTATTTAATATGGATAGAAAAGCAGCGAAAAATGGATTAGATTTAATAAAACTGGCTAGCATTAAACTCAGGGGTAATTTTAGTGCATTGTTTGTGGGTACATTTGCTATGGTTACACCACTAGCACTTATAGTATTGGTGCCATTGATTTTTGCTATGCTTGTAGAAAAAATCTGGATAATGACTATAGGTATATTAGTATTTATGGTTGTTGTTGGGCCTATGCAAATAGGTTACATCAAATACTTTAATCAAGTAATGGATGGGGAACAACCAAGGATTTCGGTCATATATAGTGAATTTAAATTTTCTTTTATGACATTGAGGACTATGTATATTACTTCATTACTTTTTCTTATGTACATAGTAGGTGGTGCATTGTGGATAATTCCTGCTGCATTCGCTATAGCATTCTTCTCCATGACTTTATTCTTCCTAGAGAAATACAAATATCCTAGACTGAGTATGGCAATGACCGATTGTGCAAAAAGAATGATAGGCAATAGGCTATTCATGTTTTCGTACAAATTGATCTTCTATATGGTATATTTGTTTGCATTTATAATATGTGGACTGAGTCTAGGGCTAGTAAATGTGCTAGTTGCCGATAGCCTAATTGTAGGCTGGTTGGTTGCTGTATGTAGTGTAATCGTATTCATCTTTATATACTCTATGATTACAGTATATTATCATAGTGCAAATCAAATATTCTTTGAAGATATTCTTATTAGAGAAGAAATAAAAGCAGAGAGAAAGAGACTCGCAAAGCAAACTGTAGAGAATCATGTTGAAGCAGATATAAATGTTGACGAACGAAAAACCGAAACAGAGCAAAAAGAAGAAAAACCAGTAGAGAAAAATGATGAACCTGAAGTAGTTAAACAAGAGAATGCTCCAGTAGAAGAAAATGCACAGGTGGAGAAGAAAACTACAAATAAATCTACTCAGACCAAAAAGACTCCTGCGAAGAAAACAACTGGTACGAAAAAGAAAACTACGACCAAGAAATCTACCAGTAAAAAATCAACAAGTGGAACGAAGAAACGTACTACTAGTTCTAAAAAATAAATGTATTTTTGATGTGTGAGCCCTAGGTAAAAACCTAGGGTTTTTTATACATAACATACGTTTTTTTTCAAATAATAAATATATACAATAGATTGATTGGGTGAATGTATGAAAGAAACGGGTGTTGTGAGAAAATTGGATAATCTGGGTAGGCTAGTTATTCCAAAAGAGATAAGAAGGTGTATGCGTATAAAAGAAGGCTCTCCTATAGAATTTGGGCTGTTGCCATCGGGAGAAATCGTCCTTTGCAAATACTCACTTGTAGGACAAATAAGTGATTATGCTCAAGACTTTTGTGATGTAATAGGGGAGATCTTTGATGGAATAATACTTATCGGTGATAGGGATAAGGTTATTGCTTGTCATGGATGTAAAAAACAATTCATTGGTGCCAAATTGACAGACGGGGTACTAGATATAATGGATGGCAAAAATTCATATATAGCTAGCCTAGACAACGGCACTTCTATCATAGGTGTGATAGACGGCATAGATGAGTGTAGATCGGAAATTATTTATCCCATAAGTATACAAGGAGAGTCGGAAGGCGTCATCATTCTTTTGCAAAACAACACTAGTACTGTTTTAGACATGTCATACATAATGTCTTTGAGAGTAATTGCAAAATTTTTGAGTTTACAAATGGAATAGTTGCGTATGAAAAGACAGTCTTTTATAATTAGTGCTATTATTCTTACTCTGGGTGGTTTCTTTTCTAAAGCGATTGGTGCTATTTATAAAATTCCTTTAACGAATATACTAGGCAGTACTGGAATAGGGCTATATTACCTGGTTTTCCCAGTCTATTCGTTGCTAATAGTACTATGTAGTAGTGGTATTAGTATTGCTGTAACTACCGAAGTTGCCAAATGCAGAAAAATGCACAATAAATATAATGAACAGATTATTTTGCGTGTATCACTAATTATAACCTTTGTTCTATCAATTATTGTGGCTATTATACTTGTTCTTTGTGCTAAAATACTTGCCGAAAATCAAGGGAACGTGAATGCGCGTCTGGGGTATATTGCTATTGCACCTGCCATAGTTCTCTCTAGTGTTATTGCGATACTACGTGGGTATTTTCAAGGAATAGAGAATATGGTACCCACAACTGTATCACTCATTATAGAGCAGATGGCAAAATTATTAGTGGGGCTAGTTTTGGCACACAAAATATGTGTATATGGTGTGTCGGTAGCAGTGCTGGGTGCAATTATCGGTGTTACTGTTAGTGAAGTGGTGGCATTAATTATAATTGTTATCAATTTTTTTGTATACAAAGGGCAATTACATTATAATTATCGCAATTTAAACTATAAATCTAAAAGAAAGTATAGCTTCATAAGAAATTTAAAGAAAAAAATTGTAGTTAATAAAAGCCATTTGCATATTAGAAATATTAAATATTTGACCGTTGCGTATGATAGTCGGTATTCGTATAGGGTTGCAATCAAAAAAATAGTTAATGTAGCCATTCCCGCCACCTTGTTTAGTTTGGTTCTACCCGTATCGAGTATGTTGGATAGTTTTATGATTATTAATATTTTGCAGGCTAGTGGGTATTCATCGGTGATATCTACGTCTTTGTATGGTATGTTGGGCGGTATTGTTCAAACTCTCATTAGTCTGCCGGCTATTATTATATCGGCTGTGGCAACGGCACTAGTACCATCTCTTAGTGGACTGGTAGCACAGAATAATACCAATGAAATTAAGTATCGAGTAAAATTCTTTATAAAAATAACATGGTTGATGTCAATATGTATGTTTGTGCTTATATATGTTTTTGCAGGTGATATTATATCATTCCTATATGGTAGTAGCCTTAGTAGTGATGTTATAGATGAATATTTTTATATCACTCGAATGTTGCAATTAAGTGCTGTTGGTATTATTTATCAGGCGTTTTTACAGACATTTATTGCTATACTGCAGGCAATAGGAAAGCCAACCACCATATTTCTCACTATGCTAGTGGGGCTGGGTATTCGTACTATTTTAGTTTATGTTTTTGTATCCATACCGAATATCAATATTTTTGGTAGTATTATTGCTAATACGATATTTTTGTGTTTTGTGGCTATTGTACTTGTCTGTGTTATAAAGAAAAAAATAGTACTAGAGTATTCTTTTACCAGAGAATTATTAATGCCTGGAATATATGGTGTGGTGTGCATGCTTGTTTTTACGTGGCTCAGTGAAATGATGAATGGTGTGGTTCATTATCTGGTGAAGACTATAATTCTAGGATCAATATTCCTATGTGCATATCTAATATACCTGTTTTTAAGTAGGGTTTTTACTAGTAGGGAGCGTAAATATTTCGTACGGCGAAAACTCAATAAAACCAAATAGACAATATGATTTTATGTGTTCCAAATCACAAATTGAGCAATATAAAAGAGAAAAAATTTTTGAAAAATTTTATTGATTTTCAATGTTTTTGCATCAAATTTATTAAAAAATCGCATAAAATAGTGATTTATTTGTTAAAAATGTCAAAATTTTATGTTAATCTTTTTGCAAAATGGCTAAATTATGTTATAATTGGGTATCACTAATAAAGGAGATTATTATGAATAAATTAGATATTGTTAAAGTAGTTGCTGAAGAAACAGGACTAACTCAGAAAGAAGTTAATGGTGTTTTAGATTTAACAATTGCAACTATTATTGCTGAACTTAAAAAAGGCGAAGAAGTAAATATTGCAGGATTTGGTAAATTTGTTGCTAAGAAAAGAGCTGCTAGAACCAGCATCAATCCTAGAACAAAAGAACCTATCAAAGTTCCTTCCAGCATGGCTCCTACTTTCAGAGCAGGCAAACAATTCAAAGATGCTGTTAATAGAAAATAATAACTACTAATTTATTTTGACTAAATGACCCTAGTAATAAGTAAATTATGATTTACTTACTTTATCTAGGGCTTTTTTATTTTTTGTGCCACATGATTTGCTAGATGAGCGTTTTTTTTATATAATATTGATATGAAAATAGGTAATATTGAATTTAAAAACAATTTAATACTAGCACCTATGGCAGGTGTTACAGATGTTGCGTTTAGGTCTATTTGTATTGATATGGGGGCTGATGCGGGTGTAACTGAGATGATCAGTGCCAAGGCTTTGGCATACTGTAATTCTCGAACGCAAGACCTACTATTGACAGCACCTAATGAGAAGATAAAAATAGTGCAAATATTTGGGTCGGAGCCGGAAATAATGGCTAAAATATGTGCTTCTGAGTATTTGAAAAAGTTTGATATAATTGATATTAATATGGGTTGTCCTGCTCCAAAAATCGTCGGTAATGGTGAAGGTTCGTCTCTCATGAAAAATGAAGGCCTAGCACGTGAAATTATCTCGGCGTGTGTCAAAGCAACAGACAAGCCTGTAACGGTTAAATTTCGTAGTGGGTTTGACTCCGAACACATCAATGCAGTATCATTTGCAAAAATGTGTGAAGATGCTGGTGCTAGCGCCATTACAATTCATGGTAGGACTAGAACACAGATGTATAGTGGAAAAGTTGATTTGGATATTATCAAGGCTGTAAAAGAAGCTGTCAGCATACCAGTTATTGCGAGTGGGGATATTGTAGATAGGGATAGCTATATACATACTATGGAATACACGCACTGTGATGCATGCATGATAGCCAGAGGATCATTGGGCAATCCAGAAGTATTTGCAGATATTACGGGCACAGAAAAGCATTGGAGTAGGTATGAGATAATAGAACGCCATGTTAAATTGCTCCGAGAGTATTATGGAGAAAATTTTATCGCTGGACATATTCGTAAACATTTGCTTTGGTACCTAAAAGGTTATCCTGGTGCTAGTCAGATAAAAGTATATGTTTCTACCGAGCCTAATATTGACAATGTTTTGGCTGTATTAAAAACATTTTTTAGTAATAATTGATAAATAGACAATCATTTATTTGCCAGTTATTCTAATTATCTATATAATATATATTGATATATATATTCAGTTAAAATTTTTTGAATTGCATAGAAAAATCAAATTGTTTAATGGGAGAAAAAAATGAATAAAAGAACAGTAAAAGATATAGATGTATATGATAAAAAAGTATTGGTTAGAGTAGACTTCAATGTTCCTATTGTTGATGGTAAAATTACCGATGATAATAGAATAGTAGAAGCAATGCAAACAATCAATTACTTGCTAGAGAAGGGCGCTAGTGTCATTCTTATGAGTCACTTAGGTAGACCAGAAGGTAAGCCAGATCCTAAATATTCATTGAAATTAGTTTCGGAGAGATTACAAGAATTATTGCCTAATAATAAAGTAATCATGGCTACCGATGTTACTGGTAAAGATGCCAAGGCAAAGGCAAAAGATTTGAAAATGGGTGAAGTATTACTCCTAGAAAATCTAAGATTTGATGCTAGAGAAGAAGAAAATGATAAAGATTTTTGTAAAGAACTAGCCGATCTAGCAGAAGTATATGTTAATGATGCCTTTGGTACAGCGCATAGAAAGCATGCTAGTACCTATGGTGTAGCTAAACTTTTACCTAATGCAATAGGCTTTTTGATTGAAAAAGAACTAAATATTATCTGTGGTGCTATAGAAAATCCAAAGAGACCATTTGTGGGCATATTGGGTGGTGCAAAAGTTGCAGATAAGATAGGTATTATAGATAGTTTATTGAATACCGTAGACACCTTGATTATAGGTGGTGGTATGGCATATACATTTATGTATGCTCTAGGATATAAAGTAGGTAAATCTCTACTTGATCAAGAAAATGTAGAGACAGCTAAACAACTTATTAATAAAGCCAATGAAAAAGGTGTAAACTTCCTATTGCCAGTTGACTATGTTGTAACTCCTAGTATAGATGATACTACCAATTATAAAAATACCAAAGACCAAAATGTTGATGATGATTATATGGGAGTAGACATTGGTAAAAAGTCAATCAAATTATTTGCCAAGGCTATAAAGAAAGCCCATACAGTAATCTGGAATGGACCTTTGGGTGTATTTGAGAAAAAGGAATTTGCAGTAGGAACATATGCTATTGCTAAACAATTAACCAAAGTAAAAGGAACAACGATTATCGGTGGTGGTGATAGTGCTAGTGCTGTTATTAATATGGGTCTAGCAAACAAAATGACACATATATCCACTGGTGGTGGTGCATCTCTAAAACTTTTTGAAGGCAAAGTATTGCCAGGTGTAGATGTAATTGACAATTTAGCATAAGAAGGGCATTATAATGAAAAAGAAATATCTAATAGGCAATATGAAAATGAATATGGATTATTCCCATTTGGAGCCATATTTCGGAGATCTAGCAAGAATTGCTGATAATTCAAACAATGTTGTTGGCGTATGTGTACCATATGTTTATTTGGAGCTAGCCAAATATATGCTAGATGGTACAAAAGTTCTGTATGGTGCAGAGAATATGTATCACGAAGATAGTGGTGCATATACAGGAGAAATTAGTGCCAATATGCTTAATGATTTTGCTTGTGACCTAGTAATTGTTGGTCATAGTGAGAGAAGAAGTTATTTCCATGAGTCCGATCTAGATGTCAATAAAAAGATTAAAAAGGCTCTAGATAGTGGTCTTACTCCTATAATGTGTTTCGGCGAGACTCTTGAAGAGAGACAGGGCAATATGGCTTTTAGTGTTGTAGAAAAACAACTAATGGGTGGATTGCAAGGTCTAGAATATGATGAAGTAAGCAGGATAATATTTGCCTATGAGCCAGTTTGGGCAATTGGGACAGGTGTGAGTGCCACATCGGATCAGGCAGAAGAGATGATTGCTTTTGCCAAAAGAATTATCGCTGAGAATTTCGGTGTGAAAGAAACCATAGTTTTGTATGGTGGTAGTATGAAACCTAGCAATGCCGAAGATTTGCTATCTAAACCTAGTATAGATGGCGGACTAATCGGTGGAGCATGTTTAAAGATAGATGATTTCGAAAAGATAATTAATGTAAAGGTAGAATAATGAAAAAAACAGTTGCTTTGGTAATAATGGATGGTTTTGGTAGAAATGATAGCGACTATGGTAATGCTGTAGCTGCTGCATCAATACCAAATCTAGATAGGATAATGCAGAAGTATCCTACTACTCTCATTAATGCTTCGGCTAGAGCAGTTGGATTACCAGATGGAATCATGGGCAATAGTGAAGTCGGTCATATGAATATGGGTGCCGGCAGAGTTATTTATCAAGATTTGACCATGATAGATAAATCTATAGAAGATGGTGAATTTTTCAAAAATGACGAATTAAAGGCAGCGATGTTGAATGTAAAAACTAAAGGAGCATTGCATCTAGTGGGGCTATTCTCCACAGGTTGTGTACATAGCTCTTTGGAACACCTATACGCACTAATGCAGATGGCAAAAAAAGTAGGTGTAAAACAGGTATACATTCATGCAATTACCGATGGTAGAGATGTACCACCAGATAGTGCAGTCGGATTCGTAGAAAAAACCGAACAAAAGATAAAAGAAATAGGCATAGGAACTATTGCGACAGTGGTAGGTAGATACTACTATATGGATCGTGATAATCGTTGGGATAGAGTAGAAAAAGGCTATAATTGCGTATTTAATGGTGTAGGTGCTAGATTTACTTCTGCCGAGGCTGGTATCAAGGCTAGTTACAAAGCAGGAGTGATGGACGAATTTATTGAGCCAGTCATTGTAGGTAATTACAATGGTGTAAAAGATGGCGATAGCATTATTTTCTATAATTTCCGTACCGATAGAGCAAGAGAAATATCCCATGCAATTTTAGATGAGAATTTCGATAAATTCGCTCGTATTAAAAAAGATGTATTCTACGTAGGTATGACTCAGTATGACGTTACATTAAAGGGCATACATACTGCATTCCCACCTAAAGAGATTAAAAATGGTTTGGGAGAATGGCTCGCTAAAAATGATTACACACAATTACGTATAGCAGAGACTGAAAAATATGCACACGTTACATTCTTTTTCAATGGTGGTGTAGAAACTCCTAATAAAAATGAAGATAGAATATTGGTACCATCTCCTAAGGTGGCTACATATGACCTTCAACCACACATGAGTGCATACGAAGTAACTGAAAAAGCATGTGAACAAGTGGGCAAATATGATGTAATTATACTCAATTTTGCTAATTGCGATATGGTAGGACATACGGGTGTATTTGACGCTGTTGTAAAGGCTGTAGAGACTGTAGACACATGTGTAGAAAAGTTTATTAGTAAAGTGCTCGAAGTGGGTGGTGTAACACTATTGACTGCCGATCATGGTAATTGCGAGTGTATGTTATTACCAGATGGTACGGTTTGTACATCTCATACTACAAATCCAGTACCATTCACAATCGTAGGCGAAGATTATATTGGCTGTAAATTGAAATCTGGCAAAGCATTGTGTGATATAGCCCCAACTCTTCTAGAAGTATTGGGTCTAGAACAACCTGCCGAAATGACTGGCGAGAGCATTATTTCTCACGAATAAGGAAGAAACAGATGAATAAAATATGTGGTGCAATACAAAATTTATGGAATGAATTTTATAATACGTGTGTTAGGAATTTAAGCGATAGGACACGTTTGATTATTGGTGTGTCGTGTGTGGTAGCAGCAATGGTTATATTTATATTCTGTACCAAAGGTAAAGACAAAGCAGGACTTATCAATAATTGGTTTTTATTCTGGATATCGGTTATTGTAATGATTGTAGGTGTATTTTATTTGACAGTGAATTAGCAAATTTCTAGCAATTAATCCAAAAAATCTATTGTGAAATTCAAATTAATTTGATAGAATATTTAGGTAAATGGAAATAAATTATCAATTATTAAAATAGTTTAGGAGAGTAAAATGAAGTTTAATTATCTACTAGCAGCAGATTTAACAGCAGAAACTGCCACATTACTTACCACTTTTAGATCAATTCTTCTAGTATTAACTGCTATTGCAGCAGTGGTAATCATAGTAGCAGTCCTAGTTCAACCATCCAATCCTGATGGTGGTAGAAATGTTATCACAGGTACTAATGATAGTTATTATGCACAGAATAAAGGTAGCACCAAAGAGGGAAGACTGAAAAAAGTGATTATAATATGCTCTATTGTCATTCTAGTACTAGATATAGCATTCTATGTAATAGAACATTTCTTTACTGCGTAAAAAATATTTGGCTTGATGACACATATTATCAAGCCTTTTTATTTATATACATGATGAGGATAAAATGGAATTAAGGGACGAGATACTAAAACAAATAAAAAATAATAAACTAGACATGCTCAATTATGACATGCTTGTGAGTCAATTAACTGTGCTTAATAATAAACCACATGACGTAATCAAAAAGATTGTAGATGAATTAATTGATGGCAAAAAAATAAGAATTCAAACACCAGAATCTAGTGATGATAATGCTGGTGATTACGTCGAAGAAAGTTCAGTGGAAGCACCACATTCGCCATATTCTAGGGCATCTAATATTGACCTGGCATATGATATGCTAGATAAAAAGGATAAAAAGAATAAATCAAAGATAAAAAGAGTCGAAGGCAAAATTCAGATGACGTCCAAAGGCTATGCTTTTTTGATACCTAGTGATATTACTCTAGATGATATTTTTATCTCCGAACACGACTTGAATGGTGCTATGCATAATGATAGAGTAGTTGTTACTATTAAGGACACATCTGGTAGGAAAATGGAAGGAAGAGTATTACAGGTACTAGAACGTGGCAGTGAGAGAGTTGTAGGACTATTGCATGTTGTAAAAAAATTAGCCTATGTTACTCCTGATGATGTGAAATTTGGCAAAGATATATATATACCTTTGGGCAAACTAAATGGTGCTGTAGATGGTGATAAGGTTGTAGCGAAAATCATTAGGTATTATGCATCAAAAAGAAATCCCGATGGCGAGATATCCGAGATATTGGGTAAGCCAAACAAAATAGATACAGAAGTCCTAGCAATTATTCGTAGTTACAATCTATATGAACAATTCCCTAAAAATGTGCAGGAAGCATCCAAATATATACCAGAGAGTATTAGTAAGAGTGACTATGCTCATAGGAGGGATTTTACAAATAAGATTATATTTACTATAGATGGCGAAGATACTAGAGATATTGATGATGCTATATCTATAGAAATTAATGCAAAAGGCAATAGGGTATTGGGAGTGCATATAGCCGATGTTGGCGAGTATGTAAGACGTGATAATGTATTTGATAAAGAAGCATACAAACGTGGAACATCTGTATATTTTCCAAATCTAGTATTGCCAATGTTGCCTAGAGAATTGTCCAATGGAATATGCTCATTGAATGAGAGAGTAGATAGACTAGCATTATCTTGCCTAATGGAATTTGATAAAAATGCGAATCTAGTAAATTACGATATTTGTGAGAGTGTAATTAATAGCAAACGTAGATTTACATATACCAAAGTGCAGGCAATTTTTGATGGGGATAAAGATGAATTGCCAGAGATTATTGAATCTCTACAACAGATGAGAGTACTAGCCAAACAACTAGAAGATAAACGTGTGGAACGTGGTGCAATAGAGTTTAATATTCCAGAAGTTCAGATAGAACTAGATGATTTGGGTGATGTGAAAGGGCTGAGCAAACGTGAACATAATGAAAGTCATAAACTTATTGAAACATTCATGATAGTGGCGAATGAGACAATAGCCACACACTTTTTGTCAAAAAATATACCTTTTGTGTACAGAATCCATGAGGAACCAGATGCAGAGAAAATTAATAAATTGGTGTCTGTTATAAATGGTTTCGGTGTAAAGCATGATATAAAATCGGACAATGCCGAACCAAAAGATATTCAGAAATTGCTAGACACTATCAAAGGTGAGCCTTGTGAGTATGCTATCAATAAGATTGCTTTGCGATCTATGAAAAAAGCCAAATACTCTCCAGACTGCATAGGTCACTACGGATTAGCATCTCCTAAGTATTGTCACTTTACTAGTCCTATTAGACGTTATCCAGATTTGACCATTCATAGAATAATCAAAGCCAGTCTACATGGTGAACTACATGAACATGAGATAATGATGTTGAAAGAATTTGTCCATGCAGCATCTTTGCAGTCGTCAGAGACAGAGAGAAATGCAGAGAGTGTGGAGAGAGATGTAGACGATCTATATAGAGCATTCTACATGACGCATCATCTTTATGAAGAATTTGATGCAGTCATTTCTTCGGTTACCAATTTTGGTGTATTTGTAGAATTGGATAATACTGTTGAAGGAATGATTAAGATAGATAGTTTACCACAAGACCAATATGAATTTTTTGAAGATAGATTCATGCTCAAAGGCTACAATCATACTTATGCTATTGGAGATAAACTCAGAGTCAAGAGTGTTAGGGCAGATATATTATCTCGTGAGATAGATTTTGAATTGGTATAAAAATAAAAAGAGCCATACATTGTGTATGGTCTTTTTTTACATTACAATTTCGTCATTGGTTTTTAGAAGTGATTGTTTTGTGGTGCCTTTACCTTTGACATAGAATGTTGCCTTATGTTTAAGATATGTGTACATATCATGAACAGGGGGAAGTGCTACTTCGTATATTCTACCACCCTTTAGATATTTCTTTAGGCTAGCAACTCTTCTCTCTGCATGTGTGAGTGCAGTTTGATTTTCGAAATATTCTTTTGGTCCCCAAGTATATTCATATTGAAGGACTCCACCTGGATTTAATTTTGCTTTTAATTTTTGCAATTCTTCACCAAATTCTTTATCGTGTTTGCCATCTATATAGTCTACAATATTGGATAGTAATATGATATCTAGATTGCCTATATGATTATGGAAATTCAATACATCATCAATAACATAATTAATTTTTGTTTTCTGTAGTGCTTCTTTGGTACGTTGATATTCTTTTTCATTCTGTAGATATGGAATAAAATCAGTGTTTATTGTATTGTCGTGGAATATGGCACTAGCTATTTCAGAACCAGAATATTCCATGTAGAGATTATCCCAGAAGTCTCTAGATTCTTGGTCTAGTAGATGTGAAAATTTTTTGTAGTATTTAATGTTTAGGTTCATGCACAATATATTATTGCAAAAATATTCTTTGAATTCTTTGTATGAGAGTGCAGATATTGCAGCGATTTTTAATTGACCGAAATATCTTGTTATTGGATTTTTATCTGCTAAGGCTACACTTTTTGCTCCACCCATAATAGATGCTATTGCTTGGTCTGCAGAACTACCTACGACTAGCACCGATTTGTTTTTTACATCTAGGTGATTAAACATACCTTTTACATTCTCATTAGAAAAAGGATATACCTTGATGGCAACAGATGGTGTATTTTTGCCAAAAACCCTATTATATTTGTTTTTTAGGTATTCTACACATTCGTTAGTGGTTTCTACATCCGATGGTGTATTTGTACCATATTTATTAAGTAATATTTTTGCTCTAGATCTAGATGCCATTACTGTGGCATTTTCAGTAGCAACGTCAAAGTTACTCATATAACACACTCCTTATTATACATATTATATCATATTCGAATAAGTTTAGCAATAGTTGGTGGTAGTAATAAAAAGCACATGGAGATGTGCTAAAGTGGTGGACACGGCGGGAGTTGTATTAAGCGAAGCGTCAATTCTCGGGTAGGGTTCCCGAGTACGTGCGTTAGCGGGTTCTATGAGTGCAACTCATGACTGCGTGAGCAGTCTAAACTCTCGCCGTATAAAAAAAGCACATGGAGATGTGCTAAAGTGGTGGACACGGCGGGAGTTGAACCCGCGTCCGTTTACCCTACCCATACCTTTCTACATAATTAGTTGCTCTTTAAATAATGTGATAATACACCTAGCAACAGAAACTTTTATCGCATACATTTATAATTGTCATATATCGGTCTAAATGTAAACACAATATATCCCGCCACCTGATTGATGCCTATTCCTACTCGGTGGTAATGTAGGGTAGACATGCTACCTGCAATTAAGCAGCGTAAGCAAGTTCAGATCTACTATCTGCAGTTAAATTTAATTTGAATCTATAACGCGATTCATCCGTTATGCTTGGATATGAGTATCAAATAAACGTCGAAACCATTACGCGCCCATGATTATTTGTATTGCTTGAGTTGACGTTGAGTGTCTCGTTCAATATCTTTTTTGGCAATACTTTCTTTTTTGTCATAAGTGTGTTTACCTTTGGCTAGTGCAATCTCTATTTTTACTAGATTTTCTTTTAGATAAACCTTCAATGGTACACAGGTAAAACCTTTCTCTAGAACTTTGCTACCTAGTTTTTCTATTTCATGTTTAGACATCAGCAGTTTTCTAGTACGTTTTTCATCTATTTTATCTATTGTAGCATCTGTGTATTTAGCAATATGCATATTGTGTATGTATGCTTCTCCATGGTTGAATGTAATGAAACTATCTTTGAGATTTACATTACCATTACGTATGGATTTTACTTCACAACCAACCAAAACAATACCTGCCTCTAGGGTAGATATTATGTAGTATTCAAAATTTGCCTTTCTATTGGTTGCTATTATTTTCATAAATCAACACTCCATGAC
>CAKJZJ010000019.1 GCA_918292005.1 Clostridiales bacterium
GTACCACTCCAACATAACGACTTCATTATAATATAAATATTACAAAATATAAAGTGGTTAAATCCTTTATTTATAAATATTTATTAAAAAATGTGTATAATTCGGAATTTTTTATACCAGTCAAATGAAATTTTGATATATTATATTATGTTTGAAATGATAATGAAAATCTATTTACTTTTATTTGCGAGTGAGTATCTCGTATATTCTATCTAGGTCGTCAGCATTGTAATAATTGATAATGATTTTACCTTTTTTCTCATTACCTTTTATTTCTACTTTGGTAGAGAATCTATGTTCTATGGTATCTTTAAATTCTCTCATTTCTTCTGACATAGTTTGTGTTTTAGTTTTGATAGATTTTCTATTGGATTTTGATACTGCTTTTACAGCATTCTCCATATCCCTAACTGTGAGTTTGCTATTGACTACCTGTTGTGCTAGTTTTAATTGTACTTCTGGATTGGTTACAACGACTAGTGACCTGGCATGTCCTGCAGATAATTTCCCTTGCAAAATTAGGTCAATTACTTCTGGACAAAGAGTGAGTAGTCTGAGCATATTAGCAACCCCCGATCTAGACTTGCCTAATTTGTCTGCTAGGTCTTCTTGAGTCCAACCATACTCATCCAATAATTCTTTCATAGCACGTGCAGTCTCTATAGGATTTAGGTCTTGTCTCTGTATATTTTCTAGCAGTGCAATTTGTTTGATTTCTGATTCGGAGAAAGACTTTACTATTGCTGGTATTTTTTTACATTCGGCGATCTTTGATGCACGGAATCTACGTTCGCCTGCAACGATGAGATATCTATCACCTTTTTTGGTTACAAGTATAGGCTGAATAACACCATATCTTTTTATACTCTGTGCGAGTTCGGATAGTGCTGTAGGGTCGAAATTTTTTCTAGGCTGATTTGGATTATTATCTATTTTACCAATATCTATCTCAATTACCTTTTCGCCCTCTGGTACAACTACCTTTTTTTCTTCTACATTTGCTTTTTTGGTAGGTTTAATTTCTTCTTCATCATCTAGTATTCCTAGTAATGAGCCTAGACCTCTACCTAATCCTTTGTTTGTTGCCATTTTTACACCTCATAATTTATTATTTTATATATTTTTGTTTAGTTATAAAAGTATAACTATTATTTATTTTGCAATTTTATTTACAACTTTATGATGAAATATATATGTTTTTTATATGTTTTTATTAAAAAACTTATATTATTTATTGTTTTCTAGGAATTCTAGTGTAAGATTTTTGTATGCAATAGCACCTGTACAACGTGGGTCATATACATTAATAGGTTCACCGAAAGATGGTGCTTCAGCCAGACGTACATTTCTAGGAATAACTGTTTTATATACTTTTTTACCGAAATATTTAGTAATATCTGCTGCAACAGATTGACCTAGATTACTACGATTATCTTTCATAGTAAGTACTACGCCTTCTACATCAATATTCTCATTTAAGTGCTTTTTTACGAGCTTTATTGTGTACATTAGTTGGCTCAAACCTTCTAGAGCAAAGTATTCACACTGGATAGGTATGAGTACACTATCACATGCTGTGAGAGCATTGACTGTGATAAGTCCCAAAGATGGTGGACAATCTATACATATATAGTCATAATCATTACGTACTTTTTTCAGTATATTTCTCAGTACTTTTTCCCTATTATTCATTTGTACTAATTCTATTTCGGCACCTGCTAGGTCTACATTAGATGGAACAATATTTAGATTATCCCATTTGGTAGGCAAAATTACTTCGTCTATACTATTGTCGTCTACTATTACATTGTATATAGTTTTTAGTTTATTATCTTTTTCGAAACCAAGATTGCTACTAGCATTACCCTGTGAATCTATATCCAGTAGTAATACTTTGTATCCCATAGATGCCAAGTAACTAGACATGTTTACACACGTAGTTGTTTTACCCACTCCCCCTTTTTGATTTAAAAATGCTACAACTTTACCCATTTTTATCTCCTTTTTATTATTTTTTTGTATTTTTTTATTAGTTTTTTATTAAAATCAATGTTATTTAAAAAGAAAAATATATTTAATATGATTATTTGTAATAATGATAATTATTTTAC